>NZ_JBVJYZ010000004.1:0-462354 GCF_055600045.1 Streptomyces sp. NPDC038280
CTGAACTTGTCAATGGTGATCACCCAGGCAGCCAACAGCCCGGCCGCGCCGGTGACCACCAGCAGCCACGCCAGCGCCCGGCTCGCACCCACGAGCCCGTCCCCGGCCCGGCCGTCCTCCCCCGGGGAGGGCCCGCCGCCCCTCGCGCCGGGGACCTTCGCGAAGGGAGTGTCGGCCGAACCTGCGGTGAGTGAGGTCATGGGTCCGGATGCTAACGGCCCAACAGGGGATCGCCCGCGCCGACTTCATCCGATCGGCGGACACCGTGCCGCAATGCGTCCACACCCCCTCCAGAACGCGTGTGCGTCCGCTACGAACGGCGGATCGGCTCGTTGTGCCCAGAGGGCGTTCGCCGCCCTTCGCCGACACGCCGGGCACGACCGACACGGAGGTCGCTCATGTTTTCGCGCCGGGCCGCACTGCGCACACTCTTCACCCTGGCCGCCGCCGCCTTCACGGGCGGCGCGCTCGCCCATGTCGCCACCACACACCGTCCGGAGCGGAAGCGAGCCCCCGGAGGGGAGGCGGACGCGTCCCTCGCCTTCGACGAGACGTACCGGGGCCGCCGCATCCAGGGCGGACCCGTCCCGCATCACGGCGCCGTCCATGTCCTGGTCGACGGCCGCCCGCTGCATCTGATGCGGCGAGCGGACGGCAGTTACCTCAGCGCCGTCGACCACTACGCATCCTGCCCGACGCCCCGGGCGGCCGCCCGCACGGCCGTGGACGCGCTGGGGACCGCGCTTCCGGGCCCCGCAGCCGCCCGTCACGGCGTACCGACCGGAGGGAGCCCGCGTGGCGTACACGCGTAAGAACCAGCGCGATCTCACCAGCGCGGAGCGGAAGAAGTTCGTCGCCGCCGTCCTGGAGCTCAAACGTTCGGGCGTCTACGACGAGTTCGTCCGTACCCACATCGACTTCTACGTCGCCGACGGCGACGACTCGCTGCGCGCGGCCCACATGGCCCCGACGTTCCTGCCCTGGCACCGCAAGTTCCTGCTGGACTTCGAGCGGGCGCTGCGGCGGGTCGATCCCTCGGTCACCGTGCCGTACTGGGACTGGACCCGTGACAACACCCCCGCCGCGTCCCTGTGGAGCGAGGACTTCATGGGCGGCAACGGGCGTCGCGGTGATCTGCAGGTGATGACCGGGCCGTTCGCGTACTCCCGCGGCACATGGCCGATCAACCACTCGATGACGGATGTCCGTTTCCTCACCCGGGACTTGGGCCGCCCGCGCGACCCGCTCGCCCTCCCGACAGCGGCCGACCTGCGGCAGGCGAGCAACGACCCGGTCTACGACGTGGCGCCCTGGGACTCCACCAGCGCGTCGGGGTTCCGCAACCGGCTCGAGGGCTGGGGGCGGGGCCGGGGGAACGCGAGCTGGCGCAACCACAACCGGGTCCATCGCTGGATCGGCGGCATGATGCTGGGCGGCGCCTCGGTCAACGACCCGGTGTTCTGGCTCCACCACTCCTTCGTCGACCTTCTCTGGTCCCGGTGGCAGCGCCGGCACCCGAGGTCCGGCTATCTGCCCGCGACCCCTCCCGCGCCGGGCTCCGAGCAGTACGGCCGGGTCGTCGCGCGCCATGAGCCGATGCCTCCGTGGAACGTCACTCCGGCGTCCCTCCTCGACCACAGCCGTATCTACCGGTACGCGGAATAGCGCGAAGGCCCCCCGGCCGATGGGCCGGGGGGCCGTGCACAGCGCGTGGCAGGCGGATCAGCTGCCGTAGCCACCGTCGTGGCCACCGTCGCTGATCACGCACTGGTTACCGATGGCCGGGTTCAGGAGCGCGATGATGTTCACGGTGTTACCGCTGACGCAGAGCGGGATGTGGATCGGGACCTGAACGACGTTGCCCGAGACGAGACCGCCCGACTCCACGGTCGCAGCCTGAGCTCCGGAGTCGGCGACGGCCAGGCCGGCTCCGCTGAGGGCAACGGCACCCGTGCCGGCGAGAACTGCGGCCGCCTTCGCGATACGAGACATCAATACTCCTTGGACGTGGAAAGGTGACCACAATTTCGCGGTCATCATGTTTCTTCAACGCGGCCCGGGGGGAACCGGTAACGGCCTTGCGGGGGACATTCCTCGGCGGCGCAGAAATGATGGCCCGCAAGTCCGATGAGCGGCCGCCGCTGGAAACGGCGGTGGGCCGGCGGACTCGCGGGCCGAGGCCATGCGACAAGCCTTCTGTGTAACGAGCAACGACCGTTCGGGGGACGGGGAAGAACCGTGTCTTCACTCTTCCTCGACGGCTGTGCTCGGAACGCGGATCAGACCTCCGGCGCCTGCAGGCCCAGGTTGGAATTCAGGTTTCCGGCCAGCTCGGGCGTGAGGACCGAGGACTTCGGAAGCGCCAGGTCCGGCATTCCGCCGCGCTCCGCCTGGGGGGCGGTGAGCGGCGCGGCGAACCTGGCGCCCGGGGTCGACGTGTGCAGGTCGGAGCTCGGCGAGCTGAACAGTGCCCGGCCCGGGTTGATCTCCTTGACCATGCGCGGCAGCGGAGCGTCGACCACGGTCTGGGGGAGCTCACTCGCGAACGGGATCTGCGGAAGCGCGGCGCCCGCGACACCGGCGCCCACCCCCTCCTGGAATCCGGTGGGCGCCCCCGGCGACAGCAGCGGCACACCGCTGCGCACGGTGGGAGCGTCCAGCGCGGGGGAAGCCGCCTCCAGTCCCTCCAACGGGAGGTTGACCGGTACCTGGGCGGCGGCCGCGGGAGAGGCCATGGCCGCCGAGGCGAGACACGAGACGATAATTCCCAGACCGGCTTGAGATCGCAGGTTCATTACTGCGTACGCCCTTCAAGAGCTTTTCGACGAGGCTGTCCTTGCTGTGCTTTACAACGAGCATGCCGCTGGTTAAGTCGCCAAATTCCCCCATGTGCAGCAACGCGAGTGCTCGAAAACATGTCGGCCCCCACCCTCGAAAGGGCGGAGGCCGACATGAAGAAATGACTGGTCTGCGACACGCGCGGCATCCCAGGAGCCGTAGCTCGAGCGGCCGGTGGCTAATGACCCAGCGGAACGCCGCCGAGCAGCTGGGCGGCCTTCGTCGTGGCGTTCAGCTTGTCCGTGGTCTTCGTCACCGACTGGACGGCGGAACCGTCGGCCGTGCTGGTCAGCGCGTCGGTCTTGAGCGACTTGCCGCCCACCGAGTCGAGCGCACCGTTCAGGCTGACCGGCGAGGCCGGGGCGGCGAAGGCCGGAGAGGCGACCCCCATGGCCATCACAGAACCGGCGACGACCGCGGCAACCTTCATGGGCTTCATTGAGCGAGTCCTTCCCTCATGCTCCCTCACGGAAGCAAGTCACTTACCGCACAGGCCTATTGGAGACTTCTGTACGTCCTTCTGCCTTCTGTAACGATCCCTGCGCGTGACGGAAACTCCGGGAGGAAGGATTTCTGGGCACTGCACCCGAATGATGAGAGGCAGTCGTATTTGCCGATCAAATTCAACACGCGCGGCCGTGCCGGCCCGGAGTGGGTGAGCCGGCACGGCCGCGGGGGTCCCGATCTAGGTGGTCGGCGGTGTGACCGAGGGGGTCGCCGGGGCGGCCGGGGCCGACCCGGGCAGGATGCCGTCGACGACCCCGGTGACGAGGTCGAGCAGCGAGTCGAGCGTGCCCTTCACGAGGTCCACCACTCCGAGCGGGTCGCCCTTCAGCACCCCGTCGAGCAGGGCGTCGAGGGCCTTTTCGAGTGCTGCCAGGGCGTCGTCCACCACATCCGTGGGCGCGGCCTCGGGTGCCGCGCCGGGTGCCGCCTTGGGCGGAGTGGCGGGTGTGGCGGGCAGGTGGCGCCTGACCTCCGCAAGCGCCTCCTCGATGTCCTCCTCCAGGTCCTGGGCCTCATCGGCCGGGATCCGGCCGTTCTCGGCCTTCAGCGCACGCTCCATGAGGTCGGACACCGGATCCACGGCCTCGCCGAGATCGGATAGGGAGTCCACCTTCGCGAGGAGCGAGGCCCTGTCGGGCTCGGACACCTGAGCAGCCAGGGATCTCGCCGCGAGGGGTGAATCGATGACGTCGGCGAAGGCGGGACCTGCCGCGCCGATGGTGAGGGCAACACATATCGCGGCTGCTGCGACACGGCTGGGTGCCAGGAGACGCATACAAGGATCCTTTCGGGATGCGCCGGAAACGTGTCTTCACCATCAAACGGTGCGCAACCCTCCGCAACTGGTCGTCGCGCTGGGTGATTGCGCTCATCGGGTGAAACGGGGCTCCTGACCAGGGGCGCCCGGCCGTTCCTCCGGTCGGGCACGGCTGCGCGTCCCCCCGCCGAACGGGTGCGGGGCATGAAAAAGACCGGCGCGCCGCACCCCGGTGGGGGCGGCGCGCCGGTCCTGAGGGGGCCGCGGCTGGGCCCTGACCTCAGCCCTTGATGGCGCAGCGGTTCCCGATGGCCGGGTTCAGCAGCCCGATGATGTTGACGGTGTTGCCGCTGAGGCAGATCGGGATGTGCACCGGGACCTGGACGACGTTGCCGGAGATGAGGCCACCGGACTCCACGGTCGCGCCGTGGGCTCCGGCGTCGGCGAGGGCCGCACCGGAGGCACCCACGACAGAGGCGGCAACGGTCGCGGACAGGACAGCAGCCTTCGCGATACGGGACATGGAGAGGTACTCCTCGATCGATTGATTTCTTGAGGCGGGTGCGGGAATGTGCCCGGCTCCATCAAGAACGCATGACTTATTCATCGGTTGCTCTCCCGAACGGGTGATGGGCGGGGAATGGAGCAACACGCGCGACGGAGAACGGTCCGAAGCGATAAGGAAGTTAGCCTGAGTGGGCATCTAATGCTTAGTATCGCGCCGTGTTGGGGTTATAAAGTTCCCAAACCTTGCTTCCGGTCCATCCGACCGGACATCCACCGAGCGGCTGACACTCCTCCCACTCCCCCGTCTCTTCACGGGTGTTGCCACGCCTCACTCATCAAAGCGGAGAACCTGTATGCGCAATTCAGTGGTTCTTGCTGTGCGTCGCGGTCTCTTGTGTGCGTTGTCCTGCGCGGCTCTGTCCGCCGCACTGCCCGCCGACGCCGCGCCGCGGGCGAAGGAAGCCCCTCGCGTGCCGTTCGCTCTCCGGTACCACGCGCTCCAGCACGGCGGGATCGTCCGTGCCGCCAACGCGGCCCTGAGCTGCCGCGCCACCAAGACGCTGGGCAGCGGAGCGGTGCCCTGCACCTCCGCGCGGCAGGGTGCCGCCCCGGCGACCAACGACGCCTTCGACCTGGTCCACGTGGACGTCGACAACGACCCGAACACCTTCAACTCGAGCCGCGCCGAGGTACGGATCCCCCGGGGCGCGCGGGTGAGCTACGCGCGGCTCTACTGGGGCGGCAACCTCCTCGCCGGTGACCACAGGCCCGCCGAGAACAACGGCCGCGTACTGATCGCCGAGCCGGGCGGGTCGTACCGGGAAGTCCTCGCGGACAGCACGGTCGGCCATCGGGTCGCGGAGGGCGCCGACGCCTTCCAGGCCTCGGCGGACGTCACCCGCCTGGTCCGCGGCGGCGGCCCGGGGCAGTACACGGTGGCGCAGATCAACGGCGCGACGGGCCGCTCGCCGGTCGGCGCCTGGGCCGGCTGGACGCTGGTCGTCGCGTATGAGAAGAGCGATGAGCCGTTGCGCCATCTGGCGCTGTGGGACGGTTTCGACACGGTCGGCGCGGACGCCGGTCCGCTCCGGGTCGGCCTGGGCGGCCTCGCCGTTCCGAAGGACGCGGCCGGCCTTCTCGGCATGGTCGCCTACGACGGGGACCAGGGAACCGAAGGCGATTCCCTGACCGTCGAAACGGGCCGGGGCAGCGCCGTACTCGGCGACCCCGCCAATTCCCCGGACGACGTGATGAACTCCAGCATCACCGATTTCGGAAGGGGCCCGATCGGGCGAACCCCCGGGCACAAGAACACTCTGGGGTACGACTCCGATGTCTTCGATCTGCGGGGTGCGCTGCGTCATGGGGCCGACCGGGTCAGTGTCGGCCTTACCACCCGGAAGGACACCGTCTGGCTCGGTGCTCTCTTCCTCCAGGCGGACTCACGGAACTGACGTGGGGCCCCAGGCAGAGACAATTGTTCCGGATTTCACCGTCCTCCATGTGGTGCAACCGGGTGACGGTGGAGTGGCCCGGGTGGTCGCGGATCTGGTGCGCGCGCAGGTCGCGGACGGGATGCGGGTGGCGGTGGCCTGCCCTCCCGGTACCCCGCTCGACGAGGCCGTGCGGGAGCACGGCGGCGAGGCCCACGCGTGGCGCGCCCTGCGCGACCCGGGGCCCCGGCTCGTCCGGGAGTGCCGCAGGGTCACCGAGCTGGTCGGACTCGTCCGACCCGATGTGGTCCACGCGCACAGCGCGAAGGCCGGGCTCGCCGCCCGGATGGCCGTACGCGGCCGGACGCCCACGGTGTACCAGCCGCACGCCTGGTCGTTCGAGGCCGTCGACGGTACGACGGCCACGCTGGCCAGGCGCTGGGAGCGGTGGGCCGCGCGGTGGACCGACCGGGTCGTCTGCGTCAGTGACGCGGAGCGCCGGACCGGCGAGAAGGCCGGGATCAGGGCGTCGTGGTCGGTCGTGCACAACGGTGTCGACATCGAGCGGTTCGCCGCGAACGCCGGGGACCGCGCCGTGGACGGCGCGGTCGGCGAGGAGGCGCGGCCGCCGACCGTGGTGTGCGTCGGGCGGCTCTGCCGGCAGAAGGGGCAGGACGTCCTCCTCAAGGCGTGGCCGGCGGTCCTGGCCGAGGTGCCGGACGCCCGGCTCGTGCTGGTCGGGGACGGCCCCGACGCCGAACAGCTACGGGCCCGTGCTCCTGCCTCGGTGGTCTTCGCCGGAGCCGTCGAGGACACCGCTCCCTGGTACCGCGCGGCGGACCTGGTCGTCCTCCCCTCCCGCTGGGAGGGCATGGCGCTCGCTCCGCTGGAGGCGATGGCCGGCGGACGGCCGGTGGTGCTGACCGATGTGGACGGCGCGCGGGAGAGCCTGCCGCCGGGCCACGAGGAGCGCTGCCTGGTCCCGGCCGAGGACCCGGCCGCGCTGGCGGCAGCCCTCGGCGGTCTGCTCGGCCGGCCCGAGCTCCTGTATTCCCTGGGCCGCGAGGCCCACCAGCACGTACTCAGCAGATTCGACGTGCGGCGCACCGGCGCGGCCATCGCGGATGTCTACCGCGAGGTGGCCGGCTCGCAGTGCCCCGAGCTCAGAGAGCCGATTTCCCAGTGACAACGGAAAGCACCAGTGTTCCCCCCTCGTCCGGGACCGTGCCGACAACGGAGCACGCCCCCGGCCTCACCTCCGTGGCGCCGCAGCGCAGCGCGTCCGACCGGCTGGCCCTGCCGCCGCGCCGGACCGCGCCCGCGCGGCCCCTCGCCCTTCCGCTGGTGGCGGCGGACTGCGTCGCGGTACTCGCGGCGGCCGCGCCCCTGTCCGTACCGCAGCGCGATGTCTGGCTCCTCGCCCAACTCACGCTCTGTCTCCTCGCGTTGAACGCTTCCGCGGGCCTCTACCGGCCGGGCGTCGTCATGTCCGTCCTGGACGAGCTGCCCGCGGTCGCCGCCCGGGCCGCCGCGGCCTGGTGCATGGCCGCCGCGCTCCTCGCCTCGTACGCGCCCGGCGACGCGATCGGGCTCCTCACGCTGGCGAGCGCGTACGGCATCCATCTCGCCGTCGTGTGCCTGTGCCGCGCCGCCCTGCACGCCCGCCGGCGCCACGCCGCGCGGGAGCATCCGCGCTCGGCACTGGTGATCGGCGCGCAGGCCACGGCGCAGCGGCTGGCCACCGCGCTCGCCCAGCACCCCGAGTACGGCATCCGGCCGGTCGGTGTCGTCGGCCCGCGGCACGAGGGGCCGCCCTCGTCCGGTGCGGACGTCCCGGCGCTGCCGGTGCTGACCTCCATGGAGGAGATCCACCGCGCCGTCATCCAGAACACCGTGCGCGACGCGGTGTTCCTCACGGACGACAGCGGCCTCATGACCCTCTTCCAGCACTACGGCTGCACCACGTGGCGGGCGGGCGACGCCGCGGGCGGCACGTCGATGAGCGCGCACCTGTGGGGGTACGAGTGCCGTCGCGTCGACCCGCCGCGCGTCCGCCGCGGCCACACGGCCAAGCGGCTGCTCGACATCGCCGCCGCGGCGTTCATGCTGGCCTGCGCCGCCCCCGTGCTGCTGCTGTGCGCGGTGGCGGTCCGGCTCTCGGACGGTCCCGGTGTGCTGTTCCGCCAGGAACGGGTCGGCCAGCACGGGCGGTTGTTCACGCTGCTGAAGTTCCGCACGCTGCGCCCGGCCGACGAGAGGGAGTCGGCGACGCGGTGGAGCGTCGCCGGCGACGAGCGGATGAGCGCGGTCGGCGGGTTCCTGCGGCGCAGCTCGCTCGACGAGCTGCCGCAGCTGTGGAACGTGCTGCGCGGCGACATGAGCCTGGTCGGCCCCCGGCCCGAACGGCCCTTCTTCGTCGCCAAGTTCAGCCGTCTGCACGCGGGTTACGCGGCCCGTCACCGGATGCCGGTCGGGCTGACCGGGCTGGCACAGGTCCATGGGCTGCGCGGAGACACCTCGATCGAGGACCGCTGCCGCTTCGACAACCACTACATCGACCACTGGTCACTCTGGCAGGACGTGTGCATTCTGCTGCGGACCGCCGCCTCCTTGGTCCGACCGGCGGGGAGCTGAGGATGGCGGGGGGAATCTGCGCGGTACCGGCGCGCGGCGCGCTCCGGTGGGAGCGGGTCCGTGCGGTGGGGCCACTGCTGCCGGTCCTGGCGGTCGTCGCGCTGCTGACCGTGCCGGCCGGTGACGGTTCGTCCGGCACGGGAACGGTCGCGGACGCGGCTTCGGGGGCCCTGGTCCTGGTGTGCCTGGTCAGGGTCCTGCGGGAGCGGGCACGGCCGCTGTCCCGCGCGGCGGCGGTGGTGCTGGCCCTTCCGGTGCTCGGGATCTGTCTCGCGGCGGTCACGTCGCACGATCCGGCGGCCAGCCTTCCTGGGGTCGCCCGCTACGTCCAGGTCTTCGTCCTCGTCCCGGCCGCCGTCGTGCTGACCGTCCGCGGTCGGCGGGACTTCGCCGTGATTGCCTGGTTCCTGGTCGCGCTGGCCCTGGTCCAGGGCGCGGTCGGGGTGGCGCAGTACCTGACCGGGACGGGCGCCTCGTACATGGGTGAGGACATCCGCGCGGTGGGGACCTTCGGGCCCACCGATGTGATGGGTATGGCGACGGTGGTCGCGTTCGGGATCGTCATCGCGGTCGGTGTCGGGCTGGGCGCGTCGGGGCCCTCCCGGGTGCCCGCCCTGGTGTGCGCGGGGCTGCTGCTCGTCCCGCTCGTGCTGTCGTTCAGCCGCGGTTCGTGGATCGCGACGGTTCTGGCGTGCGCGGTGCAGTTGGCGCTCTCGGGGGCGCGCCGGGCCGTGCGGGTCGCCCTCGCCGCCGGGGCCCTCGCCGTGGTGCTGGTCGGCGGCCTCGGGATCGGCTCGCAGCTGGTGAAGGAGCGAGCGGCCAGCATCACGCAGGTCACCGAGGCGCCCGACCGGTCGGTGACCGACCGGTACACGATGTGGGCGGCGGCCGGGGCGATGTGGCGGGCGGAACCCGTCACCGGTGTCGGGCTGAAGGGCTTCCCCCAGTACCGCGACAGCCACGCCTCGCTGGCACTCTCCTCGGGCAGCGACACCGCGGGAGCGGGCCGGGCCTTCGAGCGCCAGGAGCTGCTCTCCCCGCACAACATGTATCTGCTGGTGCTCAGCGAGCAGGGCCTGGTGGGGGCGGCGCTCCTGGTGGGCAGTTGGGCGGCGCTCCTGGTCGGGGCACTGCGGCGGCTTCCGGCCGCGCGCCGCGCCGGGCACGGCGCCGACTGCGCCCTGGTCGCGGTGGGACTACTGGTGTGGCAGCTGGTGGACTTCGCGTACGCGGACATCGGCGGTCCCTCGACGGTTCTCACAGCGGTCGTGCTGGGGCTCTGCGCCTGGTGGGCGCTGGCCTCGGGCGGCGAGCGGACGGCGGGGGCGGACAGTGCCTGACGTACGGGAGTCGGCGCCACGCCCGGCGGTGGTCACCGCCGGGCGGGGCGGGCGCCGCCGCGGATGGTCCCCGTCGAACGCGTTCCTCGCCCGGGCGGCGATGGTCACGGCCGCGCTGACCGCCGCGGGGGCGCTGCTGGGTCTCGTACGGGACCAGATCCTGGCGCACTACTTCGGGGCCGGGCCCGACACGGACGCGTTCCTGGTCGCCTGGACGGTCCCCGAGTTCGCGTCGACGCTGCTGATCGAGGACGCGATGGCGCTGATCCTGGTGCCCGCGTTCAGCCGGGCGCTGGCGCGCCGCGCCGAGAACCAACCACTCGATCCGGTCCACGCGTTGGTGCGTTCGACCCTCCCCCGGATCACGCTGTGGCTGGGGGCGGTCGCCGCGCTGGTGGTGGCGGGGGCGCCGTGGGTGGTGGGCGCGCTGGCCCCGGGTCTCGCGGAGCCGGGGCTCGCCGTCGACTGCACCCGGCTGACGGCGACCTGTGTGCTCAGTTTCGCGCTGGCCGGGTACTGCAGCGCGGCGCTTCGCGCGCACGGCCGGTTCCTGGGCCCGGCCGCCATCTACACCGCGTACAACGCCGCGATCATCACCACGGTCGTGCTGATGTGCCGGCAGTGGGGCGTGCGGGCGGCGGCGGCCGGAGTCGCCTTCGGCGGCCTGCTGATGCTGCTGATCCAGATTCCTTCCCTGCTCGGAGCGTTGAGGATGCGGGGCGCGGCCTTCCGGAAGGCGGCGGGCCGCCGCCAGGGGCGGCTGATCGTGCTCGGCCTCGTCGCGCCGGTCATCGTCTTCGCCGTGAGCCGGCAGGCCCAGGTGCTCGTGGAGCGCTTCCTCGCCGCCCCGCTGGCCGCCGGGGCGATCTCGCACCTGAACTACGCGCAGAAGGTCGCGCAGGTGCCGATGGTCCTCTCTCTGATGCTGTGCACGGTCTCGTTCCCTGTGGTGGCCCGCGCCGCGGCGGCCGGCGACACCGCCCTGGCCCGCCGCCGGGTCGAGCGCGACCTGCTGCTGGCCGGTGTGGTCGTCCTGACGGGCGCGGCGGTGGTGATCGCGGGTGCGCCGCAGATCGTCGCCGTGCTGTTCCAGCGGGGCGCGTTCGACAGCGCGGACACGGCGGCCACCGCCGCCGTCATGCGCCTCTACGCGCTCGGCCTGCTCGGACAGACCCTGGTCGGCGCGCTCGTACGCTGCTACTTCTCCGCCGCGCGCCCCTTGTGGTTCCCCGCCGCCGCCATGCTGACCGGTCTGGCCGCGACGGCGCTCGCCGGGGTGGCCGGGGTACGTCTGTGGGGAGCGCCCGGGATCGCCGCCGCGAACGCCCTCGGCATCACCCTGACCGCCGCGCTGCTGCTGTACGGCGTGCCGAGGCAGGGCATCGCGTTGCGGACCGGACGGGTGTGCGCCGGCCTCGCCAGGCTCGCCGCGGCAGCCGCCGGGGCCTGCGCCGCGGCCTGGTTCTGCGCGGCGCGCGTCGAGGCGCCGCTGCTCGCCGTGGGCACCGTCTGTCTGGTCGTCACCGTCGTGTTTCCGCTCCTCGCCCGGGTCTTCCGGGTGCCGGAGGTCCCGTCCCTGATCCGCTCCGCCGCACGGAGGCTCCCGCATGTCCGCCACATCCGCCGCCACGGCGCCCGCCCGCTCCCGGAGCGGGACCCGGCGCCTGCTGCCGAGGCCGCCCCTGTGGGTGGCGATGTACCACTCGATCGCCGACCCCTCGGATGACCCGTACCAGGTGACCGTCTCGCCGGTCACGTTCGCCCGGCAGCTGCACTGGCTGAGCGACCGGGGGCTGCGCGGCGTCGCCGTGCGGGAGTTGCTGGACGCCACCGCCCGGGGCAGGGCCGACAACCTGGTCGGGCTGACCTTCGACGACGGGTACGCCGACTTCCTCGGCAGCGCCGTTCCGCTGCTGCGCCGGCACGGGTTCACGGCCACCGTCTTCGTGCTGCCCGGCCGGCTCGGCGAGGTGAACGCTTGGGACGAACGCGGTCCGCGCAAGCAGCTGTTGACCCAGGAGGGGATGCGCGCCGCCGCGGCCGCCGGGATGGAGGTCGCCTCGCACGGCCTGCTGCACACCTCTCTCCCCGGTCTGGACGACCTGGGTCTGAAGCGGGAGATCGAGCAGAGCAGGGACCTGATCCACGAGATCACCGGTACCGCGCCGGAGGGCTTCTGCTATCCGTACGGCGATGTCGACGCGCGGGCCATGAACGCCGTCCGCGACGCGGGATACCGCTATGCCTGCGCGATCAACCCGAAGTCGCTCACCGGGGTGTTCGCGCTCCCGCGCGTCCACATCGGCGAGCAGGACACCTCCTGGCGGCTGCATGCCAAGCGGGGGCTGCACGCCCTGCGCCGCAGACATCCCGTGGACCTTCCGAGGCCCCGCCGCGCCCGGGTCGGCCCATGAAGGCCCTGCATGTCATCACCGGCCTCGGCATCGGTGGCGCCGAGCAGCAACTGCGACTCCTGCTGCGGCACTTGCCGACGCGAAGCAGTGTCGTCACCCTGACCAACCCCGGCCCGGTCGCCCGGGGCATCGAGGCGGACGGCGTGTCCGTCACCCATCTGGGCATGACGGGCAACCGGGACCTGGGGGTGCTGCCGAGGCTCGTCCGCCTCATCAGGGACGGCGGGTTCGACGTGGTTCACACCCACCTCTACCGGGCCTGCCTCTACGGCCGGATCGCAGCCCGCCTCGCCGGTGTCCGTACGGTCATCGCCACCGAACACTCCCTCGGCGAGGCGCAGATCGAGGGCCGGCCGCTCACCGCGGGCGCCCGCGCGCTCTATCTGACCGGGGAGCGTCTGGGGACCTCGACGGTCGCCGTCTCCCCGTCCGTGGCGAGGCGACTGGAGGAGTGGGGCGTGCGGCCCTCACGTATCCATGTCGTGCCCAACGGCATCGAGGTCCGCCGCTTCGCCTTCGACGCGGCGGCCCGGCGCGCGACGCGGCGGCGGCTCGGTCTGCCGGAGGACGCCTTCGTCGTCGGCGGGGTGGGCCGGCTCGCGGCCGGCAAGCGCTTCGACCGGTTGGTGCGGGCGGTGGCGTCACTGCCCGATGCCCGGCTGCTGCTGGTCGGCGAGGGTGACCAGCGCCTGCCCCTGCTGAAGGTGGCGCAGGAGTGCCGGGCCGCGGACCGGGTCCGTCTCACCGGCGCCTGCGAGGACCCCCCGCCCGCCGGGGGCGCCACGGACTCCCCCGACCTGCCGTCGCTGCTCGCGGCGATGGACGTCTTCGTCTCCACCTCCCCCGACGAGGCGTTCGGCCTGGCGGTCGTCGAGGCCCTGGCCGCCGGGCTGCCGGTGCTGTACGTCGCCTGCCCGGCCATCGACGACCTCCCGCCGGACGCCGCCCCGGGCGCACGCCGGATCAACGAGTCCGTCCCCGAACTGATCTCCGCCCTGCGAGGCATCCGCCGCGCCGGGCTCGCCCGGCTGCCCCAGCCCGCGGCCGCGCACCGCTACGACATCGCCCGCAGCGCACAGCAGTTGATGTCCCTGTACGAGAACGCCGTCCACGGCGCACCCCCTTATCCCGAGGTGAGTTGCTCATGAACCAGCTGCTGTCCACCGTCAGGACCTGGCGCCCGCGCCGATGGTGGGTCCTGCCGGGATCGGTCCTGCTCGGCGTGGTCGCCGGCGGCGGGTACGGGCTGCTCAAGACGCCCGAGTACGCGGCGACGAGCTACGTGGTCGTCGTGCCCGCCGAGAAGTCCGACCCCGCCGCCGCGCTCGGCTTCGCCACCGCGTACGGCCGCGTGGCCACGGACATCGCCGTCACCGGTGACGCGCAGGTGTGGGCCGGGGTCTCGGCCGCCACCCTGCGCGCCGGTGTGCAGGCCGCCACCTCCCCCGACGCCCCGATGATCTCCCTCACCGCCCGGTCGTCGCGCCCCTCCACCGCCGTCGCCATGGCCGACGGCGTGGCCCGGGCGCTGGTCGTCAACAGCGCCCATGTGCAGCCCAGTACGGGGGTCAAGGTGCTGCAGTTCTCCCGCGCCGCCGTGCCCACCCGCCCGGTGTCGCCGTCCGCGCCGCTCTCGGCGCTGGTCGGCGGCTGCGCGGGCGGGCTGCTCGGCGGCTTCGCCCTGCTCGTCCGCCCCCGGGGCAGGCGGGACCGGGAGACGCCGGAGGTGCGCGCGACGGTTCCGGGCCCGGCGGAGCAGCGGGACGTCCCGGCCGCAGCCCCTCAGCCGGAGGCGGTGTGAGGGTGGGGCACGACCGTGGGGTGACCGTCTGCCGGGACGGCGCCGAGTTCGGCCGGCTGGCCGACGAGTGGACCCGGCTCTGCGGCAGGTGCGCGACGGCCACGCCGTTCCAGAGCCATGCCTGGCTGTACTCGTGGTGGCTGTCGTACGGGAGGCCCGGCGCGCTGCGGGTCGTCCTGGTCCGCCGCGACGGGGACCTGATCGCGGCCGCGCCGCTGATGCGGGCCCCGGGCCCGCTGCCCGTTCTGACCCAACTGGGCGGCACCATCTCCGACTTCACCGATGTGCTGCTCGACGACCGGTGTCCCGACGCGGCGCCCGTGCTCGCCGAGGCGCTCGCGGACGTCGCCCGGAACGCCGTCATCGATCTGCGGGAGGTACGGCCGGGGGCCTCGGCCGAGCGGGTCCACGCCCATTGGCGCGGCCCCCGGTGGCGTCTCGCGGACTCGGTCTGTCTGGAACTGCCCGCCGTTCCGATGGACGCGCTCCTGGCACGGCTTCCGTCGCAGAAGGCCCAGCGGGCCCGGGCCAAGCTGCGCAAGCTCGACGCGCTCGGCATCGACGGGCGCGTCGTACCGGGCCCGGACGTCCCCGCCGCGCTCACCCGCCTCCTCGACCTCCACCGGCTGCAGTGGCAGGGGCGGGCCGTGACGGCGGAGCACACCAGCGAACGGTTCGCCGAGCATCTGACCAGGGCCGTACGGCCGATGGTGGAGTCCGGGCACGCGAGGGTCACGGAGTTCCGGATGGCCGGCGAGGTGGTCGCCGCGGACCTCACCCTCATGTCACCGCGGCTGGCGGGAGGCTACCTGTACGGCGCCGATCCGGTGCTCCGCGCCCGGAAGGCGGACGTGGCGACGATGCTGCTGCGCAACGGGGTGCGGGAGACCTGCGCGGACGGGCGCGCCACGCTGAGCCTGTTGCGCGGCAGCGAGCCGTACAAACAGCACTGGCGTCCCGAGGCGGTGGGCAACCGGCGGCTGCTGCTCGCCCGGGCCCGTCTCGGCCCGGTCCTGGTGGTGCGGGCGGCGTTCGCGCAGGTCCGGCGCTGGGCGGCGGACCTGCTCCGGGACCGGGCCTGGGTACGGAGGCTGCGCGGCGGAGGAGGAGGAAAGTAGCTCCTCCTCCGCCGTCGCGGACGCGTGCCGGGGTCAGGAGCGCCCCTGCTTCCACCAGTCGACACGCATGCAGACCTTTCCACCGATCCACTGCTCGACCCAGGGACCGAGGTCGACGGGCACGCACTCATCGGTGCCCGTCGGCCTGGGCTCGGGCGTCGGCGTGGGCGAGGGAGTGGGCGTCGCCTCCGGCTCCGGCGGAGTCGTCGGCTCAGGCGTGGGTTCCGGCTTGGGCTCGGGCACCGGGACCGTCGGGACGGGAACGGTCGGGACCGGAACGCTCGGGACCGGCAGCGGCTTGCGGCCGAAGAGCAGCGCACGGAACACCTTGGAGGACTTGGGGTTCTCCTCGCACTGCCAGACACCGTGCGGGCAGTAGTCGGTGATCGTGTGATAGAGCGGCTTGTGCTCGTCCATCCATTCGAGCATGCGCCGCATGTACTCCGGATTGTCACCGTTCCGGAAGAGCCCCCACTCCGGGTACGAGATCTCCTTTCCGTGCTCCTTCGCGAAATCCACGTGCTTGCGCAGCCCATAAGGCTCGCTCACATGTCCGTCGAAAGGCATTCCGGTCGGCTGGTCGTAGGAGTCCATTCCGACGATGTCGACGACGCCGTCGCCCGGATAACACTCCGTCCACGGGACGGCGTCCCTTCCCCGGCTCGGCGTGAAGTCGAAGCGGAAATTCTGCCCGGGCACGGCGCGCATGGCAGTGACGATGCGGTTCCAGTACTGCTTCCACGCCTCCGGGTCAGGAGCGCAGCGATGGCTGTACGTGATTCCGTTCATTTCCCAGCCGAGGACGATGACGGTGTCGGCCGCCTTCAGACCGACGAGCCGTTCGGCCAGCGTCCTGAAGTGGCCGTCGAACTCGCCCCGGGCGCCGCGCCGCAGCTGCCGGCGCACCTCGGAGTCCGGCAGGTGGTCCTCGTTGCGTTCCAGCATCGGAACGTTCAGCACGAAGAGACGGTCGTCCCGCGCGTTGCGCCACTGCGCCCAGCTCTCGAGGAAACGCGGGGCGCCCTCGATGTTGGACCACACATCACCGGGCAGGTAGGTGTGACCGACGCGGAGTTCCGTCCCGCCGAGCCATTTCTCCAGCTGTGCCATGCGTGTGACGCCCTGTGGGCCGTAGTCGAGATAGGCGCCGAGCGCGCCGGTCCGGGGCGGGGCGGGGTCCCGTGCCGCGGCCGGCGCGGCGGCGTGCCCGGCAGAATGCGCCACATGGGCGGAGGCGAGGAGACCCGCGGTGAACACCCCCAGCCACACACGTGTTGATCTACGAGGTCGGTAGCGCATGTCAGCTCCTTCGCGGGACGGCGAGATCCGTTGATCACACGGCCCAAAAGTATTCCTAATGAGCCGATCGGGAACTCGGCCGGAGCTTGACGTAGCCCATTGGGGGATTTCGTAACCCACTTGGGGCACAGAAAAGGCCGGCCCCGGAACAGCGATGCTGTTCCGGGGCCGGCCCCGTGCGTTGCGTCCCTGGGGGCGCGGTGGCGTCAGTCCTTGATCTTGCAGCGGTTCCCGATGGCCGGGTTCAGCAGCCCGATGATGTTGATGGAGTTGCCGCTGACGCAGATCGGCGCGTGGATCGGCACCTGAACGACGTTCCCCGACAGGATGCCATCGTTTCCGCTGGACACACCGAAGGCACCCGAGTCCGCCATGGCGGGGGCGGCGCCACCAAGGGCCATGACGAGTCCTGCAACGGCGACCGCAGCCTTCTTACACAGCATTTCGGCTGGTTCCTTTCCGCGGCGGAAGAAGTTTCACGGCTTTCGTGAACCTCGGGCCGTTTCGGCCCGCGCCTCCGCTGCACATTTCCCAACGACCATGCCAGAAAAAGGAAACCTGCCGACGCAGGACCGAGCCCATTCACTCTATTGACTTCCTTTAATTACTTCATACGGCGGCGCCGTATTCAGGAAAGAGGAACGGAGAGCTGTCGCGCCAGGACGGCGGGGTCGGTCGTCGGCGCGTCGCAGGTGAAGTGGCGGCAGACGTACGCGGCCGGCGCCCCTTCCACCAGCGGACGGTCCCTCAGCAGCGGGAACTCCTCGCCGTCCGGCTCGCCGAAGGCGACGACCGCGCCCGGCGCGGTGCCGAGCAGCGCCGTGCGGTGCAGCTCCCGCGCGGACGCGTCTCCCGGCGCGCCGACCACCGCGATCTCGCGCGGACCGTCGAGCAGCGCCTCGGCCACGGCGAGCCCCCAGCCGATGAAACGGGGCGCGCGCGGACCCAGCGCCTTGACCACGCCGAGCGCTCCCTCGGCGGCGGCGCGGTGGGCCTCGGACCCGGTGTGCGCGGCGTACGAGAGGAGCGCGCCGGCGGCCGCCGTCCACCCGGAGGGGGCGGCGCTGTCGGTGGGGTCCTGGGGGCGGCGGATCAGCGTCTCGGCGTCGTGCGCGGTGTCGTACAGCGCCCCACCCTCGGCGACGAACTGGTCCAGGACGATGTCCGTCAGGAAGCCGGCGAACTCCAGCCAGACGCCTTCGCCCGTGACCTCGGCCAGCGCGAGGAAACCCTCGGCGACATCGGCGTAGTCCTCCAGCACTCCGGCGTTCGCGCCCACCGTGCCGTCCTTCGAGGTACGGGCGAGGCGCGCGCCGGCGTCCATGTGGAGCCGTACGAGCAGATCGGCGGCCTCCGTCGCCCGCTCGACCAGGTCGGGGCGGTCGAAGTAGGCGCCGGTCTCGGCGAGCGCTGCGATGGCGAGGCCGTTCCAGGCGGCGACGATCTTGTCGTCGCGACCGGGGCGTGGGCGCCGGTCACGGGAGGCCACCAGCCGCGCCTTGATCGAAGCGATCCGTTCGGCGTCCGCGACGCCCGCGTCCTGCGGCAGCTGGAGGACCGACGCGCCCTCCTCGAAGGTGCCCTCCTCGGTCACCCCGAAGTACGGGGCGGCGTACCGGGCGTCCTCCTCGCCGAGGACCTCGGCGAGCTGCGCCGGGGTCCACACGTAGTACGCCCCCTCGACGTGCTTGCCGCTCGCGTCCTCACTGTCCGCGTCCAGGGCGGAGGCGAAGCCGCCCTCGGCGGTGCGCAGTTCGCGGACCATGAAGTCGGCGGTCTCCAGGGCGACCCGGCGGGCCAGATCGCTGCCGGTGGCCCGCCAGAGGTGGGCGTAGACGCGGCACAGCAGGGCGTTGTCGTACAGCATCTTCTCGAAGTGGGGGACGACCCATTCGCGGTCGACCGAGTAGCGGGCGAAGCCGCCGCCGAGCTGGTCGTAGATGCCGCCGCGGGCCATCGCCTCGCAGGTGTCGGCGGCCATCTGGAGCGCGCCCTCGGAGCCCGTGCGGGCGTAGTGGCGCAGCAGGAACTCCACCGTCATCGACGGCGGGAACTTGGGGGCGCCCCCGAAGCCGCCGCGCTGGGCGTCGTACTCCCTGGTCAGCCCGAGCAGCGCCTGCGCGAGGTCCTCCTCTCCCGGCACGCCCTGGCCGCCGTACGACAAGGAGCGGCCGGCCAGATCGCGGACGATGTTCCCGGCGACCTCGCCGACCTCGTCGCGGCGGTCGGCCCAGGCGGTCGAGACGCCCTCCAGGACCTGTCCGAAGGAGGGCATGCCGTGCCGGGACTCGGGCGGGAAGTACGTACCGAAGTAGAAGGGCTCGGCGTCCGGGGTCAGGAAGACCGTCATGGGCCAGCCGCCCTGCCCGGTCGCCGCCTGCACCGCCTCCATGTAGACGGCGTCCACGTCGGGGCGCTCCTCGCGGTCGACCTTCACCGCGACGTAGTGCTCGTTGACGTAGGCCGCGGTGGCGTCGTCCTCGAAGGACTCGTGGGCCATCACATGGCACCAGTGGCAGCTGCTGTACCCGACGCTGAGCAGTACCGGCACGTTGCGGCGGCGCGCCTCCTCGAACGCCTCGGCCGACCAGGGCCACCAGTCGACCGGGTTGTCGGCGTGCTGGAGGAGGTAGGGGGACGTCTCATGGGCCAGTCGGTTCGGCATGGGCCCATCCTGCCGCAGCCCCCGTTGATCCCGGTTGATCGCCTCGCTCCCTCGCGCCGACGCGCGTCACGCAGGACACTTGTCCCGCGACCGAAGCGGATTCGAAGCTCTCGTAGGGGGACATATGCGGGACGGCCACCGGGCGGAAGCCGAGCGGCTGTTGGTGCGGGCCGTGGAGGAAGAGGTGCGCCGCTCGGGTGGGCGCTCGGACTCCGCGGTACTGCTGGCGCGCGGCCGGGCCGCGCTGGACGGCATGGCGGCGAGCGCGGCCGAGGAGTACGAGGCGTATCTGCACGCCCTGGAGGAGGCGGAGGCCGGGCAGCGGTCGCTGGCCGAGCGGTTCAGCAAACAGTCGGTGGGAACACCCGTGCTGGTCACGGCCGTTGCCGCGGCCGCCGCGATCGGCGCCGATGTCGCGCTGGGCACGGCGACCGGTGTCGCGCTGGGCGCCGGGGCGGTCGTCGCGGTGGCCGGGGCCGCCGCCACCGTCGTCAAGGTGACCGCGTCGCACTGGCCGGCCGCCCACCGCAGGGCGGGGGCGCTCGCCCAGCCGGGCGGCCCCGAGCAGCTGCGGCTGCAGTGGCTGACGGCGCTGGACGTACGGGGCATCCGTCCCTTCCTCGACCAGCAGCGAATGCTGCTCGCCGCGAAGAAGCCCGCGCCGAAGGTGCCGCAGCTGCGCGGCGGCGACAAGAGCGCGGCGGCCCGCAGGCGCAATGTGCTGGAGCAGTCCTTCGGCCATCTGCCCGACTCGGGCGGGCCGTTCGCCGGTCGTCGTCAGGAGCTGGCGCAGATCGCCCAGTGGGTGCACGCGGCGCGGGCGTCGACGCGGACCAGGCCGACGGTCGTGGTGCTGCACGGGGAGCCGGGCGCCGGCCGCACCACGCTGGCGATCCGGGCAGCGCACCAGCTCCGGGACCAGTTCCGGGGCGCGTGCGTCGTCGACATGCGCGGCGGCAGTACGGGCGAGAAGCCGCTGACGACCCGGGAGGCGCTGCTGCATCTGCTGAACCGGCTGGGCGCTCCGCGCGAGCAACTGCTGTTCCGGGAGCGGTCCTCGGCCGAACAACAGGTCCGCAGGCTCGGCGAGTTGTACCACCAGCAGCTGACCGGGCTGCCCGTGACCGTGGTCCTGGACGACGCACACGACGCCTCGCAGGTGCGCACGCTCATCCCGGAGCGCTCCGACAGCCTGGTCCTGGTGACCTCGCGGGAGCCGCTCGACCTCGGGGAGGACGTACCGGCCTGGGTCCACCAGCTGCCCGTGCCGGGGCTGGACGCGGCGGGGACCGAGGAGCTGCTGCGGGCGGTCGCCCAGGAGCCGGACCAGGGCCCCTACGACTCCGAAGCGGTGGAACGGATCCGGGAGTTGTGCGGCGGCCTTCCGCTGGCGCTGCGGGCCGCCGGATCGTCGGCCGCCGGCCGGTCCACGGCCGAGTTGGCCGGTCTGCTGGAAGGACCGGGGCCCCAGCTCGAACGGGCCCTGTCGTTCCGGTACGCCACCGGCCTCGGCGAGGACGCGCGGCGGCTGCTGCGCCGGCTGGCCCTGGCCGGCCGGGCCTCCCTCGGCGCGGCGGCCGCGGCCGCGCTCCTCGGCCTGCCGGACGAGCAGGCGGCGCAGCCCCTGCTGCGCGAGTTGGCCGGGGCGGGGCTCCTGGAGCACGTGCGCGGCGAGCGCTACCGGCTGCACGACTCCGTACGGTCCTTCGCCTCGGCCCGGCTGACCGCCGAGGAGGAGGCCGGCGAGATCACCGCCGCGCAGGAGCGGCTGATCCAGAACTACGCGGAGCTGGCCGACGCGGTGATCCGGATGGTCGACGGCAAGATGTCCACGCGGGCCGGGCAGTTCGGCGGGCACGGCTTCACCTCGCTCGACGCGGCCCTGCGCTGGCTGGACGACGAGTCGAGCTTCATCACGGCCGCCCTGCGCCACGCCGAGGGCGTCGACCAGCAGACCGTACTGAACCTGCTGGGCGCGCTCTGCGACTACTGCCTGCTGCGCGGCGACCTCTACCGGCTCGGTGAGATCAACGAGCTGACCGAGGCCGTCGACCAGGGGCTGCTCGTCCGCTCGGTGCGCTGGCGCACCGGTATCGCGGCCCGTCAGCTCGGCGAGCTGGACAAGGCGCGGACGACCCTGACCTCGGTGGTCTCGCTCTACCAGGAGGCGCACCAGGACGCGGGCGCGGCGCTGGCGCTGTGCTCGCTCGGCATCACCCTGCACCACCAGGGCAATCTCACGGAGGCGGCGGCGAAGCTGCGGGAGGCGCTGGAGCTCCAGGGGCCCGACGACCTGGCCGCCGACCGGGCGTGGACGCTGCACGCGCTGGCCGCCGTCGAGCGGGACCGGGCCAATCTCGCCGAGGCACTGACCCTGCTGGACACGGCGCTGTCCCTGCACCGGGAGAACGAGTCCCTGCACGGCGAGGCGTGGGCCCACTTCCAGCGCGGCCAGGTGTGTCTGCGCATGGGCGATGTGGTGCGCGCGGAGGCGGAGCTGACCGAGGCCCTCGAGCAGTACGGCCGCACCCGCGACGGGCGCGGGGAGGCATGGGCGCTGACCCAGCTGGCCCGGGCCCGGCTGGTGGCCGGCGACCCTGCCGCGGCCGTCGAGGAGCTCACCAGCGCGCTGGGGCGGCACCGCGACAACGAGGACGCGCGCGGCGAGGCCTGGACGCTCTACTACCTCGGCCAGGCGCTGGAGGAGCACGGCGAGCGGGACGAGGCGGTACGGGAGCTGGAGCGGGCGCGCGCGATGTTCTCCCGGATGCGGGACGTGTACGGGCTGGCCTGCGCCCGGCACCACTCGGGCCGGGTCACCCGCGACCAGCGCGCCGCCCAGACCGGAAACCTCCGCAACTCCGGCTTCGCCCGCCAGCTCCTGGTCGACGCCCGCGCCGACTTCCACCGCATCGGGGTGGCCCACGGCGAGGCCTGGACCTGTCTGGAGCTCGCCGTCGTCGACGCGGGCAACAACAAGGCGCCCCAGGCCCTGGAGTTGTGCGACGAGGCGGTGGGCCTCTTCCTCTCCTACGGCGACCGGCGGGGCGCGGACTGGGCCCGCTTCCTGCGCTGCACCCTGCTGCCGTACGCCTCCCCGGGCGGTGTGGAGGTCGGCACTGTGGTGGCCGAGGAGGAACTGGCCCGTCTGCGCGAGGAGTCGCACCCGACCCGGGACGGCCAGCTGGAGGACTGCGCGGAGGCGTACGCGCTCGTCCTGGAGCGGGGTGTGCGGCTGGAGGCCGGATGGCAGGCCTGGCAGCTAGGGATGTTCCCGAACCGGCACGCGCGGGAGGTGATGGGCGTCCCGGTGGGGGCGGAGCAGGGCAGGGCGTCATGAACGGGCAGGGCGTCATGACGGGGCTCAGGACGTCGTCGTCACGATCCGTTCGACCGCGGCCGTGACGAGCTGGTCGCGCTCGGCCTCGGAGAGGACGTCCGGCAGGGTGAGCTGTTCGACGATGAGCCAGTTCAGCGCCAGGTACAGCAGCCGGACGGCGGTCGCGTCGCCGGGCAGGCCCGAGCCCTCGTGGTAGGCCACATTGGCGTCGAGGTCGGTGCGGACCCGCTCGGTCAGCACCTTCCTGAGCTCCGGGCGGCGGGTGGCCTCCAGGCGCAGTTCGAGCAGCGCCAGATAGCCGGTCCGGAAACCGCTGACACGGCCGACGAGCTCGCGCATCAGCAGCGCGTACCCCTCCCGGTCCGGCCCGCTCGCCCGCTGCCGGGCGATGGTCGCCTCGTCGGGCTGGAGCCGTTCGTAGACCCGGGCTCCCGCCTGGGTGAGCAGCTCGTCGCGGTTGGCGAAGTAGTTGGACGCCGTCCCGGTGGGGACGCCGGCCTCGGCGTCGACGGCCCGGAAGGTCAGGCCCCGGGCGCCCTCCCTGGCCAGTACCTCGATGGCGGCGTCGACGAGGGACGCCCGCCGCTCGGCGTTCCTGCGGGCCATGGGACCACTCCTGCCGTCGTGCTCGGCCTCCTACCACTACAGGCAGAGTACTACCGGCGCCCGAAGGCGTTCCGGGCATGCGCCATGGCTCCATGACGCGGGGCGTCATGGAGCCGGGTGGCGCGGTGCCGCTACTTCCGGGCGGCCGGCTCTCCGGTCTTCGTGGCCGGCGCCGACGGGTCCGGGGCCTCCTCGAAGGAGACCCTGCCCATGTGGCGGTTCATCGACTTCATCAGCAGCCAGACGCCCACCGCCATCACCGCGAAGACGACGAAACCGAGGATCCCGGGGGTCACCTTGTTCTCGTCGAGCTCCTTGGCCAGCGGGGCGAGCTGGGTCAGTGCCACGTGTGCGCTCATGTCAGGCATTGTCGCGGATGCCCGCGAAGAGGTCGCTCTCGGGGAGGGAGGTATCGACCAGGGACTTGGCGAGCTCGTACTCCTCCGTGGGCCAGACCTCCTTCTGGATCTCCATCGGCACGCGGAACCAGCCGCCGTCCGGGTCGATCTGCGTGGCGTGGGCGATCAGGGCCTTGTCCCGCGTCTCGAAGAACTCCGCGCAGGGAACGAACGTGGTCAGCGTGCGCTCGGCGCGCTGGAACTCCTTCCAGCGCTCCAGCCACTCGCCGTACGGCGACTCCATGCCGCGGTCGAGCAGCGCCTCGTGCAGCGCCAGCGTGCGCGGACGGTTGAAGCCCTGGTTGTAGTAGACCTTCAGCGGCTGCCAGGCCGGGCCGAACTCCTGCTCCGGGTACTTCTCGGCGTCCGTCGCGCCCTCGAAGGCCACCATCGTGATCTTGTGGGTCATGATGTGGTCGGGGTGCGGGTACCCGCCGTTCTCGTCGTAGGTCGTGATGACCTGCGGACGGAAGGCGCGGATCTTGCGGACGAGCTCGCCCGCCGCCTTGTCGATGTCCTCCAGGGCGAAGCAGCCCTCGGGCAGCGGGGGCAGCGGATCGCCCTCGGGGAGGCCGGAGTCGACGAAGCCGAGCCACTCCTGCTTGACGCCCAGGATCTCGCGGGCCTCGTCCATCTCCTTCCTGCGCACCTCGTGGATGTTCTCCTCGATGTACGCGTCGCCCTGGAGCTTGGGGTTGAGGATGGAGCCGCGCTCGCCTCCCGTGCAGGTGACGACCAGCACGTCCACCCCCTCGGACACATACTTGGCCATCGTGGCCGCGCCCTTGCTCGACTCGTCGTCGGGGTGGGCGTGAACGGCCATCAGTCGCAGCTGCTCAGTCAAGACTCGATCCTCAGTGATTCGTCGCGTCGGGCGGCTTCTATAGTGACGGAATCGGGGGGCGGAAAATTCCCTGCCCTTACGACGAGAGGAAAGAGCATGAGCGCGGTGCGCGAGGGGCTGCCCGAGGGCCGCTACGGCCGCTCGGCGGACGAGCGCGCCGACCGCAAACTCATGATCGCCGGCATGGTGCTCGGCGCTCTGTTCCTGGCCCTGATGGGCTGGTTCGGCTGGTATTACGTCGTCGACAACAAGATCAGCGCCGAGATGATCAAGTTCGACGTGGTCAGCGACACCGAGGTGCGGGTGCACCTGGAGGTGCGCAAGGACAAGGACGCCAAGGGTTCGTGCACCCTGCGCTCCCGGTCCGAGAGCGGCAGCGAGGTCGGCCGCAAGGACGCCCGCTTCGAGCAGTCCGCCGACCGCATCGACCAGGTGATCACGGTCCGGACGACCGCGAGGGCGACCAGCGCCGAGCTGGTGGGCTGCACCGCCGACTGAAGCGGCAGCGCGCCACCCCGCTGACCTGCGGAGACGATAATCACGGGGGTTTTGTCCTCCCCCTTTGCCCGCGGAATTGTTAGGCTCGTGGTTTCGCCCATCCAGGAAGGCACATCCTTCTGGGTAGGGCGATGCTTTGTATATCCAGTACCTACGAGGAGCACCTGTGACCCAGACCAGTGAGAACGTCACCTGGCTCACCCAGGAGGCGTACAACCAGCTCAGGGCCGAGCTGGAGTACCTGTCTGGTCCCGCGCGCACCGAGATCGCCACCAAGATCGCGGCAGCGCGCGAGGAGGGCGACCTGCGCGAGAACGGCGGGTACCACGCGGCCAAGGAGGAGCAGGGCAAGCAGGAGCTCCGCGTCCGCCAGCTGACCCAGCTCCTGGAGCACGCCAAGGTGGGCGAGGCGCCCGCGGACGACGGCGTGGTCGGACCCGGCATGGTCGTCACCATCGCCTTCGACGGCGACGAGGACGACGCCATGACCTTCCTGCTCGCCTCGCGCGAGTACGCGAGCGCCGACATCGAGACGTACTCGCCGCAGTCGCCGCTCGGCGTCGGCGTGTGCGGCAAGAAGGTCGGCGACGACGCGGAGTACGAGCTGCCGAACGGCAAGAAGGCCGCCGTGAAGATCCTCGGCGCCAAGCCCTACACCGGCTGAGCCCCTTCCTTCCGCTTCTTCCGCAAGGGCCGGACCCCCCGGGGTCCGGCCCTTGCGCATGCCCCAACTCCCCCCGGGCGCCCGTGCGATGATGCGGGCCGGTGGATCTTGAGGGGATGGGGCACGTGCTGGGACCGCTGCGCGAGGGGGCGCCACTGCAGATCGGACCGTACGAGGTCCTGGCCCGGCTCGGCGCCGGAGGCATGGGCGAGGTGTTCCTGGCCCGGGAGCCGGGCGGCTCCTTCGTCGCCGTGAAGACCGTGCGGCGCGACCTGGCGGGCGATCCCGCCTTCCGTGACCGCTTCCGCCGCGAGATCAAGGTGGCCCGGGTCGTCGACAGCGCCTACGCCGCGGCGCCCGTGGGCGGTGACCCCGACGCCGAGGTGCCGTGGCTCGCGACCGCGTACGTCCCCGGGCCCAGCCTCTCCCAGGCGGTGCGCCGGCACGGGCCCCTGCCCGTCGAGACCGTACGGGCGCTCGGCGCCGGCCTCGCCCGGGCGCTGGGCGACCTGCACACCGCGGGGGTGCTCCACAGGGACCTCAAACCCGGGAACGTCATGCTGGACGCGGCGGGCCCCCGGGTGATCGACTTCGGCATCGCCCGCGGCAACGGCGCCACGACGATGACGGCCACCGGAATGATGGTCGGCACACCCGCCTTCATGTCCCCCGAGCACGTCGCCGGGGCGCGCCGGGTCGTCGGGGCGTCGGACGTCTTCTGCCTCGGCTCCCTGCTCTGTTACGCGGTGACCGGTGAGGACCCCTTCGGGGACGGGCCGGTGGCGGCCGTCCTCTACCGGGTCTCTCGGGCCGAGGCGGACCTGGGCCGGGTGCCGGCCGAGGACGGACTGCGGGACGTCCTCGCCGCCTGCCTGAGCGTCGAGCCGGGCCGGCGGCCCACACCCGAGCGGCTGGCCACCCTGCTCGGCGGGGAGCGGGCGGTGACCTGGCCCGCCGGTGTCCAGGAGCACATCGGGGAGTACCGCGCCGAGCTGGCGCGGGTGGCGGCGGCCGGGACGCCCCTGCTGCCGGTGGCCCCCGCCCCCGCTCCGGGGGTGCACCAGCTGCCGACGATGCCGCCCGCCCCTCCGGCGGCTGCGCCTTCCGCCCCCCGGCGCGCGCGCCGGGCTCTGCTGCCCGCCGTGGTGGCCCTCGTCGTGCTGGGCGGCGCGGCGCTCGGGTACGTCCTGCTGCGGCCGGAGGACGGGAAGAAGCAGCCCCCGGCCAAGGCCGACCCGCCCGCCTCCGGACCGCTGGCGCCCGGTGTCGACGACCGGGGCCTGGCCGACTCCTCCGGAGTCGTCCCGCAGAGCGCGTCCCAGCGACCCGCGGGCTGGAAACCCTGGCGCGCGAAGCTGACGGCGCCCGCGCTCGGCTGCTCGGCCGGGACGGCCGTGCTGGTGTGCCGGACGACGGACGGGCGCTACGAAGCACTGGACACCGCGAACGGAAAGCCGCTGTGGAGCGCGGACCTCGTCGAGGACGCCCGGGACGACATGAGCTTCGTCGGCCCCACCGGCGCCGTGTTCCTCGCCGGCGCCACGGCCCGCCCCACCGTCCACGACACCGCCGTCGTCCTCGTCTCCGGGGACAGGCTGCAGGTGCGCGACGCACGCACGGGCACGGTCCGCTGGGAGAAGGAGGCCTGGGGCTCCCAGGGCCTCGCCACCCGGCCGCTCGTCGGCGACGGGGTCGTGTTCGCCGCGACGAGGACGGCGGGCGAGACGGACTCCGAACAGGTCGGCATGACCGCGTTCTCCCTCGCCGACGGCACGCCGCTGTGGACGAAGGCCCTGACCAACGCGGTGATCCCCAACTCCGACAAGCGGTCCTTCGAGCCGGTGGCCTTCGCCCGGCACCAGGTGTTCGCGCTGAGCGACGGCGGTCTCGTCGCCTACGACGCGAAGACGGGCACCCTGCGCGGCCAGGTCGAGCAGGACGCCGAGGCGTGCGCGGAGCTGAAGGTCCTCGGCGCCCTGTCGTACTGCGCGGACGTCTCCTACGACCGGGACGGGCAGGAACGGCTCCGGGTGCTCGACTCCGCCACGCTCGCGTCGAAGAAGGACCTGCCCGCGCCCGTGGAGAAGCTGCGCCCCGACGTCGTGGGCCCGAACGCGCTCATCACCTTCGACGGCGGCCTGAGGGTCCACGCCCCCCGGGACGGCCGGCGCCTCGGGCAGTACCCGGCGAAGGCCACCCCCGCCGGCCTGGAGCAGGACTGGTCCACTCCGCTGCTCGCCGGTGACCAGGTGGTGTACGCCGACTTCTCCGCGCTCTACACCGCGCGGCTCGGCAAGGACGGCACGCCCGCCGGGCTGCGGACCGTCCCCGTGCCCGGCGCACCCGGCCCGCGCGCGGGCGAGGGGTTCGACCCCGTGTTCGGCGACACCTTCGCGCGCAGGGTCCGCGCACCCGAGGTGCTGCCGATCGGCGGGATCGCCCACATCGTCTACGACAAGGGCGTCGTCGCCTCCGTAGAGCTGCCCAAGTGACGCACTGAGAGGACCCTTCCGTGCTCGAAGCCCTGCCCGCCGGGCAGCCGCCGCGTCTCGTCGGCCCGTACCGTCTCCTCGCCCGGCTCGGCGCCGGGGGCATGGGCGAGGTGCATCTGGCCTCCCGCGCGGACGCGCCGACGGCCGATCCGTACCGGATGGCCGCCGTGAAGACCGTCCGGGGGGACCTGGAGGTGGACGACGACTTCCGGGCCCGGTTCCGGCGAGAGATCACCGCGGCGCGGGCGGTGAGCAGCCCTTACGCCGCGCTGCTCGTCGACGCGGACGCGGACGCCCCGGCGCCCTGGCTGGCGACGGAGTACGTACCCGGACCCTCGCTCGCGGAGGCGGTGACCCGGACCGGACCGCTGCCCGTCGCGGCGGTACGGGCGCTGGGCACCGCGCTCGCCACCGCGCTGGACGCCGTGCACGCGGCGAAGGTGCTGCACCGGGACCTGAAGCCCGCGAACGTGCTCCTCGGGCCCGCGGGCCCCAAGCTCATCGACTTCGGTATCGCCCAGGCCTTCGAGGCGACCGCGCTGACCTCGACCGGCATGATCATGGGATCGCCGGGGTTCATGTCGCCGGAGCATCTGACGGGCAGCCGGGCCGTGGTGCCCGCGTCGGACGTGTTCTGTCTGGGCGCGGTGCTCGCCTTCGCGGCGTCGGGGCGCGGCCCCTTCCACGACGACGAGATGGCCGCGGTGATCTACCGGATCAGCCGCGCCGAGGCCGAACTGGACGGCATACCCGATGAGTTGAGACCGGTGGTGGAGCGCTGCCTGCGGCTCGACCCGGCCGGGCGGCCGTCGGCGGGACAGCTCGCGGAGCTGCTGGGGTCCGGGGTGCCCACGGCGTTCCCCTGGCCGGGCGGGGTCCTGTCGCTGCTGGCCGAGTACGGCGACGGCGCGCGGCGCGTCGGCGAGGCGGCGGCCTCGGGGGCGGGCGTGGCGGATCTGCCGACGGTGGGTCCCCGGGTGCCGTACTCGCCGACGGCGCACGGCTTCTCACCGGTGGTGGTGCCGTCCGGGACGGGACCGCGCCGCCGCGCGTGGGGACGGATCGCGGCGGGCGCCGTGGCGGTGACGGTACTCGCCGCCGGTGGTGTCGTCCTGCTCAACAGCCCTGAGAAGCAGGCCGGTTCGACGGGCGGGACGGGCGCCGGACCGGGAGCGACGTCCCCCGTCGTGGGGGACAGGCCCGCCGTCACGGAACGTGTCGTCCTGCCGTACGGCGGCGAGGGGCGCACCGGCGACTTCGGCACGGCGGGCTCCGAACGCTCCGCCCGGCCGGCCGGCTGGTCGCCCTGGTCGGTGAAGGCCGCGCCGGGCGTCGGCCCCTGCGTGCTCGGCGGCGACGTCCTGATCTGCACGGAGCCGGGGGGCGGGGCCCTCGCGCTGCGGGCGGCGGACGGCCGGCGGCTGTGGTCGAAGCCGGGACGGGGCGCCGAGCCCCGGCTCACCGCGCAGTACCCGGCCCTCCACGGCGGAACGGCGTTCGCCACGGGACCGGACGGCATCACCGCGTACCGGCCGGCCGACGGGAAGCAGGTCGGGCACATGCCCCCGCCCCAGGGCGACTGGGCGGTGAAGGGCACGGACGCCGTCGGCGGCGTCCTCTACAGCACCTATGTCAACACCCGCGACGAGCGGTCCGGGCTCGTCACGGCCGTCGCGCTCGCGGACGGCGGGAAGGAGCTGTGGAAGGCACCCCTCGACGCTCTTCCGGAGGTGCCGGTGGCGGCGGGTGGCCGGGTGTTCGTCCCGGTGGGCGGGGTGCCGTTGGCGCTGAACGCCCGTACCGGAAGGGAGACGGCGAAGGGCGCCGAGAAGGACGTCTGCTGGTCGCTCGTGGTCCACGAGCGGCGGGTGCTGTGCCGGGGCGCCGCGGCGGGCGGGATCGCCGTGCTGGACGCGGCGACGCTGAAGCCGCTGCGGACGATCGGCGCTGGGGTGTCGCCGACCGCCGCGCCGGCCGTCAGCGGCCGCGGAATCGTGGCACTGAGCGACGGCGACCAGCTCTACACATACGACCTGGAGACCGGCCGTGAGCGGTGGCGCCGCAGCGCGTCGGACGCCGGTGACCTGCTCTACTTCGCGGGTGACCGGCTGCTGTCGGGGGGCGGCACCACGGTGGTCTCGCTGCCGCTGGAGGACCCGCCGACCGATCCCCTCCGCTACCGGAGCACGCGCCTGAAGGGGCCGGAGGGCACGGACGGTTCCGAGGACGGCCCGGTGGAAACGCTGACCGCCGGAGGGGCGTTGTTCATGTCCCACTCCGGCGGTCTGGTGGTCTCCGGCTACGTGCCCTGACCGGCGTCCCTCGCGACCGGCCCCTTCACGCCGACTGCTTCACGCCGGCCCCTTCACGCGGACTGCTTCACGCCGGCTCCCTCACGCCGTCGCCGAGCGGTACTTGCGTACGGCGAGGGTCCTGAAGACCAGCAGGATCACCAGGGAGAAGAGCACCGAGGCGAGGACGGGATGCTGCATCGGCCAGGCGTCGGACTGTACGACACCCGGGTTTCCGAACAGCTCACGGCAGGCCTGGACCGTGGCGCTGAACGGGTTCCAGTCGGCGATGTGGCGGATCCACGGGGTCATGCCCGCCGTCGGCACGAACGCGTTGGAGATGAACGTGACCGGGAAGAGCCAGATCAGCCCGCCGGAGGTGGCCGCCTCGGGCGTGCGCACCGAGAGCCCGATCAGCGCTCCGATCCAGGAGAAGGCGTACCCCAGCAGAAGGAGCAGCCCGAACGCGCCGAGCACCTGCCCCAGGTCCGTGTGCGTCCGCCAGCCGACCAGCAGTGCGACGATCGCCAGGACGACCAGCGTGAGCGCGGTCTGTACGAGATCGGCGAGCGTGCGGCCGGTGAGGACCGCGCCGCGGGCCATGGGCAGCGACCGGAACCGGTCGATGAGGCCCTTGTGCATGTCGTCGGCGATGCCGGCGCCGGCGCCCGCGGTCGCGAAGGTGACCGTCTGGGCGAAGATGCCGGCCATGAGGAACTCGCGGTACTGCTGGGGGCTCGTACTGCCGTCGACGACCATCGAGCCGCCGAAGACATAGCTGAACAGCACCACGAACATGACCGGTTGGATGAGGCCGAAGATGACCATCTCCGGGATCCTGGTCATCCGGATGAGGTTGCGTTTGGCGATGACCAGAGAGTCGCTGATCGACTGGGCCACGCCCCCGCGCGGCCTCGGCGCCGCGACCTGTGGGGTGTCCGTCACTGCGGTCACTTCCCCGCCTCCTTACGGGCCTTGGGCGCGTTCTTGCCGGTGGCGTCCTTCGTGGCCTCGCCGTTCTCCTCGTCCGCGAGTTCGGCCGCGTGGCCGGTCAGCGAGATGAAGACGTCGTCGAGGGTGGGGCGGCGCAGACCGATGTCGTCGATCTCGACGCCGACGGTGTCGAGATCGCGGATGACCTCCGCGAGGAGCTTGGCCCCGCCGGTGACGGGAACCGTGAGCTTGCGGGTGTGGTCCTCCACCGAGACCTCGCCGTGGCCGACGCCCGCGAGTCCGTAGCGCGCCAGGACGTCGCGGGCCGGCGCGATCATCTCCCTGTCGTGGACGACGACTTCGACACGCTCGCCGCCGGTCTGGGCCTTGAGCTGGTCCGAGGTGCCCCGGGCGATGACCTTGCCGTGGTCGACGACGCAGATGTCGTGGGCCAGGTGGTCGGCCTCCTCCAGGTACTGCGTGGTGAGGAGCAGGGTCGTGCCTCCCGCGACCAGTTCCTGGATGATGCCCCAGAGGGCCTGGCGGTTGCGCGGGTCGAGGCCGGTCGTCGGCTCGTCCATGAACATCACGGGCGGGGAGACGACGAGGGCCGCGGCGAGGTCGAGCCGGCGGCGCATACCGCCGGAGTACGTCTTCGCCGGGCGGTCCGCGGCGTCGGCGAGGGTGAACCTCTCCAGGAGCTCGTCGGCCCTCTTCTTCGCCGCCTTGGCGTTCATCTGGTAGAGACGGCCGACCATCTGGAGGTTCTCGCGGCCGGTCAAGTACTCGTCGACGGCGGCGAACTGGCCGGACAGGCCTATGGAGCGGCGGACTTCGTTGGGGTGCTTGAGCACGTCGATTCCGGCGACGACGGCCCGTCCGCTGTCGGGCTGGAGGAGCGTCGTGAGGACGCGCACGGTGGTCGTCTTCCCGGCGCCGTTGGGGCCGAGCAAGCCCAGGACGGTGCCCTCGGGAACATCGAGGTCCACGCCGTCCAGAGCCCTTACGTCACCGAAGGTCTTGACCAGACCTTCGGCATGGATCGCGCCTGGCATACGGGTTCTCCCAGTGGTGGCAGGTGCTGCGTTGTGATGACCCTCGGGGTGTTTTCTCCCCAAAGCTTAGGTTTGCCGGGGCCTCAACGCCCAATGATTTGTGAGCCGAGCCACACGGTAACGCGATACATCGCGACCTACAAGAGATTTCCGCGCCCGGGCGTGCGCCGACGGGCGGTTGCGCGCGGCCCCGGGCCGGCGCGGCGACCGCGCCACCCCTGCGAGTGCCGTCGCGGCCACTGAGGGCTCAGGCGATGACCGTGTAACCCGCCTCGCGCAGCGCCGCCGCGACCTCCGCGCAATGCTCGGGACCCTTGGTCTCCAGATGCAACTCGACTTCCACCTCGGTCAGTCCAAGGCGCGGGTCGGTCCGCACATGCCCCACGTCCAGGACGTTCGCGTCGGCCGCGGACAGCACCCCGAGCAGCGTCGCGAGAGCACCGGGCCGGTCCGTGAGCCTCAGCCGCAGCGACAGATAGCGGCCGGCCGCCGCCATGCCGTGGCGCAGGATGCGCTGCATCAGCAGCGGGTCCACATTGCCGCCCGACAGGACCGCGACCACCGGCCCCCGGAAGGCCTGCGGATCGCTCATCAGGGCTGCCACCGGGCTCGCGCCCGCGGGTTCGACCACCATCTTGGCCCGCTCCAGGCAGAGCAGCAGCGCGGAGGAGAGCGCGTCCTCGGAGACGGTGCGCACCTCGTCGACGAACTCCTCGACGAGGTGGAAGGGAACATCCCCGGGGCGGCCCACCTTGATGCCGTCCGCCATGGTCTGCGGGGAGGAGATCGCCACCGGATGTCCGGCCTTGAGCGAGGGGAGATAGGCGGCGGCGCCCTCCGCCTGGACGCCGATCACCTTCACATCGGGCCGCAGGGACTTCACCGCGACCCCTATACCGGCGACGAGACCGCCGCCCCCGACCCCGACGACGATCGTCCGCACCTCGGGGCACTGCTCCAGGATCTCCAGGCCGACCGTGCCCTGCCCCGCGATGATGTCGGGGTGGTCGAAGGGGTGGATGAAGACCGCGCCCGTCTCGTCCGCGTACTCCTGCGCGGCGGCCAGCGTCTCGTCGACCACATGACCGTGCAGCCGCACCTCGGCGCCGTACTCCCGGGTCGCGGCGACCTTCGGCAGCGGCGCCCCGACCGGCATGAAGACGGTCGCGCGCACGCCGAGCAGCGCCGAGGCGAGCGCGACACCCTGCGCGTGATTGCCCGCGGACGCGGCGACGACACCGGCCGCCCGCTCCTCGGGCCGAAGCCCCGCGATCCGTACGTAAGCGCCGCGCAGCTTGAACGAACCGGTGCGCTGGAGGTTCTCGCACTTGAAGTGGACGGGCGCTCCCACCAGCCGCGACAGATACCGGCTGCCCTCCATCGCCGTGATTCTCGAGACCCCCGAGAGCATCTTCTGCGCCCCCAGGACGTCATCGAGGATCAGGGGGTGCAAGGGGCCAGTCCTACGGAAGGTCATGACATCAAGTCTTGCAGCTCACCGGCCGGGCGGCCGCCCGGCCGCCGGGCATCCCACGGGTTTGCGCAGCGCCGGTACGGACCCGGGCCGCTCCGCGTACTCTGTCCCCCACCAACCGACCACCGCACGAGAGAGCCCCCACAGCCATGCCCACATCTCAGGACATGACGACTGAGCTTGACCCCGGTCTCCTCGATGCCCTCCAGCACCAGGTGGCCGTCTTCGCCCGCCGCGCGGAGCAGACGCGCCTCGGCGGCACGGGGCAGCTCCGCAACTCGATGGACCGCGCCGCGTACCTGCTCCTGAACCGGCTGGACCAGGAGGGTCCGATGGGCGTCAAGGCGCTGGCCGCCGGCATGGGGATCGACTCCTCCACCGTCACCCGCCAGGTGGCCCCGCTCGTCGACACCGGCCTGGTCAAGCGCACCTCGCACCCCGAGGACGGCCGCGCGGTCGTCCTGCAGCTGTCCCCGCGCGGCCTGGCCCGGCTCGAGGAGGTCCGCTCCTCGCGGCGCGAGCTGATGGCGCAGGTGACCGACGGGTGGACCGAGGAGGAGCGCACGTCGTTCTGCACCCTGCTCACCCGCTTCAACTCGGCGCTCTCCGCCCGGCAGTCGGGCCTGCCGCCCGCGGAACCCGAAACTCCGCCGGCGTCCTGAAACCCCACTCCGACAAGGGCACCGCCGACCTCTTGACCAGGGCCGCGTGACTGGCCTCATATGAGGACGTGCGAGAGCGGCAGGCAGCTGGAGAGCGCCACCGCGCCCGGGAGTTCGAGGCCTTCGTCGCGGGCGCGGCCGGGCGACTGCTGCATGCCGCGACCCTGCTCACCGCCGAGCGGCCCGGCCGCAACCCGCGCGCTCGCCGCCTCCTCACGGCGGCCCTCGCCCGGACCTACGCCGGCTGGGACCGGCTGCGCGGCGAGGACCCGTACGACCGCGCCCGTCAGGAGCTGGCCGCCCGCTTCGCCCGCACGGCCTGGCGCCATCACCGCGGCCAGGGCGGTGTCCTGGCCCGGCTCTCCCCCCAGGAGCGGCTCATTCTGGTGCTGCGGCTGTACGAGGGCGTGGCCGAGGAACAGACGGCTGCGCTCCTCGGACTGCCGGTGGAGCGGGTGAGGGCCATCTGCGCCCGCTCGGTCGCCGCGATGCACGGCCCGCCCCCGCAGCCCCCGGGGCGCCCCGCCCGGCCGGTGACGCCATGACGCCGAGCCGCAAGGAGGACGAGGTCCGCCGCATGCTGGACGGGCCGCATCCCGCGGTCCCCGCGGACCTGGCCGCGCGCGCAGCCGAGCGCGGGAACACCCTGCTCCACCGCCATCGGGCGCTGCGACGTGCGGGATGGCTGGTCCTCGCGTGCGCGGCGGTCGCGTTCCTGGTGTGGGCGTCGGTCACCGAGCCGTGGTCGGTGCCGCCGGCCGAGACCTCTCCCCCGCTCGAAGGCTGGTGAGTCCAGCGCTCGAAGGGCGGCGGGCGCGGCCGTAGCCTGGAGGGAGCGGCACGCCGTTCGAGCCGAGGAGCAGCCATGACCAGGAAGTACGCCGACTGCAGGGACACCCCGAGCGTCGCCAACTGCTCGCTTTACATCTCCGGCGAGGAAGAGGAAGTCGTCAAGGCCGCGGCCGAGCACATGGAGTCCGTGCACGGCCACACGGACACCGCCGAACTCCGCGAGGAGATCCGGGCGTCCCTCAAGGACGACACACTCACGGCCTGAGCGCGACGAGCGTGTGCGAGGGAGCACCCGGACCGCCGTCGGTCCCGGCCCTTGGACAGGTTCTAGCCGAGCGCCTGGCGCAGATCCGCCAGCAGGTCGTCCACGTTCTCGATACCGACCGACAGACGCACCAGGTCCGCCGGTACCTCCAGCGCCGACCCCGCGACACTGGCGTGCGTCATCCGGCCCGGGTGCTCGATCAACGACTCGACGCCGCCGAGGGACTCGCCGAGCGTGAACAGCCGCGACCGGTCGCACACGGCGACGGCCGCTTCTTCGCCGCCCGTGACCTGGAAGGAGATCATGCCGCCGAACGCCTTCATCTGCTTGGCGGCGATCTCGTGACCCGGGTGCTCCGGCAGGCCCGGGTAGAGGACCTTGGTGACCTTCGGGTGCTGGGTGAGCATCTCGGCGATCTTGCCGGCGTTCTCGCTGTGCCGGTCCATCCGGACGGCGAGCGTCTTGATGCCGCGCAGCACCAGCCAGGAGTCGAAGGGGCCGGCGACGGCGCCCATCGCGTTCTGGTGGTAGGCCAGCTCCTCGCCGAGCGTCTCGTCGGCCGCGATCAGCGCGCCGCCGACGACGTCGGAGTGGCCGCCCATGTACTTGGTCAGCGAGTGCACGACGACGTCCGCGCCCAGCGACAGCGGCTGCTGGAGATACGGGCTCGCGAACGTGTTGTCGACGACGAACGTGGCGCCGACCGTGCGCGCCACGTCCGCGATCGCCGCGATGTCGGTGATGCCGAGCAGCGGGTTCGAGGGGGTCTCGACCCAGATGACCTTCGTACGCTCGTTGGCCGCGGCGCGCACCGCCGCCGGGTCCGAGGTGTTCGCGACGGAGAAGTCCACGCCCCATCGCTGCACGACCTTGGCGAAGAGCCGGAACGTGCCGCCGTAGGCGTCGTCCGGGATGACCACGTGGTCACCCGGCGCCAGCAGCGTACGCAGCAGGCAGTCCTCGGCGGCGAGGCCCGAGGCGAAGGCGAGACCGCGCCGGCCGCCCTCCAGGGCCGCCAGGTTCTCCTCGAGCGCGGTCCGGGTCGGGTTGGCGCTGCGGCTGTACTCGTAGCCGCCACGCAGGCCGCCCACACCGTCCTGCTTGTACGTGGACACCTGGTAGATGGGCGGGACGACCGCGCCGGTCAGCGGGTCGGCGGTGTTGCCCGCGTGGATCGCGCGGGTCTCGAAGCTCTGGTGGGTGTGCTCGTCGCTCATGAACCCTGAGCGTAGTCCCGGCCACCGCTGCTCCCCGAACCGTCCGGGACAATGGCGTCATGGAGATTCTCTGGTTCCTGCTCGCGATGGCCATGCTGACGGCGGTCGTCGTTCCGTTCGTACGGCACCGGGGCGGTATCCGCCAGGTCGCACCCGGCTCGCCGGACGCCGCCGACCCGGACGCGTACGGCTTCGTACGGCAGGAAGAGCTGGACGTCCGGCTCCCCGGCCCCGACGAGGACCTCCTCGACGTCCTCGACGTGGTGCAGCGGACCCAGGACTGGCGGGCCGCCTCCCAGCTGCTCGCCGGCACGCCCAAGGAAGGCGAGGTGCGCTGGCAGCGGGTGCAGGCGTTCGCCGGCGCGGCGTCACTGGAGCTCCAGCAGCGGCCGGGAGTCGGCGGGGCGTGGCTGCGGGCCTGGCGCGCGGAGGCGCCGAAGGACGCGGGCGGCGCGGCCGTGCACGCGGAGTTCCTGGTGCAGCAGGCGTGGCGCTCCTCGTCGGCCGGCACCGACGACTTCCGGATCATCCTCGAAGAGGCCCGTACGGTCTGCGAACAGACCGCCCTCCTGGCCCCCGGCGACCCGGTCCCGTACATCGTCGAGCTGGCGGTGGCGCGCGGCCTCGGCTACGCCCCCGACCGGTTCGACCAGGTGTGGGCGAAGGTCATCGACCGCGCCCCCCAGCACATGGGCGCCCATCTCGCGGCCCTGCACTACTGGTGCGAGAAGTGGCACGGCTCCCGCGAGGAGGCGGACCACTTCGCGACGACCGCCGCGGCCCGCGCCCCGGAGGGCTCCCTGCTGGCGGCGCTGCCGCTGTTCGCGGTGTACGAGCACCTGCCCGAGGTGAATCTGGTGCAGGGCTTCTACCGCAGCACGGTGGTGACCAAGGCGATGGAGGGCGCGCTGTACGCGGCCCGGTCGGCCCGGGCCGACGACCCGATGCTCGCGCACGTACGCCATCTGCTGGTCCTCTTCCTGGTCCGCGCGGAGCGCTGGGCCGAGGCGATGGAGCAACTGGTCCATGTCGACGGCCACATCGGCGCCCTGCCGTGGACGCTGGACGGCGACCCGGCGGCGGAGTACACGGTGTACCGGAACCTGGCCGTGGCGGGATACGAGGCGAACGGCGGGAACCCGGCGACGCTGCCGGGCTAGCGCGGGCCCGTAACCGCGGTACCGGCGCCACCCCCGAGGTGTCCGACCTGGTCGACGCGCTGACCGCCGACGTGGCGGCTGCCGACCCCGCACACCCCCGGCTGCGCGAGGTCCGGCTGCTGCCCCCCTGGAAGTACTTCGACGGCCCGGCCGCGGCCTATGTGGCGGCCCGCGACAAGGCGGTGGCCAAGGCGGGCTGACGCCTTCAGTGGGCAGGAATGCGGGGGTCGGTCCGTACGTTGTGCCGTACGGACCCACTCCCCGAGGAGGAGCCCCCGCATGTTCCTGTCCCGCACCCCCGTGCTCCCCACCCCGGACCAGGCCCTGAAGGGCCGTCCCGACCCCGAATTCCAGGTCCCGTCCCGCCACACGGTCCTCGGCAACCCGCTCCTGGGTCCGTACCCGGAGGGTCTGGAGATCGCGGACTTCGGCCTCGGCTGCTTCTGGGGCGCCGAGCGCACGTTCTGGCGGACCGAGGGCGTCTGGACGACGCTCGTCGGCTACCAGGGCGGCTACACCGTGAACCCGGCGTACGAAGAGGTCTGCTCGGGCCTGACCGGCCACACCGAGGCCGTCAGGGTCGTCTTCGACCCGAAGGCCGTCTCGTACGAGAGGCTCCTGAAGCTCTTCTGGGAGTCGCACGACCCGACGCAGGGCTTCCGCCAGGGCAACGACGTGGGCACCCAGTACCGCTCGGCGCTCTACACCCACTCCCCCGAGCAGGCGGCGGCCGCGGCGGCGTCCCGCGAGGCGTACCAGAAGGTCCTGACGGGCTCCGGCCACGGCACGATCACGACGGAGATCCTCCCGGCCGAGGGCCGTGCGTTCTATCCGGCGGAGCCGTACCACCAGCAGTATTTGGACAAGAACCCCGGGGGCTACTGCGGCATCGGCGGCACGGGCGTCTCGTGCCCGATCGGCGTGGCGCCGGCGGCGGACTGATCGCGAAGAGCATCACGCAGGGCATCACCGAGGGGCGGTTCCGCTACGGAACCGCCCCTTCGCCGTCTGCCGCCGCAGCCAATCCGGTGAATTGTGGCGACACACCGCAACCTTCCACTACGTACGGCTATAGATGCACTATTCGCCATACCTTCGCCCCATCCGTCTGCATCGCGGACAGATAGCGCCCCGGAGGCTGTAGTGGGAACGCTGGGCAAGCTCGAACAGCGATTCGAAACTCTGGTTAACGGCACCTTCGCGAAAGTGTTCAGATCCGCGGTCCAGCCGCTGGAGTTCGTCGGCGCCCTCCGACGTGAGTGCGACGTGAACGCCCGAATATGGAGCCGGGACTGCACCATCGCACCCAACGGCTTCGTCGTCGAACTCAGTCCGGCCGACCATGAGCTGCACAGCGCGTGCCTGGTCATGCTCGGCGAGGACTTGGTCGAGAAGGTGCGCCAGTACGCCGTCGAACAGCGCTACTCGTTCGTCGGTCCGCTGAAAGTCCAATTGCAGCGGTCGGAGAAGCTGAAGGCCGGTCAGTACCGCGTACGCAGCCGACTGGAAGTACCGCCCGAGGTCCAGCAGGCCCTGCAGGCCGGCCGGCGCCACCGTGTCACTTCCGCGTCGCCGGCCCGGCCGGTCGTCGGAAGGGCCGGGGTCCGACAGGCGCCGGCGCACGTCCTGCGCGGAGAGAAAATGGTCCTGGGCGCGGAGGACTTCCTATCGATCGGCCTTTCCTTCGACGAGAACGGCAGGTTGGTCCGCTCGGTCCCTCCGATTTCTCTCAGCGCGCAGGCGAAACCCCTCCCCCTCATCGAGCCCCTGCCGCATCGCGCGGGCATCGCCGTCCTGCCGGGTCGCGACATACGCGCCCTTCCCGTCGGCGGAAGGCGCGGACGGCCGGCCCTCGGCCCCACCGACGGTCAGGCACACCCCATCCATGGGGGTACCGGCCGCCAGGAAACCGCAAGGCCGCCCGATCCGCAGGCCCAGAGCCTCCCCGCGGACCAGTACGGACGTCACGCCGACCCTCTGCCCGAGGAACCCTCCCCCTCACTCCCGAAAGGACACCTCGTGAAGAAGAACCGCAACAAGCGCGCTGGAGGGCCCGCACCCGCAAGGCGCAGGACCTTCGCCAACGAGCCCGGCTTCAAGCCGGACCGGCGCGTCCCTGACAGGAGCGAGGCAAGGAGCGAAACCAGGGCCGAGGTCACGACGGAGGTCATGGCGGAGGTCAACACGCCGAAGGAGCCCCTGACCGACACACGGGCGGCCGCGGAGTCCGTACTCCGGGACGACATGGCGGAGAACCACGCACCGGCGCCCCCGAGGAACGGGCTCGGCACAGAGCCCCTCGCCTCTCCCTACCTCAGGGGCACGCAGCTGTCGGGTTTCGCCGGTGGACCGCCGCCGCACGCCCGCCCGCCGGCGCACCACGGCGCTGGAGCCCGTCCGGCTTCTGAGTGGGGCGGCCGCGGCGGAGGCCTCGGCCAGAGCGCGGCCGCCGAACTCTCCTCCGAACGCCTGCTGCGCCACCGGCCGAAGGAGCGCCGAAGCCTCAGCTGGTTGCGTGTGGGCGGAAGGACCGCCGAACGGGAGCGTCTGGAGAAGCTGGCCATCCTGCGCACGCCCGTGATCGAGTGCCACAAGATCGCCGTCATCAGCCTCAAGGGCGGAGTCGGCAAGACGACCACCACGACAGCCCTGGGCGCGACCCTCGCCGTTGAGCGCCAGGACCGGGTGGTGGCGATCGACGCCAATCCGGACGCGGGCACCCTCAGCCGCCGCGTGCACCGGGAGACCAGTGCGACCATCCGCGACCTGGTGGCCGACATCCCGAACATCACCAACTACATGGCCGTACGACGCTTCACGTCCCAGTCCCCGAGCGGCCTCGAGATCCTTGCCAACGAGGTGGACCCGACCCTGTCGACAGCGTTCAACGACGAGGACTACCGACAGGTCGTCGGCTGCCTCGGACAGCACTACCCGATCATCCTGACCGACTCCGGCACCGGGCTGCTTCACAGCGCGATGCGGGGCATTCTCGACTTCGCCGACCAGCTGATCGTCGTCACCACGCCCAGCGTGGACGGCGCGACAAGTGCCAGCACCACCCTGGACTGGCTCAACGCCCACGACTACGAGGACCTCGTCGACCGGAGCATCACCGTCGTGTCCGAGGCGCGCAGGGCAAGCAAGCTGGTGAAGGTGAGCGAGGTTCTGGACCACTTCCGTGCCCGCTGCCGGGGCGTGGTGGTGATTCCGTTCGACGAGCACCTCGCAGCGGGTTCGGAGATCGACCTGACGCAGATGAAGGAAAGGACCCGCGAGGCCTACTTCGAGCTGGCGACGCTGGTGGCGGCGGACTTCCCCCGCACCCAGCCGGACGCCGCGAACTGGGCCGCCGCGCATGCCCACTCGGGATACACCGCGGCCAGCCTGTTCGCCGCGCCCGCCTGGGGCTGATCGACGGAAATCGTCACGGCTCCGTTCCCCATCGTCAGAACGTGGACCGGTCAAACGGCACACCAAGCGGTTCCAGAGCCCCGGCCGCCCGCAGTTCCGTATTGACCTCGATGATCGTCTCGTTGGTCGGTGACTCCACCCCACCCCGCGTGAGGTCGATGACCAGCCCACCTGCCGCGGTCCGGGTGTATGTCCCCGGCAGCCCGGCGGGCGCCAATTCCGCGCGCCGGGCGGAGAGATAGACCGCCCGGCCGCAACGGGGATCGGAGTTCTTCAGGTCGAAGTGGCCGGACACAGCCCGGTACTGGGACCGGCTGTACACCTGCCCGGCGTCGACTTCCCACGCATCGGCGATGACATGCAAGATCTCGGGAGCCCGCCGAATCACTTCCGCGTCTTCGTCCACCGTGCGGGAGCGAAATGTGATCGAGATCGAATTGGTGATGTACGGAGACGAGCCGCCCGCATGGATTGCCGAGGTCACGTTCGGCATTCCGTAATTCTGTGCCCACAGAGACGTCGTATAACCGACCACGTCCAAGTCCGGCCCAGTGTTTTTTCGCTCGATGTAATCGGTCAGCGCAGGAACCGACGGCAGGAGCAGAGGATCGGAGGGGCGACCTTCATCCGCCTCGCGCCAATCATGGAACGTCACTCCATCAACACGGTTGAGCCCCTCGAGCGTGGCAAACCATCGTTCGGCGATGGACTGCACACCCTCTTCCCGCGTACCCCAAAGACCGTTGACACCAACATCAAGCACGAGGCTCTCCTCAGGCTTCGGCGCCGGCTTCTCAGCGCCCTTGTTCAGCGATCAGCACGCTGCGTTCAGCACTCCGGGATCAGCCCTTGACATCCCCCGGAGTGTTGATCACCTTAACGTCGATACCCCTGTCTTCGAACAGGAGCCTCGCCGCCTCGGCGACGTCCGGGTCGGAGAGGTGCCATTCGACCGGCTTCCCCCGCGCCGCGTCCACTTGCCGAGTAGCCTGATCCGCCCACCGGTCTGCGATCTTGTTCTGAAGCAGCCCGGTCTCGGCGTTGTAGAAGTTCTCGCCTCTGTACCCGTACTTTGCCTCCAGGTAAGTGCCCCTCGCGGAGTCCCATCCGTCGAAGTCCACGTCCTTACCCTTGAGCTTGTCGAGCGGGACCTTGTATTCCTTCCCACGTCCCACCTTGGAGATCTGCTCCTGGTAGCGCGCACCCATTTCCGTCGGGTAGTTCCACACGCCGGGCTTTACCTTCGCCCACGCCCCGTCACCCTTGTCCTTGAGACCGGCCCGCGGGTTCTTGAGATCCTTGTACCACGCTGGCTTCGGGGTCTTCTTGGCCCGTTCGAACTCCTTTTTCCGCTTCGCGGCGGCGGCAGCCTTCTTTGCCTCGTCGGCTTGCTTCTGTGCCTCTTCGGCAGCCGCCTTCTTCTCGGGGTCTACCTCGTCGCACGTCTTCTCCAGCAGCACGACAGGAACCGACGTACGCACCGCGGCCACGACACCCGTGCCGGCACCCGGGACGCCCAGGCTCGCGCTGCCACCGCCGTACGGAACGCGTGAACCGGCGCTGCCGGCGACCGTGCAACCGGCCAGCCCTGCCTCGTCCGCGGCATCGTCCGCGTGCTCCTGTGCCTCCTTGGCGGCCTTCTCGGCGCCCTCGACGTCGCCGGCCTTGGCTGCCTTCTTCGCCTTGGCGGCGGCTTCCGAGGCCTTCTGGGCCACCTCACCCAGCCTGCCGAGCTTCCCAAGCTTGCCGAGTTTTCCGAGCTTGCCGACCAGCTTGGCTTCGCCGTACCCGGGGATAAAGAGCGACCCGATGTTCCAGAGACCGGTGCCGATCGCTTGACCCTCGTTGCCCTCCTTCCACATGTCACGGACTTCATCGCCGATGAACATGTCGTCCACGACCTTCAGACCGGTGGAGCCGGACGCCGTGGTCCAGTCCCATGCCGCCCCGAAGTAGTCGCCCTTGGACCACTTGTCGGACGCGCCCTTGGAGTCCTCGACCCACTTGTCGCCGAGGCCCTTGCCGTAGTCCTTCAGCCCGTTCCATGCCTTGACGGGGTGCCTGATCGTGTCGAACGTCCCAGTGACGTCGCCCCAAAAACCGTCGGCAGCCAGCCCCTTGAAGAAGCCACCCGTCTGATGTCCGGCGCAGGAGAGGAACGCGCCGAAGCCGGAGGTGCAGCTCTCGTCGTCCTTCTCGTCCTGAGCCTGATCGCCGCCGTCTGTCCCCTCGGTGGCGTCCACGTCGTCGCCGCCTTCGTCAACCTGGATGGCTGTGGTACCGCCGTCAGAGCCACTGGACCCGCTACCCCCACCGGAGCCAGAGGTCCCTCCAGACCCACTGGCTGCTCCGGAACCCTCGGACCCGGTGGACCCGCCGGACCCAGTCGACCCCCCGGACCCGACGGAGCCAGTGGAACCGCCGGACGCGGTCGAGCCTCCCGAGTCCGACCCGGCCGAACCCGATCCCTCGGCGTCCGACCCACCGGAATCCGTACCGCCATCGCTGGAGTCCGTCCCGCCGGTGTCGCCACCGTCCTGAGCCACCACGTCGTCGCCACCCGGTGCGGGGCACGCGCTTCCGGTCAGCTCGCAGAGCGCGCTCCGGATCCCACCGGTCAGTTGCCCCCCGATCCCAGTCGCCATCAGACCACCGATGATGGCCACGACGACCAGCACCAGACCCAGGTACTCCAACGCGGTCTGGCCCCCGTCCCGGCGCCACGTGATCATGCGCGCGATACTGAACGGCCGGTGCTCCACCCTCTGTTCGGGCCCCAGTTCGAACCAGTCACGCGAACTGGGCCGGAACAGCAGTACCGCCACGGCGACGGGCAATACCAGCTGCGTCACCCCCTGTCCGCTGCCGGAGCCCAGAGTCGCGAAGGCGCCGAGGAGCAGCCACAGATGTACGGCCAGGAGTCCGCGCCAGACGCGGATGCCGCCCGTCCGTACATACAGAGACAGGACGAACCCGATGACGCCCGGCAACGCCGCGTACAGCAACAGTCCGAGCAGCTCGCCATCGACAGCGTCGAGCGATGAGGCGAGGGTCAGTACGCCGACGTATCCCACAACGGTGAACACGAAGAGCGCCCGAACGAGGAACAGCACCGCTTGCAGAGCCCTTGGAAGCGACCTCCTGCCTGGCGGGGCGGGTACGGCGCCGTCACCGCCGCCGCCGGCCGCACCCGCGAAGCCCCCTATGCCAGACACGACAAGTCCCCCACCCAGTCGGCGTGCAGCGACAGTTCAGCCACTCCACTCATCCGACCACGAGGCCACCGCTGGGGCATGGGCCCCAGGGCCCACTACCGGCCCAAAAAGTTCAACGCCGCGCCCGCCCGGTTCCGTACCCCCAACTCGCCCTGCCCACCCGGCGCTACCGGCTCAGGCGCCGCCGGGCGTCCCGTAGTGCGGTGGCCGTGGACGCCGGGTCGTAGGCCGGCGGGACCCCGTCGATCAGCAGCACGTCGCCGCCCATGTGCCGGGTGCGCAGCGGTATCAGCTTCCGGTAGGCCTCGGAGTCGTACCAGCCGCGCGCCCGGTCCATCGAGGGGAAGCCGATGATCACCAGCGCTCCGGGCCACTCGCCCTCACGGACCTCGCGCTCGGGGGCGCCGTGGACCAGGAAGCGTCCGCCGAAGGGGTCGAGGGTCTTCTGGATGCGCTCCATGTAGAGGAAGACCTCCTCGTCCAGCTCGGCGGCCGGGTGCAGATTCCCGATGGCGTAGGCGCTCATGAAGTCCTCCTCGTACAGGCGCTGTTCGGACGTCTCGATGCTGCCGGGGAGCGGGGAGGGCGTCGATTACCCGCCGGGTAATCCCGTGGTGCGGGCGGGGGCCGGGCCGCCGAGGTGGTCGGATCGTCGAGGCGCGGAGGCCGTGCTCGGCGCAGGGTCGCTGCGGCCGCCGGCGCACCGGGGCGTGGACGAGGCGGCGGCCGTACGGTGACACGCGGCGGCGGCCCCCTCGATCACCGAGGGGGCCGCCGCCGCGTGTGTCAGATCAGTGCCGGACCGCCGAGGCCCCAGGCCTCAGAGGGCCTCAGACCGCGGAACCGGCCTTCCACTGCGCCCAGTCCAGGTTCCAGCCGTTGAGGCCGTTGTCCGGCTTGATCGTGGCGTCCTTGGAGTTCTTGACGATCACGACGTCGCCGACGATCGAGTTGTCGAACAGCCAGGCGGCCATCTGCTTCGGGTCGCCGGCGCCCTTGACGTCGTTCAGGCCCACGCAGCCGTGGCTGGTGTTGGCGCTGCCGAAGATCGAGTCCGGGCCCCAGTAGTTGCCGTGGATGAACGTGCCGGAGGTGGACAGCCGCATGGCGTGCGGGACGTCCTTGATGTCGTACTCGCCCTTGCCGTCGTCGTCCGTGAAGCCGACGGTGGCGCCGTTCATCCGGGTCTCCTTGAACTTCTCGGAGATCACCATCTGACCGTTGTAGGTCGGGTTGTCCGGGGAGCCGGCGGAGATCGGGATGGTCTTGACCGTCTTGCCGTCCTGGGTGACCGTCATGGTCTTGGTGGCGACGTCGACGGTGGAGACCTGGTTGCGGCCGATCTTGAAGGTGACCGTCTTCTGCTGGACGCCGAAGACGCCCTTGGCGCCCTCGACGCCGTCCAGGTTCAGCTTCAGCGTGACCGTGGAGCCCTCGACCCAGTACTGGTCGGGGCGGAAGTCGAGGCGCTGCTGGCCGAACCAGTGGCCGACGACCTCCTGACCGCTGCTGGAGGTGACCGAGATCGCGGACTGCACGGCCTTCTTGTCGGTGATCACCTTGTTGAAGTTGATCGAGACCGGCATGCCGACGCCGACGGTGGAGCCGTCCTCGGGGGTGTAGTTCCCGATGAAGCTGTTGGCCTTGGAGACGGTGGCGAAGGAGGAGTTCTCGTGGGCCTCGCGGCCCTCGGTGTCCTTCGCGGTGGCGGCGATCTTGTAGCTGGTGGCCCGGTCGAGCTGCTCGCTCGGCTTCCAGCTGGTGCCGTCGGCGGCCATCTCGCCCTTGACGGGCTTGCCCTCGGCGTCGGTCAGGGTCACCTGGGTGAGCGTGCCCTCGGTGACGGTGACCTTGACATCGTTGTTGATGCCCGTGTTGTCGGCGCCGTTCTTCGGCGTGATGACTATTCGGGCCTTCGAGGTCTCCTGCGCGGCGGCCTTGTCTATCTGCGCCTGCGACTTCTTCGAGCCTTCGGCGCTGCTGCCGCCCTTGTCGCCGTCACTACAGGCCGAGAGCACCAGCACTCCGCCGAGCAGTGCGGACGCGACCGTGAGGGCCCTGCGCCGCTTGCTGTCCGTCATCACACGCTTCTCCATGATCGCCGATTCCCTGCCAACTCTTCCTACAACACCCATAACAACCCGAGTGGTTCCTCATGTGTCCCGGATGTGGGGAACAACACTGACCGACGCACCACCGGAAGCGGTGGTTCCCGGTGTAAGGGACCGGCCACGCACGGTGGCCGCAAAGGGGCGGGCCCCGGGACCCCGCCGACGAAGACGGTGGCGTCCCGGGGCCCCGGCGCAGGTCAGCGCGGTGCGCTAGGGCCGCCCGAGGCCGCCGCCGGTTTCGCGGCCGCCGCCGTCGGCGCTGTCGTCATCGGGCGTCACCGTCGTCGTCGGTGTCGAGGGTGTCGTCCGTCTCACCATCTTCCTCGTCCAGGTCCCACTCCTGGGCATCGGGGTCGTACTCGATCTGCTCGCTGCTCCACGACGCCTGGACGAGCTCGACGCCGGGCACCTCGCTGACGAGGTCGAAGGGCTCCACGAGATAGGCGAGGGCCTCCGCCTCGTCCTCGCGCACGGCGGACCGGGCGTGCGCCCGCTCGTCCTCCGGCATGTACTCGTCGTCGCCGATGCGGCCGAGGGCGGCTTCGGTGAGTGCCTCGGTGTCGTCGATCTCCAGTACCACTTCCACCCGAAGTCGCACATAACGTGATGTCTCAGAAGTGCTCATACGACGGAGCGTAGTTCTCGCTCCGGTCGCGACTTTCCTGCGACCCGCTGTGTTCATTAGCATCGGCGGACACGCCAATTCCCGGTTGCCGCAAAGGGGATCGAATTCTGTGTCCGCACGCCGACCGCTGCTGACCGCCACCGCCGCCGGAACGCTGCTCTGCGCGCTGTGGTTCGTCCCCTCGGCCAACGCCACGGACGAGGACCAGCGTGAGCGACAGCCGCGAACGGTGGCCGAGGCGCAGGTGGAGGGCCTGAGACTGGCCGAGACCGGAAGCGTGAGCACGACTCCGTACCTGATCGGCGGGACGGCGTTCCTGGGCGTCGGGGCCGGATTCGTGACGCTGGCGATGCGACGGGCCGGACGACAGAGCTGAGAGCCGTACGCGAAAGGGCCGCCCGCGTGTCGCGGGCGGCCCTTTCAGTGTGTGAGCGCGTTCGTGTGTGAGCGCGTTCCGTGTGTGAGCGCGTTCCGTGTGGGGCGGGTCCGAGGCGTCGGACGCGCCTTCGAGTGGCGTCAGGCCAGCGGGCCGGTCACCGGCTCGACGGCGGCGAGCAGCTTCCCTTCCCGGACGAAGGCGTCGGCGGCCTCCAGGTCGGGGGCGAGGAAGCGGTCCGGGCCGGGCCCCTGGACGCCGGCCGCGCGCAGCGCCGCGATGGCGGCCTTGGTGGCCGGCGCGGGGGTCAGCCCCCGGCGCAGCTCGACGGCGCGGGTGGCGGCGTACAGCTCCACGGCGATGATCCGGTTGAGGTTGCCGATCGTCGTGCGCAGCTTGCGCGCGGCGGACCAGCCCATGGAGACGTGGTCCTCCTGCATCGCCGAGGACGGGATGGAGTCGGCGGAGGCCGGGACGGCGAGCCGCTTCATCTCGCTGACCAGCGCGGCCTGGGTGTACTGGGCGATCATCAGGCCCGAGTCGACGCCGGCGTCGTCCGCGAGGAAGGGCGGCAGGCCGTGGCTGCGGTTCTTGTCGAGCAGCCGGTCGGTGCGGCGCTCGGCGATGGAGCCGAGGTCGGCGGCGGCGATGGCCAGGAAGTCGAGGACGTACGCGACCGGGGCGCCGTGGAAGTTGCCGTTGGACTCGACGCGGCCGTCGGGCAGCACGACGGGGTTGTCGACGGCGGAGGCCAGCTCACGGTCGGCCACGAGGCGGGCGTGGGCCATGGTGTCGCGGCCGGCGCCGGCGACCTGCGGGGCGCAGCGCACGGAGTACGCGTCCTGGACGCGCGGGGCCTCTTCCTCCTGGAAGTGGCCGGTGAGACCGGAGCCCTCCAGCACGGCGAGCATGTTGGCGGCGGAGGCGCCCTGGCCGGGGTGGGGGCGGATGGCGTGCAGCTCGGGCCGCAGGACCTTCTCGGTGCCGAGGAGCGCCTCCAGGGTGAGGGCGGCGGTGATGTCGGCGGACTTGTAGAGCTTCTCCAGGTCGGCCAGCGCCATGATCAGCATGCCGAGCATGCCGTCGGTGCCGTTGAGGAGGGCGAGGCCCTCCTTCTCGCGCAGCTCGACGGGTGCGATGCCGTGCTCGGCGAGGAGCTCGCCGGCGGGGCGCACGGTGCCGTCGGGGCCCTCCGCGTCGCCCTCGCCCATCAGGGTCAGCGCGCAGTGGCTGAGCGGCGCGAGGTCGCCGGAGCAGCCGAGGGAGCCGTACTCGTGCACGACGGGGGTGATCCCGGCGTTGAGGACGTCGGCCATGGTCTGCGCGACGGCGGTGCGGACACCGGTGTGGCCGGACGCCACGGTCTTCAGCCGCAGGAACATCAGCGCGCGCACGACCTCGCGCTCGACGCGCGGCCCCATGCCGGCGGCGTGCGAGCGGACGATGTTGCGCTGGAGCTGGGCACGCAGCTCATGGCTGATGTGCCGGGAGGCGAGCGCCCCGAAGCCGGTCGAGACGCCGTACACCGGCTCGGGCTTGGCGGCGAGGGCGTCGACGATGGCCCGGGAGGCGGCGAGGGCGTCGAGGGCCTCCTGCGAGAGCTCGATCCGGGCGCCGTGGCGGGCGACGGCGATGACGTCCTGTGCGGTGGTGCCGGACGTCCCGAGCACGACTGTGTGCATATCCATATTCAGCAGCGTACGGACTGAATCCCAACGTGTCACTAGTGCTCCGCGCCACGGACCCTTACGACCGCCCGCCGCTCACACCTCCGGGGGCGGCGGCGCGTCACGGAAGGTGCGCCGGCGGTCCCGGTGGGGCGGGGAGTCCGCCAGGCGGATGACCGCGCCGTCACGGCCCGCCACGACCGGCTTCGCGGAGCGGGCCGCCTTCGCGCGGTACTGGGCCGCGTCCGCGAGGCGGAACAGACGGCGGGCCGAGTGGACCGGGCCGATGGGGTCGCCCGTGGAGGCGATCCCGCACGCCACACCCTCCCCGTGCTCCAACTCGCCTGCCCTGACACACAGTTCGTCCGCGACCCGGACCACCTCGTCGGACGACGGGCCCACCGACAGCAGACAGAACTCGTCCCCGCCGAGCCGGGCCGACAGCGCGCCCGGAAGCATCGCGCCGCACCGGGAGAGCACCGAACCGAACCGTTCGAGCAGCCGGTCGCCGACCGCGTGGCCGAGGGTGTCGTTGACCCGCTTCAGGCCGTTCAGGTCGCACACGACGAGGCTGACGACCGAGCCGTCGGCCCGGTAGCGCTCGATCGCCTCGTCGAGGCGGGTGTCGACGGCCCGCCGGTTCGCGAGCCCCGTCAGCGGATCGGTGAAGGCCAGCCTGCGGACCTCCTCCAGCCGCTCGGCCTGCGCGATCCCGGCCGCGACCACCGACGCCAGGACGGTGACGAAGTCCGCGTCCTTCCGGTCGAAGACCGGTTCGCCCGCCCGCCGGGCCACATACAGCTCGCCCCACGCCCGCCCGTGCAGCACGATCGGCGCGACGACGCAGCAGCCGCGGCCCCGGCGGCGCAGGGCCGCGACACGGTGGTGGCTGTAACCGTTCTCCCCGGCGGTGACATCGCCGTCCGCCGTCTCCACCCACGCGTCGGGCTCACCGCCGCCCGCCCACTGCTCGTGCAGAAACTCGGTGATCTCGGGAAACTGGTGCACGGGATAGGTCTCGGAGTCCGGAAACTCCTCCTCCCCCGGCGCGCGTTCGCCCGCGTTGACCAGCACCCTGAGCCGGCCCAGCTGCCGCTCCCACACCGAGAGCGCCGCGAAGCTGCCGCCCAGCGCGTCCCGGACCCCGAGCGCCGCGGCCCGCCAGAACTCTCGCGGGGTGTGCGCCGCCGCCGTCGCCTGCGCCAGCGCCACCACGGCCCTCAGCCGGACATCCTCTCCCATTCCCTTAGCTTAGGGAGCTTTTGTCCGTTTTTACTCCTCAGCCCCTTCTCACTCGCCGGGCCACTGCGGCTTCCGCTTCTCGTTGAACGCCGCCACGCCCTCGGCGCGGTCCCCGGAGAACGCCACCGAACGCCAGGCCGCGTCCTCGACCTCCAGGCCGGCCCGCAGGTCGAGCCCGTGCCCCAGCCGCATGGCGCGCTTGGCCGCCCGCAGCCCCACCGGAGAGTTCGCCGCCATCCGGTCGGCCAGTTCGAGGGCCGCCGTCCGGGCGTCCTCGGCCAGCTGGTCCACCAGACCCAACTCCCGTGCCTCGGCCGCCTCGACCCGGCGCGCGGTGAAGACCAGTTCGGCCGCCCGGGCCGCACCGACCCGGCGCGGCAGCAGCTGCGTACCGCCGCCGCCCGGGATGACACCCACCGAGACCTCGGGGAGTCCGACGACCGCCGTGGCGTCGGCCACGATCACGTCGCAGGAGAGCGCCAGCTCGAAGCCGCCGCCGAGAGCGAAGCCGTGGACGGCCGCGACGGTCGGCATCGGCAGCTCCAGAACGCCGGTGTACGCGGCGCGCGCGGTCGGCCGCTGGCGTACCAACTCAGCGTCGGAGAAGGAATTGCGCTCCTTGAGGTCCGCGCCGACGCAGAAGGCGCGCTCGCTCGACGAGGTGAGCACCGTGACCCGTACCGAAGAGTCCGCGGCGAGCGCGTCGCACGCCGTCCCGATCGACCGGGCCATCTCGGAGGAGACGGCGTTCATCGCCTTGGGCCGGTCGAGCACCAGCTCCGCGACATGGCCCTCCCCATGACGCCGGACGACGACGAATTCTCCGTACCGCTGCTCCGACATGACTCATGCCCTCCCGGTGAACGAGCTCGGTTAACGAGCGTTATCCGGGGATCTTAGGCTCCCGCCGCTTCAGCAGCCAGGGTTCCACGACACCCAGACCGCGCACCGGCCGCTGCCACATCGGCTGGAGCGCGAAGCGGTACGACGGAGGCTCCTCGCCCTCCTTCTCCGCGCGCGCCGCCTCCTCCGCGACCTGCGCCTCCGACACCGGCGCCTCGCCCGTACGGGACAGCTCCTCAGCCAGCGCCCCGTCCACCAGGACCGCGTCCTTGGGCGCTATCGAGGTGAGCCGGCTCGCCAGGTTCACCGTGGTGCCGAAGACATCGCCCATCCGGGTCGTGACCGTGCCGAAGGCGATGCCGACCCGCAGGGCCGGCATCGTCTCGTCGTGGGAGAGCGTCTCGATGAGCCGCAGCGCGATCTCCGCCGCCGTGCCCGCGTCGTCCGCCGCGTAGAGGACCTCGTCACCGAGGGTCTTGATGAGCCGGCCGCCGTGCGCGGCGACCAGGTCCGCGCAGGTGGTCTCGAACGCCTCGACCAGCTCGCCCAGTTCCTCCTCCTCCAGGCGGCGGGTGAGCCGGGTGAAGCCGACGAGGTCGGCGAAGCCGACGGCGAGACGCCGGTCGACCATCTCCTCGTCGTCGGCGGCCTGGACGACCCGGCCGGTCGCGGCGGCGAGCTGACGCCGCCACACGTAGACGAGGAACTCCTCCAGCTCGGGCAGGAGCAGCTCGACCAGCGGGTAGGTGACCTCGGTGCGGGTCATGCCCGGCTCCGGAGGCTCGGTCAGACCCTCCAGGAAGGAGTCGATCTGCCATTCCGCCAGCCGGGCGGTGGTCTGTCCGGTGGACCGCGCCACCTGCACCGCCATCGGCTCGCTCAGCAGCCCCGCCTCGACGAGGCCGGCGAGCCGCCGCAGGGCGAGCACGTCCGCCTCGGTGAGCGCCTTGGCCTGACCGATGTCGGCGAAGCCCATGGCCCGCCAGAAGCGCGAGGCCAGGTCCATGGAGACGCCGGCGGTGCGGGCGGCCTGGAACGGCGTGTAGCGGCGGTCGGCGCCGAGGATGAGCTGCTCCAGGCGGATCGCCAAGGGGTCGTCGCTCGGCTCGGCCGTGTGGTCGACAACATGGTGGGGGGTGGGGTGCTCGGACCCGCCCGAATTCGTGTCGTCGACGGTCACCGGCCGCCTCCTGCCCGTTCCCTGCGCACTGCCCTGCCGATCTGTCGCTGGATCGCGGTCCACGATACGGCAGGTGTGCCGTAGCTCACGTCCCCGCGCCCTCCTCCGTCCGCAGATGGACGATGTCGCCGGCGCCGACGGCCTCCGTGCCGCCGCCCTCGGTCGCCACGACCAGACGTCCGTCCCCGTCGAGGGCGACCGCCTCGCCGACGAGGGTCCGCTCGCCCGGCAGCTCGGCCCGAACGGCGCGGCCCAGGGTCGCGCAGCCGGCCGCGTACGCCTCCTGGAGCCCGGAGGCCTCGGGGTCGCCGTCGACCGCGTTCCACGCCTCGTACCAGTGCTCGAGCGAGCGCAGGACGGCCCGCAGCAGGGTGTCGCGATCGGTGGAGACCGCGTTCGCGAGGGCCAGGGAGCCCGCGCCGGGGACGGGGAGTTCGTCCTCCCGAAGGGTGACGTTGATGCCGATGCCGACGACGACGGAGTCCGCGCCGACCCGCTCGGCGAGGATGCCGCCGGCCTTGCGTTCCTCGCCGCCGACATTCACCAGCAGGTCGTTCGGCCACTTGAGGGAGAGGTCGGCGCCGGCGGCCTTCGCGAGGCCGGTCGCGGCGGCGACTCCGGTGAGCAGCGGGAGCCATCCCCAGCGGTCGCCCGGAGCGTCGGGCTTCAGCAGGACGGAGACGAAGAGGCCCGAGCGCGCGGGCGCCGTCCAGCTGCGGTCGAGCCGGCCGCGCCCCTCGGTCTGCTCCTCGGCGACGAGGACGGCCCCGGGGCGCAGCTCCGGGGCGCGGGTGGCGAGGTCGGAATTGGTGGAGCCGGTCGAGGTCACGACGTCGAGGGAGCTCCACAGACCGTCCGGCCGCACCAGCGCGTGGCGCAGCGCGGAGGCGTTCAACGGGGGCCTGTCGAGGTCGGACCAGCGGCTCTCGGGCGCATTCTGTGGCGTCATGCAAGCCAGCCTAGGTGTGGCAAACACCGCACTGCCGAACCGTATCCACGCCGATACGCTACGGGTCAGTAGCCAACGAACCCCGTGACCAGGCAGGGAGCCGCATCCCGATGTCCGAGCCGGCAATGCCCCAAGAGATCGACATTCACACGACCGCGGGCAAGATCGCGGATTTGCAGCGCCGTATTCACGAGGCGACGCACGCCGGCTCCGAGCGTGCCGTCGAGAAGCAGCACGCGAAGGGCAAGCTGACCGCGCGCGAGCGGATCGAGCTGCTCCTCGACGAGGGGTCGTTCGTCGAGCTCGACGAGTTCGCCCGGCACCGGTCGACCAACTTCGGCCTGGAGAAGAACCGCCCGTACGGAGACGGTGTCGTCACCGGCTACGGCACGGTGGACGGCCGCCCGGTCGCCGTTTTCTCGCAGGATTTCACGGTCTTCGGCGGTGCGCTGGGCGAGGTCTACGGCCAGAAGATCATCAAGGTGATGGACTTCGCGCTGAAGACGGGCTGCCCGGTCGTCGGGATCAACGACTCCGGCGGCGCGCGCATCCAGGAGGGCGTCATGGCCCTCGGCATGTACGGCGAGATCTTCCGCCGCAACACCCACGCGTCGGGTGTCATCCCGCAGATCTCGCTGGTCGTAGGGCCGTGCGCGGGTGGCGCGGTCTACTCCCCGGCGATCACCGACTTCACGGTGATGGTCGACCAGACCTCGCACATGTTCATCACCGGACCCGATGTCATCAAGACGGTGACGGGCGAGGACGTCGGCTTCGAGGAGCTGGGCGGCGCCCGGACGCACAACACCACCTCGGGTGTGGCGCATCACATGTCGGGTGACGAGAAGGACGCCATCGAGTACGTCAAGTCCCTTCTCTCCTACCTGCCGTCGAACAACCTCTCCGAGCCGCCGGCCTTCCCGGAGGAGGCGGACACCTCGGTCAGCGACGAGGACCGCGAGCTGGACACGCTGATCCCCGACTCCGCGAACCAGCCGTACGACATGCACACGGTCATCGAGCATGTGCTCGACGAGGGTGAATTCCTGGAGACCCAGGCGCTGTTCGCCCCGAACATCGTCACCGGCTTCGGCCGGGTCGAGGGCTTCCCGGTGGGCATCGTCGCCAACCAGCCGATGCAGTTCGCCGGCTGTCTGGACATCAACGCGTCCGAGAAGGCGGCGCGTTTCGTCCGCACCTGCGACGCCTTCAACGTCCCGGTGCTGACCTTCGTGGACGTGCCCGGGTTCCTGCCCGGTGTCGACCAGGAGTACGGCGGCATCATCCGGCGCGGCGCCAAGCTGATCTACGCGTACGCCGAGGCCACGGTCCCGCTCATCACGGTGATCACCCGCAAGGCGTTCGGCGGCGCGTACGACGTCATGGGCTCCAAGCACCTGGGCGCCGACCTGAACCTGGCGTGGCCGACCGCGCAGATCGCGGTGATGGGCGCGCAGGGCGCGGTGAACATCCTGCACCGCCGGACCATCGCGGAGGCGGGTGGCCCCGAGGAGACCGAGGCGACCAGGGCGCGGCTGATCCAGGAGTACGAGGACACCCTCCTCAACCCCTACACGGCCGCCGAACGCGGCTACGTCGACGCGGTGATCCTGCCGTCCGACACGCGCGCGCAGGTCGTGAAGGGCCTGCGTCAGCTGCGTACGAAGCGGGAAAGTCTGCCCCCGAAGAAGCACGGCAACATTCCCCTCTAAGGAGCCGTAGTGATCAAGGTCGTACGAGGAAATCCGACGCCGGAGGAGCTGGCCGCCGCACTGGCGGTGGTTCAGGCGCGGGCAGCGGCGTCCGCGTCGGCGGGGGCCGGCGCGCCGCCGGTGCCCGAGGAGTGGTCGGCTCCGGACCGGATCGCGCGCAGCACGCGGCCCCGGCCGGGACCGAGGTCGTGGGCGCGTTCCTACTGGCCCGTGTAGCGACGTGAGGAAGCCGGGCCCCGTGTGCGGGGGGCCCGGCTTCTTTCGCGCCTTCTCCTCCTCGCCTCGCTATCGGCGGGGCCGGAGGAAGTAGCCGGCGAGCAGCGCCCCGGCCAGGACCAGGCCGGCGTTGACGAGGACGGCGAGACCGATGCCGTCGAGCACAGCGCCGGAGGTGACGACGACGGCGCTCATGATCGGCGTGCCCATGGTGATGCCGATCTGCTGCGTCATGGTGGCCAGTCCGGTGGCCATGCCCTGCTCGGAGTCGGGCAGCCCCGAGGTCGCGGTGACCATGAAGCCGACGATGGCGAGCATGTTGCCGATGCCTCCGGCGAAGGTGGCGCCCAGCAGCAGCCACAGCCAGCCGCGATCGTCGCCCAGGGCGTAGAGGGAGACCGTGGCGACGGCCTGGAGGAGGCCTCCTGCGACGAGCGCGGCGCGGCTTCCGTACCGGCCGATGACCCGGGCCGCGTAGACCCCGCCCAGGATGGTGCCCGCTCCGAGGACGCCGAAGGAGAGCCCGGCGGCGAGCGGCGAGAAGCCGAGGACCTGCTGGAGGTAGAGCGTCATCAGGAAGACCAGCGAGGTCTCGGTCACGAAGGCGATCAGCCCGGCGAGGTTGCCCCAGACGACGGTGCGGCGCTTGAGGATGCGTACGGGGACCAGGGGCGAGGCGGCCCGCCGCTCGACGTACCAGAAGGCGGCCAGCAGCGCCGCGCCGACGGCGAGGGCGGCAAGGGCCACCGGGTCGCCCCAGCCGTGCTCGCCGGCCGCGGTGAGGCCGTAGACGAGGGCGAGGAGCCCGCCGGTGACGGCGACGGCACCGGGGATGTCGAGCCGGGGCCGCTCGGCGGGCCGGTGCTCCTTGATGACGGCGGGTGCCACGACGACGACGGCGAGGGCGACCGGCACGTTGATGAAGAAGGCCCACCGCCAGGAGAGCAGATCGGTGAGGACGCCGCCGAGGATGGCGCCGGTGGTGAAGCCGGCCGACATCAGCGCGCCGTTGAGCCCCAGCGCCTTGTCCCGCAGTGGGCCCTCGGGGAAGGAGGAGGTGAGAAGGGAGAGCCCGGCGGGGGTGACGGCGGCGGTGGCGAGGCCCTGGGCGACGCGGGCGATCATCAGCATCTCCGGGCCGGTGGCGAGTCCGCCGACGAGGGAGGAGATCCCGAGGAGCGCCATCCCTCCGAGGAAGAGCCTGCGGCGACCGACGATGTCGGCGATCCGGCCGAAGAGGAGGGTGAAGCCCGCGGCGGCGAGGGCGAAGGCGGTGGCGATCCACTGCAGGTTCGCGAGGGAGAAGCCGAGGCCCCGGCCGATCACCGGCAGCGCCACGTTCAGGATCGAGAAGTCGACGGCCAGCATGAACTGGGCCACGAGCAGCACCACGAGGACCAGCCGCATGCGCCCGTCCATGCGGGAGGTGTCCGCCCTTTCCTGTCGCCCTCCTCGTACGCCGGTGCCCCTGTCGGTGTCGACGACCGTCATGACCCCACCCCACTCTCCGCCCTAATGGGCTTCGCGTTCCGTTAAGATGAGAGGACCGTAGCAGAGTCCGAGCCGTAAATGGAACAGGAGTCCCGTTTGAACGCCGAACCGTTGACCCCGCCCGGCACCGTGCGCCCCGGCGGACGGACCGCCAAGGTCCGTGCCGCTGTCCTCGAAGCCACCCAGGAAGCCCTCGCCGCGCAGGGCTTCCACGCCCTGAACATGGATCAGATCGCGGCGGACGCGGGCGTCGGCAAGACGACCGTCTACCGGCGGTGGGGCTCCTCCGTGGGCCTGATCGCGGATCTCCTGCGGGACATGGCCGACCAGTCGCTGCCGTCCTCCGACACGGGCAGCCTCGAAGGCGACCTGACCGCCAACGCCGGACTCGTACTGAAGACGCTCACCGACCCCCGGATGTCGGCCGTCTTCCGCGCCGTCATCGCGGCCGCCGCCTGCGACGAGGCGTGCGCCACCGCGCTGAACGGCTTCTACGCGACCCGCCTCGCCGAGTGGGCCCCGGCCGTCACCCGAGGAATCGCCCGCGGCGAGGTCCCGGCCGGCACCGACCCGCTCGAGGTCCTGCGCGCCGTCTCCGCGCCCCTCTACTACCGCTTCATGATCAGCCGCGAGCCCCTGACGGAGGCGGACGCCCGGCGCGCCACGGCGGCCGCCCTGACGGCGGCCACGGCGGGTGTCCTCTCCACGGACACCACGCCGTAATTAGTCCGTTGGCACCCCGGTGCCTGAGTACGAGTACTCAGGCGCCGGGCCCGGGCCGCCAGCAGGATCGGGAGCATGCTCTGGTCCGACCCGAAGAACGAACCGCCCAAAGAGATGCGGGACATGCAGGCGATGCTGCGCCGCGCGGGAATCCTGCTGGCCCTGGCGATGGTGGTCGCGATGTTCGTGGCGGGCATGCGCTGAGCCCGGGCCCAGCCGGGCACGGACCCCGCCCCCGCCCGTGCGCTGAACCGCGGCCTGGAGCAGCGGCGTTCATGGCGGCCATGCGCTGAAGCCGGGCCCGGAGCCGGCACGGACCCCGCCCCCCGCCCCCACCGCGATTCCCCCGGCCGGGCGGCGCTCGTTACCCTGCCTCACATGACTGCCGCCGCACGCCGCCTCGTCCTCGCCTCCGCCTCCCCGGCCCGGCTGAACCTGCTCAGGCAGGCCGGCCTCGCCCCCGAGGTGATCGTCAGCGGGGTCGACGAGGACGCGCTCACCGCGCCCACTCCCGCGGAGCTCGCGCTCGTGCTCGCCCAGGCCAAGGCCGAGGCCGTCGCCGCACGGCCCGAGGCGGCCGGGGCGCTGCTCATCGGCTGCGACTCCGTACTCGAACTCGACGGCGAGGCACTCGGCAAGCCGGCCGACGCCGAGGAGGCCACCGCCCGCTGGAAGGCGATGCGGGGCCGTGAGGGCGTCCTGCAGACCGGCCACTGCGTGATCGACACGGCCACCGGCCGGCGGGCCTCCGCCACCGCCTCCACCACGGTCCGTTTCGGCGAGCCGACCGACGCGGAGATCGCCGCCTACGTGGCCAGCGGCGAACCCCTCCATGTGGCCGGCGCCTTCACCCTGGACGGACGCTCGGCGCCCTTCGTGGACGGCATCGACGGCGACCCGGGCAATGTGATCGGCCTTTCGCTTCCGCTCCTGCGCCGCCTGCTCGCCGAGGTGGAGATCTCGATCACCGACCTCTGGCACTGAGCGGCGCTCGCCTACGCCGGAGCCGCGACCTGGTCCCCGGGTCCGGTGCCGGACCCCGTCTCGTCGGTGCCCCGCGTCCCGTAGGCCACCAGCGTCAGCACGATCAGCCCCAGCACCACCATCATGTACACGAAGACGGTCCAGCCCAGCAGACCCACGGCGACGGCGCCCAGCACCCCGTGGACGACCGCGCACCCGATCAGCAGGATGCGGACGGGCCGGGCCGGGGCGCGGTCGCGCAGACCGGTGGAGAAGACCGCCAGGGCGCACAGGGCGAGGAAGAGGCCCGAGACGATGCCCATCACCCAGGTACCGGTCACCATCGCGTCGGGGTCCAGACCGTCCAGCGACATCGTCTGCGCGTCCACGAACCGCGCCATGATCCCGTTGATCGCCACGATGCCCCCCGCTTCCAGGAGCAGCACGAACGCCGTGACGAGTGCTATCGGTCTGCGGGCCACGTGGGCCACCCCCTGAAACCTGCGTTACCTGCAGTACGGACGACGACCCGCAGGCTACTAACGGGTAAACCTTCGGACAAGGGTCCGGACCGGCCTGATCCACCGGCAAAGAATCATTGAGCCATTCGTAGGGACTCCACAAAGAAACACCGCCGCCCGCTGACCGGCCCAACAGAGACCTTGGCCACACCGCAGAGTTACTGTGCAGTCAACGAACCCTGCGTACCGTGGTGCCACAAGGGATTTCGCAAGCCGAGCGAGTCCTGAATCACGCTCCGTGTGGGGAAGCTCACCATTGGGGACGGGTCGTAAGGCCGTGTCGGCTGTCCCTAAACTCAGCGTGTTCTGGGAAGTCATCGGCGCGGTGACCCGTCGAGCACCCTGGCTCGGGTGGATCCGGCCGGGGGTCCGGGGGTCGATCCCCCGGAGAAAACTGCAAGGAGGGAGCCATCGTGCGCAAGGTGCTCATCGCCAACCGTGGCGAAATCGCTGTCCGTGTCGCCCGTGCCTGCCGGGATGCCGGGATCGCCAGCGTAGCCGTCTACGCCGACCCGGACCGGGACGCACTGCATGTACGCGCGGCCGACGAGGCGTTCGCCCTGGGCGGTGACACCCCGGCCGCCAGCTATCTGGACATGGCCAAGGTGCTGCAGGCCGCGAAGGACTCGGGGGCGGACGCGATCCACCCCGGATACGGGTTCCTTTCCGAGAACGCGGAGTTCGCCCAGGCCGTGCTCGACGCCGGGCTGACCTGGATCGGCCCGCCGCCGCAGGCGATCCGCGACCTCGGCGACAAGGTGGCGGCCCGTCACATCGCGCAGCGCGCCGGTGCCCCGCTCGTCGCGGGCACCCCCGACCCGGTCTCGGGCGCCGACGAGGTCGTCGCGTTCGCCCAGGAGCACGGTCTGCCGATCGCGATCAAGGCCGCCTTCGGTGGCGGTGGCCGGGGCCTGAAGGTCGCCCGGACGCTGGAAGAGGTTCCGGAGCTGTACGACTCGGCGGTCCGCGAGGCCGTCGCCGCGTTCGGCCGGGGCGAGTGCTTCGTCGAGCGGTACCTGGACAAGCCCCGCCACGTCGAGACCCAGTGCCTGGCCGACAGCCACGGCAACGTCGTCGTCGTGTCGACCCGTGACTGCTCGCTCCAGCGCCGCCACCAGAAGCTCGTGGAGGAGGCCCCCGCGCCCTTCCTGAGCGAGGAGCAGAACGCCCAGCTGTACGCCGCGTCGAAGGCCATCCTCAAGGAGGCCGGCTATGTCGGCGCCGGCACGGTGGAGTTCCTCGTCGGTGCCGACGGCACGATCTCCTTCCTGGAGGTCAACACGCGTCTCCAGGTGGAACACCCGGTCACCGAGGAGGTCACCGGTATCGACCTGGTCCGTGAGATGTTCCGGATCGCCGACGGCGAGGAGCTCGGCTACGGCGACCCGGCCGTGCGCGGGCACTCCTTCGAGTTCCGTATCAACGGCGAGGACCCGGGCCGCGGCTTCCTGCCGGCCCCCGGTACGGTCACGACCTTCGACCCGCCGTCCGGCCCCGGTGTCCGTCTGGACGCGGGTGTCGAGTCCGGCTCCGTCATCGGCCCGGCGTGGGACTCGCTCCTCGCCAAGCTCATCGTGACGGGCGCGACGCGTCAGCAGGCCCTGCAGCGCGCGGCGCGCGCCCTGGCGGAGTTCAAGGTGGAGGGCATGGCCACCGCCATCCCCTTCCACCAGGCCGTCGTCGTCGACCCGGCGTTCACCGCGGACCCCTTCCGGATCCACACCCGCTGGATCGAGACCGAGTTCGTCAACGAGATCAAGCCGTTCTCGACCGGTGTCGCCGACGCGGACGAGGACGAGAGCGGCCGCGAGACGATCGTCGTCGAGGTCGGCGGCAAGCGTCTCGAGGTCTCGCTGCCGTCCTCGCTCGGCATGACCCTCGCGCGTACGGGCCTCGCGGCCGGTGCGAAGCCGAAGCGCCGCGCGGCGAAGAAGTCGTCGGCCGCCGCTTCCGGTGACACCCTGGCGTCCCCGATGCAGGGCACGATCGTCAAGGTCGCCGTCGAGGAGGGCCAGGAGGTCAAGGAGGGCGACCTGATCGTCGTCCTCGAGGCGATGAAGATGGAGCAGCCGCTGAACGCGCACCGCTCCGGCACGGTCAAGGGACTCACGGCCGAGGTCGGCGGGTCGGTCACCTCCGGCGCGGCGATCTGCGAGATCAAGGACTGACGTCCGGCCGCGCCGGCGTCACGTACGCACAAGGGGCCCGCAGGCCGGACAGCCTGCGGGCCCCTCGGCGTAGGCACGATGGCATCCTGGAAGGAGCCGGAGGGAGGAGGCCGTGACCATGGCGGGTACGACGGGTGTGACGCGGCCCATGCGTGCCGACGCGCGCCGCAATTACGAACGGCTCGTCGACGAGGCTCGCGCGGCCTTCGCGGAACACGGCACGGACGCCTCCCTGGAGGACGTGGCGCGCCGCGCGGGCGTCGGGATCGGCACGCTGTACCGGCACTTCCCCAACCGTCACGCGCTGATGAACGCGGTCTTCCAGGAGGCCCTGACGGCCCTCCTCCAGCGCTCCCGCGACCTCGCGGCGGCCGAAGAGCCGTGCACGGCCCTGGTGGAGTGGCTGCGCGCCATCGTCACTCATGCGAGTGAGTACCGGGGCTTGGCCCGGGCGCTCATGTCGGCGTCGTACGACGAGAGTTCGGCGCTCTCGCAGTGCAGTGTGCCGATGCGCGCGGCGGGCGAGCGCCTGCTGGTGCGTGCCCAGGAGGCGGGCGCGGTCCGCGCGGACGTGTCGATCGGCGATCTGATGCAGCTGACGAACGCGATCGCTCTGGCGGCGGAACAGAACCCGGCTGACCGCGACTTGGCGGACCGACTGCTGGCCCTGACCCTGCGGGGCCTCAAGCCGTAAGACCGCAGCGGTGCCCGGGCTGAAACCGGCCGGTGCGACGCGGCTCCACGGCCCCTCCCGCTCGCGAGCCCTTGAGCGGACCCGAGCCGTCCTACTGCGGCAGGGTCGCGGGCCCGTGGCGCACGGCTGCCGCCGGCGTCTCCCCAGGGAAGCCCGGGGCACCCCCGCGACCTCAGCGGCGGCGCAGGTCCGCCACCCGTGCCCTCTCCTGGGCCGGCTCCGGGGCCAGGGACGCCGTGGCCGCACTCCTCAGCCGCTCGCCCGGGTGCCGGGCGCGCTGGCCTGGGAGGGGAACGTCCCGGCGGGGCTGGCGCCCCGGCGGGGCCGCTTCCGCGGGTCCCGGTCCCGCCACCGCGATCTGCACGCCCTGGTCGGCCAGCGCCTGCAACTCCGTGGCCGCGCGGTCGTCGTGCACCGGGGGCTCGTCCGTCACCAGCCGGGTGATCACATCCGTCGGCACCGTCTGGAACATGGTGTCGGTGCCGAGCTTGGTGTGGTCGGCCAGCACCACGACCTCCGCCGCCGCCTGCACCAGCGCCCGGTCCACGCTCGCGGAGAGCATGTTGGACGTGGACAGGCCGCGCTCCGCGGTGAGTCCGCTCCCGGAGAGGAACGCCCGCGAGACCCGAAGGCCCTGCAGGGACTGCTCGGCCCCGCTGCCCACCAGCGCGTAGTTGGAGCCGCGCAGGGTGCCGCCGGTCATGACGACCTCCACGCGGTTGGCGTGGGCCAGGGCCTGTGCCACCAGCAGGGAGTTGGTGACGACGGTCAGTCCGGGGATCCTCGCGAGCCGGCGGGCCAGCTCCTGCGTGGTCGTTCCGGCGCCGACCACGATGGCCTCGCCCTCTTCGACGAGGCTCGCGGCGAGATCGGCGATGGCCGTCTTCTCCGCCGTCGCGAGATGGGATTTCTGCGGAAAGCCGGATTCTCGCGTGAAGCCGCCCGGCAGTACCGCACCGCCGTGCCGGCGGTCGAGGAGTCCTTCTGCCTCCAGCGCCCGCACGTCCCGCCGTACGGTCACTTCGGAGGTCTGGACTACGCGGGCGAGCTCACGGAGCGACACGGCCCCGTTGGCTCGCACCATTTCGAGGATCAATTGACGACGTTCTGCAGCGAACACGAAACTGACAGTAACCCCAGCGGCCGATACTTTTCAGCAGTTTGCGCCGAATAAGCGAAGTTGTGCACGGACGGGGCCGCCAAGTGGTATGGACGGCCCCGCACGTGTCAGGACTTACCGGCTCTTCGCCGCCCCGGGCGGCCGGGTCACGCCTCGCCGGTGGCCTTGCGGGTGTGCAACTGCCGTGCGACCTCGGCGATCGAGCCCGACAGGGACGGGTACACGGTGAAGGCGTTCGCGATCTGCTCGACGGTCAGATTGTTGTCGACCGCGATCGAGATCGGGTGGATCAGCTCGCTCGCGCGCGGGGCGACGACACAGCCGCCGACGACGATCCCCGTACCCGGACGGCAGAACAGCTTCACGAAACCGTCCCGGATGCCCTGCATCTTGGCGCGCGGGTTGCGCAGCAGCGGCAGCTTGACGACGCGGGCGTCGATCTTGCCGCCGTCGACGTCGGCCTGCGTGTAGCCGACGGTGGCGATCTCCGGGTCGGTGAAGACGTTCGAGGAGACCGTCTTGAGGTTGAGCGGGGCGACCGCGTCGCCCAGGAAGTGGTACATCGCGATCCGGCCCTGCATCGCGGCGACCGAGGCCAGCGCGAAGACTCCGGTGACGTCACCGGCCGCGTACACGCCCGGCGCGGTCGTGCGGGAGACCTTGTCGGTCCAGATGTGGCCCGAGTCCTTGAGCCGGACCCCGGCCTCCTCCAGGCCCATCCCGGCCGAGTTGGGGATGGCGCCGACGGCCATCAGGCAGTGCGTGCCGGAGATGACGCGGCCGTCGGAAAGGGTGACCTCCACCCGGTCGCCGACCCGTTTGGCGGACTCGGCGCGGGAGCGGGCCATGACGTTCATGCCCCGGCGCCGGAAGACGTCCTCCAGGACGGCGGCCGCGTCCGGGTCCTCGCCGGGGAGCACCCGGTCGCGCGAGGAGACGAGCGTGACCCGCGATCCGAGGGCCTGGTAGGCGCCCGCGAACTCGGCGCCCGTCACACCGGAACCGACCACGATGAGCTCCTCGGGGAGCTCGGTGAGGTCGTAGACCTGGGTCCAGTTCAGGATCCGCTCGCCGTCCGGCTGCGCGTCGGGGATCTCGCGCGGGTGGCCGCCGGTCGCGATCAGCACGGCGTCGGCGGTGAGCGTCTCCTCCGTGCCGTCGGCGGAGCGCACGATCACCTGGCGCGAGCCGTCCATCGCCTGCCGGCCCGACAGCCGGCCGCGGCCGCGCAGGACCCGGGCGCCGGCCCGCGTGACGGAGGCGGTGATGTCGTGGGACTGGGCCAGCGCGAGGCGCTTCACCCGTCGGTTGACCTTGCCGAGATCGACGCCGACGACGCGCGCCGCCTGCTCGATGTGGGGGGTGTCATCGGCGACGATGATGCCCAGCTCCTCGTACGAGGAGTCGAAGGTGGTCATCACCTCGGCCGTCGCGATGAGGGTCTTCGAGGGTACGCAGTCGGTCAGGACGGACGCGCCGCCGAGGCCGTCGCAGTCCACGACGGTCACCTCCGCGCCGAGCTGGGCGCCCACGAGGGCAGCCTCGTATCCGCCGGGTCCGCCGCCGATGATCACGATCCGGGTCACGTGGTACGCCTCGCGCTCTCGTTCTGCCGGGGGGTGACCCCGCTGGGCTGCAGTGCGTACTCCATTGTCCCGCACGCTTCAAGCAGTCTCGCCCCCGGGGCTCCATCCGGGCTTCCTCCGCTTCGGCGCGCACGGCGTCCCCTCCCGTACCCTCGATCACATGTCGCTCTACGCCGCGTACGCCGGCAACCTCGACGCGCGGCTGATGAGCCGCCGCGCACCCCATTCACCGCTGCGCGGCACCGGGTGGCTCAACGGCTGGCGGCTGACTTTCGGCGGCGAGCAGATGGGCTGGGAGGGCGCGCTGGCCACGATCGTGGAGGCACCGCGCTCCCAGGTCTTCGTCGCGCTCTACGACATCGCGCCGATGGACGAGGACTCCATGGACCGGTGGGAGGGTGTCGGCCTCGACATCTACCGCCGGATGCGGATCCGCGTGGACACGCTGGACGGCGAGGAGCCGGCCTGGGTCTACGTCCTCAACGGCTACGAGGGCGGGCTGCCGTCCGCCCGCTACTTGGGCGAGATCGCCGACGCGGCGGACTCGGCGGGCGCGCCGCACGACTACGTGATGGAACTGCGCAAGCGCCCCTGCTAGCCGTGCGCCGCCGGACCCGCCCCCCCCCCCCGCTCACGGCCGCTGTCCGCCGGTTTTCACTCCTGTCGGCGGGTCTCGGAGGGTCTCGACGGTTCCTGCCCGGTCTCGGACGGTCTCGGACGGTCTCGGACTGTGAGATGTACCGCGCACCTCATCACGAGGCATTCGTGGGAATCGACAAGACAACGATCGCATGTCCGTCAGCATCGTCATCTACGCGCGTAGGCAATCTCGGGCTACGCTCTTGCGCGTACGAAGAACCTCCCGGGGCCGTCCCCGGGCCCCGGCCGGCCAGACCGCGTGCCGGGACGACGTCACTTCCCGAGGCGAGAGACTCAGTGAACGCATCTGCCACCCCGGACAACACCCTGGGCGACCCCCGCACCGCCGCCGACGCCGCCGCCGCGCGTCTGCGCGAGCTGACCGGCGCCGAGACCCACGACGTCGCCCTGGTGATGGGCTCCGGCTGGGCGCCGGCCGTCGACGCGCTCGGCGCTCCCGAGGCCGAGTTCCCCGTCACCGAGCTGCCCGGCTTCCCCCCGCCCGCCGTCGAGGGCCACGGCGGCAAGATCCGCTCGTACAAGATCGGCGACAAGCGCGTCCTGGTCTTCCTGGGCCGTACGCACTTCTACGAGGGCCGCGGCGTGGCCGCCGTCTCGCACGGTGTGCGCACCGCCGTCGCCGCGGGCTGCAAGACCGTCGTGCTGACCAACGGCTGCGGCGGTCTGCGCGAGGGCATGCGCCCCGGCCAGCCGGTGCTCATCAGCGACCACATCAACCTGACGGCCGCCTCGCCGATCATCGGCGCGAACTTTGTCGACCTGACCGACCTGTACTCGCCGCGGCTGCGCGCGCTGTGCAAGGAGGTCGACGAGACCCTCGAAGAGGGCGTGTACGTGCAGTTCCCCGGGCCGCACTACGAGACCCCGGCCGAGATCAACATGGTCCGTGTGCTCGGCGGCGACCTGGTCGGCATGTCCACCGTCCTCGAGGCCATCGCGGCCCGTGAGGCGGGCGCCGAGGTGCTGGGCATCTCCCTCGTCACCAACCTGGCAGCGGGCCTCTCCGGCGAGCCCCTCAACCACGAAGAGGTCCTGCAGGCCGGCCGCGACTCCGCCGCCCGCATGGGCGAGCTGCTGACCCGCGTGCTCGACCGGATCTGAGTTCCCTCCGGATCCGGGTCCTCCCCGGATCCGGACTCTCCGCCGGAGCTCCCTCGGGCGGAGCCTCCGTCGGAGCCCTCTCCCGCCCCTCGCGCCGCCGGCCCGGGCCTCACCGGTCCCGGGCCCCGTACGGCCGGGTCCCCGGTCCGGCGACCGGGGGCCCGGCCGCACCCGGTTCCGGGCCCGGGGCGGGCGGAGGCGTCCGCCCCGGCGCGTGGCGAGCCGCTCCGGGCGGCGCGGCGGGGGCAGAGTGGGCCCTTGGGCCCTGAGGCGCATCACGCCCGGCGGGGTACGCGTACCCCTGACACCCGTACGACACCAGGAGGCAGACCACCGTGCAGCAGGACCTCATCGCGCGAGCCGAGGCGTGGCTGGCCGAGGACCCGGACAGCGAGACCCGCGACGAGCTGGCGAAGCTCATCGAATCGCGGGACCTGGACGAACTGACCGTCCGGTTCGGCGGCACGCTGCAGTTCGGCACGGCCGGGCTGCGCGGCGAGCTGGGCGCCGGGCCGATGCGCATGAACCGTTCGGTCGTCATCCGGGCCGCCGCCGGACTCGCCGCGTATCTGAAGGCCAAGGGCCAGAGCGGGGGTCTGGTCGTCATCGGCTACGACGCGCGCTACAAGTCCGAGGACTTCGCCCTGGACACCGCCGCCGTGATGGTGGGCGCCGGGCTGCGCGCGGCGGTACTGCCGCGCCCGCTGCCGACGCCCGTCCTCGCGTATGCCATAAGGCACCTGGGCGCCGTCGCCGGCGTCGAGGTCACCGCCAGCCACAACCCGCCGCGCGACAACGGCTACAAGGTCTACCTCGGCGACGGCTCGCAGATCGTGCCGCCCGCCGACGCGGAGATCGCCGCCGAGATCGCGGCCGTCCGGGCCCTGGCCGACGTGCCGCGCGCGTCCAGCGGCTGGGAGACCCTCGGAGACGAGGTCCTGGAGGCCTACCTGGCGCGTACGGACGCCGTCCTGACCCCCGGCTCCCCGCGCACCGCCCGCGTCGTCTACACGGCCATGCACGGCGTCGGCAAGGAGGTCCTGACGGCCGCCTTCGACCGGGCGGGGTTCCCGCCGCCCGCGCTGGTGGCCGAGCAGGCCGATCCGGACCCGGCGTTCCCGACGGTCGCCTTCCCCAACCCGGAGGAGCCGGGCGCCATGGACCTGGCGTTCGAGGCCGCCCGCGCGGTGGATCCGGACATCGTGATCGCCAACGACCCGGACGCGGACCGCTGCGCGGTGGCGGTTCCCGACGACGGCGTCGAGGGCGGCTGGCGCATGCTCCGCGGTGACGAGGTCGGCGCGCTGCTCGCGGCGCACCTGGTGCACAAGGGCGCCCGGGGCGTGTTCGCCGAGTCGATCGTGTCGTCGTCGCTGCTGGGCCGGATCGCCGAGGCGGCCGGCGTCGGCCACGAGGAGACGCTGACCGGCTTCAAGTGGATCGCCCGCGTGGAGGGCCTGCGCTACGGCTACGAGGAGGCGCTGGGCTACTGCGTCGACCCCGAGGGCGTGCGCGACAAGGACGGCATCACGGCGGCCCTGGCGGTCGCCGAGCTGACGTCCGTGCTGAAGGAGCAGGGCCGCACCCTCACGGACCTGCTCGACGACCTCGCGGTCGCGCACGGGCTGCACGCCACCGACCAGCTGTCGGTGCGGGTGGAGGACCTGAGTGTGATCGCCGACGCCATGCGGCGCCTGCGCGAGCGGCCGCCGGTCTCGCTGGCCGGGCTCACCGTCGTGAAGGCGGAGGACCTGACCGAGGGGTCGCCTGCGCTGCCGCCGACGGACGGTCTGCGGTACTACCTCGAGGGCGAGTTCAAGGCCCGGGTGATCGTCCGCCCCAGCGGCACCGAGCCGAAGCTGAAGTGCTACCTGGAGGTCGTCATCCCGGTGAACGACGCGAGCGAGCTGACGCCGGCGCGGGCGACTGGAACGCGGGTGCTGACGGACATCAAGCGCGACCTGGCGGCCGCCGCCGGCATCTGACGGCGCGCGCCGGGGGTGTGCCCGTACGGAGTCCTTCCGTACGGGCACACCCCTTTTCCCGCTGTTCCGCGCCCTTTTCCGCTGTTCCGCGCCGGGCCGCGCTCCCGGACGGGTGAATTCCCTTGGGCGGTCGAGGCAGGTTCCGTGCCCGTCCGGGCGGCGGGGGCGAGGGTGACATCCGGTATCGCACGCCGAGCCCCTGGAGCCGCCTCAGTGCCCCCGGTCATCGTTGCCCACCCCACCGTCCCGGCCTGCCGCACCCCCTCGCCACCGCGCGGCGGCGGCGGCGTGCCGCAGCGGGTGCGCGGCGCCCTGCGGCACGCGGCGCCCGCGCTGCTCGGCCATTTCGCCGTACGCCTCCTGGGGCTGCTGGTACTGGCCCGCTGGACGCATCTGAAGGGCCACGGCCTCTGGCCGGTCCTGGCCTCGTCCTGGGACTCCAACTGGTACCTGGAGATCGCCGACCGCGGGTACACGGACGAGCTGGGCACCCGTCTCGACCACAACAACCTCGCGTTCTTCCCGCTCTACCCCGCTCTGATCAAGGCCGTCGCCGCGGTGACGCCCGGCTCGCGGGCCTCGGTGGGGCTCGTTCTCGCGGTCGTCTGCTCGCTGGCCGCCGCCTGGGGCGTCTTCGCGGTCGGCGACCGGCTGTACGGACGGCGGGCCGGGGCCGTCCTCGCCCTGCTGTGGGGCGCGATGCCGGTCGGCGTCGTCCAGTGGATGGGCTACACCGAGTCCCTGTTCACGGCCCTGGCGGCGTGGGCGCTGCACGCGGTGCTGGAGGAGCGGTGGCTCTGGGCCGGCGCCTTCGCGGTCCTGGCCGGACTGACCCGGCCGACGGGCATCGCGGTGGCGGCGGCGGTGGCGGCAGCCGGCCTCCTCGCCTGCCGCCGCGAGCGGGCCGCCCTGCTCGCGGCGGCGATCGCCCCTCTGGGCTGGCTGGGATACGTGGGGTGGGTGGCCCTGCGGCTCGGGCGCTGGGACGGCTACTTCGCCGTCCAGAGGCTCTGGCGCAACGAATGGGACGGCGGCACGCGGACCCTGGACGAACTGCGGGACCACCTGGTCTACGGCAAGGCCCCGTATCTGTTCCTGGTGGTGGTGTCCGTGGTGCTCGTGACGTCGGTCGCCCTGTACCTGCTCTGCCTGGCCGACCGCCAGCCGATGGCCCTCCTGGTCTTCACGGGCGTGCTGCTGCTGGTGGTCCTGGGCAGCGGAGGCGTGTACTTCCCCCGCGCCCGGTTCCTGCTGCCCGGCTTCCCCCTGCTGCTCCCGCTGGCCCTGGCGGTCTCCCGGGCCCGCGCCCATGTGGCGGCCCTGGTCCTGACCGCGGCGGCCCTGACATCGGCATGGCTGGGCGGCTCCATGCTCCTGGTGTGGCCGGGCCCGCCGTGAGGAACCGCGAGGGAGCATGAGGGACCCGGAAGGGCCGTGAGGGACCTCAGCCGGTCGCCAGCAGGACCAGCAGCACGACCAGTCCCGCCACCGCCGGGCCGATGACCTCGTACGCCCAGCGGATCTGGATCTCGCCCTGGGCGCCGGGGCGCGTCGCGGAGTGCTCCGCCTGGTCGCGGAGTTCGGCGACCGTGCGGTCGGCCGGCGCCATGCGGGCCGCGGTGTCGGTGACGTCCGCGTGGACGGACGTGCGCCCGTGCGGGTCGTCCTGCGCACGCTGGGCCTGCTTGCGGGCGGCGCGCTTGCGCTGGCGCAGCGAGACCGGGATGGACCAGAGCTGGTACTTCGTCCCGTCCCGGGTCAGCACCTCACTGGAGTAACCGGCGCGGACGTCGGCGACCGTGCTCCACGGCAGGACGAGCGTGCGGAACGGATTGCGCACCCGCAGCCGGTCGTCGTTGGCGAACACCGCCGGCCGGACGGTGAAGGCGACGATCAGCGGCACCGCGAGCAGCAGGACCGCGAGCGCGATCCAGGGAGTGCGCCCCTCGCCGTTGACGAGGGCGTCACCGCCGATCCAGGCGGCGATGGCGAGCAGCAGGACGCCGCCCGCGATTCCGAAGGGCGACCGGAAGACACGGTCGGCGTAGGCCGGCTCGCTCGGTTCGCTCGGCTCGGGCTGCTGGGGGCTCGTCATGGTGCCGATTCTGCCTCACGCCGTCCGAGGGGTGAGATCGGCGTACACGATGATGTTGTCGGGGCGGTGGCCGTCGACCAGATCCCCGCCGCAGGTGATCAGGCGCAGCTCGGGGCGGGTCGTGTCGCCGTAGACCTTCCGGGTGGGGAACGTCTTCTTGCCGACCTGCTCCAGCTCCCGGACCCGGAAATCGGCGGTGGTGCCGTCGGCGCGCGAGACGCTGATGACGTCACCGATTTTGATTCTGGACACGTTCTTGAGCACCGCCGGCCCCTTGGCGGTGTCGAAGTGGCCGATCAGGACGGCGGGGCCCTTCTCGCCGGGCGTGACGCCCTTGTCGTACCAGCCGATCCGGTCGGCGTCGGCGACGGAGGGGACCTCGACGGTGCCGTCGGCGGCGAGGCCGAGTTCCAGTACGGGTCCGGTGTCCACGCCCGCGGCGGGCACCCGCACCCGTACCGGCTTGGAAGCGGGCAGCGGCTGGACGGCCCGCGGCTTCGGGGGCGCCCCGACCGCCGGGGCGATGTGCGCGGGTGGGGTGGCGGGAGGGTGTTCACCGTCCGCGCCGCAGCCGGTCAGGGAGGCCGCCGCGGCGAGGGCGAGCAGCGGGGCGACGAGGCGGTGCCTCATGGGTGGCTCCTGCGAACGAGGTGGGCGGGCCGCCGCATGGGGTGCGACGGCCCGCCAGGGGTGGGGTGATGCTCCTGCTCGGGTCATGGGCAGGGGGTGCCCGGCCCAGGAGGCCGGGCAGCCTTGGTGCGGCCGGCCGGTGGGACCGGGCCGCGGCGGCGTGGGTCAGCCGCGCGCGCCCGCCGCACGGCGGCGCAGGACGACGAAGCCGAGCCCCGCCGCGGCGAGGGAGGCCGCGCCCGCGCCGGCCGCGATCAGGGTGCCGTCGCCGCCGTCCTCGCCGAGCTCGGCGCCGGCCGCGACACCGCCGCGCGGGACGACGGACGTCTGGGAGGTGCTTCCCTGGGGCGCCTTGTCGGACGGGCCCGCGGGGGTGGCCGGGGCGGTACCGGTGCCCGTGCCGATGAAGACCGGAGCGCCCTGCTTCTTGCCACCGACGTGGTAGCTGCTGAAGCTGCCGTCCCGCTCGATGACGACCACCGTCTTCTCCTCGTCGTAGTGGAAGACGCTGCGGGCGCCGTCGACGTAGAAGAAGCCGCTGCCCTTGCCGTTCTCGATCCGCTGGAGACCGAACCGGCCGTTCTTCTTGGCCAGTTCGAGAACCGTGCCGTTGGCCAGCTTGTACCGTCCCGGCTTGCCGCCCGGGACGGAGTTGCCGGTCCAGTGCAGCGTGTTGCCGTGCGGGTAGAGCACCAGGAAGCTGCCGTTGTTCTGGGCGGCCACCGGTCGGGAGGCGGCGTCGAGGACACCGATGGAGCGGCCGTTCAGGAAGGACTCGGCGCGGTGGTGGTAGTCGTTGAACTTGTAGATCTTGACGACAGTGCCGTCGGAGAGCTTCTCGGTGCGTACGAGGGTGCCCTTGCCGTCGACCAGCTCCTTGCTGGTGACGCTGCCGTCGGCGTGCAGGACGAACTCGATGCCCTTGACCGTGGCGCGGCCCTCCTTGCCGCCGCCCGCGAACAGCCGGCTCAGCTCGTGCGAGCCGTTCTCCGTGATGGTGGCGACGTAGCGGCCCGGCTCCCGGGTGTAGACGCGGACGAACAGGCCCTTGCCGAAGCTCCGGTTGAGGATGATCTCGCCCTGGGGCAGCCCGTCGACGGTCCGGACGCTGATGATGGACCCGTCCGGGAAGAATTCCACGCCCACCCGGAGGAACTGGCCCTGAACCGTGTGCTTCGCGCTGGTCAGGCTGCCGAGCGGCTGCTTGCCCAGGAAGAACTCGGCGACGAACGCACCCTTGCCGGTCTTGTAGACCTCGGCGGTCACCCCGTCGAGGAGCTCGTCGGTGCGGACGTGCTCGCGCTCCGGGGTGGGCGCGGCGACGGCCGGCGCCGTGCCGTCCGCGGCGAAGGCGGATCCGGCGGTGAGGGCCGGGGTGATCGCGACGCCGGCGAGGACGGCGGTGGCGATGGCGGTGCGAAGGGCGGTGCGCATAACGACTCCTGTGAATCAGGCGGTTGGATGAGGAGAGCCGCATGCCGCCTGCTCGTTCGGAGTGGGGCCGTGTGAGGTGGGGCGGGGCTGCAAGAAAAAATTTAATGATCTTGCGTACAGGAGTGATCCGTTCCGTGTCACAGGCGTGTGACAGGACTCACCTCACCCGTGTCCACCTGCGGCTTCGCCCCCTCGGAAAGCGGAGGGCTGTACAGGTCGCTACGCGCGTAGATATGCTCGACTGGTGACCATGCCCACTGCATCCTCCCCCACGGCCTTCGGCGTGGGAGGTACTCCACTCGCCGACGTGACCGCGTCCGACAGCACGCTGCGTCGCTTCCTCCACGGGCTGCCCGGCGTCGACGCCGTCGGCCTGGAGGCTCGCGCCGCGGCGCTCGGCACGCGCTCGATCAAGACCACGGCCAAGGCGTACGCCATCGATCTGGCCATTTCCATGATCGACCTGACGACGCTCGAAGGCGCGGACACCCCCGGCAAGGTCCGGGCCCTCGCCGCCAAGGCCGTCCACCCCGACCCGACCGACCGTACGACCCCGAAGACCGCCGCGGTCTGCGTCTACCCGGACATGGTGGCCACCGCCAAGGCCGCCCTGAACGGCGCGGACGTGAAGGTCGCCTCCGTCGCCACCGCCTTCCCGGCCGGCCGCGCCGCGCTCCCCGTGAAGCTCGCGGACGTCCGTGACGCCGTTGCCGCGGGCGCCGACGAGATCGACATGGTGATCGACCGCGGGGCCTTCCTCGCCGGGCGGTACCTGGAGACCTTCGAGCTCATCGCGGCCGTGAAGGCCGAGTGCGGCTCCGCACGCCTCAAGGTGATCTTCGAGACCGGTGAGCTGTCGACGTACGACAACATCCGCCGCGCCTCCTGGATCGGCATGATGGCCGGAGCCGATTTCATCAAGACCTCGACCGGCAAGGTCGCGGTCAACGCCACCCCGGCCAACACGCTGCTGATGCTGGAGGCGGTGCGCGACTTCCGCGCGCAGACCGGTGTCCAGGTGGGCGTGAAGCCCGCGGGCGGCATCCGCACCACCAAGGACGCCATCAAGTTCCTGGTGCTGGTCAACGAGACCGCGGGCGAGGACTGGCTGGACAACCACTGGTTCCGCTTCGGTGCCTCCTCGCTGCTGAACGACCTGCTCATGCAGCGCCAGAAGCTGGCGACCGGCCGCTACTCCGGCCCCGACTACGTGACGGTGGACTGAGACCCCATGACCATGGACAAGCAGACTTCTGCATTCGAGTACGCACCGGCGCCCGAGTCCCGCTCCGTCGTCGACATCGCCCCGTCGTACGGCCTGTTCATCGACGGCGAGTTCACCGAGGCCGCCGACGGCAGGGTCTTCAAGACCGTCTCGCCGTCCACCGAGGAGGTTCTCTCGGAGATCGCCCAGGCGGGCGCCGAGGACGTGGACCGTGCGGTGAAGGCGGCCCGCAAGGCCTTCGAGAAGTGGTCGGCGCTGCCCGGCTCCGAGCGCGCCAAGTACCTGTTCCGCATCGCCCGGATCATCCAGGAGCGGAGCCGTGAGCTGGCCGTCCTGGAGACGCTGGACAACGGCAAGCCGATCAAGGAGACCCGCGACGCGGATCTGCCCCTGGTCGCCGCGCACTTCTTCTACTACGCGGGCTGGGCCGACAAGCTCGACCACGCCGGATACGGCCCGAACCCGGCGCCGCTCGGCGTCGCCGGGCAGGTCATTCCGTGGAACTTCCCGCTGCTCATGCTGGCGTGGAAGATCGCTCCGGCGCTCGCGACCGGCAACACGGTCGTCCTCAAGCCGGCCGAGACGACCCCGCTCTCCGCGCTGTTCTTCGCCGACATCTGCCGCCAGGCGGGTCTGCCGAGGGGTGTCGTCAACATCCTTCCCGGCTACGGGGACACGGGCGCCGCGCTCGTCGAGCACCCGGACGTCAACAAGGTCGCCTTCACCGGCTCGACCGCCGTCGGCAAGGCCATCGCGCGCCAGGTCGCGGGCACCTCCAAGAAGGTCACCCTGGAGCTGGGCGGCAAGGGCGCGAACATCGTCTTCGACGACGCCCCCATCGACCAGGCCGTCGAGGGCATCGTCGGCGGCATCTTCTTCAACCAGGGCCAGGTCTGCTGCGCGGGCTCGCGTCTGCTGGTCCAGGAGTCGATCGCCGACGAGCTGCTCGACTCCCTCAAGCGCCGCCTGTCGACGCTGCGCCTGGGCGACCCGCTGGACAAGAACACCGACATCGGCGCGATCAACTCGGCCGAGCAGCTGGCCCGTATCACCACGCTGGCCGACCAGGGCGAGGCGGAGGGCGCCGAGCGCTGGTCCCCCCCGTGCGAACTCCCGCCCACCGGTTACTGGTTCGCGCCCACGCTGTTCACCAATGTCACGCAGGCGCACACCATCGCCCGCGACGAGATCTTCGGCCCGGTGCTCTCGGTGCTGACGTTCCGTACGCCCGACGAGGCGGTGGCCAAGGCCAACAACAGCCAGTACGGCCTGTCCGCCGGCATCTGGACGGAGAAGGGCTCCCGCATCCTCGCGGTCGCCAACAAGCTCCGCGCGGGCGTGGTGTGGGCCAACACGTTCAACAAGTTCGACCCGACCTCGCCCTTCGGCGGCTACAAGGAGTCGGGCTTCGGCCGCGAGGGCGGTCGCCACGGCCTGGAGGCGTACCTCGATGTCTGATCGGCTCAGTGTCCTCAAGACCTACAAGCTGTACGTCGGGGGCAAGTTCCCCCGCTCCGAAAGCGGCCGGGTGTACGAAGTGACCGACTCCAAGGGCAAGTGGCTCGCCAACGCGCCGCTCTCCTCCCGCAAGGACGCGCGTGACGCGGTCGTCGCGGCCCGCAAGGCCTTCGGCGGCTGGTCGGGCGCGACGGCGTACAACCGGGGCCAGATCCTCTACCGCGTCGCCGAGATGCTGGAGGGCCGCAAGAGCCAGTTCGTGCACGAGGTGGCGCACGCCGAGGGCCTGTCCAAGTCCAAGGCGGCCGAGGTCGTCGAGGCGGCCGTCGACCGCTGGGTCTGGTACGCGGGCTGGACGGACAAGATCGGCCAGATCGTGGGCGGGGCCAACCCGGTCGCGGGGCCGTACTTCAACCTCTCCACCCCGGAGCCGACCGGTGTCGTCACCGTCCTCGCCCCGCAGGAGTCGTCGTTCCTGGGCCTGGTCTCGGTGATCGCGCCGGTGATCGCGACGGGCAACACGGCGGTCGTGATCGCGTCCGAGAAGGCCCCGCTCCCGGCACTGTCGCTGGGCGAGGTGCTGGCCACGTCCGACCTGCCGGGCGGTGTGGTCAACGTCCTCTCGGGCCGTACGGCCGAGATCGCGGCCCCGCTGGCCGCGCACCAGGACGTCAACGCGATCGACCTGACGGGTGCGGACGAGTCGCTGGCGAAGGAGCTGGAGATCGCCGCGGCGGACAACCTGAAGCGCGTACTGCGTCCACAGGCTGTGGATTTCACGGAGCCCCCCGGCACCCACCGCCTGACGGCGTTCCTGGAGACCAAGACGGTCTGGCACCCGACGGGTTCCCTGGGCGCGTCCGGCTCCGCGTACTGATCAGGGCGTGAGCCCCCGAAGAGGGCCCCGCGGGCGCACTGCCCCCGGGGCCCTCCGCGCTGTGGCGGCGATCCCCCTAGCCCGGCAGGAGTTCCGTGGCGCCCCCGGCGACCGGCAGGTCCTCCACCGCTCCCCCGCTGGTCACCGGCTCCGTCACCGGCGCGGTGCTCAGCGGCTTGGAGTCGGCGGCCTGGGCGCCGACCTCGTTGTCGAGCGGGTCCGCACCGGTGTGCGCCGGCGGGTCCACGTGGAGACTCGTCACCGGGTCGCTCGTGTGTCCCACGGCGCCGGTGAGCGCCTGACCGGGGCCCGCCGGACCGGCGAGGGGCGAAGGCGCGGCCTGGGCCCCGCCCGCGCCCATGCCGAGGACCGCGCCGGCCGCCGTCGTGGCGAGACCGGCCCGGAGCAGCGCGAGGTGCTGGTCCTTGATGAATGCGTGCCGAGCCATCGACGTCCTATCGTTGGGTAATCGTGCGCGCACCGAGGGTAGTTGTGGTGTGATGCTGGCTACCAACGACGTCGCGGAGGGGTCCCCCGCACGGGTCGATGGTTCACACTGGTGTCCCGTGAGTTCCCAACCCCTCCCGACCCGCGTCGTGCTGCTCGCGGGCCCCTCCGGCTCAGGTAAATCGTCGCTCGCCGCCCGCGCAGGGCTGCCCGTGCTGCGACTCGACGACTTCTACAAGGAGGCCGGCGACCCGACGCTCCCGCTCGTCGCGGGGAGCACGGACATCGACTGGGACTCCCCGCGTTCCTGGGACGCCGACGCGGCGGTCGCCGCCATCGTCGAGCTGTGCCGTACGGGCCGGACCGAAGTGCCTGTGTACGACATCGCCACCAGCGCCCGCGTGGACCGTGAAGCGCTCGACATCGCGCGCACGCCCCTCTTCATCGCCGAGGGCATCTTCGCGGCGGACATCGTCGGGCGCTGCCAGGAGCTCGGAGTCCTCGCGGACGCCCTGTGTCTGCGCGGCCGCCCCTCGACGACCTTCCGCCGCCGACTGCTGCGGGACCTCAGGGAGGGCCGCAAGTCCGTGCCGTTCCTGCTGCGCCGGGGCTGGCGCCTGATGCGCGCCGAACGCGCCATCGTCACCCGCCAGACCGCGCTCGGCGCGTACCCCTGCGCCAAGGACGAGGCCCTGGGCCGCCTGGCGGCCGCGGCCGCGGGCCGCCGGCGGATGCCCGCGGCGCACGAGCCCGTCTAGGGAGTGTCCGGAAAGTATGGCCGTCCGCCCGAAGGGCGGGGCGCGCGGCGTCCGGTGCGTGCGATCGCAAGGCGCCGGGATGCCCTCGTAGCGGAGCTACTCGGGCATGTCGGCAACGCGGCGAGCGTGCGTGCAGGGCGTCGCACGCCAGGCAAGACTTTCCGGACACGACCTAAGCGTCAGGCATCGGCTGCATCTGAATTCCGTGCCGCTTACCGATCTCAATCAGGCGATCAAGGTCCGGCAGCGTGTCCGACGGGGGCGGTAGCTCCCGGCTCGCGGCGGGTTCGCCCGCCTCGGCGAAGAATTTTTCGATGCCGCCCGGCGTGTAGGTGACCAGGATCCGCGCCGTGCTGGTGGGCTCGAACCGCTCCAATGTGCCTTCAGGGATATGGAAGAAGGACCCGGGAACGCCTTCGAACGTCTCCCCTCCGATGTGATAGCGCAGCGTCCCCTCGATGACGTAGACGCTCTCGGTCCCCGAGTGGGTGTGGGGCGGTGGGCCGCTACCCACCGGAACGGTCATCTCCATGACGGTCATCGCACCGTTGGTCTCGTCGCTGGAAGCCTTGACCTCGTAGAGACCGTTCAGCATCCAGAACGCCTGCCCGTCGCCGCTGTGGCGCACGTGGGCGCTGTTCGCCATGGGACCGTTCCTTTCCCTGGGTAGACCTTCCCATGTGTTCCCACCGCCGGAGTCAGCCGAAGGCCGCCGTTCGGGTGGACGCACCTGAGTCGCAGGGTCCGCATGATCGGCCGGACACAACCTGGGAAGGGTCCGCCCCTCGCCGCACACGCGGCGGGGCACACGGAACAGCGGGGCTGAACAGGTCCCCCCGGCCTGTCCAGCCCCGCTGCGTTTCCCCCGTGGGTCCGGCGTACGCCCCCGTACGACCCCGTGCTCCCCCGTGTTTCCCCCGTGTTTCCCCCGTTGCCTCAGGCCACCAGCTCGCCGAAGGACTCCTCCTCGTCACGGCCGAAGCTGAGGACCTCGTCCTCCCGCAGCCGGCGGAGCGACCGCCAGATGCTGGACTTCACCGTGCCGACACTGATGTCCAGGATCTCCGCGATCTCCGGATCCGTACGGCCCTCGTAGTAGCGCAGGACCAGCATGGTGCGCTGCAGTTCGGGAAGGCGGGCCAGCGCCTGCCAGAGCACCGCGCGCAGCTCGGTGCCGCGCATCGCGTCGGTGTCGCCCACCGTCTCCGGCAGCTCCTCCGTCGGGTACTCGTTGAGCTTGCGCCGCCGCCACGCGCTGATGTGCAGGTTCGTCATCGTCCGGCGGAGATAGCCCCCCACCGCGGCCTTGTCGCTGATCCGGTCCCAGGCGCGGTACGTGGAGAACAGCGCGCTCTGGAGCAGGTCCTCGGCCTCGAAACGGTCACCGGTCAGGTGGTAGGCGGTGGCGTACAGGGAGGCGCGTCGTTCCTGGACGTAGGCGGTGAACTCCGCTTCCGACCGGCTCTTCGCCTCCGGTGAGGGGGATCCCAGTCCGTCCCCCCGGGCCTCCCCGTACGCCGCTCCCCCGTCAGTCACGGCCACCATGTAGGGCGCCTTGTGCTGACGCCCGGCGCTGCGAACGCACCCCCGCCCGTTCACCGCGCCGGACTTCTCCGTGCTCCTGGTGACGTCGTGGAGACGCGTGACAACTGCGCTTGAGGTGGTGCTGTGCAGTGCGTTCATCTCGCGCCCCCCGTCGGTTGGAGTCTGCTCGGTTCCTTGTGCCAATGAGCTTGCCCCCGGCAGTTCATAGCGGTGTCCGTCGACTGTCACAGGCCTGTCACAGGCGGAGGAACCGGGCAGGAGCGCTCCCGCGGTCGAATTCCGGCTCCCCCATGGGCCAGAATGGCGTCCGTGCCTTTCCTGTTGCTGATCGAGGACGACGACGCCATCCGCACGGCCCTCGAACTCTCCCTGTCACGCCAGGGCCACCGAGTGGCCACCGCGGCGACGGGCGAGGACGGCCTGAAGCTGCTGCGCGAGCAGCGGCCGGACCTGATCGTGCTGGACGTGATGCTCCCCGGCATCGACGGCTTCGAGGTGTGCCGTCGTATCCGGCGCACCGACCAGCTGCCGATCATCCTGCTCACCGCGCGCAACGACGACATCGACGTGGTCGTCGGACTCGAGTCCGGCGCGGACGACTATGTCGTGAAGCCCGTGCAGGGGCGGGTGCTCGACGCGCGGATCAGGGCCGTACTGCGCCGGGGCGAGCGCGAGTCCACGGACTCGGCGACGTTCGGCTCGCTGGTCATCGACCGGTCGGCGATGACGGTGACCAAGAACGGCGAGGACCTCCAGCTCACGCCGACCGAGCTGCGGCTGCTCCTCGAACTGAGCCGCCGGCCCGGACAGGCACTGTCCCGCCAGCAGTTGCTGCGGCTGGTGTGGGAGCACGACTACCTGGGCGACTCGCGTCTGGTGGACGCGTGCGTACAGCGGCTGCGGGCGAAGGTGGAGGACGTCCCGTCCTCCCCGACCCTCATCCGTACGGTCAGAGGCGTCGGCTACCGGCTGGACGTCCCTTCGTGAGACGCGTGGGAGACGCGCGCGAAGAAGCGAGCAAGGAAAGAGCACAGTGAGCGGTGGCGCGAAGAAGGCGATACTCGCGGGCCTTCGGTTCACCAGCCTCCGGTTGCGGCTCGTCGTCGTCTTCGCCCTGGTGGCGCTGACCGCCGCCGTGTCCGCCTCCGGGATCGCCTACTGGCTCAACCGCGAAGCCGTGCTGACCCGCACCCAGGACTCGGCGCTCAACAACTTCCGGCAGGAGATGCAGAACCGCGCCGCGGCCCTGCCGGTGCGGCCCGCCGAGGACGATCTGCGGCGTACCGCGGAGCAGATGGCGAGCGGCGCCGGGTACAGCGTGCTGCTGCTCGGCGAGCGGGACGCCGGGAAGCCGATCATCGGCGCCTCGGACCCGGACGTCTTCACGCTGAAGGACGTGCCCGAGTCGCTCCGGGAGGCGGTCAACACCGAGCGGCCCCTCACCGAGGGCAACAGGTACGCGTACCACCTCTTCTGGCTGCGTACCCAGCGCGGCAGGACGCCTTATCTGGTCGGCGGCACGCGGATCATCAACGGCGGGCCGACGGGCTACATGTTCAAGTCCCTGGAGCAGGAGCGGCAGGACCTGAACTCGCTCGCCTGGTCGCTGGGGATCGCCACCGGGCTCGCCCTGCTCGGCTCGGCGCTGCTGGCGCAGGCCGCGGCCACGACCGTACTGAGGCCGGTGCACCGGCTCGGTGAGGCGGCGCGGCGGCTCGGCGAGGGGAAGCTGGACACCCGGCTGCGGGTCTCCGGCACCGATGAACTGGCCGACCTGTCACGGACGTTCAACAGCGCCGCCGAGTCGCTGCAGAAGAAGGTCGCGGACATGAGCGCGCGGGAGGAGTCCAGCCGCCGCTTCGTCGCCGACATGTCGCACGAGCTGCGCACCCCGCTCACCGCTCTGACGGCCGTCACCGAGGTGCTGGAGGACGAGCAGGACAGCCTCGACCCGATGATCGCGCCGGCCGTCGCCCTGGTGGTGAGCGAGACCCGGAGGCTGAACGACCTGGTGGAGAACCTGATGGAGGTGACCCGCTTCGACGCGGGCACCGCCCGGCTGGTCCTCGACGACGTGGACGTGGCCGACCAGGTGACGGCGTGCATCGACGCACGCGCCTGGCTGGACGCGGTGGAGCTGGACGCGGAGCGCGGGCTCGTCGTGCGTCTGGACCCGCGCCGCCTCGACGTGATCCTCGCGAACCTGATCGGCAACGCGCTGAAGCACGGTGGATCGCCGGTGCGGGTGGCCGTGCGGATGGAGGACGACGAGCTGGTCATCGAGGTGCGTGACCACGGGCCGGGCATCCCCGAGGACGTCCTGCCGCATGTCTTCGACCGGTTCTACAAGGCGAGCGCGTCGCGGCCGCGTTCCGAGGGCTCCGGCCTGGGGCTGTCGATCGCCATGGAGAACGCGTTGATCCACGGCGGTTCCATCAGCGCGGCGAACTCGCCGGACGGCGACGGCGCGGTGTTCGTACTGAGGCTGCCGAGGGACGCGTCCGGGATCGAGCCCGGGCTCCAGACCCGCAGCAGCCAGGGGGAAGAGGAGGGGGACGAGCAGTGAGCGCCCGTCACCGTGGGGCCGTCGTACTGGCCGGGGTGGCGGCGTTCGCCGCCGTCGCGTCCGGCTGCGGGATCAGGACCACGTCCGTACCGGTCGACGCGGGCGCCGCCCCCTCACGGGTGCCGTGCAGCGTCGCGGGCAAGCGTGCCGCCACCGCGCAGCCGAGGACCGGCGTAGCGGTGCGCGTCTATCTGGTGTGCGCCTCGCAGCTGGAGGCGGTGGAGCGGGCGACACTGCCCGAGGAGAGCGCCGACAAGACCGCCGGCCGGCGTCCGGCGTTCGCCCAGGTGCTGGTGGACGAGTTGCGCGCGGAGCCGTCGGAGGCCGAGCGGAACGCCGGTTTCACCTCGTCGGTGAAGGGGGCGCTGTCGGTGTCCGCGGGGCGCAAGCGCGATCCCGAGGGCACACTGCGGCTGTCCCGGCAGCCCGAGGACCTGCCGGCCACCGCTCTGGCCCAGATCGTCTGCACCTTCGCGGACAACGTGCTCGCGGGCAGCGACGGGACGGTGGTCCTGGGTGGACCCGGCGACTATCCGGCGCACGGCTACAAGTGCACCGAGGGAATCAAGGAGAACCCGGAGTCCGCGCTGCCGGTCGCCGCCGTGCCGTCGCCCTCCGGGTCATAGCCCCGTTCGCGCCTCGCCGTCCCGTACCCGGGCGGCGCCCCCTTCCCGTGCCCTTCCCACGAGGGGCTTCACAGCGGCTTCCCCGCGGCTTCCCGGGGGCTTCGGACGGGTGTCGGACGGGCTTCACGCGAGGGAACGGAACCGATCCCGCCGCCCGTCGCGTCTTGGGTGGCGTGCAGCGTCAAGGCTCGGCCGGCAGTGCCGTCATCCACTACCGCGTGGCGGGGGTTCTCCTCCTCCTCGCGCATCTGCTGCTCGTGGGCTGGCTCACGCTGCGCCCACTGGACGTCGCCTGGGTGACGGCGCCGAATCTGGAACCGCTCGCCGGCATCAAGGCGGACGTCGCGCTGGGGCCCACCCGGGCCGCCCGGCGCCTGGGTGAAGGGGTGCTGCTGCTCGCCCCGCTCGGTGTCCTGCTGCCCCTGGCGGGCGGCCGTCTCGATGTGTCGCCGTGGGCCTCTCTGGCCCGTACGGTCGCCGCGGGCGCGCTGGTGTCCCTGGGGATCGAGCTGCTGCAGACGGGCGTGCCGGGGCAGGTCGTCGACATCGACTCGCTCCTGCTGAACACCGCCGGGGTGGCCCTCGCGCACCTCGCCGTCGTCCCGGCGGGCCGGGCGCGACTGCGCCGCCGCCGTCGGCGCTCCTCCCCACGGACCAGGCGCGGTCGGGGGGCGGCCCTGCTGCGGGAGGACACGTCTCAGGGGCCGACCCCGACGATTCCCAGGGTCGGGATCGCCCCGTAGAGCGACGCTTCGTCCCCCTGGCCAGGGCGAGTATGGAGTCATCGGGAGCCCGATGGAGCGGCTCCCACGAAGGACTCTCGAGGAGACCACCATGGCCGCGATCGCTCGCCCCCGTGACGGACGCATGATCGGCGGAGTGTGCGCAGCGCTGGCGAGGCGCTTCGGCACCTCGGCGACCACGATGCGCGTGATTTTCGTGGCCTCGTGCCTGCTGCCCGGGCCGCAGTTCCTGCTGTACCTGGCGCTCTGGATCCTGCTGCCCTCCGAGAAGACCGCTTCCACCGCGTGGTAGCCCCAGCTGCCCCTCGGGGGCAGGTCCGGGTCAGTCGGCGCGCATCCGGGAGACCTTCTCCAGCTGCTTGTCGATGACCTCGGCGGGGACACGCGGGTCGGTGCGGTCCGCGATGTCGAGCGCCATGAAGCGGGCCACGGTCGATCCCGAGCGGATCACGACCATGTGGATCGGCGCCTTGAATCCCTTGGTGGCCCCGGTAGTGGTCCAGCTGACGATCTCGTCGCCGGCCGCGGACTGGGAGACGGCGCGCACGTCGGAGTACCGGCCGCTCTGGCCCTGGAGGGTCGCCGTGAAGCCCGAGCGGCACGCGGCGACGGCGGCGCGGAGGTCGGCGAGGAGCCGGCGGGCGTGATGGGGCGCGTAGGAACTGAGTGAGGCGGAGATCGCGAGCCCGAGGCGCTTCTGGGAGCCCAGACCCCTGTTGACCGTGTCGCGGGCGTCGGGGCTCGGCCGGTCGCCCATGACATCGGCGAGCGCCTGGCAGCGGGGGGTGTCGGCGGTGGGCCGTCCGGCCGGCGCGGCCGGGTTCTTCTGGGTGGACACCTGGTAGCCGGGCAGGTCCCCGGTGATGAGCGCGGCCGACTTCAGCGGGGAATCGCCGCTCTTCGCGGGGGGCTTGGCGGTGTACCAGTCACCCCGGGGCTTTTCCTGCGCACTGGTGCAGGCGCTCGCGAGAAGCAGGGCCGGGACGACGCAGGCCCTGATGATTGGCGCGGACAGTCCGACTGACTTCGCGTTCATGGACGGATCGTGACGGATCGTGGCACGGACCCCAAGGGGCACACGCCCTGTAAGGGTGTGTGCCCCACGGATGGCCGGTGTGTCAGCCGCCGAGCGGAACGCCGTTGAGCGGCAGGCCGCCGAGGAGCCCGGCGGCCTGGGTGAGGCCGGAGAGCTGGCCGACGGCCTCAGCGGACGGAAGGACGTTGGTCGCCTGCTGGCCGACGAGGGGCAGCGCCGTCTGACCGACGAGGGGCAGCGCCGTGCGGGTGCCGTTGGCGATGGCCTTCTGACCGTTCTCGACCGACTCGGCCGTGCCCCCCGGAAGGTTGGAGAGGACCTCCGCGACCGGGAGCTTTCCCGTCACGGTCTCGAGGGCGGAGGAGGCGTCGGGAAGGGACGCGGCGGACGCCGAACCGGCGGCGGCAGCGGCGAAGGCGGCACCGAGGGCGGCGGCACCGAGCGTCTTGGCGGCAGACTGCTTCATCGAGATTCGTCCTTGAGGGAATTCGGGGAATGATGAGCGACTCTGCAAGCTAGCCAGTGGATCTACCCGTCCGCAAACACCTGAAAGCGACCGGGAATCGTGTCTCCCGGCCGCTTCCAGAGGCGTCGATCAGCTCACATCGGTGACAGAACCGCTGGTCGTGGCGGTCTGACGGAACAGCCATTCGGATTTCAACTCGGCGTAACCGGGCTTGATCACGTCATTGATCATTGCGAGGCGTTCGTCGAAAGGAATGAACGCTGATTTCATCGCATTGACTGTGAACCACTGCATGTCGTCGAGTGTGTAGTCGAACGTCTCGGTCAGCAGCTCGAATTCACGGCTCATGCTCGTGCCGCTCATCAACCGGTTGTCGGTGTTGACAGTGGCGCGGAAGTGCAGACGCCGCAGCAGCCCGATGGGGTGTTCGGCGTACGAGGCGGCGGCCCCGGTCTGCAGGTTCGAGGTGGGGCAGAGCTCCAGCGGGATGCGCTTGTCGCGTACGTACGCGGCGAGCCGGCCGAGGGTCACCGTGCCGTCCTCGGCCACGTCGATGTCGTCGATGATGCGGACGCCGTGGCCGAGGCGGTCGGCGCCGCACCACTGGAGGGCCTGCCAGATGGACGGCAGGCCGAAGGCTTCGCCCGCGTGAATCGTGAAGTGGTTGTTCTCGCGCTTGAGGTACTCGAAGGCGTCGAGGTGACGGGTGGGCGGGTAACCCGCCTCCGCGCCCGCGATGTCGAAGCCGACGACGCCCGAGTCGCGGTAGCGGTTGGCGAGTTCGGCGATCTCCAGGGCGCGGGCGGCATGCCGCATCGCGGTGAGGAGTGCCCCGACGCGGATGCGGTGGCCGTTCTTCCTGGCCCGCCGCTCTCCGGCCCGGAAGCCCTCGTTGACCGCCTCGACGACTTCTTCGAGGGTGAGGCCGCGCTCCAGGTGCTGCTCGGGGGCGTAGCGCACCTCCGCGTACACGACGCCGTCCTCGGCGAGGTCCTCGGCGCACTCGGCGGCGACGCGGACGAGGGCCTCGCGGGTCTGCATGACGGCGCAGGTGTGCGCGAAGGTCTCCAGATAGCGTTCCAGCGAGCCGGAGTCGGCGGCCTCGCGGAACCAGATGCCGAGCTTGTCGGGCTCGGTCTCGGGCAATCCGTCGTAGCCGGTCTCGCGGGCGAGCTCGATGATGGTGCCGGGACGCAGTCCGCCGTCGAGGTGGTCGTGGAGCAACACCTTCGGGGCGCGGCGGATCTGGTCCGCGGTGGGGACGTTGAGGGTCTGGCTCGTCATTTCGGCACTCTAGCCCCTACGCGCGTAGAGAGAGCCTCCTCGCACCGCTTGTCGATACGTAACAGTGACCGCGCGGACGGGTGGCGTACACCTCGGCTTCTGAGACTGTTCTGCCATGGCGCACTACGCACTCGTGGGCACGACCGGTACGCGAAACCCCCGGCTGGGGCGGGCCATCAGGGCGACGGGCACGGCGGCGGCGGAGGTCGGAGGGGTGGTGCTGCTGCTGCCGGACGGCGAGGCGGTGTCCCCACGCGGCGCGTCGGCGCTGGCGCACGCGGCGGCGCTGCCGCTGGCCCGCCGGCTGGTGCGGGCGGGCGCGGCGGAGGGTCTGGTGGCGCATGTGGTGCGCTACCGGGGACGCGGCTGGAACGGTACGGACGCGCAGCTCGCGGCGGACGCCTCATGGGCGGCGTCGGAGGTCGTACGGCGCTACGGCGACGTCCCCGTCTGTCTGGCCGGGCACGGCATGGGCGCCCGCGCGGCGCTGCGGTCGGCGGGGCACACGGCGGTCAACTCGGTGCTGGCCATGGCTCCCTGGCTGCCTGAGGACGATGTGGCGGCCGAGCCGGAGCCGGTGCGGCAGCTCGTCGGGCGGCGCGTGATGGTCGTGCACGGCACGAACGACGCGCGGACGGACCCGGAGTTGTCCTTCCGGCTGGCCGAGCGGGCCAAGAAGGCCAACCGCGACACCTGCCGCTTCGAGGTCCACTCGGACGGCCACGCGCTGCGCCAGCACCACACGGAGGTCCTGTCGCTGGCGGCGGACTTCGTCCTGGGCTCGCTCTTCACCCGCCCGTACGCCCGCCCCGTCGCGGACGCGCTGGCGGCGCCGCCGCCGCTGGGGCTGCGGATGCCGCTGGCGGCCGGGTTCGGGCGGTCCCTGCGGTCGTAGGCGGCAGCGGGCGTGGGGCCGGGGAGCCGGTCGGCGTCACTCCGGGAGGAGGCTGCCCCGCTTGGACAGCAGGAACTTCTTGAAGGCGGCGACCGGCGGGGTGTCCGGGTGGCCGTCCAGCCAGGCCACGCCGATCTCGCGGACGGCGCGCGGCGCGGTGACCGTCAGTTCGACGACTCCGGGGCGCGGGACGGCGGGCGGCGGGAGCAGGGCCACGCCGAGCCCGGCCGCGACGAGTCCCCGGAGTGTCTCCGCCTCCTCGCCCTCGAAGGCGACGCGCGGTGTGAACCCCGCCTCCGCGCAGAGGTCGTCGGTGATGCGGCGCAGTCCGTAACCCGGCTCCAGGGTGACGAAGGTTTCGTCCGCGGCCTCGGCGAGGCGGATGCGCTTGCGCGTGGCGAGGCGGTGGTCGTCGGGGACCACCAGCCGCAGGCGCTGCTCGTCGATGCGGCGGGCGACCAGGTCGGGCGCGTCGGGGACCGGGGAGGTCAGGCAGAGGTCCAGGTCGCCGGCGCGCAGGCGCTCGATCATCGCCTCGCCGTAGTTCTGCACGAGCGTGAAGCGGACCCTGGGGTGGTCGACCCGGAACGCCCGGATGAGGCCGGGCACGGTCTCGGAGCCCATGGTGTGCAGAAAGCCGAAGGCGACCCGGCCGGCGGTCGGATCCGCGTCGGCCCGCACCGAGTCGGCGGCCTTCTCGACCTCGCCCAGGGCCCGCTCCACGGAGGCGAGGAAGGTGCGCCCGGCCGGGGTGAGCGAGACCGTCCGGCCCCTGCGGGCGAACAGCGCGACTCCCAGGTCCTGTTCGAGCCTGACCATCGCGCGCGACAGGGTGGACTGGGGCACACCCATCTCCTGGGCGGCGCGCGTCACGTGCTCGTGGCGGGCGACGCCGGCGAAGTACGCGAGACGCGGCGCGAGCAGCAGCCCCATGTCTTCTTCGTTACTGTTCGGTGACAGCCACTTCTGTGACCTGTACTCATGCGCCATGGGAACGATTAAAGCCGTTCCGTGCATTGGACGCATCAGAACCGCGTGCCTACCTTCGACGTATGCCTTCTGCCAGTACCAAGGCGTCCACCACCACAGCAGTGGACGCCGACCTGCGTCTTTCTCCCGGCCGTCCCGGCTACCGCCGGATGAGCTTCGCGCTCTTCGCCGCCGGGGTCGCCACCTTCGCCCTCCTCTACTCCACCCAGGCCCTGCTGCCCGCCGTCTCCGCCGGCTTCGGCGCGAGCGCGTCCGCGGCCAGCTGGACCGTCTCCGCCGCGACCGGTGCGCTCGCGCTGTGCGTGCTGCCGATGAGCGCCCTGTCGGAGCGTTTCGGGCGGCGCGCGGTGATGACCGGCTCGCTCGCCGTCGCCGTCGTCGTCGGCCTTCTGGTCCCGTTCGCGCCGAGCCTGGAGTGGCTGGTGGCGCTGCGCGCCGTCCAGGGTGCGGCGCTGGCCGGGCTTCCCGCCTCCGCGATGGCGTACCTCGCCGAGGAAGTACGGCCGAAGGCGCTGATCGCCGCGATCGGTCTGTTCGTGGCGGGCAACAGCATCGGCGGGATGAGCGGCCGGATCGTCACCGGCTGGGTGGCGCAGCTGTGGGGCTGGCGGGCAGCGCTGGGTGCGGTGGGGCTGATGGCTCTGGTGTGCGCGGTGGTGTTCCGGATGATGCTGCCGAAGGCGCGCCACTTCCGTCCCGGCTCGCTGAACCCCCGGGCACTGGCCAAGACCGTGCGGACCCACCTCGCGGACCCGCTGCTGCTGCGGCTCTACATGATCGGCGCGCTGTTCATGACCGTGTTCGGCGCGGTGTACACGGTGATCGGTTACCGCCTCGTGGAGGCGCCCTTCTCGCTCCCGCAGGGTGTGGTCGGCTCGATCTTCCTGGTCTATCTCGTCGGTACGGTCTCTTCCGCCGCGGCGGGCAAGCTGGTCGGCCGCCTCGGCCGGCGCGGGGCGCTGTACCTGGCCGTGGGAACGACGACGGCGGGCCTGCTGCTGTCGCTCGCGGACGACCTCGCCGCCGTACTCCTCGGCCTGGTCCTGATCACGGCGGGCTTCTTCGCGGGTCACGCGGTCGCCTCCTCGTCCGTGAGCCGTACGGCGAAGACGGGCCGGGCGCAGGCCTCGGCTCTCTACCAGTCCGCGTACTACCTGGGCAGCAGCGCGGGCGGCACGCTCGGTGCGATCGCCTTCCACAGCGGCGGGTGGGCCGGCACGGTCCTCCTCGGCCTGGTCGCGGTCCTCGGCGTCGTCTCGGTCACGCTGTACGGCTCCCACGCGGCGCGGGTGCGGGAGCGGGGGGAACGCCGGCTGTTCCTGGCGACGGCCCAGCGCTGACACCGGCGACGTGGTCGCGGGCGCCGGATCGGCCTGAGCGACCGCGTTCCGTCGGCCGATGTCAGTCCCCTGCTGTAGCTTCCCAAGGGTCGGTGACGACATGGCACTTGGGCGACAGAGGTGGACCCGATGAGCGATCCGGCAGTACCGCAGGACCTTGATTCCTCGCTGGAGAAGTACCGCACCGAGCTGACCGGCTACTGCTACCGGATGCTCGGCTCCGCGTTCGAGGCCGAGGACGCGGTGCAGGACACGATGGTGCGGGCCTGGCGCAGCTACGACAAGTTCGAGGGGCGTTCGTCGTTGCGCTCGTGGCTCTACCGGATCGCGACCAACGTCTGTCTGGACTCGCTGAACGCCGGGAACAGGCGGGCCCGCCCCATGGACCTGACGGCGGCCACGCCGGTCGCCCAGGCGCAGCTCAACTCCCGGCCGGAGATCACCTGGCTGGAGCCGGTGCCGGACGGGCGGGTGCTGCCGTCGGTGACGGACCCGGCGGAGACGGCCGTCGCCCGGGAGTCGATCCGGCTGGCGTTCGTCGCGGCGCTCCAGCATCTGCCGCCCAAGCAGCGGGCCGTGCTGATCCTGCGGGAAGTGCTGGCGTGGAAGGCCTCCGAGGTCGCCGAGCTGCTCGACACGTCGGTCGCCTCGGTGAACAGCGCGCTGCAGCGTGCGCGCGCCACGCTCGCCGAGTCGGAGCCGGCCGCGTCGGACACCGCCGACCCGCTGGACGAGGAGCAGCGCCGGCTTCTGGAGCGCTATGTCGCGGCCTTCGAGGGGTACGACATGAAGGCGCTGACCGCGCTGCTCCACGAGGACGCGACGATGTCCATGCCGCCCTACGACCTGTGGCTGCGGGGCCACGACGACATCGTGGGCTGGATGCTGGGCGTGGGCGACGTCTGCCGCGGCTCGCGGCTGGTCCCGACGGTCGCCAACGGCAGCCCGGCGTTCGCGCACTACCACCCCGACCCCCAGGGCGGCTTCAGCCCGTGGGCGCTCATCGTCCTGGAGATGGCGGACGGGAAGATCGACGGGATGTCGTTCTTCCTGGACACCAAGCGGTGGTTCCCGCTCTTCGATCTGCCCGATTCGCTGGAGGCCTGACGTCACAGCGGGCCGGACAGGCCTGTCAGGTTCAGCAGCAGCCGCAGCTCCCGTCCGGCGTTCCGGTACCGAAGATCGTGACCGAGCCGCCGGGCGGTGAGCCGCAGACGGGCCAGCGCGTCGACGGTGGCCAGATCGGCGTGAGTGAGCGCGCCGAGGTCGCACACCACCTCGGTGGCGTCGATGCCGTTCAGCCGTGCGCCCAGGTCGGCGCAGAGCCTCGGCACATCGGCGCGCGTGATCCGGCCGGAGACGTAGAGAACGATCGGTTGCGTGGCATCCACACCAGGAAGACCCGCGCGAGCGCCGGAACTCATCGGAGGGGGCGCGGCGGCGGGTCTTCGCAGGGGCGGGGGCGCCGCCGGTCGAGGGGAACGCGCTGGTGTCGAGGGTCAGGTCGAACGGCTCGGGCAGCCGGGTGTCGCGCTCATGGCGGTCTCCTCTGTCGGTGCGTCACCGACTCCGGCATGCCGAACGGGACCGGTGGGGTCCACCGGTCCCGTTCGTCCGAGGGAGGGAGCCGCAGGTCAGGCGATGCGGTCCAGCACGATCGGGTTCGGGGTGAACGCCGTGCCCGACGGGGAGACGTCGTAGGCCGACTCCAGGGACTTCAGGGCGTACGCGAACTTCTCCGGGGTGTCCGTGTGCAGGGTCAGCAGCGGCTGGCCGGCGGTGACCGTGTCGCCCGGCTTGGCGTGGAGCTCGACGCCCGCACCCGCCTGGACCGGGTCCTCCTTGCGCGCGCGGCCCGCGCCGAGGCGCCAGGCGGCGATGCCGACGTCGTAGGCGTCGAGGCGGGTGAGGACGCCCGAGGAAGGGGCCGTCACGACGTGCTGCTCGCGGGCGACGGGGAGCGTCGCGTCCGGGTCGCCTCCCTGGGCCGCGATCATGCGGCGCCAGACGTCCATCGCGGAGCCGTCGGCGAGGGCCTTGGCCGGGTCGGCGTCCTTGATGCCGGCCGCGTCGAGCATCTCGCGGGCGAGGGCCAGGGTGAGTTCGACGACGTCGGAGGGGCCGCCGCCGGCCAGGACCTCGACGGACTCGCGGACTTCGAGCGCGTTGCCGGCGGTGAGGCCGAGAGGGGTGGACATGTCGGTGAGCAGGGCGACGGTCCTGACCCCGCTGTCCGTGCCGAGCGCGACCATGGTGGAGGCCAGTTCGCGGGCGTCCTCGATGGTCTTCATGAAGGCACCGGTGCCGACCTTGACGTCCAGGACCAGCGAGCCCGTACCCTCGGCGATCTTCTTCGACATGATCGAGGAGGCGATGAGCGGGATGGCCTCCACGGTGCCGGTGACGTCGCGCAGCGCGTACAGCTTCTTGTCCGCGGGGGCGAGACCGTCGCCGGCCGCGCAGATGACCGCACCGGTGGTGTCCAGGACGGAGAGCATCTCCTCGTTGGACAGCAGCGCGCGCCAGCCGGGGATGGACTCCAGCTTGTCGAGCGTGCCGCCGGTGTGGCCGAGGCCGCGGCCGGACAGCTGCGGGACCGCCGCGCCGCAGGCGGCGACCAGGGGCGCCAGCGGCAGGGTGATCTTGTCGCCGACGCCGCCGGTGGAGTGCTTGTCCGAGGTGGGGCGGGAGAGCGAGGAGAAGTCCATGCGCTCGCCGGAGGCGATCATCGCGGCCGTCCAGCGGGCGATCTCGTCACGGTTCATGCCGTTCAGCAGGATCGCCATGGCCAGCGCCGACATCTGCTCGTCGGCGACCTCGCCGCGGGTGTACGCGTCGATGACCCAGTCGATCTGCTCGGGGCTCAGCTCGCCGCGGTCCCGCTTGGTGCGGATGACGGAGATGACGTCCATGGCTTTCCTCCAGAGTGGCCAAAGGTGGCTCTACGCGCATAGAGAAGGGTAGGGGAACGGCCCTTCCCGAGAGGGGAAGGGCCGTCGCGGTTACTTCAGGTGCTGCGGCCCGAAGGCCTGGGGCAGCATCTCGGAGAGCGGCAGGATCCCCAGCGGGGTGTCCACCAGAAGATCCGGCCCACCGAACTCGAACAGCAGCTGGCGGCACCGGCCGCACGGCACGAGGACCTCGCCCAGACCGTCCACGCACGCGAAGTGCGTCAGCCGGCCACCGCCGGTGGCCTGGAGTTGGGAGACGAGGCCGCACTCCGCGCACAGCCCGACGCCGTACGAGGCGTTCTCGACGTTGCAGCCGGTGACGGTACGGCCGTCGTCGACCAGAGCGGCGGCACCGACCGGGTAGCCCGAGTAGGGGGCGTACGCGTGGGACATCGCCTCGCGGGCGGCCGCCCGCAGCTCGGCCCAGTCCGCGTCGGAGGTCACTTGCCCTGGCCCTTCCGGTAGCGCATGCCGTCCGCCTTGGGCATCCGCAGCCGCTGCGCCGAGAGCGACAGCACGAGCAGGGTGACCACGTACGGGGTGGCGCTGACGAACTCGGTGGGCACGGTGTCCGTAGCGAGGTACCAGATCAGCACGCCCACGGCGATGACCGCGCTGACCCCGGCCACGATCCAGCTCTTGCGGTACGCCTTCCAGACCGCGAGGACCACGAGGACCGCCGCCAGCAGCAGAAGCAGCGCGTGCACGGACTGGCCGCCGCTGCGCAGCTGGAGGGCGTCGGCGAAGCCGAACAGGCCCGCGCCCATGGCCAGACCGCCCGGACGCCAGTTGCCGAAGATCATCGCGGCGAGGCCGATGTAGCCGCGTCCGCCGGTCTGGCCCTCGTTGTAGATGTGCGAGGTGACCAGCGACAGGAAGGCGCCGCCGAGGCCCGCCATGGCGCCCGAGACGATCACGGCGATGTACTTGTACGTGTAGACGTTGACGCCCAGCGACTCGGCGGCGATCGGGTTCTCGCCGCAGGAGCGCAGCCGCAGACCGAACGACGTCTTCCACAGCACCCAGTACGTGCCGATGACCAGCAGCACCGCGGCGATGGTCAGCAGCGAGAGGTTGGTGACCAGGCCGCCGAGGATGCCGGCGATGTCCGAGACGAAGAACCAGTGGTGCGCCTCGATCGAGTGCAGCCAGTCGGAGACGCCGGGGACGGTCACCGAGGTGATGTCCTCGGCCGGCGGGGACTGCTTGGGGCTGCCGCCCTTGGCCGCCGCCTCGCCCGAGTTGAACCACAGCTTGGCGAAGTAGGTCGTAACACCGAGCGCCAGGATGTTGATCGCGATGCCGGAGATGATGTGGTCGACACCGAAGGTGACGGTCGCGACGGCGTGCAGCAGACCGCCGAACATGCCCCCGAGGACGCCGGCGAGCACGCCGAGCCAGGGGTTGGTCTGCCAGCCGGCCCAGGCGCCGAAGAAGGTGCCCAGGATCATCATGCCCTCGAGGCCGATGTTGACCACGCCCGCGCGCTCGGACCACAGACCGCCCAGACCGGCGAGGCCGATCGGCACGGCCAGCGAGAGGGCCGCGCTGATCTGGCCGGCCCCGGTGAGGTCCTCGGCGCCGGTGATGGCCCGCGCCGCGGAGAGCGCGAGCAGGGATCCCGCGACGATCAGCAGGATGACCGGCAGGGAGAGGCGGGTGCGGCCGCCCTTGCCGCCGGCCACCTTGGGGGCCGCGGGCGGCGGGGTGGAAGTCGCCGTGGCGGTCACGCCGACACCTCCGTCTTGTCGTTGGTACGGGCCTGGGCGGCGAGCTTCTCGCCGACCTGCCGCTGCTGGCGCTTGAGGCCGTAGCGGCGGACGACTTCGTAGGCGATGACGACGCAGAGCACGATCACGCCCTGGATGACGCCGACGATCTCCTTGTCGTAGCCCTCGAATTCGAGCTTTCCGCTGCCCCGCTCCAGGAAGCCCCAGAGGATGGCGCCGAGCGCGATGCCGATGGGGTGGTTGCGGCCGAGCAGGGCGATGGCGATACCGGTGAAGCCGATGCCGACGGGGAAGTCACCGCTGTACTCGTACGAGTCGTTGAGCAGCGTCGGCATACCGATCAGGCCGGCCATGGCGCCGGAGATCAGCATGGAGGTGACGACCATCTTCTTGACGTTCACGCCACTGGCCTCGGCGGCCGAGTCGGACTGGCCGACCGTGCGCAGGTCGAAGCCGAAGCGGGTGCGGGACAGGACGAACCAGTACCCCACGCCGGCGACGACGGCGATGACCAGGAAGCCCCAGATGGGGTCCGGCGTCGTCGGGAAGTCGAAGAAGCGGGAGGACTCAGGGAGCGGGGTCGTCGACACCTTCGTACCGGCCTCGTCCAGGTGACCGAGACGGCCGGGCTGGAGGAGATAGCCGATGATGGCCGTCGCGATCATGTTGAGCATGATCGTGGAGACGACCTCGCTGACACCACGGGTGACCTTGAGGGTGCCCGCGATGCCCGCCCACATCGCTCCGACGATCATCGCGGTGATGATGATCAGCGGAATCTGCACGATGCCGGGCAGTGTGAGCGCGCCTCCGAGCGCCGCGGCGAAGAACGCCGCGAGCCGGTACTGACCGTCGACGCCGATGTTGAACAGGTTCATGCGGAAGCCGATGGCCACCGCCAGACCGGCCAGGTAGTACGTCGTCGCCTTGTTGATGATGTAGACCTGGCTGTCCGACTTCAGGCCGTAGTCGAACATGATGCCGAACGCGTTGAACGGCTCCTTGCCGGTGGCCACCAGCACGAGGGCGGTGACCAGGAACGCGGCGACCACCGCGAGCAGCGGTGCCGCGATCCCGAGGAGCAGCCGCTCCTTGTCGATCTTCTTCATCGGGCCTCGTCCTCCGGGGCTTCCGCGTCGTGCTCGAGGTGGCCGCTGACGGCGCCGGTCATGGCCGAGCCCAGCTCCTCGGGGGTGATGGTGGCCGGGTCGGCGTCCGCGACCAGCCGGCCGCGGTACATCACCCGCAGGGTGTCCGACAGGCCGATCAGCTCGTCGAGGTCGGCGGAGATCAGCAGAACCGCCAGGCCTTCGCGGCGCGCGGCCCGGATCTGGTCCCAGATCTGCGCCTGGGCGCCGACGTCCACACCACGGGTGGGGTGCGCGGCGATCAACAGCTTGGGGTCGTGGCTCATCTCGCGGCCGACGATCAGCTTCTGCTGGTTGCCGCCGGAGAGGGAGGCCGCGGTGACGTCGATACCGGGGGTGCGGACGTCGTACTCGCGCACGATCCGCTGGGTGTCGGCGCGGGCGGCCTTGATGTCGAGAACGGCGCCCTTGGAGTTGGGCTTTTCGGTCACATGGCCGAGGATGCGGTTCTCCCACAGCGGCGCCTCGAGCAGCAGGCCGTGGCGGTGCCGGTCCTCGGGGATGCAGCCCATGCCGTCCTCGCGGCGCTTGCGCGTCGGGACGTGGGTGATGTCGTCGCCGTCCAGGGTGATCACACCGCCGTCGAGCCGCCGCATGCCCATGATGGCGTCGACGAGCTCGGACTGGCCGTTGCCCTCGACACCGGCGATGCCCAGGACCTCGCCCTTGTGGATGGTGAAGCCGATCCCGTCGAGCACCGAGCGGACGACCCCGTCGGGGTCGACGGCGCTGAGCGTCAGTCCGTCGACCGTCAGCATCGGCACCTCGGTGACCGTGGACTCGCGCGTCTCGGGCGAGGGCAGCTCACTGCCGACCATCAGCTCGGCGAGCTGCTTGGGCGTGGTGCTCTTCGGGTCGGCGGTACCGACCGTCGTGCCGCGTCGGATGACGGTGATGTCGTCGGCGACGGACAGCACCTCGCCCAGCTTGTGCGAGATGAAGATGACGGTGAGGCCCTCGGCCTTGAGCTCGCGCAGGTTGTCGAAGAGCGCGTCGACCTCCTGCGGGACGAGCACCGCGGTCGGCTCGTCGAGGATCAGGGTGCGGGCGCCGCGGTAGAGGACCTTGAGGATCTCCACGCGCTGACGGTCGGCGACACCGAGGTCCTCGACGAGGACGTTCGGGCGGATGCCGAGGCCGTACGCGTCCGAGATCTCCTTGATCCGGGCGCGGGCGCGGTCGCCGATGCCGTGCAGCTTCTCGGAACCGAGGACCACGTTCTCGAGGACGGTGAGGTTGTCCGCGAGCATGAAGTGCTGGTGGACCATGCCGATGCCGCGGGCGATGGCGTCGCCCGGGTTCGAGAACGAGACCTGCTCGCCGTCCACCGCGATGGTGCCCTCGTCCGGCCTCTGCATGCCGTACAGGATCTTCATCAAGGTGGACTTGCCCGCGCCGTTCTCGCCGACGAGGGCGTGGACGGTGCCGCGGCGCACGGTGATGTCGATGTCGTGGTTGGCGACGACACCGGGGAATCGCTTGGTGATGCCGCGGAGTTCGACGGCTTGGGTACTGCTGGAGGCTTTGATGGCGCACTCTCCTAGGCAGGGAGCGGAGGAGCAGAGGCGGTGTGGTGGCGAAAACTACCGCGTCGGTGGAACGCTACGCGCGTAGCGTCTGCGAAAAAGTACAACTGTCCGCGGGCGGACGTGAGTCGGGGCCCGGAGAGTCGGCCGAAGCCGCTCTCCGGGCCCCGTCACATGGCGGGTCAGGTCGTCGTCTTCACCTTGATGGTGCCGTCGACGATCTTCTTCTTGGCCTCGTCGAGCTTGGCCTGGACGTCCTTGAGGTGGTCACCCGTGGTGGTGAGGGAGACACCGTTCTCGGCGAGCGAGTAGGAGTGCGTGCCGGTCAGCGGCTTGCCGTCCTTGACGGACTTGACCAGCTCGTAGACGCCGGTGTCGACGTTCTTGACCACGGAGGTCAGGATCGAGGAGGCGTACTTGGACAGGGCCGGGTCCTTGGCCTGGTCCGAGTCGACGCCGATCGCCCAGGAGCCGGGCTTGGCGGCCACGGCCTCGATCGCGCCGGCGCCGGAGCCGCCCGCGGCGGCGAAGATCACGTCGATGCCCTTGTCGAGCATGCCCTTGGCGGCGGCCTTGCCCTTGTCCGGGGCACCGAAGCCGGAGAGGTCCGTACCGGTGGTCAGGTACTGGATCTGGACCGTGGCCTTCGGGTTCGTGTCCTTGACGCCCTGCTCGTAGCCGGCGGCGAACTTCTTGATCAGCGGAAGGTCCACACCGCCGATGAAGCCGACCTTGCCGTCCTTCGACTTCAGCGCCGCGGCGACACCCGCGAGGTAGGAGCCCTGCTCCTCGGTGAAGACGATCGAGTCGACGTTCTTGTTCGGGGAGACCGAGTCGATCAGACCGAAGGTGGTCTTGGGGTACTTCGCCGAGACCTTGTCGAGCGCGTCCTTGTACGCGAAGCCGACACCGATCACGGGGTTGTAGCCGCCCTCGGCGAGCGAGGCGAGGCGCTGCTCGCGGTCGGCCGGGGTCTCACCGTTCTTCGCGGTGAGCTCCTTGGCCTCGGCGCCGAACTCGGCCTTGGCCTTGTCCAGGCCACGGGCGGCGGAGTCGTTGAAGGAGTTGTCGCCACGGCCGCCGACGTCGTAGGCCATGCCGATCTTGAGCTTGCCCTTGTCGGAGCCCGTGTCCTCCGTGGAGGACTCGCCGCACGCGGTGGCGGTGACAGCGAGGGCCGCAGTCGCGATGGACGCGGCAACGATCTTGGATACCCGGCGCAAGAGGAGGGTCCCTTCGAGACTGACCGAAAGCGCCTCTTCCGGCGCTGGTTTCGCGGCGATCGTAACGCGCGTAGATGTCAGTTAAGGACCCGTTCATGAGTCGTTATCGGATCGTCGCGAACAGGCCGTGTCGGGGCGGTCCGGCGAAGCCCTTGCGATGCCGGGCCGCCGCCTCCGGAAAGCCTGCCACGGGCGGCGCGCCCGCGTCGTATCACCGGACGGCGTGTCCGCCGCGCGCCGCTCGCGGAAGTCGACTCTCGGCCAGTTCCGCGGCCCCTGATCAGACCCTGTCGAGCAGCGCTGCGGCGGTGAAGAGCTCGACCCCCACCTGGATCGCCCGTTCATCGGCGTCGAAATCACCGCAATGGAGGTCCCGCCTGGCGGTGTCGCCCGGCCTGCGGACGCCGAGGCGTGCCATCGCGCCCGGGACGTGCTCCAGGTACCAGGAGAAGTCCTCGCCTCCGAGGCTCTGCTCGGTGTCCTCGATCGCATACGGTCCGCGGCGCAGCGTCATCGCGTCCCGCAGCAGCTCGGTGACGGCCGGATCGTTGACGACCGGCGGGACGCCCCGGATGTAGTTGATCTGCGACTTGGCCCGGTGCAGGGTCGCGACCTCGTCGATCGCGGCGTGCACCAGATCCGGCGCCTCCCGCCAGCCCGCGAGGTCGAGGCAGCGGACGGTGCCGGAGAGCTCGGCGTGCTGGGGGATGACATTGCACGCGTGGCCCGCCTCGATACGGCCCCAGGTGACGGCGAGGCCCGAGCGGGCGTCGACGCGGCGGGACAGCAGGGCGGGGACCTCGGTGGCGACCTTGGCGGCGGCCGTGACCAGGTCGGTGGTCAGATGCGGCCGGGCGCTGTGACCGCCGGGGCCGTCCAGCGTCACTTCGAGGCGGTCGCAGGCGGAGGTGATGGGCCCGGCCCGCAGTCCGATCCGGCCGGCGTCGACCCGGGGGTCGCAGTGCACCGCGATGATCCGGCCGACCCCGTCCAGTACGCCCGACTCGATGGCGTCGGGCGCCCCGCCGGGCAGCACCTCCTCGGCGGGCTGGAAGATCAGCCGCACGGCGTGGGGCAGCAGGCCCTGCCGGTCGAGCGCGGCCAGGACCAGGCCCGCGCCGAGGACCGTGGTGGTGTGCACGTCGTGGCCGCAGGCGTGGGCGCGGTCGGGCACGGTGGAGCGGTACGGGACGTCGGCCTTGGTGTCCGGGATGGGCAGCGCGTCGATGTCGGCGCGGATCGCCAGCATGGGCCGCTCCCGGTCCCACGTCCCGATGTCGCAGACGAGGCCGGTGCCGGTGTCGAGGACCCTCGGGACGAGGCCCGCGGCCTCGAGCCGGGTCTTCAGCGCGGCGGTGGTGCGGAACTCCTGGTTTCCGAGCTCCGGGTGCATGTGCAAGTCCCGGCGGAAGGCGATCAGTTCGGCGCGCAGGGGTTCGGCCAGTGCGCCGGGCAGGGGCGCGTCACCGGCGGGCAGGTCGGCTTCGGACTCGCGGGACTTCAACTGGTTCACCTTTTGAAGAGTAGGCCCCCCGGGGGTGCAACTGCCCGTCGATCAACAAAAGTTCAGTCCGATAGGGGAAGGAAAGGGCACGCTGTCACGCATGCCCGTCCTCCGGGGTGGGTATGCTCGCCCGAATCGGGACCCCGGCTCAGGCCGGCGCCGCCAGGCGGTGCACCTCCCCGGCCGCCGTGCCCGTGACGCCCTCCAGGAAGCCCCTGGCGCGCGGTGAGGCCGTCTGTCTCAGCCACTCGGGGGCGATCTCGCACACCGCGATGCGCACACCCGTGCCCGCCAGGGCCAGCGGCAGCGTGTGCACGACGGTGGAGGGGAAGCTGAGGACCGTGCGGCCGATGGGGCCCCGGCGGGCGATCAGCTCCAGCGGGAGATCCGGGCGGACGATCTCCAGGCCGGTCTCGACGGCGATCCGGCGGAGCTTCTGGACGCTTTCCCGGCGGTGCGCGAAGTAGCGGGTGGCGCCCTGGGTCCCGGCCAGGGAGGCGACGGCCTCGGCGTACTGGTCCGGGTCGACCACGCCCGTCTCGACGAGTGAGGTGCCCACGAGGTCCGCGCCCCGGGTGATCCGGGGCGGACCGAAGCGGGAGCGGGTCCAGTGGAAGTGGTTCGGCAGGACGGTGGTGCCCGGGGGCGGCTCGACGGGGAGCGCCGTGAAGATCTCGACGGTGCGGTGGCGGCCGGGGGCCAGACGACGGCGGGCGAGCGCCCCGACCGGGGCGAGGGCCAGGTCGCGCGGGCCCCGGCTGCCGCGCCGGTGCCAGCGCACGAGCCGCTCGCCGCCGACGAGCTGGGCCGCGAACTCCATGGTGGCGGTGCCGTCGTCCACGACGGTGAGCCGGGGCGCGCGGACGAGGGCGAGAAGCAGCTGGACGTAGCGCGAGAACGGGTCGCCGATGATGACGCGGTCCGCCCGGTTCAGCCGCGGAACGAGCTCGCGCAGGGTGCGCACGACGTCCCCGGCCCCGCCCCTCGCCTCCTGCCAGCGCACCTTGACGCCCTCGTCCCTGGCCAGATCGGCCATCCGACGGAGCTGGCCGCGGGACATCGGGTCGGTCGGCGGCAGGACCACGACGGTGAGGTCGCCCGCACGGCCCGCGCGCCTCGGGGCAGGCGCGGGGGCATCGCGGTGGGCGGGTGCCTGGGCCGGGATGACGGGGAGCACGGGGGCGTGGGCCCACTCGAGGACGTTCAGGAGCTGGACCGGGCTCTCGACGAACGCCAGCTGTCCGGTCATGCCGCCACGAGGCCCTGGACCCGGCGGAGCTTCCTCATCGGGCCGAGCTCGGAGTCGTACACCTTCTTGATGCCGTCGCCGAGGGCCGTCTCGATGGTGCGGATGTCGCGGACCAGCCGCTGGAGGCCGCCGGGCTCGACGGACGCCGCCTGGTCGGAGCGCGGGTGCGGCGGGTCCTCCACCTGGACCTGGTGCCCGGGCTCACACCGCTGCTGCTGGCCGAGTTCGGGGCGGCCCCCCGTCTCGTACCGACCGACGCCTTCACCAAGGCCGTCGCCGAACTGGCCGAGGAGGAGCCGGAGTCGGAGCGGGACGCGCCGGTGCTCCTGCTCGGGCAGTACCTGTCCGCGCTCGGCATCCTCTCCGCCGCCGAGGAGGAGGCGCTGCACGTACGGATGGTGCGCGGCGCGGTCGTCCTCGGGCACAGCCGGCTCCTCTTCAAGCCGCACCCGAGCGCGCCCGCCTCCTGGTCCCGGACGCTGGAACGGGAGGCGGAGGCGCTCGGCGCCGAACTGACCGTCCTGGAACGGCCGGTACTCGCCGAGGTCCTGTACCGGCGGCTGCGGCCGGCGCTCGTCGTGGGCTGCTTCTCGACGGCGCTGATGACGGCCAGCACGTTCTACGGGATCCCGGTCGCGCGGATCGGCACGCGGTCGCTGCTGGAGCGGCTGGTGCCGTACCAGAACAGCAACCGGATCCCGGCGACGATCGTGGACGCCCTGCTGCCGGACCTCGACGACCCGAGGGCCGTGACGGACTGGGCGCCGCCGTCGCCCGACCATGTCGCCGGGGAGCTGGCGGGGCTCGTCGCGGCGGTCGGCTTCGCGATGCAGCCGCAGATCAGGGCGGATCTGCGGGGGGCGGCGGAACGCTATCTGACGACGCGTGCGGACCCGCGCCTGTGGCGCTACTTCACACGCCGCCGGCTGACGGTCCTGGGCCTTCCGGGGGGACTGCCGGTCCCGCGGCACGCGGTGGTGCGCAGGATGGCCCGTCGGGCCAGGCGGCTGAAGAGGGCGGCGCTGGGATGACGTCGGCCGCCGGACGCGGGCGGGACGGCGCGGAACGGCGGGATCGCCCGGACAGGCGGCGCGGCGTGTCGCGGTAGGGCGTTGCCCGGTGACTCGGGGAGCCCGGCGGGATCGCCCGGACAGGCGGCGCGGCGCGGCCGAATCCGCCGCGCCGGGAGCGAGGGGGCTCAGTAGGGTCGGGCCATGGCATACACCTTCCAGGTAACGGTTGACTCGTCCGACCCGCACACGCTCGCCGACTGGTGGGCCGACGCCCTCGGCTGGGAAGTGGAGCCGAGCGACGAGGAGTTCATCCGCCGGATGGTCGAGGAGGGTCACGCGAGCGAGGACGACACCACCACCCACCACGGCACGCTCGTCTGGAAGGTCGGCGCCGGGATCCGTCACCCGGAGGGCCTGGAGCGGGCGCCGCGCGTCCTCTTCCAGCGCGTGCCGGAGCCCAAGACGGTGAAGAACCGTGTCCACCTGGACGTGCGTACCGGTGACGACGACGCCCGGGCCGTGGTCGAGCGGCTCCTCGCGAAGGGCGCCACGTTTCTCCACGAGGGCCGGCAGGGCCCCTTCGCCTGGACCACACTCGCCGACCCGGAGGGCAACGAACTCTGCGTGTCGCGATAGGGCGGCCGGGGGCGCGGAGCTCCATGCGGAGGCGCGCCGGGTCCGCGGCCGCGCCCGGCGGCGCTACCGTCCGGGCCCGCCTCCACCGCCCCGCAGGTATCGGGCCGACGCACCCGCCACGATCAGCTGGAGGCCCTCCTCGAACTGCCGGTCGTAGTCGGTGAAGATCTCCCCGCCCGCCGCGGCCGCCAGCGGGTAGTCGGCGAGCCTGGCGGCGCGCTCGTCGACGTCGAAGCCCTCCCGGCGCTCGTCCGGCATGGGCACGACGCCCTGTTCCTCACTGACGAAACCCATGGTGAACGCGTACGCCGTGCCGCCGGTCCGGATGGCCTCGGCCAGGGTGAAGCCCGCGTCGGTCATGGTGCGCAGATGGCCCTCGAGCGCGGGGGCGTGATCGGTGCCCGTGAAGCGGGCGCCCGCGTACACCTTCGCGCCGTCCCGGTGACGGAGCAGCTCCGCGCGCAGCGTGCGGCAGAACGCGACGAGCTGCTGCTGCCAGCCGCCGGGCGGGTCGGCCCGCAGGGGCGTTGCGCTCATGCGGCGGTTCATCTCCGTCGCCATCTCGTCGAGCAGCTCCTGCTTGTTCTTGAAGTGCCAGTAGAGCGCGGGCGCCTTGACGTCCAGCTCCTTGGCGATGGCGCGCAGGGTGAGCCCGTCGAGCCCCACCTCGTTCAGCAGGCGCAGCGCCGTCGCCGTCACCTTCGTCCGGTCCAGCTTGTCCGCTCGTTCTCTCACCACCTTGACAACTTAACAGTGTTAAGGCCAAGGTCTGAACATGGCACTTAACAGCGTTAAGGAAATGAGCGTGAGCGACATGCCCGCAGCCGTCGACGTGTTGATCGTCGGCGCGGGCCCCACCGGACTCGTCCTCGCCGCCGACCTGGCCCGGCGCGGCGTGCGCGCCCTCGTCGTCGAGAAGGCCGAGGGACTCTTCCCGGGCTCGCGCGGCAAGGGACTCCAGCCGCGCACCCTGGAGGTGTTCGACGACCTCGGGGTCGTCGACCGGGTGCTCGCGGCGGGCGGCTTCGCGCCCATCGGCATGGTGTGGGACAACGGTCGGCGCCAGGGCGAGCACGACATGCTCCGCGGCGGCGAGGCCTCTGAATCGGAGCCGTACGGCCGGGCCTGGCTGATCCCGCAGTGGCGGACCCAGGAGATCCTCTTCGACCGCCTCACCGAGCTGGGCGGCCACGTCGCGTTCGGCGCCGCCCTGACCGGCCTCACCCAGGACGCGGACGGCGTCACGGCCGAGCTCTCCACCGGCGCTTCCGTGCGCGCCGCCTACGCGGTCGCCGCCGACGGCGGCCGTTCCACCGTCCGCTCCGTGCTCGGCATCGCCATGCACGGCGAGACGGTCGACCCGGCGCCGATGATCGTGGCGGACGTACGGCTCCGCCCCGAGGCGCTCGACCGCGACCACTGGCACATCTTCCCCGGCGCTTCCGGCACGTCCGGTTACGCGGCCCTGTGCCCGCTGCCCGGCACCGACGACTTCCAGCTGGTCGCCCAGACCACCGAGCGGGACGTACGGGCGGTGGTGGCCGCGCGGACCCATCTGGAGGCCGCCGACGTCACCGAGGTCCGCTGGTCCTCGGAGTTCCGGCCGCGCGCCGCCATGGCCGAGCGCTTCCGCGCGGGCCGCGTCTTCCTCGCGGGCGACGCCGCCCATGTCCACTCCCCGGCCGGCGGCCAGGGCCTCAACACCAGCGTGCAGGACGCCTACAACCTGGGCTGGAAGCTCGGCCAGGTGCTGCGCCACCGCGTGGACCCGGCCCTTCTCGACACGTACGAGGAGGAGCGCCTGCCGGTCGCCGCCGGGATGCTCGGCCTGTCCACACGTATCCACCGCGGCGAGGAGCAGCGGGGCGAGGCCACCCGGCAGCTCGGCCTGGGCTACCGCGGCGGCCCGCTCGCCGAGGGCGCCGCCGGCGCCCTGGAGGCCGGCGACCGGGCGCCCGACGGGCGCCTGCCGGACGGGGGCAGGCTCTTCGGCCTCTTCCGGGGGCCGCACTTCACGCTCCTGGCCGTCGGGACGGACGCGGAACTCCCGCAGATCGACCCCGAGAGGGTGCACACGCATCGCGTCGAGGCGTGTGAGGCATACGGGAAGGGGTTGTTCCTGGTCCGTCCCGACGGCTATGTCGGGTGGGCGGGCGAGGACGCCCGGGGACTCGCCGGGTACCTCACCCGCGTCACCGCGGCGGTCAGGCCGTGACGACCGGCTCCTGGAGCTCGGTGATCCACCGGCTGGTGTCGTCCGGGCACTCCAGATACAGCTCGCGGGCGTATCCGGCCGAGCGGTAGCCGTGGGTGTCGATCCAGGTGGCCAGCGTCTGGGCCGTCGGCAGGATGTCGTCCATGGGGCCCCGGTGGACCACGGTGGCCGCCCGCTCGATGCCGGGCAGCACGACGACCTCGAACTCCCCCACCGCGCCGGCCCCCACCTGGAGTCCGGCGTGGACGGTGACGCCGCCGCCGGGGGCGTCCTCGTAAGTGGCGACCCCGGGGCCGGTCGGGGTCACCCCGGCGGCCTCCAGCCGGCGGCACAACCCGTCGTAGAGCGGGCCGATCACCGGGGTGATGTCGTCCGGCCCGAAGCTCGCGGCGGTGCCGCTCAGCCGGGCCAGCCGGACGGAAGGAACGCTCTTCAGCACGACGTCGGTAGCGGACATGTGTCCCTCGCTCTCGATCGCACGGAGTCTCGCCTCGACCTGGGCCAGCCCGGCGGCGGCCGCCGCCCTCGCCGCTTCCAGCTCGGCGCGGCGCAGCCGGAGCATCCCGCGCAGCTCGTCGGCGCCGAGCTCCTCGTCGAGGATCGACCGCACCTGATCGAGCGTGAAGCCGAGGTCCTTGAGCGCGATGACGCGGTTGAGCCGGGCGAGCTGACCGGCTTCGTAGAAGCGGTAGCCACTGTGCGGGTCGACACGGGCGGGGCGCAGCAGCCCGACGGCGTCGTAGTGACGCAGCATCCGGACCGACACCCGGCCGTGTCTGGCGAAGTCTCCGATGGTGAACATGACGCTCTTACCTCACGGCCTCACACGGTGTGAGGGTCAAGCGCCCGCCAACGAGAGCTTGGCGGCGAAGCCGAGGAAGAGGGCGCCGGCGGCCGTGGTGGCCCCGGCCGAGAGCCGCCTGCGGCGCCGGAACGCGGCGGCGAGCCGCGTCCCGCCGAATATCAGCGTCGTGAGGTAGAGGAAGCTGCCGAGCTGCAGCAGGGCGCCGAGGACCAGGAAGGACAGGGCCGGATAGGCGTAGCCGGGATCCACGAACTGCACGAAGAAGGAGATCAGGAAGAGGATCGCCTTCGGGTTGAAGAGGCTGATGATCAGAGCGCGGCGGTACGGGTTCTCCCCCGCGGCGGCCGGAGCCCGCTCGGACTCCTCGGCCGGCGCCTCGCCGCGCGTGCGCCACATGCTCCAGGCGGCCCGCAGCATGCCGATCGCCATCCAGGTCAGATAGCCCGCTCCCGCGTACTTCACGATCATGAAGAGCAGCGGCGTGGTCTGGAGCAGCGAGGCCGCGCCGAGGGCGGCGAGCGTCATCAGGACCGTGTCACCGGTGAAGACCCCGGCCGCGGCCTTGTATCCGGTCCGGGTGCCCTTGCGGGCGGCGACGGACAGGACGTACAGCGAGTTCGGCCCCGGCAGAAGGATGATGAGGACGAGACCCGCGAGATAGGTCGGAAGATCGGTGACACCCAGCATGGAACGGAGTGTCGCACGGGGGTACGACACTCCGCTGTGATGTGCGACCCAGGGCCGGACAGGCCTCAGAACGCGTCGGACGGGACGTACGTGCCCCACACCTCCCGCAGCGCGTTGCACACCTCCCCGACCGTCGCCCGCGCCTTGAGCGCGTCCTTCATCGGGTACAGCACGTTGTCCGTGCCCTCCGCGGCCTTCTTGAGCTCCGCGAGGGCCGCGTCCACCGCCGCCTGGTCGCGTTCGGCGCGCAGCCTGGCGAGCCGTTCCGCCTGCTGGGCCTCGATCGCCGGGTCCACCCGCAGCGGCTCGTAGGGCTCCTCGACGTCCACGGTGTAGCGGTTGACACCGACCACCACGCGCTCGCCGCTGTCCGTCTCCTGGGCGATGCGATAGGCGGACCGCTCGATCTCGCTCTTCTGGAAGCCCCGCTCGATGGCGTTCACCGCGCCGCCGAGGTCCTCGACCTTGGTCATCAGCTCCAGCGCCGCCGCCTCCACGTCGTCCGTCATCTTCTCCACCACATACGACCCGGCGAAGGGGTCGACGGTGGCGGTGACGTCGGTCTCGTACGCCAGCACCTGCTGGGTGCGCAGGGCGAGGCGGGCGCTCTTGTCGGTCGGGAGCGCGATGGCCTCGTCGAAGGAGTTGGTGTGCAGCGACTGAGTGCCGCCGAGGACGGCCGCGAGGCCCTGGACGGCGACCCGGACCAGGTTGACCTCGGGCTGCTGGGCGGTGAGCTGCACACCGGCGGTCTGGGTGTGGAAGCGGAGCATCTGCGACTTGGGGTTCTTCGCGCCGAACTCCTCCTTCATCACACGGGCCCAGATCCTGCGGGCGGCACGGAACTTGGCGACCTCTTCGAGGATGGTGGTGCGCGCCACGAAGAAGAAGGAGAGGCGCGGCGCGAAGTCGTCGACGTCCATGCCCGCGGCGACGGCCGTACGGACGTACTCGATGCCGTCGGCGAGCGTGAACGCGATCTCCTGCGCGGGTGACGCCCCCGCTTCGGCCATGTGGTAGCCGGAGATCGAGATCGTGTTCCACTTCGGGATCTCGGCCCGGCAGTACTTGAAGATGTCGGCGATCAGCCGCAGCGAGGGCTTCGGCGGGAAGATGTACGTGCCGCGCGCGATGTACTCCTTGAGCACATCGTTCTGGATGGTGCCGGTGAGCCGGTCGGCGGGGACGCCCTGCTCCTCGCCGACGAGTTGGTAGAGGAGCAGCAGCAGAGCGGCCGGGGCGTTGATCGTCATCGAGGTGGAGACCTTGTCCAGCGGGATGCCGCCGAACAGGACGCGCATGTCGTCGAGCGAGTCGATGGCCACACCGACCTTGCCGACCTCACCGGAGGCGATCGCCGCGTCCGAGTCGTGCCCCATCTGCGTGGGCAGGTCGAAGGCGACGGACAGGCCCATGGTGCCGTTGGCGATGAGCTGCTTGTAGCGGGCGTTGGACTCGACGGCGGTGCCGAATCCGGCGTACTGCCGCATGGTCCAGGGCCGGCCCGTGTACATCGAGGGGTAGACACCGCGGGTGAAGGGGTACGAGCCCGGCTCGCCCAGCTTCCGGTCGGGGTCCCACCCGTCCAGGGCTTCCGGTCCGTAGACCGGTTCGATGGGCAGTCCCGATTCCGACTCGCGCGACATGTCTGCGCCTCCCGATAGAACCTACTCGCTGGTAACGACCCTCGCGACGGACTGTAGCGGCGGGCGTGCGACGGGTGGAGAGCCGCGCGCTGGGACCTTGCTCACAGGCTTCCGGAAGGGTGTAATCAGCCGGCCACCGCCCAGCATGCGCCGCACGGCGCAACCAAGCACGCGCGGGAAGCATCCATACGTGTACACAGTCGTCCCGGGGGGCAATCATGCGCCGTAATTCCGTCATATTCAGAGCCGCCATGGCAGCCGCCGCGATCGCGCTGGCCACCGGCTGCAAGGCCCAGGCCGCGGGCTCTGCCGAGCTGCCGTCCGCGGCTCCCTCGTCCGCCGCGCCGTCGACCTCCGAGCCGTCGTCGGCCGCCCCGTCCTCCTCTGCCCCGTCGACCGACGACAAGCCCTCCGGCTCCGCCTCCCCGTCGGCGTCGCCGACCGAGGAGAAGCCGAAGGCGAAGGTGCTGATGGCGGAGGGGACGGAGAACGAGCAGGTCCGCGAGTTGCAGGCCCGGCTGCGCCAGCTCGGCTACTTCCACCGCAGCCCCACTGCCTTCTACGGCTCGATGACCTCCTCGGCGGTGTCCGCCTTCCAGAAGAAGCGCGAGCTGCCCTCCACCGGCTCGGTGGACGAGGTGACGTGGCAGCGGCTGCTCGGGATGACCCACAAGCCGACCGCCGACGAGCTCAAGCCGCCGACCACCCACAAGCTGGACACGCCCGACCCGCGCTGCATGACCGGTCGCGTGCTGTGCATCAGCAAGGAGAGCCGGACGCTGGCCTGGATGATCGACGGCAAGGTCGTCTCGTCGATGGACGTCCGCTTCGGCTCGGAGAACACCCCGACCCGCGAGGGCACGTTCCAGGTCAACTCCAAGAGCCGTAACCACGTCTCGACGATCTACCACACGCCCATGCCGTACGCGATGTTCTTCAGCGGCGGCCAGGCGGTGCACTACTCCTCGGACTTCGCCGCCCGCGGCTACGCCGGGGCTTCGCACGGCTGCGTCAACGTCCGGGACAGGGGCAGGATCTCGGCCCTCTTCGACCAGGTGAAGGTCGGCGACAAGGTCGTCGTCCACTGGTGAGGGGCTGAAGGAGAAGGGGCGCGGGCGGGACCGGGGGAACGTGTCCCGCCCGCGCCATGTGCGCTGAGCCGAAGGTACGGGGGGAACCCCGGCTCTGCGCGGCCGATGACCAGTCGGCTCACTCAGTACTGCGTCACGGGGCGAAAAAACGTCACACCGTGCGCGGAAAAGAGTGAACACGCAGGTCAGAGGGCATGAGGGTAAGCCTCAGAAGACCTGAACCGTCGAGGGCGACGGCGTGACGGCCGGCACGCGGGGGTCGATCGGGATCTGCGGCTCGGCGGGGGCCTGCGGCAGGACCGGCTTCCAGGAGACGGCGGGGACGGCTCCGCCGTCGCCGGCCCCGCCGTCACCGTCGTCCTTGCCGCCGCGGCCGTCGTCCTTGCCGCCACCGTCCTTGCCGTCGCCCGAGCCCTCCGTGTCGCCGAGCACGGCGTCGCAGAAGCGCTGGAGCGTCTCGCCACGTGCCGCGGTCTTCAGCCAGCGGCGGCGGTCGCCGTCGAGGCGCCCCGCGCGGAAGTCCTTGCAGGCCGCCTTCGTCTTCTTGCGCAGCTCGCCGCCGGCGTCCGGGGTTCGCGGAGTGCTCTCGGTTCCCGGCTTCGTCGGATCTCCGGTGGCGGGGCCGCCGGTCGTCCTCCCGGCCGAAGGCGACGGCGACTGGGCCGTGATGCCCGGCGGGAGGGGCGTACGCGAGTGAGGACCACCGGTCGGAGCCGGGGATTCCAGCGGCCCGGGCGTGGCCTCGGCCGATATCGAGGAGGCGGGCAGCGGCTCTCGGTCGTCGCCGAACGTCGGCAGCACGCCCGTGCCCGCGGCGACGGCGACCCCGCCGACCGCGATCCCGGCGAGCGAGGCGGCAAGGCCCCAGCGCAGCGGGCGGCCCCAGCGGACCCGCCGGTGCGGCGCGGTCAGACGGACGGCTCCCAGGTCCGGGCGCTCCTCGCCCGCCTCCCAGGTCCCGGCCCCGCGCTCGGCCGCCGCCTTCCGGAACGCCGCCAGCGCGGCCTCCTCACCGGGGAGTCCGTCCGTGTCGGGGGGAAGGGGAGCGGGGCGCGCGGAATCCAGCACCTCGGCCAGCCGTTCGGCCTGGCCCCTGGCGGAAACGTCAACGGGGTCGACGGACTCGCCACGCAGCAGTCGCTCTGCCGCCTTCTTGTCGAGCCACCTGTACCGCTCGTCGGCCATCACATGTCCTTCTGCGTCCGCGTACGCGAATGCGTCACACCGCCGGGGGCGGTGGCTCGCGCCCGGCGGCCGCGCTGCGTGGGTACGGCTTCGAGCGCGGCGGCCTCGGAGCCGGTCCCGGAACCACCCTCGGCGCCGCCTGCGGAGCCGCTCTCGGCTCCGCTTTCGACGACCAGCAGCTCGGCCAGCCGCTTCAGACCGCGGTGCGCCGCGGTCCGTACGGCACCGGGCCGCTTGCCCAGGGTATGGGCAGCGCTCTTGGCGTCGAGACCGACGACGACGCGCAGGACGACGGCCTCCGCCTGGTCCTGCGGAAGTTGGGCTATCAGACGCATGGTGCGGCCGGTGGCCAGGGCTTCCAGGGCCTCGTCCGCGGTGTCGGAGTCGGCCGGTTTGTCGTTCAGTTCCGTCTCGTCGCCGCCGACGGCGGGGCGCCTGCCCCGCATGCGTATGTGATCGAGCGCGCGATTGCGGGCGATCCGGGCGGCCCAGCCGCGGAAGCGGTCGGCGTCGCCGTCGAACCGGTCGAGGTCCCGCGCTATCTGGAGCCAGGCCTCGGAGGCCACGTCCTCGGCGTCCGCCTCACCCACCAGCGTTCGTATGTAGCCGAGCAGCCGCGGGTGCACGGCGCGGTACACAGTACGGAACGCGTTCTCGTCCCCGTCCTGCGCCGCGAGCACGGCGGCCGTCAGCTCCGCGTCGTCCCCCAGCACTCCCACAACCTGTCAGTCATCGCGGCTGGTCACCACCGCCGCGCCGCCCGGCGCGCAGCAGCACGCTACGTCCTCGCCGTGCGCCACGTCCACGTCTGTCCGGACTTTGTACAACGTGCAACATCACACTGGCACAGTGCGGTGTGACAGAAAACGCATCCACGGCGCTGAGTGGAGTACGGGGCCGTGCTGCGGCCCCGTCGGACGGCGACCGGGGCCTCTCCTGTGGGGGGTGGCGGCCCCGGTCGTCCTTCTGACGGCGACTGCGACACGGCTCGCGACCACGTGTCCCGAGCGCGCCCCGCCCGTCACACCTCCGCGTACCACCGCCACGACGTGACCCGCTCCCGCCCGGGGAGTTCCCCCCGACCGGTCGCCCAGAGCAGCGTCGCCCACGCGTCCGTGTCCGTCGGCGCGTCCGGGAAGAGCCGGGCGAGCACCAGAGCGCAGAGCCCGGCGGGCGGAGTCCACGGAACACCGAGCCCCTGCGCCATGTCATGGGTGTGGACGAGGGTTTCGACGATCCCCATCGCGGCGAATCCGGCCGGGTCCGATATGCCGAAGCTGTGGTAGGCGCGCGTCCCCTCCGGAGACGTCCGGACCATGGCGGTGAGCATGGCCCCGCACGCCTCAAGAACCCTCAGCAGCCCGGCGGTCCCCGCGGCCCGGTCGGCGAAGGTCACATTGGCCGGCCCGCCGGGGCGCCTCGGCTCCCACAGGAAGGGGACCTCGCCGTCGAGCGGCGGTGCCTCCGGGCCCAACTGGGCGGCGTACGCGAAGAGGTCGTCGGCGAGATGCTCGGCCGTCTCCCAGCACGTCCATTCCAGGGACCCGGCCCTGGCGTCCCAGTCGCCCGCCGCCGCGGGGCGCAGGGCGGTGACGCTGAGTCGGACGGCGTGCTGAACATCGTCAGCGGTGACTGTGGTCATGGCACTGAACGTACCGTCAGTAGCGTCGCGCCGACGCGGCCGCCGGGAAGCCGTGGTCGTCGGGGGCCCGGGGTGGGGTCGAAAGCTCTTCACCACGCCGGCGTCAGGCGGTCCGCGCCCTGCGCGACACCACCGCGCGCAGCACCCGGCGGCCTTCCGTCGAGAGCTCCCGGGCCCGGCGCAGACCGGTCGGGCCGTGGGCCGCGGTCTCGAGGACGGCCTGCTGGCGGCGGAGCTCACCGGCGAGCAGCGGGCCCGCGCCTTCCGTCGCGCCGGACCGGCACCGGGTCACGAGTTCCTCGTCGTCGTCACGGGCGTCGAAGCGCGCGTGGAGCCCGAGGGCGGTGGCGGAGCAGGCGTCCGCCCACTGCCGCAGCGGGTCCCCGGCCCACACGGCGGGCGCCGTGCCCAGCATGGCCCGTACGAGAACGGCCTGCTCGTCCGTCCCGCCACCGTCCAGCCCCGCGCGGGCCTTGGCGATCGCCTCGCTCCAGGCCTCTCCGTCGCCGCGGGCCACCGCCGCCCACGCGGGCCGCAGCACCTCGGCGGCCTCGGGGTCGAGCAGGGGCAGGCAGCGGTCCAGGCAGGCCAGCCCCGCTGCGGCGAGGCCACGCTCATCCGCCTGTGCGATCAGTTCCACCAGGCTTCGGCTCGTTGCCGACGTCATGGACGCCTCCCGTCGCGGACGCAGTACTTCCTCGTACTTCACTCTTACTGCGCCGCGTGGCCGGATTACGTCACCCCGTGGCGACCCAACCGCCGCGCATGGCGCCGCACGCGCCCTTGTCCCGCTGCATGCGCGTGAGCCGCCGGACGAAGAGGATCGCCAGTGCCGCGGCGACGAGGTCCACAGCGGCGGAGACCGTCATCGCGAGGGCCGCCCCCTCGAAGTCCGCCGCCTTCGCCGCGTCCTCACCCGCGCCGCTCGCGAGGGTCTCGGCGACCACCGACAGGATCCAGAACGTCCACCAGAGGTTGAGGAGGGTGAAGGGTTCCTCCTTGCCGTCGCCGTAGGGGTCACGGCGGCTCGCCCGCCAGGTGTCGGCGGCGACCCCGCGCGGCAGCCAGATGTTGGCGATCGGGATCAGCCAGGCGCCTATCGCCCAGCCGGGGCCGCCCCGGTGCAGATCGGGCGCGAAGACGCCCGCGTTCCTGCGGACGCGGTGGAACCAGACGATGAAGACGACGCCGGTCACGAGGAACACCGACCCCTGCACCGTCGTCAACACGTTCGTCAGCGTGTCCTCGAGCCAGATCTCCGACGGATCGCCCGCCGGAGTGCCGGACAGCAGGGAGCGGAGGCGGAGGGCGCCGCCGATCAGGAACAGATCGCCCAGCGCGCACGCGCCGAGCAGGGACACGACGGCGTAGGACAGGCCGACAGGACTACGGAGCATGGCCGGGCAGACCCCCACGGGTGAGCGGCGCCCCTCCCCGAGGCGCCGGCGCGGCCGTCCGGCCGCCGACGCGGAACAGTACCGCCCTAGCCGACCTTCTCCGCCAGAGCCCTGAACGCCGTCCAGCCCTGGGCGGGTTTGCGCGGATCCCACAGCTTCTGGGACACGGCCGCCAGCGGCAGGCGTATGCCGCGCGCCACCTGATCGGCCGTCTGGCGGTCGGCGAGATCGCACCAGACCGCGAACCGGCCGCCGAGTATCTGCGCCGAGTACCGCTGCGGGACCGCCTGCGTCCCGCGCAGGACCAGTGGGGTCCACTGCTCGTATATGCGCTGCCCGGTCGGATAGCGGAACTGGTTGGGCTCGCCGAGGACGTAGTAGAGGTACTCGTCGTTGAGGTTCACCGCCTTGCGGCCCTCGCGCAGATACTCCAGCGGCGGCCGCGCGCCGATCTCCTTGCCGGTCCAGTACTCGACCTCGATGGACTTGTCGGCGGTCACGACCCCGTTCCGGAAGAAGCCGTCGTTCCAGGCCTTCGCCTTCTTGCCGGCGTCACGGACCACGGCCGCGCGGTCGTTCAACCAGCCCTCCGCCAGGTCCTGGATCCGGGCCTGCGGGCCGTACTTCTGCCGGGCCGCCCCGGCAAGCTGCGGGTACGAGACCGCCGGGTCGCGCACGGTCAGCGCCTGGTACTCGTCGGCGCCGACGTGGAACCAGCCACCGGGGAACAACCCCGCGTACTCGCGCAGCAGGTCGTCCACGATCCGGGCCGACTCGGGCTTGGATATGTCGATGGCGCCCTGACGGGGCGTCCCCTGCGCGTTGCGCAGCTGGAGCTGCGGGTGCGCCCGCATGACCGCTCCCAGGTGTCCCGGCGAGTCGATCTCGGGCACGACGGTGATGTGGAGGCTCCGCGCGAGCGCGAGGATGCGGCGGACCTCGGCCTTGGTGAGGTGCTGGGCGGAGACGACCTCGGGGTGGGAGTCGGAGGCGATCCTGAATCCCTGGTCGTCGGAGAAGTGCAGGGCCAGCTGGTTGAGCTTCAGGTCGGCCATCTCGCGCAGCCGCGCCTCGATCCACCCCGCGGTGAAGTGCTTGCGGGCGATGTCGAGGTTCAGCCCGCGCTGCGGCCGGTCGGGACGGTCGTTGACGACCCCCTCCGGAACGATGTGGCCGGAGAGCAGGGACTGCTTCACGGTCCTCGTGCCGTAGAAGACACCGGCCTCGTCGGGGCCGCTGATCCGGACCCGCCCGTCGCGGGTGGTGAGGGTGTACGACTCGGCGGGCCCGCTCCCCGAGGGGGCGAGGGCCAGCTGGACGTCGCCGGCGCGGACCGGGGCAGTGCCCTTGTACTCCGTCTTGAGCTCCCGGGCGAGCAGCCGCGCCTCATCGGCGAGCGCCTCGCTTCCCTCGGCGACGACGACGGCGCTGCCGGGCACGGGCCGCCAGCCAGGGCCCCGGGCAGCTTCGTGCGAGCGGACGGAGGGGACCGTGCGCGGCGCCCGGGAGAGCGGATGGGTCGGGGTGGGGGTCGGGGACGGCGGAGGAGTGGACGAGGCGGGAGCCGAAGAGGGGAGCGGGCTCGAGGTCACTGCGTCCGGGCTCCGGGCGCCGCCCGTGCTGCCCGCGCCCTCCGAGCCGTTCCCGCAGCCGGTCACGGAGACGGCGAGCAGCGCGGCCGCCGTAGCGGTCGCGCCGCCCAGGCGTCCGTGCCGGGAATCCCTGAAGGTCCACATCACTCGAAATGCTCCCTTATCGGATGGAGTATGACCAACCGGCCATATGCGTTTAAAATTCGCAGGTGAACGTCCATCCCGGGGACCGAAACTCTCCCTTCCGGGTGAAAATCGCGCATCCGTCGGACAGCTCCCCCGGCCCGCCGATAGCGTTGTGGCACATCCACCCCACCCTTCCCAGCCGCCTTGCGGAGGAGCTCACGCTGTCCAGCGCATCCCACGCCGGTCACACCTCCGGTCCCCCGACCGGAAGCGCCGCCTCCGCGGCCATACCCGCGCAGAGCCGCGGTACTCGCCACGGCGCCGGCCTGGACCGCTTCAACACCGCGCCCGCCGGAGCCACCGAGGCCGCCCTGCTCGCCTGCTGCGGCAGCCACCGCTGGGCCCAGCGGCTGGCCGCGCACCGCCCCTACCCCACCCTCGACGCGCTGCTGGCCGCCGCCGACGAGGCCAGCTACGACCTCTCCGCCGCCGACCTCGACGAGGCCCTGGCCGACGAGACGTCCGCCGCTCCGCTGCCCGGCACTCCCCCGGCCGCGCTCACCGCACTGCGGGCCGCCCACGCGGCGTACGAGAGCAGCTTCGGCCACGCCTTCGTGATCAGCCTCGACGGCCACCGCCCCGAGGAGCACCTCGATCAGGTGCTCGCCGGAATCCGCTCCCGGCTCTCGCACGAACCGGACGAGGAGCGCGCCGTGGCGGCCGACGAGCTGCGCCGCCTCGCCCGGGCCCGGCTCGCCCATCTCGTCGCCGAATCCGGCGGAGTGTCCGAAGGGCCCGAAACCGCCGCCCCGGGCCTCTCAGCAGGTCACCCCGGTAGCCCGTCCGTGCCTGTTTGATTGCCTGTTTGATCACACCTACCGGACCCCGGGCGAGGGAACCGACATCTCGTCGCTACGATGACCGGGGCCGGTGGACCGTACCCGGCCGGGTCAGACCGACAGAGAAGCCGGCCGACCCCGATCCCCGCTCCCGGAGGGTTTTTCCGTGCCGGCTGGAACGCTGTACCGCGGCCGGGAAGGAATGTGGAGTTGGGTGGCTCATCGAGTCACCGGCGTCCTCATCTTCTTCTTCCTGTTCGTACACGTGCTGGACACCGCTCTCGTCCGAGTCTCCCCCGAGGCCTATGACGATGTCGTCGCCACGTACAAGACGCCGCTCGTCGCGCTGCTGGAGTACGGCCTCGTCGCCGCAATCCTCTTCCACGCGCTCAACGGGCTGCGTGTCATCGCCGTGGACTTCTGGTCCAAGGGCACGCGCTACCAGAAGCAGATGCTCTGGGGCGTCATGATCACCTGGATCGTGCTGATGGCAGGCGCCATCTACCCCGTCCTCGGTCACGCCGCACGCGTACTCTTCGGGAGCTGACGCCAGACATGTCTACCGACACCTCTTCCGCGATCGGCCCCGTCGAGGGCTCGCACTACGACGTGGACAACCCCGCGCCCTACATCGAGGCACCGCGCAAGCGCACCGGGAAGACCCCGAAGTCGACGCGTGGCAACTTCGAGATGGCCGCGTGGCTCTTCATGCGCCTCTCCGGCGTCGTGCTCGTCGTCCTGGTCATCGGCCACCTGCTCATCCAGCTCGTCCTGGACGGCGGCGTCTCCAAGATCGGCTTCGCCTTCGTGGCCGGCCGCTGGGCCTCGCCGTTCTGGCAGACCTGGGACCTGCTGATGCTGTGGCTGGCCATGCTGCACGGCGCGAACGGCCTCCGTACGGTCATCAACGACTACGCGGAGCGGGCCGCCATGCGCCTGTGGCTCAAGGGCCTGCTGTACACCGCCACGGTGTTCACCATCCTTCTGGGCACGCTGGTGATCTTCACCTTCGACCCGAACATCCGCTAGGCACGGGGCTGAGGCAACCACCATGAAGATCCACAAGTACGACACCGTCATCGTCGGCGCCGGTGGCGCCGGTATGCGCGCCGCCATCGAGGCGACGAAGCGCAGCCGCACCGCCGTGCTCACGAAGCTCTACCCCACCCGCTCCCACACGGGCGCCGCACAGGGCGGCATGGCCGCCGCGCTGGCCAACGTGGAGGAGGACAACTGGGAGTGGCACACCTTCGACACGGTCAAGGGTGGTGACTACCTGGTCGACCAGGACGCCGCCGAGATCCTGGCGAAGGAGGCCATCGACGCCGTCCTCGACCTGGAGAAGATGGGCCTGCCGTTCAACCGGACGCCGAACGGCACCATCGACCAGCGCCGCTTCGGCGGCCACTCGCGCAACCACGGCGAGGCCCCGGTCCGCCGGTCCTGCTACGCCGCGGACCGCACCGGTCACATGATCCTCCAGACGCTGTACCAGAACTGCGTCAAGGAGGGCGTGGAGTTCTTCAACGAGTTCTACGTCCTCGACCAGCTGATCACCGAGGTCGACGGCGTCAAGAAGTCGGCGGGCGTGGTCGCGTACGAGCTTGCCACCGGCGAGATCCACATTTTCCAGGCCAAGGCCGTGATCTACGCGTCCGGCGGCACCGGCAAGTTCTTCAAGGTGACCTCCAACGCGCACACCCTCACCGGTGACGGCCAGGCGGCCTGCTACCGGCGCGGTCTGCCGCTGGAGGACATGGAGTTCTTCCAGTTCCACCCGACGGGCATCTGGCGCATGGGCATCCTGCTGACGGAGGGCGCCCGCGGTGAGGGCGGCATCCTCCGCAACAAGGACGGCGAGCGCTTCATGGAGAAGTACGCGCCGGTCATGAAGGACCTCGCGTCCCGTGACGTCGTCTCGCGCTCCATCTACACGGAGATCCGCGAGGGCCGCGGCTGCGGCCCCGAGGGTGACCACGTCTACCTCGACCTGACGCACCTTCCGCCGGAGCAGCTCGACGCCAAGCTCCCGGACATCACCGAGTTCGCGCGTACGTACCTCGGCATCGAGCCCTACACGGACCCGATCCCGATCCAGCCGACCGCGCACTACGCCATGGGTGGCATCCCGACCAACGTCCAGGGTGAGGTCCTCCGCGACAACACCACGGTCGTTCCGGGTCTGTACGCCGCCGGTGAGGTCGCGTGCGTGTCGGTGCACGGCGCCAACCGCCTGGGCACCAACTCGCTGCTCGACATCAACGTCTTCGGCAAGCGGGCCGGTATCGCCGCCGCCGAGTACTCGGCCAAGGCCGACTTCGTCGAGCTGCCGGAGAACCCGGCGTCGTTCGTCGAGGAGCAGGTCGAGCGGCTGCGCAACTCCACCGGCTCGGAGCGGGTCGCCGAACTGCGCCGCGAGCTGCAGGAGACGATGGACGCCAATGTGATGGTGTTCCGTACCGAGCAGACCATCAAGACGGCCGTCGAGAAGATCGCCGAGCTGCGCGAGCGCTATCTGAACGTGTCCGTCCAGGACAAGGGCAGGCGCTTCAACACGGACCTGCTGGAGGCCATCGAGCTGGGCAACCTGCTCGACCTGGCCGAGGTCATGGCCGTCTCGGCGCTGGCCCGCAAGGAGTCCCGCGGCGGTCACTACCGCGAGGACTTCCCGAACCGCGACGACGTCAACTTCATGCGCCACACCATGGCGTACCGCGAGGTCGGCGACGACGGCTCCGAGACCGTCCGTCTCGACTACAAGCCGGTCGTCCAGACCCGCTACCAGCCGATGGAGCGTAAGTACTGATGGCTACCCCCGTACTGGACAAGGTCGAGGCCGATTCCGCCGCCTCTCCGTACATCACGGTCACCCTCCGGATCCGCCGCTACAACCCCGAGGTCTCGGACGCGGCGGTCTGGGAGGACTTCCAGATCGAGATCGACCCGAAGGAGCGGGTGCTCGACGCCCTTCACAAGATCAAGTGGGACGTCGACGGCACGCTGACCTTCCGTCGCTCCTGCGCGCACGGCATCTGCGGCTCCGACGCGATGCGGATCAACGGCAAGAACAGGCTCGCCTGCAAGACGCTGATCAAGGACATCAACCCGGAGAAGCCGATCACGGTCGAGGCCATAAAGGGCCTCACGGTCCTCAAGGACCTCGTGGTCGACATGGAGCCGTTCTTCCAGGCGTACCGCGACGTCATGCCGTTCCTGATCACCAAGGGCAACGAGCCGACGCGCGAGCGTCTGCAGTCCGCCGAGGACCGCGAGCGCTTCGACGACACCACCAAGTGCATCCTGTGCGCCGCGTGCACGTCGTCCTGCCCGGTCTTCTGGAACGACGGGCAGTACTTCGGCCCGGCGGCGATCGTCAACGCGCACCGCTTCATCTTCGACTCGCGCGACGAGGCCGGTGAGCAGCGTCTGGAGATCCTCAACGACAAGGACGGCGTGTGGCGTTGCCGCACCACGTTCAACTGCACGGACGCCTGCCCGCGCGGTATCGAGGTCACCAAGGCGATCCAGGAGGTCAAGCGCGCGCTGATCACGCGTCGCTTCTGATCAGCGCCTGCTGACCCTCCGTCGGATCCGGCCACGCGTCGTTTCCGACCGGTCGCACGGCCGAAGGCCCGTTTCTGTACGCTCACCGTGCAGGAGCGGGCCTTCGCGTTCCTGGAGGCCGGAGATCGGAGATCGGGGAAAGATGAGCGAGCCGAACCCGTACGCGGACGGGGAGTACAGGTGGGGGCCCGACCAGCCGCCGGGGACCCCGGGTTACGGGTACCCCAACCCCGCGCAGGGATACGGGTATCCGCAGCAGCCGCCGGCTCTGCCGGGGCAGTATCCGCCGCCCGCGGGCGGCGGGGCGCCCCTGTTGTCGCTCGGCGACATCACGGTCATGGGTGACTCGATCATCACGCCGGCCGGCACGATGCCGCTCAAGGGCGCGGTGTGGAACGCCACCGACATGTCCCGTACGGAGGAGAAGATTCCGACGGTCGCCATCGTGCTGGCGATCATCTTCTTCCTGCTGTGCCTGCTGGGGCTGCTCTTCCTCCTGATGAAGGAGAAGACGACGACGGGCTTCATCCAGGTGACGGTGACCAGCGGCGGGCGCCATCACTCGACGATGGTTCCGGCGACCGGCCCCGACACCATCCACTGGGTCATGAGCCAGGTCAACGTCGCGCGCTCGCTGAGCATCTGAGGGTTGCCACAGGGTCGCCCCAGGGTCGCCCCGGGGTGATCCCCGATGATGCGGTGATCCTTCGGCGACAGACTTCTCTTCATGAGGAACTCGCGGAAGTACACAGCACGTTGGACCGTCCTGCTGGCCACCGGGGCCGCGCTGGCCGGCGTCGTGGGTGTCACGGTGCCCGCCGCCGCCGCGCCCACGGCCCCCGGCCCGGCAGCGGTGGGCCGACACCACACCCCGCTGGACGGCGCGGCGCTGCGCGCGTCGATCGGCGGGATGCCCGACCGGATCGTGACCGGCGCCCTGGTCCAGGTGAGCGGACGGGACGGGCGCTGGACCGGGACGGCGGGACCCTCCGTCCCGTCCTCCGACGCGCACGTCAGGATCGGCAGCATCACCAAGCTCTTCACCTCGGCCATCGCCCTCCAACTCGTCGGCGAGGGGCGGCTGCGCATGGATTCCACCGTGCGCGAGGTCCTGCCGGGTGTCCTCCCGGACGCGTACGAGCACGACATCACGCTGGAACACCTGCTGAGCCACACCAGCGGCATCCCCAACCCCTCGTGCGCGGTGGGTGGGCCGCCGGAAAAGGTGGTCGCCGAGGCCCTGAGGTGCGCCAGGCCGGCCACTCCGGGTGAGAGCGCCCAGTACAACGGCATCAACTACTTCCTCACCGGGTTGATGATCGAGAAGGTGACCGGCCGCTCGTACGAGCGGGAGCTTCAGACACGCATCCTGCGCCCGCTGGGACTGCGGGACACCTCCCTGCCGGACGCCGGCGACCTCTCGATGCCCGCGCCGTTCACGCGGGCCGCCGTCGCGAAGACGCCCGACGCCACCGAGCTCACGGACATATCGGAGGCGACGAGCCCCTGGCCGTGGGCGGAGGGCGGCATGATCTCCAACGCTCCCGACCTGCGCCGCTTCCACACCGCGCTCATGCGCGGCCGCCTCCTGGCGCCCGCCCAGCAGAAGGTGCTGTTCGAGATGCCGACGGTGCCGGGCGCGCGCTGGAGCAAGGGCGGACTGATGCGCGTGGAGCTCGACAACGGCGTGGTGGCCTGGGGCAAGACCGGTTCGTACGGGGGTTACACGAACGGTGTCTTCGCCACGCGTGATCTGGACCGGGTGCTCGTCTACTCGATGAACCCGACCGGGCGGGCGCCGGTCGTCGACGAGCGCTCGGAGATGGACCGCATCATGGGCATCGCCAACGCCGCGTTCCAGAACGCGTCCTAGACGGGGGCGTGGCCACCGCCCGGGCCGCCCGGCTGTTCGGCGAGGAGCATGACGCGGCGCAGCATGTCGTTGAGCAGTCGGCGCTCGTCCGGGTCGAGGACGCCGAGCAGCCGGTCCTCCTCGTGCCCGAGGACGTCCATCGCGCCGAGCCAGGTGGCCCGGCCGGACTCGGTGAGCTCCACGACGACCCGGCGGCGGTCGTGGGTGGCCTGGGTGCGGCGGACGAAGCCCCGGCGTTCGAGGGCGTCGAGGCGGCCGGTGACCGAGGCGGGCGCGAGGTCCAGGTCGATGGAGAGCTCGGAGGGAGCGGCGCTGCCGCCACGGCCGGCGAGCTTGTGGAGCGTGTCGAACTCGTGGCGCTCCAGGTCGAAGTCGACGAGCGACTGCTCGCGGACCCGGCGCAGGTGGACGGAGAGCTTCTTCATCCGGGTGACGGCACCCTCGACCTCGGGGTCGAGGTCGGGCAGGACCGGCTTCCAGCGCGCCACATGTCCGTCGGTCCAGTCCCTCGGGCCGCCTTCGGTCTCCATGGGACCGATGGTACGTCGGCGGGCGGGGCCGGGGGCATGCCACTGACCCGTCCGGGACCGGTGCGCGGCCCCTGGGTACTTCGGAAGCAAATATTTCATTGACGAACTATTCGCTGCCGAAATACCCTCCTTCGCATGCCCCACCCCCTGCGCTCCCGCCGGTTCCAGCTGCTCTTCGCCGGACGCTCGCTCTCCCTGCTCGGCGACGCCGTCATCCCCGCCGCGCTCGCCCTCGCCGTCCACCGGGCCACCGGTTCGACGTCCGCGCTCGCCCTCGTCCTCGCCTGCGCGATGGTCCCCAAGCTGCTTCTCCTGCCTCTCGGCGGGGTGTTGGGCGACCGGCTCAACGCTCGCACGATCGCGCTCACCACCGATCTCGTGCGGTGCGCGAGCCAACTCCTGGTCGGCGCCCAGCTGCTCGGGGGCGAACCGACGCTCTGGGTGATCGCGACGGCCGAGGCGGCCGGCGGCGCGGCCGGAGCCTTCGCGATGCCGACCGCCTCCCCGCTGATCAAGGGAGTCGTGGCCGACGACGGGCTGCAACGCGCCCATGCCGCGTTGGGCGTCGCCACCAGTGCGACCCGGCTCGGCGGCCCGGCGCTCGCCGGTCTGCTGGTGTTCACCGCCGGCCCCGGCTGGGCCTTCGTCCTGGACGGACTGAGCTTCGCCGTCTCCGCCGGGCTGCTCGCCGCCCTGCGGGTCGCGCATGTGCCGATCCCCCGGCGTTCGCTCCTCGCCGACCTCAAGGAGGGCTGGCGGGAAGTCCGCGACCGCGACTGGTACTGGACGAGCCTGATCGGCCACGCCGCGTGGAACGGCGCCGCCGCCGTGCTGATGACCCTCGGCCCGGCCATCGCCCTGGCCGAACTCGGCGGCGAGGGCGCCTGGGTGGCCCTCCTTCAGACCGGCGCGGTCGGCCTGCTCGCCGGCTCTCTCCTCGCAAGCAGGTTCCGCCCGAAGCGGCCGGTCCTCACGGCCAACCTCGGCCTCGCGCTGTACGCCCTGCCCCTCCTCCTGCTGGCCGCGTCCGCCCCCGCGCCGCTGACCATCGCGTCGTACGGCGTCGCCCAGGCGGGCCTCGGCTTCCTCTCCCCCGTATGGGACACCGCCGTCCAGCAGGCCGTCCCGGCACACGCCCTGGCCCGCGTGACCTCCTACGACTGGCTGCTGTCCCTCGCCGCCATGCCCCTCGGGTACGCCCTCGGCCCGGCCGCGGCTGCCGTCTGGGGCGCCGAAGTACCCCTGACGGCGGCGGCCGTGATCGTGGCGGGCTGCTGCCTGGCGACGGCGCTCGTCCCGGGGGTGCGCCGCTTCGGCCGGGACGGCCGCCCGATGGAGGCGGCTGCCTGAAGCCACTCACTTGAACACGTTCAAAGGAGGGTCTACAGTCAACGACATCAGCCTTTTGAACGCGTTCAAGGGAGGGTGGGGCATGGACCTCACTGTCGTCGCGTATGTCGTCTACCTGCTCATCAGCGTGGCCCTCACCATCTGGGTCGCCCGGACGCTCAGCCGGAACGGAAAGCTCTTCCTCGCGGACGTCCTGCACGGCAACGAGAAGCTGGCCGAGGCCGTGAACCACCTGCTGGTGGTCGGCTTCTACCTGGTCAACTTCGGCTTCGTCGCCCTCTACCTCAACCAGGACGACACCGTGCGGGACGCCCGGGGACTCTTCGAGGCGCTCTCGGTGAAGCTCGGAGTGGTGCTGCTCGTTCTCGGCGTGATGCACCTCGGCAACGTCTACGTCCTCAACAAGATCCGCCGGCGCGGTGTCATGGAGCGCGAGCAGGTCCCGCCGGTGCCGCCGCAGGGCTGGACGGGCCCGGCCGGCAAGGGACCCTGGGCCACGCCCGCCACGGGGTCGTGAGACCGCCGTGCCCACGCCCGTACGACGCCTGACCGTGCTGTACGACGCCCAGTGCGAGCTGTGCGTGCATGTGCGCCACTGGCTCCTGCGGCAACGGCAGCTCGTCCCGCTCGACATGGTCCCGGCCGGATCGCAGGAGGCGCGGCGGCGCTTCCCCGGCCTCGACCACGAGGCCACCCTGGCGGAGATCACGGTGATCGGCGACGCCGGCCAGGTCTACCGCTCCACCTCCGCCTGGATCGTCTGCCTGTGGGCGCTGGCCGAACACCGGCCCAGGGCCCACTGGCTGGCCACCCCCGCGGGAGCGCCCTTCGCCCGCGCAGCGGTCATCGCCGCCGCGAAGTGGCGGGCGGCGACGGCGGACTGCGGCGACGGGCGGTGCGGAGCCCCCGGCGCGCCCGGTTAGGCTCGGACACCGTGAAGGAAGAGAAGCCCGCCGGGGCGAAAGCCACGGAGACGATGCCCGCCGAGGCCGGGAAGGCCGCGAAGGCCCCCAAGAGCGAGCAGACCCGCACGCTCATCCTCGAAACCGCGCTCCGGCTCTTCAAGGAGCGCGGCTACGACAAGACGACCATGCGGGCCATCGCCCAGGAGGCCGGGGTCTCCGTCGGCAACGCGTACTACTACTTCTCCTCCAAGGAACACCTGGTCCAGGGGTTCTACGACCGGATCGCCGAGGAGCACCAGGCGGCCGTCGCCCGCATCCTCGACAGCGATGAGAAGGACCTCACGGCACGGATCCGAGGGGTCCTCCTCGGCTGGCTGGACATCGCCGAGCCGTACCACGAGTTCGCCGCCCAGTTCTTCAAGAACGCCGCCGACCCGGACAGCCCGCTCAGCCCCTTCTCCCCCGAGTCGGAAGGCCCGCGCGAGGCCGCGATCGACGTCCACCGCCGGGTGATCGCGGGGGCAGCCGTGAAGGTGGACCCCGAACTGGCGGAGCCGCTTCCGCAGTTGCTGTGGCTCCAGCAGATGGGCCTGGTGCTCTTCTGGGTGTACGACCGGTCCGAGGGCTGCGCCAACAGCCGTCGCCTGGTCGACCGGCTCGCCCCGGTCACCGCCCGCGCGATCTCCCTCTCCCGCTTCCGGCTGCTGCGCCCCCTCGTCAAGGAGACGCACGAGCTGCTCCGGGACTTCATGCCCACGGCGGCGGGCATGGCGGCGTCCGGGATGCCCAAGCGCGCCGCGGCGAAGAAGGGTTCGGGCAAGGGCGCCTAGCGTGCGCCGCGGACCCGCCCGCCGGGGACCGCTCAGATCCAGCTGAGCTCCCACAGCCGCCAGATGCCGGTGCCGTCCGTCAGGTACTGCGAGCCGGCGACGTCCGCGCTGCTCAGCACGTAGTCCTTCTTCTGCCACAGCGGCACCAGCGGAACGTCCTGGGCGATCTCCCGCTGGAGGGACTTGAAGTCGGCGGCCGTCCGGCCGCGCTCGCTGAACTGCTGCGTCGTGGCGATGAGCTGGTCGACGCGCCTGCTCGAATAGCCGTTGTGGAGGGTGTTGTCGGTGCCTACGAGAGGCGCGGTGAAACTGTCGGAGTCGGGGAAATCGGGCAGCCAGCCCACGGTGTACGCGTCGTACGCACCGCCCGCGTACCCCTTCTGGAAGTCCTTCCACTCCGCCTCGACGACCTCGACCTCGAAGAGACCGGTCTCCTCCAGCTGCCGCTTCAGCTCCGCCGCCTCCGCCGCGTAGGTGACGTCCTTGCGGTGGCCCAGGGTGAACGTCACCGGCGTGTCGACATCGGCGTCCTTCAGCAGCTTCTCGGCCCTCTTCGGGTCCGGCGCCGGATAGGCGTCGAAGAAGGCGGTGCTGTGGCCGATGAACCCCTGCGGGATGAGCGAGTAGAGGGGCGTGACGGTGCCGTGGTACGCGCCCGTCGCGATCTTGGGCCGGTCGACGACGGCGGCGACCGCCTTGCGGACGGCCTTCTTAGACATCACCGACCCCTTCCTCACATTGAAGTTGAGGTTCCGGGTCTCGGCGCTTTCCGCCTCGGTGAGCCGCAGGCCGTCCGCGCTGCGGTCCAGGGTGGCCAGCGTCCGCGGGGGCATCTGCCGGTGCGTCACGTCGACCCGGTGGTCCCGCCAGGCGCCGGCGAGCTCCTCGGACTCCTTGAAGTACCGGACGATCACCGGCCGTCCGGCCTTGGCGACCGCGCCCCGGTAACGCGGGTTGGGCTCCAGGCGGGCGCTGACTCCGGGCTTGTACTCCTTGAGGACATACGGCCCCGAGCCGTCCACGGCCGCGCCCCGGCGCAGTCCGCCCCGCGGGTACCGGGTGCGGTCGACGATCGAACCCGCGCCGGTCGCGACCTTCTGCGGGAACGTCGCGTCCCTGGCGCTCAGGTTGAAGGTGACCGTCCTGCCCTCGGCGACGACGGAGGTGAGCGTCGGGAACAGCGGCTGCGGGCCGACGTCCGTCTTGATGCTCATCATCCGGTCGAAGGAGTACTTGACGTCCTCGGCGGTGATCGGGCGGCCACCCGCGAAGGTCAGGTCGTCCCGCAGCTCGCAGCGGTACGTCTGGAGCTTCAGTCCGGTGAACTTGCAGCCGCTGGCCGCGTCGGGGACGGGCGTGGTGGAGCCCGGCCTGAAGGTCAGCAGCGACTGGTAGACGTTGCTGTACATCGCCCAGGATCCCGAGTCGTACGCCCCCGCCGGGTCCAGTGAGGTCACCTCGTCGGTGGTGCCGACAGTGATCGGGTCCGACCGCACCCCGTCGGAGGGCAGCAGTTGCCAGCCTCCCGTTCCGGCCGCCAGTAGTACCCCACACGTAATCAGTATCCGAAAACGGACAGACCGCATTTCGCCGTGTTTCCCTTCACGCCACCCCTGCCGCGATGGCGTCACCCAACCACACGGATTTCACAGGGGGAAGAGAAAATCTTCACCTCACGGCCATACGTCTCCGGAAATTCCACGGAGTACGGACCCGGAGCCGGGCCGCACGGGTGTTACGCCTGGCGCGAGGCGAGCTCCACGACGGTGATGTCGGACGGCGCCCCGACCCGCACCGGCGGCCCCCAGGCGCCCGCGCCCCTCGACACGTACAGCTGGGTGTCGCCGTACCGCTCCAGGCCCGCGAGGGTCGGATTGGCCAGATCGGCGATGAGGTTGCCGGGCCACAGCTGCCCGCCGTGCGTGTGGCCGGACAGCTGGAGGTCGACGCCGTGGCGTACGGCGTCGTGGATGACCACGGGCTGGTGGGCGAGGAGCACGGCGGCGCGCGTCCGGTCCCGGTCGCCGAGCGCGCGGGCGAAGTCGGGGCCCTTGCCCTCGCTCTCGCCCGCCACGTCGTCCACGCCCGCGAGGTCGAAACCGGCGAGCTCGACCCGGTCGTTGCGCAGCGGGCGCAGGCCCAGCTCCCGTACGTGGTCGACCCAGGCGTCCGCGCCGGAGAAGTACTCGTGGTTGCCGGTGACGAAGAACGACCCGTGGCGGGCTCTCAGCCGGGCGAGCGGCTCGGCCGCCGGGCCGAGGTTCTCCACGCTGCCGTCGACGAGGTCGCCGACGACGGCGATCAGGTCGGGCTGGGTGGCGTTGATCGTGTCGACGATCCGCTGGGTGTGGGCGCGGCCGAGGATCGGACCGAGGTGGATGTCGCTGACGACGGCGATGCGGTACCCGTGGGACGCCCGGCCCAGCTTGGCGAGGGGCACGGTGACCCGCTTCACGCGGGGGCCGCGCAGGACGCCGTAGGTGCCGTACGACACGGTCCCGACGGCGGCGGCCGCGGCCGCGCCCCCGACCACCCGGCCGACGAAGAGCCGGCGGGACAGGGCGGGGCGGGGAGCGTCCCCGCCGCCGGTGTCGATGCCGGGGCCGGTGTCCGTATCGGCCGGGACGGCGGTCGCGACGGCGGTGCCGGACGAACCGGCCGTGTCGGTGGCCGCCGGGGTCGCGACGGTGTCCGCCGCTCGGGGGACGGAGGTCCCCGCGGTTTCGGGAACGGGCGACGTGGTGGCGGCGGAAGCGGCACGCCGCTCCAGGCAACGGCGCAGCAGCGGGCGCACGGCCTCGCCGACCACCAGGGCCAGGACCACGTACAGCAGCACTGCCAGCCACAGGTACCCGGGCCAGGACACCACCCGCTGGAGCCAGAACGGCGCCCCGACCCGGGCCGAGACGGGCGCGGCGACGGCCAGCATCGGGAGGACGAACGCGGCCGCCGTCCCCGCGCGCCGCGCCGCGCTCCCGCGTACCGTCACATCACGGACAAGTCGGCGCCAGACATACCAGTGGACCCCGACGAGCAGGGCCACCACCACGACCAGTACGAGCAGAAAGATCAACACGAACCCGACAGCCCCTCACCCGTATCCGCTGTGCCCCGGCCGCCCGCGGCCGTCCGACGAAACGCCTGCCGCTAGTCGCGTTCGCGACGCGATGCGCGCACGCCACGCAACCCGATGACCCCCACACCCGTCCCCAGGAGAAAGGACGTGATGGCGAGCAGCAGATGAACCCAGAAGTACCCGGTCGGGTCACCCGCGTCGTCGAAAGCGAGACCGCTTCCGTCGTTCCACAGGTTTTTGATGAAAGTGATCCAAATGAACCAACTCCACACCCCGAAGGCGAGCAGGAACCAGGACACGGGGCGGCTGAGCTTCATGGTTTCAGTATCACCGCCCGGTACCGGGGCGGTGCGGCGGGGTGGGCGTGCCCCATTCCGACCGGTGGTGTTCGGTTCTCTCCTCGCTCCCTGTACGTTCTCGTCCGTGTCTGCCTTGAAAAGGACCGTGCTGACGGTCACCGCTGCTGTGTCTCTTTCGGCTCTCCCGGTTCTCCCCCTGCTCACCGCCGCTCCCGCCCTGGCGAGCCCCGCGGTGGACAAGAAGGAGGAGACCAAGAAGGAGGAGAAGAAGCCCCAGCCGCCCGCCGCCATGTCCACCGTCGGCGGGGCGCTGCTCGGCAAGCCGGGCACGCAGGTGCAGCTCGGTCCCGGCGCCCCCGTGCTGCCGAAGGAGCTCACCGGCCGGTCCTGGATCGTCGCGGACGCCGAGAGCGGTGAGGTGCTGGCCGCGCACAACGCGCACTGGCGGCTCCCGCCCGCCTCCACCCTGAAGATGCTCTTCGCGGACACGGTCCTGCCCAAGCTGCCCAAGACCCAGACGCATCTGGTGACCAACGCGGAGCTGGCCGACCTGGGCGAGGGCTCCAGCCTGGTCGGGATCAAGGAGAAGCTCCCGTACACCGTCCACGACCTGTGGCTCGGCGTCTTCCTGAAGTCCGGCAACGACGCGGTGCACGTCCTGTCCGCCATGAACGGCGGCGTCCCCAAGACCGTCCAGGACATGAACGACCGCGCGGCCGAGCTCCAGGCCCTGGACACCCATGCCGTCTCGCCCGACGGCTACGACGCCCCGGGGCAGGTCTCCTCCGCCTACGACCTGACGCTCATCGCGCGCAGCGGACTGCAGAACGCGGACTTCCGCGAGTACTCCTCGACGCCTCGCGCCGCCTTCCCGGGCGAGCTGAAGCCGGGCAAGAAGCGCGAGATGTTCGAGATCCAGAACACCAACCGGCTGCTGACCGGTGACTACGGCATAGCCCCGTACAAGGGCATCGCCGGCGTCAAGAACGGCAACACCACACACGCGGGCGCCACCTTCACCGGAGTGGCCGAGCGGAACGGCAAAGTCCTGCTCGTGACGGTGATGAACCCGTCGTCGGGGGAGAGGTTCGCGGTCTACAAGGAGACCGCCCGGCTGCTCGACTGGGGCTTCGCGGCGGCCGGCAAGGTGAAGCCGGTCGGCGAGCTGGTCCCGCCGAAGTCCGCACGGACCGGCACGGGCGCCTCGCCGGACACCGAGCAGGCCGGCCACGGCAAGGGCGGTCCGGCGAAGAACGCCTCCGCGGGGAAGCGCTCCGGCGGCATCGGCACGGCGCTGGGGATAGCGGGAGGCGCGCTGGTGCTCGTGGTCGGTGCGGCGTTCCTGGTCAACCGGAAGTGGCCGCTCCGCCGCGCGCGCTAGCGATGGGCGGTGCGGCGGGCACGCTAGCGGTGGGCGGTGCGGCGGGCGCGCCCTTGCTCGCGTCGGCGCCCTCCTCCCGGCGGCTGCCCTCGCCGTCGTCCTTCCCGTCTCCGTCGTCGTTCGCGTCCTCGTCGGCCTCGTCCCGCCGGCTCCCCGTCGCCGTCCAGGCCGCGCAGAACAGCAGTAGTTTCGCGGTGAGGTTGAGCCACAGCAGCAGCGCGACGGGCACGCCGAACGCGCCGTACATCGACTTCGCCGCGACCTCCCGCATATAGCCGCCGAGCAGCAGTTTCAGCAGCTCGAAGCCGACGGCGCCCATCACCCCCGCCACCACCAGGCGGCGGCGCGGTGGATGGACGCCCGGCAGGAGCGTCAGCAGATAGAGCAGCAGCAGGAAGTCGGCGAGCGCGCCGACGACGAGGGCCGCGATCTGCAGCAGCACCCCGCCCGCGCCGCCGTGGTCCACGCCCAGCCGGTCCGCGCTCCAGCCGACGGCGGTGGAGCCCAGCGCGGAGGCCGCGAGCGAACCCAGCGCGGTCGCCCCGAGCCCGAGCAGGACCACCGCGTCCTTGGCCTTGCGCAGGAACGGATTGCCCTCGTCCTCGTCGTCCGCGTCCCACACCGCGCGCAGACAGTCCCGCATCGAGCCGACCCAGCCGATGCCGGTGAAGAGCAGTACGGCGCCGGCGACGAGCCCGACGGTTCCGGCGTTGGCCACGAGCGCGTCGATGTCCAGCTGGTCGGAGATCCCCGGCACCTGCTCGGAAATCTTCCGCTGGATCTCGTCGAGCTGCTTCTCGCTCAGCAGCGCGGCGCCGAGCGCCGCGCCGACCGTGATCAGCGGGAAGAGCGCGAGAAAGCTGATGAAGGTGATGGCGGCCGCCAGCCGGGTCCAGTGGGCCCGGTCGAGGGTCTCGTACGAGCGCCACGCATGGGTACGCATGAGCCGCCCGACGACGGGTCCGACGACGGGGAGCCTGATCAGCCAGTCCATGACGTACGCCTACCACGCTCACCGAAAACCAGGCTTCGCGTGCCCCAGAAACGCAGGCAGGTGGCGAGGACCATGCCGATGCCGAGCCCGGAGACGGTGTCGGCGCGGACGGAGGTGAGGCCGAGGCCGTAGTGGGAGACGCCCAGGCAGAGCAGCTGGACGAGGGCGCCCGCGACGTTGACGGCGAAGAAGACGGCGTACTGACGCAGGCCCACGCCTCCGCGGCCGTGCGCCCCCAGCGCGTTGCCCAGGTAGGCCACGGTGCACCCGCCGAGGAAGGAGAACGCCTTCGCGACGATCGGGGCCTGGCCGAGCGGGCCGCGGAGCCAGGCGAAGAGAGCGAGATCGGCCGCGTACGCGCACAGTCCGGCGGCCGCGAACACGGCCACCTCCCGCCGGCGTGGGTCCGAGCTCACAGGTCGGCGACCGCCATGCCGTACATCGCGGCCCAGGCCAGACCGATGACGGCCAGCGGCCGGTCGCGCAGGACGACGTCCTCGGGGGCTCCGGCGGTGCCCCGGTCGGCGAAGACCGCGTACCGCAGGACGGCGAGGATGAAGGCGATCATCGAGAGCTGACGCCAGGGCAGCAGTGAGCCGTTGGCGGTGCCGCCGCTCTCCAGGGCCCACAGGCAGTAGCCGAGGACGGCGACCCCGGCGGCCAACTGCCAGACGAAGCGCAGGTATCCGGTGGTGTACTCGGTGAGCAGCGCGCGGGTCGCGCCCTTGTTGTTCGCCAGCTGCACCGCCTCCGAGTACCGCTTGGCGGCGACCATGAAGAGCGCGCCGAACCCGGTGGTGATCAGGAACCAGCGGGAGAGCGGGATGCCGAGGGCCAGTCCGCCGATCATCGCGCGCATGAGGAAGCCGGTGGTGACGACGGCGAGGTCGACGACCAGGACGTGCTTGAGGCGGACGCAGTACGCGAGTTGCATGGCGAGGTAGGCGGTGAGCAGCGCGGCCGTCATCGGATTGCACAGGAAGGCGGCGGCCGCCGTCGCCGCGAGGGCGAGGAAGGCCCCGGCGGTGTACGCGACGGGCACGGGGACGACGCCGGCGGCCACGGGCCTGCGGCACTTGACCGGGTGGGCCCGGTCGGCCTCGGCGTCCCGCGCGTCGTTGACGAGGTAGACGGCGGCCGCCGCCGCCGTGAACAGCGTGAAGACAAACGCCAGTTGGCGTGCGGTGGTCCAGGAGACCAGCTCGCCCGCGGCGGCGGGCGCGGCGACGACGAGAGCGTTCTTGATCCACTGCCGGGGACGCGCGGTGCGGGCGAGACCGAGGCACAGATCGAGGGCGGCCCGCCAGAGCGGCCGGGGCCGTGCCACCGCACCGCGCCCCGACGCGGGCGCCTCCAGCAGCGCGGTGGTCCGCTCAGGCATGCGGCCCCCTCGTCCCGTCGGGCGTCGTCCACCCGGGCGCCCGCGCCACCGCCCCCACTCCGGCGCCCGCGTCCGCGCCACCGGAACGCAGCCAGCCGCCGCCCAGCGTGGCCAGGGCGCCACCCAGGAGCGCCCCCGCCGCCACGTCCGTCGGGTAGTGCACGCCGGCGACGAGCCGGGAGAGGCACATCGCGGCCGCCAGCGGCGGGGCGAGGCGGCGGCCGGCCGGGCCGAGGGCCGCGAAGGCGACCGCTGCGGCGGCCGCCGACGCCGCGTGGGAGCTGGGGAAGGAGTGGCGCCCCACGGTCCGTACGAGGGGCTCGTAGGTGTTCGGTTCGGGGCGGGGCCGGCGCACCATCCGCTTCACGCCCATGCTCGCCAGGTGCGCCGCGCCGATCAGCGCCGTGCCGCGCAGCCACGCGCCGCGCCGCTGCCGGTCGGTCGCCGCGCCCGCCAGGCCCACCGTGAGCCACAGCGCTCCGTGGTCACCGCTGAGCGAGAGCGCCCGGGCGGCCGCGGCCACCCCCGGCCGGCGCCCGCAGCCGCGCAGCGCGGCGAGCAGCCGGTGATCGGCGCCCGCACAGTCGACGTACCGCATCCGCCACCCCTTCCGTCCCCGCGCCCGATGCGCGCCATGGGCCAGGGGCGAGGATGGCTCGGGGGCGGGCGGACGGCACGTCAATCTTTCCTGACACTCCTTTAATCACCCATTTCGGCGAGCCCCATAACAAACCCGGCAAAAAGCTCACGGGTGGCTATACGGTCACAACCATGGCTGCTGACACCCCCACTGACGCCGCCCCGAAGGCCGTACCCGTGACCGGCTGGGGCCGTACCGCCCCCACCGTCGCGCGCGTCGTCCGCCCCCGCACGTACGAGGAGACCGCCGCGGCCGTCCGCGCCTGCGGAGTCGCCGGCGCCCGCGGGGGCATCGCCCGGGGCCTCGGCCGCGCGTACGGTGACGCCGCACAGAACGCCGGCGGCTCCGTCCTCGACATGACACGCCTCAACCGCGTCCACTCGGTCGACATGAGGAGCGGCACCGTCGTCTGCGACGCCGGAGTGAGCCTGCACCGGCTGATGGAGGTGCTCCTGCCGCTCGGCTGGTTCGTGCCGGTGAGCCCAGGGACCCGGTACGTCACGGTCGGCGGCGCGATCGCCGCTGACATCCACGGCAAGAACCACCATGTCTCGGGCTCCTTCGCCCGCCACGTGCGCTCCCTCGAACTGCTCACGGCCGACGGCTCGATCCATACGGTCGTCCCCGGCACCGACCTCTTCGACGCCACCGCGGGCGGCATGGGCCTCACCGGGGTGATCCTCGCGGCCACCGTCCAACTGCACCGCGTCGAGACGTCCTTGATGTCGGTGGACACCGAACGGGCCGATGACCTCGACGACTTGATGGCCCGGCTCACCGCCACCGACCACCGGTACCGCTACTCGGTCGCCTGGATCGACCTGCTGGCGCGCGGCGCCGCACTCGGCCGGTCGGTGCTGACCCGGGGTGAGCACGCACCGTACGACGCGCTCCCCCCGCGTGCCCGGCGCGCACCCCTCGCCTTCCGCCCGGGGCACCTGCCCCCCGCCCCCTCCCTGATCCCGGAGGGACTGCTCGGCAGAACGACCGTCGGCCTCTTCAACGAGCTCTGGTACCGCAAGGCCCCCCGGAAGCGGACCGGCCGGCTCCAACGGCTCTCCACGTTCTTCCACCCCCTGGACGGCGTGCCGCACTGGAACCGCGTCTACGGCCGGTCCGGCTTCGTCCAGTACCAGTTCGTCGTCGGCCACGGCCACGAGGACACCCTGCGCCGGGTCGTCCAGCGCATCGCCCGCCGCGGTTGTCCGTCGTTCCTGGCGGTGCTGAAGCGGTTCGGCGAGGCCGACCCCGGCTGGCTCTCCTTCCCCATGCCGGGCTGGACGCTGGCCCTGGACATTCCGGCCGGCCTGTCGGGGCTCGGCGCCTTCCTCGACGAGCTCGACGAGGAGGTCGTCGCCGCGGGCGGCCGGGTCTACCTGGCCAAGGACTCCCGGCTGCGCCCCGAGCTCCTGCGCTCCATGTATCCGCAGCTGCCGCGATTCCGGGAGCTGCGGGCCGAGTTGGACCCCCGCTCGGTCTTCACCTCGGACCTCTCCCGCCGCCTCGCCCTCTGAGGTGAATCCGGTCATGCCCTCCGAGGGATCCCGACGCGGGGATCCCGACGAGGAAACCCCGCTCATGAAGGAGACGCCGCTCATGAAGGACGCCTTCGGCGCCCCGCAGTCCCTGCTCGTCCTCGGCGGTACGTCCGAGATCGGCCTCGCCACCGCCCGGCGCCTGATCGCCCGCCGCACCCGCACGGTCATGCTGGCCGGCCGTCCCTCCCCCGCCCTGGAGTCCGCCGCGTCCTCGCTGCGCGAGCTCGGCGCGGACGTCCGTACCGTCCCCTTCGACGCGCTCGACACCGCCACGCACGAGGAGCGCCTGGCGAAGCTCTTCACCGACGGCGACATCGACATGGTGCTGCTCGCCTTCGGCGTCCTCGGCGACCAGGCCCTTGACGAGGCCGACCCGGTCGCCGCCGTGCGGGTCGCCCAGACCAACTACACCGGGGCCGTCTCCGCCGGGCTGATCTGCGCGAAGGCCCTCCAGTCGCAGGGACACGGCTCCCTGGTGGTCCTCTCGTCGGTCGCCGGGGAGCGCGCCCGCCGCGCCAATTTCATCTACGGGTCCTCGAAGGCCGGCCTGGACGCCTTCTGCCAGGGCCTCGGCGACGCCCTCTACGGCACCGGTGTGCACGTGATGATCGTCAGGCCCGGTTTCGTACGGACGAGGATGACGGCCGGCCTGACGGAGGCACCCCTGGCCACGACACCTGAGGCGGTGGCCACGGCGATCGAGCTGGGGCTGCGGCGCCGCTCGGAGACGGTCTGGGTACCGGGGGCGCTACGCGTCGTGATGACGGCGCTGCGGCACCTGCCGAGGCCGCTCTTCCGCCGTCTGCCGGTCTGAGGACGGGGCGGCGGGGTGCGCGCGCTACGGAGCGGTGAAGGTGGCCGGCGCGTCGACGGGGGTGCCCTGCGCCGGGACGCCCGTCACGGGCCGGCCGCCGCCGAAGTCGTACGACTGGAGCTTGCGCCAGACGCCGTCCGGGCCCTGTTCGTAGAGCGCGAAGGACGTGCAGGACCACTCCGCCGCGAACTCGGACAGCTCCTCGTAGGCCCGGTCCATCGCCTCCTCGGAGATGCCGTGCGCGACCGTGACGTGCGGGTGGTAAGGGAACTGCAGCTCCCGCACCAGCGGCCCGGAGGCGTGACGGATCCGCTTCTGCAGCCAGGAGCAGGCGGCCGCGCCCTCGACGACCTGGACGAAGACCACCGGCGAGAGCGGACGGAAGGTGCCCGTGCCGCTCAGCCGCATCGGGAAGGGGCGGCCGGCCGCCGCGACCTCGGCGAGATGGGCCTCGATCGCGGGCAGGTCCGCCGCGTCCGCCTGCGTCGGCGGAAGGAGGGTGACATGCGTGGGGATGCCGTGCGCGGCAGGATCCCCGAAGCTCGCGCGCAGCTCCTGGAGCAGGCTGCCGAAGGGCTCCGGGACCGCGATCGAAACGCCGAGCGTTACGGTCCCCACGTCGTTCTCCTCAGTCATCGGTGATGGGTCGCACAGCCGCCAGTGTGGCGCCTGCGCGTCCGGGAGGCCAGGGCCCTCGGGCCCCACTCCGGACTCAGTGCTTCGCGGGCAGGAAGCCCACCTTCTCGTAGGTCTGGGCAAGGGTCTCGGCGGCGACCGCGCGGGCCTTCTCCGCGCCCTTGGCCAGGATGGAGTCCAGCGTCTCCGGGTCGTCCAGGTATTCCTGCGTACGGGTCCGGAAGGGGGTGACGAATTCCACCATGGCGTCGGCGAGGTCCGTCTTCAGCGCACCGTACATCTTGCCCTCGTACTGCTTCTCCAGCTCCGGGACGGTCGTACCGGTGAGGGTGGACAGGATGGTGAGGAGATTGCTGACGCCCGGCTTCTCCACGGGGTCGAAACGGATCACGGTGTCCGTGTCGGTGACCGCGCTCTTGACCTTCTTCGCCGTCGCCTTCGGCTCGTCGAGCAGGTTGATCAGGCCCTTGGGCGTCGACGCCGACTTGCTCATCTTGATCGCCGGGTCCTGGAGATCGAAGATCTTCGCCGTCTCCTTGAGGATGTACGGCGCCGGGACGGTGAACGTCTCGCCGAAGCGGTTGTTGAAGCGCTCGGCGAGGTCGCGCGTCAGCTCGATGTGCTGGCGCTGGTCCTCGCCGACCGGGACCTGATGGGCCTGGTAGAGCAGGATGTCCGCGACCTGCAGGATCGGGTAGGTGAACAGGCCGACGGTGGCCCGCTCGGCACCCTGCTTCGCGGACTTGTCCTTGAACTGCGTCATGCGGCCGGCCTCGCCGAAGCCGGTCAGGCAGTTCATGATCCAGCCGAGCTGGGCGTGTTCGGGGACGTGGCTCTGGACGAAGAGGGTGCAGCGCTCGGGGTCGAGGCCGGCGGCCAGCAGCTGGGCGGCCGCGAGGCGGGTGTTCGCACGCAGGTCGGCGGGGTCCTGGGGAACGGTGATCGCATGCAGGTCCACGACCATGTAGAAGGCGTCGTGGGTCTCCTGCAGGGCGACCCACTGACGCACCGCACCGAGGTAGTTGCCGAGGTGGAACGAGCCTGCGGTGGGCTGGATTCCGGAGAGCACACGAGGACGATCAGAGGCCATGCTCATCATTCTCTCAGGTGTGGGAACCGATCCCGGACTGCCGGTGTATCAAAGGTGTGAGGACGCGGGAGGGGGGCCGCACCGTCGTCGACGAGGCCGCGGTGATCACACGCGTACGCGCCGGGGAGGCGGAGGCGTACGCCGAGTTGGTGCGTGCCCACACGGGTGTGGCGCTGAGAGCGGCCGTGGCGTGCGGAGCCGGTGCGGACGCGGAGGACGTGGTGCAGCAGGCCTTCTTCAAGGCGTACTGCTCGCTCGGGCGGTTCCGGGACGGCTCGGCGTTCCGTCCGTGGCTGTTGCGGATCGTGGTCAATGAGACGAGGAACACAGTCCGCGCGGCCCTGCGGCAGCGGGCCGTCGCCGGCCGGGAGGCGGATCTGCTCGCCTCCGAGCCCCTGATACCGGAGTCGGCGGACCCGGCGGTGGCCGCGGTCGAGCAGGAGCGCAGCCGGCTGCTGGCGGCCGCGCTGGACGGGCTGAGCGAGAGCCATCGCCAGGTCGTGATCTACCGCTATCTGCTGGAGCTGGACGAGGCGGAGACCGCGCAGGCGCTGGGGTGGCCACGGGGCACGGTGAAATCACGGCTCAGCCGGGCGCTGAAGCAGCTGGGACTGGTGCTGGAGGGAGGTGATGGGCATGAGCGACGAGGATCTTCCGGGGAAGCCGGACGACGGGGTTGAGCGGGACGACAGGATTGAGCGGGGACGCGCGGGCGGCGAGCGGGGTCGCGCGGAGGGGCGGGAGCCTGCGGGCGGCGAGCCGGACCACGCGGACGAGCGGGGCCTGCCGGGAGAGCTGCGGGAGCTGGGGCGGCGGATGCGGATCCCCGACGTCGACGGGGAGACGATGGCCGAGCGGGTGCTGGCGCAGCTGCTGGCCGCGTCCGTGCCGGTGCCCGATCCGCCCGGGAGGACGGAGCGGCTGAGGCGCTGGCTGCGCCGCCACGGGCGCGCGCTGGCCGCGGCGCTGTCGGGGGTGCTGGTGGTGCTGGTGCTCACGCCTCCGGTACGCGCGACGGTGGCGGACTGGTTCGGCTTCGGCGGGGTGGAGGTGCGGTACGACCCGAAGGCGCCGCCGAGGACCGGAGCGTCCGTGCCGGGGTGCGCGGACCCGGTTCCGGAGGAGCGTGCCGCGAGCCTGGCGGGGTTCCCGCCCCGGATACCCGAGGCCCTCGGCCCTCCCGACGCGGTGTCGGTGACACGGCTGCCGGAGGGGCGGGCCATGGTGAGCCTCTGCTGGAGGGCCGCGGGCGGGGCGATACGCCTCGACGAGTTCCCCGGTCAGCTCGACGCCGGCTTCGCCAAGCTGGTCCGTGTGCAGCCCGAGTGGGTGGATCTGAGCGGCGGCCGTGAGGGGTACTGGTTCGCCGAGCCGCATCTGCTGCGCGTCCCCCTGACGGACGGCCGTGGCCGGGGATGGACCCGCTCCGAGCGGACGGCGGGTCCGACCCTGCTGTGGACCGGGGCGGGCGCGGACGGGGGCGCGCTGACCCTGCGGCTGGAGGGCGAGGCGTCGCCGGAGCGGGCGAGGGAGATAGCGGAATCCACCCCGTGAGCCGCGCGAGGCCCGCGAGGCCCGCGAGGCGTGTGCGGCGTGGGGCCCGTGGGCGGCGCGAGGCGCGTGGGGGCGGCGCAAGGCCCGCGAGCCGTGGGCCCGGGGGCGGCGTGAGCCGCGTGGGCCCGGGGGCGGCGTGAGCCGCGTGGGCCCGGGGGCGGCGTGAGCCGCGGAAGCCGGGTGAGCCCCGTGAGGCCTCAGGGGACGCCCATGAGGCCTCACGGAGAGAAGCGGTCGGTGATCAGGTGGGCAGGCCCGGGGCCGGGAAGGCGGACATCAGGTCGGCGACCTCGGCGCGGATCCGGGCCAGGGCGTCCTCGTCACCCGAGCCGGCCGCGGTGACACCCCGGTCGATCCAGTCCGCGACGGCGGCCATGTGCTGGGTGCCGAGCCCGCGCGAGGTGAGGGAGGGGGTGCCGATACGGACGCCGGAGGGGTCGAAGGGCTTCCTCGGGTCGAACGGGACGGTGTTGTAGTTGACGACGATCCCGGCCCGGTCGAGGGCCTTCGCGGCCACCTTGCCGGGGACGTCCTTGGGGGTGAGGTCCATCAGGATCAGGTGGTTGTCGGTACCGCCGGAGACCAGGGCGAAGCCTCGGGCCAGCAACTCCTCGGCGAGCGCCTTGGCGTTGGCGACGACGGAGTGCGCGTAGTCACGGAAGGAGGGCTGGGAGGCCTCGTGGAGGGCGACCGCGATGGCGGCGGTGGTCTGGTTGTGGGGGCCTCCCTGAAGACCCGGGAAGACCGCCTTGTCGATGGCCTTGGCGTAATCCTCGCGGCACATGAGCATCGCGCCGCGCGGGCCACGCAGGGTCTTGTGGGTGGTCGTCGAGATCACGTCGGCGTGCGGCACCGGCGAGGGGTGGGCGCCACCGGCGATGAGTCCGGCGATGTGGGCGACGTCGGCGACGAGCACCGCGCCCGCCTCCTGGGCGATCTCCGCGAAGGCGGCGAAGTCGATGGTGCGGGGCAGCGCGGTGCCACCGCAGAAGATGACCTTGGGGCGCTCCTTGAGGGCGAGTTCGCGCACCTCGTCGAAATCGATGAGCCCGGTGTCCTGGCGTACGCCGTACTGGATGCCCCGGAACCACTTGCCGGTCGCCGAGACGCCCCAGCCGTGGGTGAGGTGGCCGCCCATGGGCAGAGCCATGCCCATCACCGTGTCGCCGGGCTCGGCGAAGGCGAGATAGACGGCGAGGTTGGCCGGGGAGCCGGAGTACGGCTGCACATTGGCGTGGTCGACGCCGAAGAGGGCCTTGGCGCGGGCGATGGCGAGGACCTCGACCTGGTCGATGTTCTGCTGGCCCTCGTAGTAGCGCCGGCCGGCGTAGCCCTCGCTGTACTTGTTCTGCAGGACGGTGCCGGACGCTTCGAGGACGGCGTGCGAGACGTAGTTCTCGCTGGGGATCAGCCTGAGCGTCTCGGCCTGCAGGCGCTCTTCGGCGCCGACGAGCGCGGCGAGCTCGGGGTCTTCCGCGGAGAGGGCGGGGTGGTGCGCGGGAAGGTCGTTCATGGCGTTCCTCCGGGCGATGCGGTGGCTCCCGGGGGTCTGACGCGGCACACCCACACGGGACGGATCCCAGGGTGCCCAGGCGGGCGGCACCTCGTGCGGTTTGCCGCGCACGGCTTCCCCGGGGTTTCTTCCCCGTACGCCAGTCGCCGTGCGTGTTTCCAGCCTAGCGGGCGAGTCGTCATCAAGGTTTCCTCGTCCAGCATCCGAGCGACGATAGAAAAGGGCACCATTGCCGCACCGAGCCGCAGGACGAACGGAGATCCCGTGTCGAGAACACAAGACGCGATCGCTTCCGCGGAGGCGCACAGCGCACACAACTACCACCCTCTGCCCGTCGTCGTCGCCTCGGCGGACGGCGCCTGGATGACCGATGTCGAAGGGCGCCGCTATCTCGACATGCTCGCCGGCTATTCGGCGCTCAACTTCGGACACGCCAACCGCCGGCTCATCGACGCGGCCAAGGCCCAGCTGGAACGGGTGACGCTCACGTCGCGCGCGTTCCATCACGACCGGTTCGCCGAGTTCTGCGGCAGGCTCGCCGAGCTGTGCGGCATGGAGATGGTGCTGCCGATGAACACCGGGGCGGAGGCGGTGGAGACCGCCGTGAAGACGGCCCGGAAATGGGGGTACCGCGTCAAGGGCGTGCCGGACGGCCAAGCGAAGATCGTCGTCGCGGCGAACAACTTCCACGGGCGGACGACGACGATCGTCAGCTTCTCGACGGACGCCGAGGCGCGGGCGGACTTCGGCCCGTACACGCCGGGCTTCGAGATCGTCCCGTACGGCGATCTGACCGCGCTGGAGACGGCGGTCAGCGCCAACACGGTGGCCGTGCTGCTGGAGCCCATCCAGGGCGAGGCCGGGGTCCTGGTGCCGCCGGCCGGCTATCTGGAGGGGGTCCGTCGCCTCACCCGCGAGCGGAACGTGCTGTTCATCGCCGATGAGATCCAGTCTGGTCTGGGCCGGACAGGGAAGACCTTCGCGTGTGAACACGAGGGCGTGGTCCCGGACATGTACGTGCTCGGCAAGGCGCTGGGCGGCGGTGTGGTGCCGGTGTCCGCGGTGGTGTCGAGCGCCGAGGTGCTCGGGGTGTACCGGCCGGGTGAGCACGGTTCGACGTTCGGCGGGAATCCGCTGGCGTGCGCGGTGGCGCTGGAGGTGATCGCGATGCTCAGGACCGGCGAGTACCAGCAGCGGGCGACCGAGCTCGGGGACCATCTCCACCGTGAGCTGGGCCTGCTGGTGGGCGGAGGTGCGGTGGAGGCCGTGCGGGGCCGCGGCCTGTGGGCGGGTGTCGACATCGCCGCGAGCCGGGGCACGGGCCGGGAGATCTCGGAGAAGCTGATGGACCGCGGGGTCCTGGTGAAGGACACCCACGGGTCGACGATCCGGATCGCCCCGCCGCTGGTGATCAGCAAGGAGGATCTGGACTGGGGGCTCGATCAGCTGAGGGCGGTGCTGGGGGACTGAGGCGGCGCCGGCCCTCTTGTGAGGGGGCCGGCCGGCCGTTGGCTGTGCGACAGGGGGCGGCCGGGTGGGGTCAGAGGATGACGTGGGGCAGGAAGCGGGCGTACTCGTCCGTGATCAGCCCCGACGACTCGCGGATACCGAGCCCCGCCGCTTCGTCCCCGACGACCCACGCGCCGAGTACGACGTGGTTGCCGGCGAAGTCGGGCAGCGGGGCCAACTCCTGGTAGCAGACCGGCTCTTCCCGCACGACGGGGTCCGCCGCCGGGTCGGCGCCCGGCGCGTGGACGGTGACGCCCGCGCCTTCGCGGCCGAGCAGCGGCTTGGCGACGTAACCGGAGGTCACGGCCAGGTCGCGCGGACCGTCCAGATGGGCGGCCAGCAGATTCGGGTGCCCCGGATACAGCTCCCAGAGGACCGCGAGCAGCGCCTTGTTGGAGAGGAGCATCTTCCAGGCCGGCTCGATCCAGCAGGTGGTGCCGGTGCCGCCGCCGTTGTCGAGCGTGTCCAGGACGTGCGGCCCGAACCGGTCCGTGACCAGCCACTCCCACGGATAGAGCTTGAAGCAGCTGCGGATGAAGCGCAGCCGGTCGTCGACGAAGCGTCCGCTGAGCCGGTCCCAGCCGATCTGCTCCATGGACAGCGCTTCGGTGTCGAGTCCGGCCTGCTGGGCGGTCTCGCGCAGATACGCGACCGTCATCAGGTCCTCGCCCAGCTCGTCCCCGTCGGAGTGCGCGAAGTGCACCGGGCCGGGCGGCAGCAGGGCGGACTGGCTCTTCCAGGCGTCGACGAGCCGCTCGTGGAGCGAGTTCCACTGGTCGGCGCCCGGGAAGCGTTCCTCCATCCAGAACCACTGCGGGCCCGCGGCCTCCACGAGCGAGGTGGGCGTGTCGGCGTTGTACTCCAGCATCTTGGCCGGGCCCGTACCGTCGTAGCGCAGGTCGAACCGGCCGTAGAGGGAGGGGAGTTCGTCCCGCCGGCGCCAGGACTCGGCGACGAGTGAGGCGAGCCGGGGGTCGGTGATCCCCAGGTCGGCGAAGCGCTCCCGCTCGACGATGTGGGCGGCCGCCACCAGACACATGGCGTGCAGCTCCTCGACGACCTCCTCAAGCGCCTCGACCTCGGGCAGGGTGAAGGAGTAGTACGCGCTCTCGTCCCAGTAGGGGCGCAGCGAGCCGTCGGGGTAGCGGGTGAGGGGATAGACGAGCCCCTGCTCCTCGACGGTCCGCTGCCAGCCGGGGCGGGGTTCGATGGTGTGCCGTTCCATGTCGACCCGACTCGCTCAGCCGCCGCCGGAGCCGGACCCGGAGCAGCCGAAACCGCCCCGGTCGACCGCCGTCTTGTCGAAGCTGCCGCCGTCGACCCGGTCTCCGCTCACACTGCCGCCGTAGTAGTACGAGCCACGAGGGGTGCTGCTGCTGCCACTGCTGCTCCCACTACCGCTGCCGCTCCCGCTGCACTCGTAACTGGGCAGCATCTCCCGGGTGAGCGGGTCGACGCACCGCTTGTCCGGTTCGGAACCGCAGGCGGTGATCGTCGCCGCGAGCACCCCCATGCCGCCGAGCACCACGGTGCTCGACCTGAGCCTGCGCATGTGCCGCCCTTCCGCTTCTTCCACGTCCTCGACCAACCGTTCGCACACCCTAGAGGGCCGCCCGCCGCGCCCTTGCGCCCGGTCCGCGAATGATCTGTGAACGATCCGGGACTACAGTCGCTTTGTGTTGTTGGGGATGGTTTGCGCACTCGCTTCCGCGGTCTGCTTCGGCACGGCCTCCGTCCTGCAGGCCATTGCCGCCCGCGCCGCGAAACCCGGCAGCGGCTCCGGGGTCGACCCGGCGCTGCTGATCCGCGCGCTGCGGCAGTGGCGCTACCTGGCCGGACTCGGGCTGGATGGCCTCGCCTTCGTCCTGCAGATCGTGGCCCTGCGGAGCCTTCCCATCTACGCGGTGGGCGCGGCGCTCGCGGCGAGCCTCGCGGTGACCGCCGTCGTCGCCTCGCGTCTTCTGCGGGTCAGGCTGAGCGCTGCCGAGTGGGCGGCCGTGGTGGTGGTCTGCGCCGGGCTTGCGATGCTCGGCTTCGCCTCCGGCCCGGAGGGCGACCGGCCGGGATCGGCGGCGCTGCGCTGGTCGATGCTCGGGATGGCGTTCGGGATCCTGCTGATCGGCGCGGCGGTGGGCCGGCTGCCGGAGGGGCCCCGGGCGTTGCTGCTGGGACTGGCCGCCGGCTTCGGATTCGGGGTGGTCGAGGTCGCGGTCCGGCTGATCGACTCCTTCGACCTGGCGAACCCCGCGATCTACGCGCTGATGCTCGGCGGCAGTGTGGCGTTCCTGCTGCTCACCTCGGCGCTCCAGCGCGGCTCGGTGACGACGGCCACGGCGGGCATGGTCCTCGGCGAGACGATCGGCCCGGCGGTGGTGGGCGTGGTGTGGCTGGGCGACCGCACGCGCGAGGGGATGGCCTGGCTGGCGGTCACCGGTTTCGTGGTCGCGGTGGCGGGCGGGCTGTTCCTGGCCCGCTTCGGCGAGCCGCCCGCGCCCGAGCCCGTCCAGCCGCCCGGGCCGACACCCGCGCCCTCACCGACGCCGGCGCCCGGGACCCCGGACGATCCGGAGCGGAAGTAGGGGTTCAGGGGAGCACCCGGCACAGCGCGTCCAGCGCACCAGCCCACCCGCTGTCCGTCGGGGTCGCGTACCCGACGACCAGTCCGTCGCGGCCCTGCTCCACCGACGGGTGGCGGAAGCGGTCGACGCCCATCAGGGCCAGCCCCTGCCACGCCGCGGCCTGGATCACCGCGCGCTCCGTGCCGGGCGGCAGGTCGAGGACGGCGTGAAGACCGGCCGCGATCCCGCTCACCCGGATGTGCGGGGCCCGCTCGGCCAGCGCCTCCACCAGCTGGTCCCTGCGGCGCCGGTACTTCAGCCGCATGCCGCGCACATGCCGGTCGTACGCCCCCGACGCGATGAACTCCGCGAGCGTCAGCTGGTCCAGCGCGCTCGACACCCAGTCGACGTTTCCCTTCGCCTCCAGTACGTCGCCGACCAGATCCTCCGGCAGCACCATCCACGCCAGCCGCAGCCCCGGCGCCAGTGACTTGCTCGCCGTCCCCATGTAGACGACGCGCTCCGGGTCGAGGCCCTGGAGGGCGCCGACCGGCTGGCGGTCGTAGCGGAACTCGCCGTCGTAGTCGTCCTCCAGGATCAGACCGCCCGTCGCGCGCGCCCAGTCGACGGCGGCGGCACGCCGGTCCGGGGGCAGCGCGCCGCCGAGCGGGAAGTGGTGGGCCGGGGTCATCAGTACCGCGCCCGCACCCTTCATGTGAACCAACTGATCGGTGCGCGTGCCCAGTTCGTCGAGGGGAAGGGCCGGCAACCGCAATCCGGCCTCGATGAGAAGATTCCAGTGCACATCGAGTCCGTACGACTCGACGGCCACCTCCCGCATCCTCCCCCTGCGCCCCGAGGGCAGGGGTGGACCCCCGGCGCGCAGCACCTTGCCCATCAGCATCAGCCCGTGCACGAAGCCGGAGCAGATGACGATCCGGTCCGGACTCGCGTGAACGCCGCGCGCCCTGGCCAGGTACTCGGCGAGGACGGTCCGCAGTTCGATCCGGCCGCGCGGATCCCCGTAACCGAAGGCCTCGTGCGGGGCGTCGGTCAGGGCCCGCCGGGCCGCCTTGAGCCATTCGGCGCGCGGGAACGAGCCGACGTCGGGGGTGCCGGGGCGCAGGTTGTGGGTGGCCCGGCCCGGCGACGGGTGGGACCGGGGCGGGGCGGGCGCGGGTCTGCGCGGCGCGGCGCGCCGGGCCACCCGGGTGCCGGAGCCCTGCTGCGCGGTGAGCCAGCCCTCGGCGACCAGCTCCGCGTACGCGTCAGCGACGGTGTTGCGGGCGATCCCCAGGTCGGCGGCGAACGAACGGGACGACGGCAGCCGTGTCCCGGGCGCGAGGCGTCCGCTGCGCACGGCCTCGCGCAGGGCGTCCATCAGCCCCGCCCGCAGCCGTGGTCCACGCAGCTCAAGATGGAGGTCGGCCCCGAAAGTGGCCCAGTCATTCGCCATGAAGGTGGACCATACTCCTGCGCCACGCGCGCCATACGGTCGTTCTCATGACCACGACGAACCCCGCGCCCGGGAACACCGCGGACGAGAAGACCTACGCCCCCGAGCACACCCCCCGCCTCCCTCTGGCCACGCTGGCGCCAGAGTTCTACCGGGCGATGATCCGGCTCGAGACGGCCGCCGCGAACGGTCTGGACCCGGTCGTGTACGAGCTGGTCAAGATCCGGGCCTCGCAGATCAACCACTGCGCCTTCTGCCTCGACATGCACACCAAGGACGCGCTCGCGGCCGGTGAGTCGGTGGAGCGGATCGTCCAGCTCTCCGCCTGGGAGGAGTCCGAGCACTTCTACACCGAGAAGGAGCTGGCGGCGCTCGCGCTGACCGAGGCGGTCACGGTTCTGACCGACGGTTTCGTGCCGGACGAGGTGTACGAGAGGGCCGCCCGGCACTTCGAGGAGGCCGAACTCGCCCAGCTGATCGCGGCGATCACGGTCATCAACGCGTGGAACCGTATCGGCGTGACCGCCCGTACGGTCCCGGGCCACTACACCCCGGGCATGTTCAAGAACTGACCCGCCGCAAGCGCCGTACCGACCGTCCTGCTGAAGGACCGCCCGCTCGACCGTCCGGCCGACCCAGTGAAGGACCGCGCACCGACATGCCGTCCCGTACCGACCGGCTCTCCGCCGACGTCTACCACGCGCTCGCCGCCGCGAGCGCGGCCGCCAAGAAGGGTCTCGGCGATCCGGTCCTCGTCGAACTGGTCATGCTCCGCGCCTCGCAGATCAACCGCTGCGCGTTCTGCCTGGACATGCACCTGGCCCTGGCGCGCGAGAACGGCGAGTCCGAGCGGCGGCTCGATCTGCTCCAGGTCTGGGAGGAGACGGACGGCGTCTTCACCGAGCGCGAGCGTGCCGCGCTGGCGCTGACCGAGTCCGTCACCGTCCTCACCGACGGATTCGTCCCCGACGCCGTCCACGAGCGGGCCGCCGCGCACTTCGCACCGGCCGCTCTCGCCCATCTGATCGCCCTGATCGTCGTCATCAACGGCTGGAACCGCCTCATGGTCGCCCGCCGCACACCGCCCGGAGGACTCGTATGGCAGTGACCCAGGGCCGCGGCGCGGCCGCCGTCGAGGTGTTCCGCACGCTGCACCAGGACCGGGCGGCCGACGACCCGTTGGTCCTGCCGGGCCCCTGGGACGCGGTCAGCGCCCGTGTCTTCGCGGACGCCGGCTTCCCGGCACTGGCGACGACCAGCGCCGGGGTGGCCGCCTCACTGGGGTACGAGGACGGCGGCGCGATCCCCGTCGACGAGATGTTCGCGGCGGTGACCAGGATCGTCCGCTCGGTCTCCGTGCCCGTCTCGGCGGATCTGGAGCACGGCTACGGACTGGCTCCGAAGGAGCTGGTGGCCCGGGTCCTGGAGACGGGCGCGGTCGGCGTGAACCTGGAGGACTCGGAGCCCGGGAAGGGCCTCAAAGACCCCCGGGAGCACGCGGACTGGCTGGCGGCGGTACGGGCCGAGGCCGGTGACGCGCTCTTCGTCAACGCCCGCGTCGACAGCTTCGTACGGGGCGTGCCCGACCCCGCCGAGGCCGTCGAGCGGGCCCGGCTCTACCACGCGGCGGGCGCGGACAGCGTCTTCCCGATCATGGCGCCGACGGACCAACTGCCGTTCCTGCGCGCCGAGATCGGCGCTCCGCTCAATGTGTTCGCGCTGCCCGGCGGCCCCTCACCGGCCGAACTCGGCCGGCTCGGCGCCACGCGGATCACCTTCGGCCCCGGTCTGCTGCGCCGCGCGACGGCAGCGCTGCGTGACATCGCTTCGGAACTCGCCTCCGCGTAGGACCGCGCGTCAGTCGTCGGCGGGCTCGTCCTGGACCCGGAGCCCGGCGACCCACAGCGGCATCAGCCAGTGGGTGACGAGCGCCCCGAAGAGCACCGGAAAGACCATCCCGTCGAGGGTCAGCCCCGCGAACCAGGCCGCCGCGCCGACGGCCGCCGTGGCCGCGCCGAGCACCCAGGTCGTGATCCGGTGCGCCAGGGCGCGCACCCTGTCGCGCTCGGCGAGCTGGCGTTCGTCGAGCATCCGGCCGCGCAGTTCGAGCAGGCCCCGGGTGGAGCCGTTGATGACGCCGGTCGCGAAGACCCACGGCAGCAAGAGACCGAGCATGGCGCAGGCGGGCCACATCGCGTCACTGCGGACCAGCTCGATCCAGACGCCGACCGAGGCCGCTGTCAGCGCGATGTGGATGCCGACGGCGGTCCGCCGACGGGCGGCGGTGGCGTAGAAGGGCGCGCCCTCGCGGTTGTTCATGAGCGCGTACATGCGCCGGTCGAAGCGCGTCGCCCCGCTCGCGCCCGTGGTCGTCCCCGTGGTCAGCATCGTCATTTCCTCCCGTAGACCTCATCGGTGAGCGGCTGGAACGGCTCCAGGGAGAACAGCGCCTCCACCGGCAGACCGAAGTACTGCGCGACCTTCAGCGCCAGGTCGAGGCTCGGGTTGTACTGGCCGCGCTCGATGTAGCCGATGGTCTGGTAGTGGACCCCCACCGCCTCGGCGAGAGCCTGACGCGACACCTTCCGCTCGGCCCGCACCACGGCGATCCTGTTGTGCACCTGCTCGCTCATGTATAAGAAGTACTACATTCGAGTGTAGATGCACAACAGGCGGGGGGTAGCGCGTGGGTGTCCTAGCTGTGGGGCCGCCTGCCGCCGAAGGCCGCCAGCGTCCGCTCCAGCAGCGGCAGGGCGCCCACCACGCGGCGGGAGCGGATCAGCGCGTCCCAGGCGGGCTCGAACTTCTTCCAGCCACCCGCGTACGCGAGATGCCTCAGCCGCTCGTGCGGACCCGGCTGGGCCGACGAGCCCTGCCAGATGTTCCGCCACCGGTAGAAGTCCCGGTACGCGCGCCAGTAGCCGTCCTCCAGCTGACGCGCGGTCATCCCCTTCGGCCGGTAGACGACGTGCCGCGTGTCGTAGAGGTCCCAGTCCCGGTGGACGATCCGGTCCTCGGCCTCCATCTGCTTCCACAGACCGGTGGACGGATAGGGGGTCATGATGTGGAACGTGGCCGTCTCGATGCCCTGCTCGACGGCCCACTCCACCGTCCGGTCGAAGACATCGGGACCGTCCTGGTCGAGGCCGAACACAAAACTGGCGTTGACCATGACACCGGCGTCATGGAGACGGCGGACGGCGGCCGCGTAGTCCTTACCGATGTTCTGGTTCTTCCGGCGCTCCGCGAGATTGGCGCTGTTGACGGTCTCGAAGCCGACGAACAGGCTGCGCAGGCCCGCCTCCACGGCGCGCTCCAGAAGCCCCGGCTGGAGTACGGAGTTCACGGTCCCCGCCGCCTGCCACAGCCGCCCCATGCCGGCCATCCCGTCGAACAGCGCCTCCGCGAACCGGCGGTTGCCCAGAAGGTGGTCGTCCAGGAAGTACAGATGTTTGCCCGGCAGCCGGTCGATCTCGGCGAGCGCGTCGTCCACGGCCTGCGTGTAGAAGGACTTGCCGCCCTCGAAGAAGGCGTCCTTGTAGCAGAAGTCGCAGTGGTGGGGGCAGCCGCGCGAGACGACGATCGAGTTGGGAACGAGATACAGCCGGCGCTTGATCAGGTCACGCCGTACCGGAGGAAGTCCGGCGAGGGTGCGCAGGGTGGAGTCGTAGCGCCGGGCGGGCGCGCCGTCCCGGAAGTCCTTCAGGAACCGTGGCCAGGTGTCCTCGCCCGGACCGGTGAAGATCGTGTCGGCGTGCGCGGCGGCCTCGTCCGGGAGCGACGTCACATGCAGCCCGCCCATGGCGACGTGCGCGCCCCGGGCGCGGAAGTGGTCGGCGATCTCGTAAGCCCGGCGGGCGGAGGTGATGTACGGCTGGACGACCAGCAGATCGGGCGTCTCCAGGGCCTCGATGTCGACGCGCTCCACGTGCTCGTCGTGGAGGGTCACCTCGTCGCCGGGGTCCAGATAGCCGGCGAGGGTCGCGAGACCCAGCGGCGGGAAGAGCGAGTACTTGATGGGCCGGAAGAGGGGGCTCGTCGCTTCTGTCAGGGCGGGAAGGATCATCATCACGCGCATGACAACCCAGACTCCCGGAGCACCCCGTCCAGTTCCGGACACACGACCGCCCCCCGGCAGCGGGGCTGCCGGGGGGCGGTACGAAACCGGGTCTGGCCGGGCTCGGACGAGGCTGAGCGCTGGGCTCAGATGAGGCCGAGCCCACGCACGGCGTCGCGCTCCTCGGCCAGTTCCTGGACCGAGGCGTCGATGCGGGCGCGCGAGAACTCGTTGATGTCCAGGCCCTGGACGATCTCGTACGAGCCGTTCTTCGTGGTCACCGGGAAGGAGGAGATCAGGCCCTCCGGGACGCCGTACGAACCGTCCGACGGGATGCCCATGGAGGTCCAGTCGCCCTCGGCCGTGCCGTTGACCCAGGTGTACACGTGGTCGATCGCGGCGTTCGCGGCCGAGGCGGCCGAGGACGCGCCACGGGCCTCGATGATCGCCGCGCCACGCTTGGCGACGGTCGGGATGAAGGTGTCGGCCAGCCACTGCTCGTCGTTGACGACCTCGGCGGCGTTCTTGCCGGCGATGTCCGCGTGGAAGATGTCCGGGTACTGGGTCGCCGAGTGGTTGCCCCAGATGGTGAGGCGCTTGATGTCGGAGACGGCGGCGCCGGTCTTGGTGGCCAGCTGCGAGATCGCGCGGTTGTGGTCCAGGCGGGTCATCGCCGTGAAGCGCTCGGCCGGTACGTCCGGAGCCGCGGCCTGGGCGATCAGGGCGTTGGTGTTGGCCGGGTTGCCGACGACCAGGACCTTGATGTCGTCCGCGGCGTTGTCGTTGATGGCCTTGCCCTGCGGCTTGAAGATGCCGCCGTTGGCCGAGAGCAGGTCACCGCGCTCCATGCCCTTGGTGCGGGGGCGGGCGCCGACGAGCAGCGCGACGTTGGCGCCGTCGAAGCCGACGTTCGGGTCGTCGGTGATCTCGATGCCGCGCAGCAGCGGGAACGCGCAGTCCTCGAGCTCCATGGCGGTGCCCTCGGCGGCCTTCAGGCCCTGGGGGATCTCGAGGAGGCGCAGCTTGACCGGCACGTCCGCGCCGAGCAGGTGGCCGGAGGCGATGCGGAAGAGCAGCGCGTAACCGATCTGGCCGGCCGCGCCGGTGACGGTGACATTCACGGGAGTGCGGGTCATGGCGATCTCCGTAAGACAGCTGGCGGTGGGGGTCCCTGCCCCTGGTGCTGGACATCTCCCATGATCGATCGGTGTCTCGACGTGAAGAGATATCCAGCGGTCAGGCTATCCGACCGTGGGCGGGTCCAACCCCCACCCCCTTGTGGGACGGCTCACTGCCACCCCTCTGCTTCACCGTGGGGTCTGGTTCTCCGTCAGCGGGGGCCGGGCGTCGGCGCGCACGGGTTCGGGGCGCAGGGCCGGAGTGTTGGCGCGCACGGGTCGGGGCGTGTGCCCGGGGCATCGGGTCGGGCCGGGGGCGTCAAGCTCGCGGTGTCAGCCGGTCGTACAGCCCTTGGGACCCGCCGCGAGCGTGGCGCATGCGTGCGCGTCCGTGCCCGAAGCCACCGCCACCATCGGGGTGTAGGCGCCGCCGTCGGCGTCCACGACACCACCCCGTGTCCTGCCGCCCACCGTGATCCGTACGGTGTCGCCGGGCGCTGCCCCACTGATACGGGCCCAGGCGGCCCCGCACGCCCCGCCGCGGCGGACCTCCACGAGGGCCGCGCCGACCCGCGCACTGGAGACGGTCGTGGCGAACTTCCCGCCGCAGCCCATGGTCGCGGGGTCCCGGCCGTCGCAGGCGGCGCCGGCGCACTTCACCCCGGCCGGGAGCGGCCGGCCTCCGGTGGCGGACGAGGAGGGGGACAGGGACGGGGACGGGGGCTCGGCCTTCCCGCCGTGGTCGTGGCTTTCGCCGGCGGCGCCGGAGGCCCCCGGCCCGCCCAGGTCGGTGACGAGGACGGCAGCGCCGACCACGAGCAGGGCGCCGACGAGGCCCGCGAGGAACATGAGGGCTTTCCGCCCGTCGCCGGCGCCGGGGCCCCGACGGGCTCGGGTGGGCGCCGCTGTCGGCGCGTCCCGTGCCCGGGAGGGCCGTTCGGCGTCCATGGTCGCGGCGTGCCGTGTCGGGGAACGGCTCCAGGCGCGCTCCGCCTGCTGCCACATGGCCATCACATCCGCCGGGGCGGCGCCGGTGACTTCGGTGAGCGCCAGGATCGCGGCCCGGGGTGCGAGCAGCCGTCCGTTCAGATAGCGCTCCCAGGAGGTCCTGCTGTACCCGGTTCTGTCCGCGACGGCGGCGAGACTCAGTCCGCTGCGGTCGACGAGCCTGCGTAACTGGTTCGCGAACTCCCTGGCCTGTGGATCGAGTTCTTCAGGCAGCGCCTTCCAGCGAGGCATCGCTTCCCCCTCATCCCCCACCGTCCCCGGCCCGCGGCTTCCGCGTGCGGGCTTCCGCGTGCGGACTACCCAGCGGGACGCCCGGACTCAGGATGGCAGGCACAACCAGGGGGGCGCACCGGGGCATTCGTCGCAGAGCGACACTCTCTCGCGCGCCCCCGGTATTGGTTGCACACCTGCCACACGTTCCCGGAATGGTCACTTCCGCGCCACAGGCCCCGGACGAACCTTGAACCACTTTGGCGCGTGCATGACTCTTGATCGCAGACGGCGCCCGTCCTCCCTCGGGGGAGGGGACGGGCGCCGTCGCCGCGATCTGCCAGGTGACGGTCGCTAAGTGACGGTCACATGGAGGGCGTCCTCCAGGAACGGGATCTCCAGCCACGGCCGCGGCTGCAGCATGAGGGCGAGGAGCACGATGATCACGCCCATGAGTCCGTACGTGACCATGTCGGTGAAGCGTGAGCGGACCGCGAGCATGCCGACGGACGGCAGGGTGCGGCGCATGACGGCGCCGGTGAGCAGGGCGACGCCGATGAGGATGGCCCCGACCCGGAACGCCTGAGGGAACGGATCCGCACCGACGATCAGCAGCCCGAGCCCGGTCATCCCGAGCACGGTGAGCAGCGGCCACTGCCGCGCGGGAGCGGGCGCGTCCCCGGGAGCCGCCCGCCCGCCGCCCTCCGGCCGGGCGGTATCGGTGGTCACCGCCGGGGGCCGGCGGGACTTCCCGGAGGCGGCGGTGGCCCCGAGGAAATCACCGCGCCCGGCGGCGTCGTCACCGGTCCCGTTGACCTCGACAGGCCCCACGGGTTCACGGCCGGACTCCTGGACCTCGGTCCGGCCTTCCTCTTCCGACTCCGACCCCGGCCCCGCCTTGTCGGCGCCGGTCGCGGGGCCTTCGGCCGGATCGCCCGCGCCGTCCGCCCGGGGCGTCCGCGCGGAGTCCGCTTCGTCGTTCGGCCGTGCGCCCATCAGCGGCACCCTTCCCCGGTTCCCGACACCGTTCCCGTTCCCGTCACCGTTCTCGTGTCAGCTCGTCGCGGCGCTCGCGCGCTCCGCCGCCTCGACCACGTTCACCAGAAGTTGCGCGCGGGTCATCGGACCGACGCCGCCCGGGTTCGGGGCGACCCAGCCGGCCACCTCGGTGACACCCGGGTGCACATCCCCGACGATCTTGCCGTTCTCGTCCCGGCTGACACCGACGTCGAGCACGGCCGCACCCGGCTTGATGTCCTCGGGCTTGATCAGGTGCGGTACGCCCGCCGCGGCGACCACGATGTCGGCCTGCCGCAGATGCCCGGAGAGGTCGCGTGTGCCGGTGTGGCACTGCGTGACCGTCGCGTTCTCGGACTTACGGGTCAGAAGCAGCGGCATCGGACGGCCGATGGTGATCCCGCGGCCGACCACGACCACATGCGCCCCGGCGATCTCCACACCGTGCCGGCGCAGCAGGGTGACGATGCCGGCCGGGGTGCAGGGCAGCGGCCCGGTCTGGCCGATCACCAGGCGGCCGAGGTTCGTGGGATGCAGACCGTCGGCGTCCTTCTCCGGGTCCATCAGCTCCAGTACGCGGTTGGTGTCGATGCCCTTGGGGAGCGGCAGCTGCACGATGTACCCCGTGCAGGCAGGGTCCTCGTTGAGCTCGCGGACGACCGCCTCGATCTCCTCCTGCGTGGCGGAGGCGGGCAGTTCACGCTGCAGGGAGGCGATGCCGACCTGCGCGCAGTCACGGTGCTTGCCCGCGACGTACTTCTGGCTGCCGACGTCGTCGCCGACGAGCAGCGTGCCGAGCCCAGGGGTGATGCCCTTGGCCTTGAGGTCCGCCACACGGGCGGTCAGATCGGACTTGATCGCGGCTGCGGTGGCCTTGCCATCGAGAATCTGGGCGGTCATGACCCCATCCTCCCGGATGACCCCTCCCTTGTTCCAATTCGTGGTCATCAGCAGGAACACGAGGTTGCACTTGCACAACGCAGAGCGATACCGACTGGACAAAAAGTCGACGTTAAGACGACGATGAACGGCGCAGTGCCGCGGGCAGTGCCGGGGGGCAAACTGTTCAGTTCGTAAAGATCCTCCGCGCGGGCCGCGTCGTCCCCGCACAACCCACGGAGGAAACCCGCATGAGCTTCGGCGACCCGAACAACCCCTACGGCCAGCAGCAGCCTCCGCAGCAGCCGCAGCCGGGCTACGGCTATCCCCAGGACCAGTACCAGGGCCAGCAGCCCGGTTACGGCTACCCGCAGGCCCCGCCGGTCCAGCAGCCGTACGGCGCGGGCTACCCGGGCGTTCCGACCGAGATGCCCGGTGGCGTGAAGGCCGCCCGCATCATGCTCTTCATCCTCGGCGGCCTGCAGGTCCTCGGCGCGATCGCCATGGTCGCCCTCGGCGGCTGGGTCGCCGACCAGATGTCGGACTCGGCCGAGCTCGGCTCCGACGCCGACACCGCCGCGTCCGCGATGACCGGTGTCATGGTGGTCGCGGGCATCCTGACGCTCGGTGTCGCCCTGTGGGCGATCCTCACTGCGGCGAAGTTCCGTTCCGGCGGGAACGGCATCCGCATCTCGGCGATCGTGTACGGCTCGCTGACCGCGCTGTTCAGCCTCTTCAGCCTGCTGACCGCGAACGTCCTCGCGCTGATCAGCCTCGCGCTGGGCATTCTGATCATCGTCTTCTGCGCCAAGCAGGAGGCCTCGACCTGGTTCCAGCGCCCGCGCCACTGACGCACGGCTCCCGCCGGATACCACGAAGGCCGCAACGCTCCGCCGTGAGGCGGGTGTTGCGGCCTTCGTCGTTCGACTGCGGGGACTGCCCGGGGGCTAGTGGAAGAAGTGGCGCGTGCCGGTGAAGTACATCGTCACGCCCGCCTTCTTCGCCGCCTCCACGACCAGTTCGTCACGAACCGAACCGCCGGGCTGGACCACGGCCTTGACGCCGGCCGCGGTGAGGATCTCCAGGCCGTCCGGGAAGGGGAAGAAGGCGTCCGACGCGGCGTACGAGCCGCGGGCCCGCTCCTCGCCGGCGCGCTCCACCGCGAGCTTCGCGGAGTCGACGCGGTTGACCTGGCCCATGCCGACGCCGACGGAGGCGTTGTCCTTGGCGAGCAGGATGGCGTTCGACTTGACGGCCCGGCAGGCCTTCCAGGCGAAGGCGAGCTCGGCGAGCTCGTCGGTGGAGAGCGCGTCGCCGGTGGCGAGGGTCCAGTTCGCCGGGTCGTCGCCCTCCGCCTGCAGACGGTCGGTGACCTGGAGCAGCGCGCCGCCGTCGATCGGCTTGACCTCGACCGGGTTGGCCGGGGCGCCCTCGGCGCGCAGGACGCGGATGTTCTTCTTGCGGGCCAGGATCTCGACCGCGCCGTCCTCGTACGCCGGAGCGACGATGACCTCGGTGAAGATCTCGGCGACCTGCTCGGCCATGGCCACGGACACCGGGCGGTTGACCGCGATCACACCGCCGAATGCGGACAGCGGGTCGCAGGCATGCGCCTTGCGGTGGGCCTCGGCGACGTCCTCACCGATCGCGATGCCGCACGGGTTGGCGTGCTTGATGATCGCGACGCACGGCTCGGCGTGGTCGTAGGCGGCCCGGCGCGCGGCGTCGGTGTCGGTGAAGTTGTTGTACGACATCTCCTTGCCGTGCAGCTGCTCGGCCTCGGCGAGGCCGCCGGTGCCGTCGACGTACAGCGCGGCGCCCTGGTGCGGGTTCTCGCCGTAGCGCAGCACGTTCTCGCGCGCGTAGGTGGCGCCCAGGAAGTCGGGGAAGCCCGAGTCGTCGGCGGCGGCGTAGTCGTCGGCGAACCAGGAGGCGACGGCGACGTCGTACGCGGCGGTGTGCTGGAAGGCCTCGGCCGCGAGGCGCTTGCGGGCGCCCAGCTCGAAGCCGCCCTCACGGGCCGCGGTGAGCACGTCCGCGTACCGCGCGGGGCTGGTGACGACGGCGACGGAGGGGTGGTTCTTGGCGGCGGCGCGGACCATCGACGGGCCGCCGATGTCGATCTGCTCGACGCACTCGTCCGGGGTCGCGCCGGAGGCGACGGTCTCCTTGAACGGGTACAGGTTGACGATCACCAGGTCGAACGGCTCGACGCCCAGCTCGGCGAGCTGTCGGCGGTGGTCCTCGAGGCGCAGGTCGGCGAGGATGCCGGCGTGCACCCGCGGGTGCAGCGTCTTGACCCGGCCGTCCAGGCACTCGGGGAAGCCGGTGAGCTCCTCGACCTTGGTGACCGGGACGCCGGCCGCGGCGATCTTCGAGGCGGTGGAGCCGGTGGAGACGAGGGCGACACCCGCCTCGTGCAGGCCACGGGCCAGCTCCTCCAGGCCGGTCTTGTCGTAGACGCTGACGAGCGCGCGGCGGATGGGGCGCTTCGTACCTTCGGCGGTCACGGGATTGATACCTTTCGTCCCTCAATGCGGTAGCCGTGCCGGGCCAGACGCCCCACGACATCGACGAGCAGCCTTCGCTCGACTTCCTTGATGCGCTCATGGAGAGCGGCTTCATCGTCCTCGTCCCGGACCTCGACCACGCCCTGGGCGATGATCGGGCCGGTGTCGACGCCGTCGTCGACGAAGTGGACGGTGCATCCGGTGACCCGTACGCCATAGGCGAGTGCGTCACGCACTCCGTGGGCACCGGGAAAACTGGGCAGCAGCGCGGGATGCGTATTGACGATCCGGCCGCCGAAGCGGGAGAGGAATTCCTTCCCGAGGATCTTCATGAAGCCCGCCGAGACGATGAGGTCCGGCTCGTGGGCGGCGGTGGCCTCGGTCAGCGCGCGGTCCCACTCCTCGCGGGTGGGGTGGTCCTTCACCCGGCACACGAAGGTCGGCAGCCCCGCCCGCTCGGCCCGCTCCAGACCGGCGATTCCGTCTCGGTCCGCCCCCACGGCGACGATCTCGGCGCCGTATCCCTCCGGCCCTCGCGGGTCGGCGGCGATGGCGTCGAGCAGTGCCTGGAGATTGGTACCGGACCCGGAGACCAGGACAAGGATGCGGGCGGCGGCCACGAGGGAACTCTTTTCGCGTTGCGGGACCGCGTGATCGCGGCGGTCTCAGCGGCTGGCTGACAGCGACGGACGGCGGTGCTGGTGGGGTCATGTGGCTTTGTACGGTCGTACGAACGAGACGCGTCCCGCGATACGGGGAACTCTACGAACGGCCCGACCGTCAGCAACGATACCGGCACACCGAGCGGCCCCCACGGGACGGGGGCGTGGCCGGGGGGTAGCGTCTGGGGACAGAGCCCGTACCCGTATGGACGGACACGACGACAGAAGACCCGGTTGCGCGGGGTCTGAGGGGAAGACGTTCACCACATGCCGGACCGACGCCGCCGTACGGCCATCCCATTCCTGCCGCGGGAACGCCAGTCGACGGACGACAACAATCCGTTCGCACCGCCGCCGGAGGGCCGACCGGACCAGCCCTGGCAGCCGCGCCGCCCGGAGGACACCTCGGGCTCGCCCGACTCCCCCGACCCGGACTCCGACGGCTCCCCCGACTCCTCGGGGAACGGCAGCCGGTGGAGCCCCCGCCAGCCCGGCCGCTCGACCGACGGCTTCGGCCGCCGCCCGGAGCGCCAGGACGGTGGCGGCACCGGCGGCGGGCAGGACGGCCCCGGCCTCCGCTGGGACCCGACGGACCCCGCGCAGCGACGCGCGCGGTACGCGCTGCTCGCGGGCATGTGGGCATTCTTCTTCGCCATCTTCGACCTCTCCGAGATCGCCCTGCTGCTGGGCGCCCTGGCGCTGTACTGGGGTGGCAGCTCCCTGCGCGCCAAGCCGAAGGCGCCCAACCCGGCCGCGGGCGCCCCCGCGCCGGCCGCCCCGGCCACGACCCGCCCGCAGCGGACGGCCGCGATCAGCGGCCTGGTGACGGCGGCCCTGGCGCTGGCCATCGTGGCGGCGACCTTCACGATCCAGTCGGTCTACCGGGACTACTACACCTGTGTGGACGACGCCCTGACCAGGAGCGGCCAGCTCGCCTGCAACGACCTGCTGCCGAAGCCACTGCGCGACGTCTTCGGCGTCCAGGAGTAGCCCGGCGGGAGCGCGGGGTCCCTTACGGGGCCTCAGGGGGTTCGAGGCGTTCGGGGAGTTCCGGCGGTTCGGAGAGTTCGGGGAGTTCCGGGAGTTCCGGGAGTTCCGGGAGTTCCGGGAGATCCGGGAGATCCGGGAGATCCGGGAGTTCCGGCAGTTCGGAGAGTTCCGGCGGTTCGCTGGGGCGGGGCGGCCGCGAGTCCGGGGAGACGCGCGGGTCCCGGGAGGTCTCCCACAGGGCTGGGAAGAAGTCGTACCGCTCGAACTCCTCGTCCTCACCGCCTTCCTGGTCGTCGTAGAGACCGCCGTCACCCACGTCGGAGCCGGCGTTCACGTCCGCGTGGGCGTCGGTGCCGGCGTCCACGCGCGAGTCGGTGTTCCCGTCAAGGTGGGAGCGGGAGTCGTACGAAGCCGGCTCGTCCCCGGCTTCCGCACCGGCCGGGACCAGGAGCGGCGGCATGGCCGGGAAGGGCGGCGCGACGAATTCGAGTGCAGCGCCCCGGGCGTGGGCACGGGACCGCCACGCATGGAGGGCCAGGGCCAGCGGCAGACCCACCACCGCCGTCCACACCGCCGCCGCCGCGCCCGTCAGCCACCCCACAGGCCCCAGCTCCGACAGCCGCCCCACGCCCAGCGCGCCGCCCGACAGGGACGCGAGAACCGCTGTCGCGGCCCCGCACATCCCCGCCCCCAGCAGCGCCGTCAGCGCCGTCTCCCGCGCGCCCCCGAGCTCCCGCACCTCACCCCGGACCGTCCAGCACGCCAGTACGATCCCCGCAGTCACCGGGATCGCCGCCGCGGCCCAGTGCGGCCAGCTCCCCGGGCCCTCCCCTGGGAGCGCGGCCAGCAGGGGGAAGGGCGGCAGGACGGCATGGCCCGCGAGGGCCAGCGGTGTCGCGGTGGCGCCCGTACCGAGCGCGAAGCCGGGCCCGAGGCCGTACGCCGCCGCCCAGAGCGCCGCGTTCGGCATCAGCGCCAGCGCCAGCAGCCCGACGGACAGCCGTCCCGACCAGTCACCGGCCAGCTCCGCGAAGGACTCCTGCGCGGCGCCCGCGTGCCACCCGAGCGACACCAGGACCAGCACCGCACCTCCGCCGACCAGCGTGAGGAGCGCCGCGGCGGCGGACCGCACCGCCCTGGCGACACGTGTCCGGGCCAGCCCCACCCGTAGCCGTTCGGGAAGCCACCGCGGCAGGGGTCCCCGCGGTCGCCCGTTCGCCGTCCAGACACCCGCGGCGGCGGCGGGCACGGCGACCGCTGGGATCATCAGCAGCGCACTGAGGGAGTCGGGGGCCGGCGAGCCCCCCGACGCGTACCCCACCGTGGCCGCCGCGACCAGCAGATAGCCGCCGGACACGGCGCACAGCGCGCCGCGCGAGGAGGGCTTCGGCCGCCCGTCCTCTGGTTCCAGAGCGTCCCGCGCAGCCCGGTGCGCCAGCCAGGCGGGCAGGGCGACGAGCAACAGCGGCACGATGCCGAGCGGGGCGGACACCCCGGAGAGCGTGTCGGTACGGACGAGGTCCACGCCGTGCGCCAGGAGCCACAGGCCGGCTGCCGTGTGCAGCGCCTCGCCGGGACCGCTGTCGGGGTACGGGGAACTGATCCACAGCGCGATCACCAGGACCGCGAGCGAGCCGAGCCCGAGGCCCGCCGCGACAATTCCCCGGACGAAGGAAGCGGCCAGCGCGGCGGAGCGGCCGCCCTGGACCAGGGGGGCGGACGACAACGACGGGATCTGCTCGCTCACTTGGGTCACACGCCCATGCTGCCAACGACACGCGCTTTTCCGTCGTAACAGGCAAACAGCCGTTGTGTCGCTCAATATACGGTTATGTACTTTTTCGCCCAGTGCGTCGCCGCGGGAGGTCGTCCATGACGCGGCCCACCCTCTCCCCATCCGCCGCCTCTCTGCCTCCCCCCGAGGAGCGACGACGGCTGCGCGAGGCCAAGTCGATGAGCGAGAAAGAACTGGCCTCCGCGATCGGCACCACGGGCGCCACCGTCCAGGCCTGGGAAACGGGCCGCGCGGCACCGCGCGGCCAGAAGCTGGAGGCCTACGCGAGGCTGCTCGCCGAGGCGGCCGCGGAGGTCGAGCCGAAGGTCGAGGAGACGCGGGACATGAACGAGCCGTGCGACACCGATGAGGCAGAGGAGTCGCAGAGGTCGCACGAGCCGGAGCAGCGGGAGCAGCGGGAGCAGTCGGAGCAACCGAAGGAGGCGAAGCAGGCGGATAAGGACGAACCTCCGCTTCCGGAGCCCGCGCCGGACCCCTTGGCCGTCGCCGCCGCGATCGCCGCCCAGAAGCCGCAGCCCCTCACCCCCGAACAGGCCTTCGACGCCCTCTACGCCTACGCCGCCCCCGCACTCGTCCACCAGACCTACCTGCTCACCGGCCGTCGCCGGCTCTCGCGCGAGTCCGTCGAGTACGCCTTCCACCTCGCGTGGCAGCGCTGGCCGGAGGTCGCCGTCGACCGGGATCCGGCCGGCTGGGTCCGAGCCGCGGCCCATGAGTACGCCATGTCACCCTGGCACCGATTCCGCCGCGCGCACCGGCACCCCGACGCCCCGCCGACGGCACCGGCCCGGCGCGAGCTGCTGACCGCGATCCTGGACCTGCCACCGTCGTACCGCCGGACGCTCCTGCTCTACGACGGCCTGGGCATCAACCTGCCCGACATGGCAGCCGAGACGGAGGCGAGCACCCCGGCCGCCGCGAAGCGCCTGCTGCACGCCCGCCAGGCCGTTGCCCAGCGGCTGCCCGAGCTCACGCACCCGGAGGCGCTGCACCGGCGGCTCTCCGCGCTGGTCGCCGAGTCCCCGACGGCGACGATCCCGCCGGCCCGTGCCGTACGAACCGGCAGTGAGCGCCGGACGAGACTGTGGACGCGCGCGGCCGTCTGCCTCACCGTGGTGATCATCGGCGCGACGGCCTTCACCGTGGCCACCGCGCCCACGGCCTATCTGCCGCCCCTCGCCCCGGCGGAGGCCGTCGGCGGCGTGCCGGCGCGCAGCGGCCCGGCCCCGCTCACCGCGGAGGACCAGTTGCTGCGGGCCAAACTGCGCGGGGAGCCGATGAACGGCCCGGAACGACTGATCCCCGATCCCCGCTGAGCCAGCAGCCCGCCCGGCGGCCGAGGTCGCCGGGTTGCCGGGCCGCCGAGGAGCGCCGAGGAGCACCGGACAGGGACTGCTGTGCGCGGGCAGGACGGACCGCCGAGGCGCGCAGGCGCCGCGCGGACGCGAAAGGGCCCGCGCCCCGGTTTGCCGGGGGCGGGCCCATTCGTGGGTCAGGCAGCTCAGCCCGCGAGGATCGCGCGCGCCAGCTTGGCCGTCTCGGTCGGCGTCTTGCCGACCTTGACGCCCGCGGCCTCGAGGGCCTCCTTCTTGGCCTGGGCGGTGCCGGAGGAGCCGGAGACGATGGCGCCGGCGTGGCCCATGGTCTTGCCCTCGGGCGCGGTGAAGCCCGCGACGTAGCCGACGACCGGCTTGGTGACGTTGGCCTTGATGAAGTCGGCCGCACGCTCCTCGGCGTCGCCGCCGATCTCGCCGATCATCACGATCAGGTCCGTCTCCGGGTCCGCCTCGAACGCCGCGAGGGCGTCGATGTGCGTCGTACCGATGACCGGGTCGCCACCGATGCCGACGGCGGACGAGAAGCCGATGTCACGGAGCTCGTACATCATCTGGTAGGTCAGCGTGCCGGACTTGGACACGAGACCGATGCGGCCGGGCTTCGTGATGTCGCCCGGGATGATGCCGGCGTTGGACTGGCCGGGGGTGATCAGGCCGGGGCAGTTCGGGCCGATGATCCGGGTCTTGTTGCCCTTGGCCTTCGCGTACGCCCAGAAGGCGGCGGAGTCGTGGACCGCGATGCCCTCGGTGATGACGACGGCGAGACCGATCTCGGCGTCGATCGCCTCGACGACGGCGGCCTTGGCGAAGGCCGGCGGCACGAAGAGGACGGAGACGTCCGCGCCGGTCTTCTCCATCGCTTCCTTGACGGAGCCGAAGACGGGGACCTCGGTGCCGTCGAAGTCGACGGTCGTACCGGCCTTGCGGGGGTTCACGCCACCGACGATGTTGGTGCCGTCACCCAGCATGAGCTTGGTGTGCTTCATGCCCGTGGCACCGGTCATGCCCTGGACGATGACCTTGCTTTCCTTGGTCAGGAAGATAGCCATGGTGTTCTGACCTCGTCCCTTACTTCGCAGCCGCGAGCTCGGCGGCCTTGTCGGCCGCGCCGTCCATGGTGTCCACGCGCTGGACCAGCGGGTGGTTGGCGTCCGACAGGATCTTGCGACCCAGCTCCGCGTTGTTGCCGTCGAGGCGCACGACCAGCGGCTTGGTGACCTCTTCGCCCTTGTTCTTGAGCAGCTCGAGGGCCTGGACGATGCCGTTGGCGACCTCGTCACAGGCGGTGATGCCACCGAAGACGTTGACGAACACGGACTTGACGTCCGCGTCGCCGAGGATGATCTCCAGGCCGTTCGCCATCACCTGGGCGGACGCGCCGCCGCCGATGTCGAGGAAGTTGGCCGGCTTCACGCCGCCGTGGTTCTCACCGGCGTACGCGACGACGTCGAGGGTCGACATGACCAGACCGGCGCCGTTGCCGATGATGCCGACCTCGCCGTCGAGCTTGACGTAGTTGAGGCCCTTGGCCTTGGCAGCAGCCTCGAGCGGGTTGGCTGCGTCCTTGTCCTCGAGCGCCTCGTGCTCCGGCTGACGGAAGTCGGCGTTCTCGTCGAGGGAGACCTTGCCGTCGAGGGCGATGACGCGGCCGTCGGCGACCTTGGCCAGCGGGTTGACCTCGATGAGGAGCGCGTCCTCGGCGACGAAGGTCTTCCACAGGGTCACCATGATCTCGGCGACCTGCTCGGCGACGTCGGCCGGGAACTTCGCCTGGGCGACGATCTCACGGGCCTTCTCGATGGAGACGCCCTCGTTGGCGTCGACCGGGACCTTCGCGAGGGCCTCGGGGGTCTTCTCCGCGACCTCCTCGATGTCCATGCCGCCCTGGACGGACGCCATGGCGAGGAAGGTGCGGTTGGTGCGGTCGAGGAGGTACGAGACGTAGTACTCCTCGGCGATTTCCGGAGCGGTCTCCGCGATCATCACCTTGTGGACCGTGTGGCCCTTGATGTCCATACCGAGGATGTCCGTCGCGCGGGCGACGGCCTCGTCCGGAGTGGCGGCCAGCTTGACGCCGCCGGCCTTGCCGCGGCCGCCGACCTTCACCTGCGCCTTGACGACCGAACGGCCGCCCAGACGCGTCGTCGCCTCGCGCGCCGCCTCAGGCGTGTCGATGACTTCACCGGCCAGCACCGGTACACCGTGCTTGGCGAAGAGGTCCCTCGCCTGGTACTCGAACAGGTCCACGCGCGTCCGTCCCTTTTCAGTGGTATCGCGGTTCGTTGTCTGCGTGGGCGTGCCGCGGAGGGCAACGTGACTGCGCTGTCACTGAGGGAGGCGTACACGGTGTCCGTGGACGCGGCATGTCCGTCCCGCAGGTTATCCCCGTGGGCCGTGGGTCCCTAAATCGCAGATCACACCTGAGCGGTGATACCGGTCACAGATCGAGCGTACGGCGAGGCGGTCCGTGAGGCACGCAGAGCGGGCCCGCAGCGGGCGTTGACGCAAAGCGCGAGGTCGGCGGGATCGTCGCGGGTGACGCGTGACATGTCCCACAGGACCGCGCCGGAGGGCGTTTTGAGCGCTTCAGGAAGGGCGGAGCTGCGGATTCCGTGCCGCCGGGAAACGGAATCCGCAGAAGGCCGGCCCGGAAGGATCCGCGCCGCCGCCCCGGGGCGACGCGAACGGGACGCGTGTGCGCGGCCCGTCCCGTCGCCCCGGCGACGATCAGATGCCGTACGGCAGGTAGTCCGGGGTGACCGAGGCGACGGTGCCCTGGAGGCCGGTGGTGGCGTTGCCGGTGAGCGGGTGGACGTTGTTGTCGACGGCCGTCACGACGCCGCCCGCGAAGGGCTGGACCTCGCCGACGACACCCTGCGCGAAGCCGGTGGCGCTGCCGCCGACCCCCTGCACGACCGGGTGGACCTGGTCGGCGACGGTCCCGACGACGGTCTCCACGAACGGCTGTACGGAGCCGACGACGCCGCCCGCGAACGGCTGGACCTGCGACACCACACCGCCGGCGAAGGGCTGGACCTCGCCGACGACACCCCCGGCGAGGTGGGTGACATCACCGACCGCCTGGCCCGCGACGGGGAGGACACCGTCGACCGCCCGGCCGGCGATGGGAGGCAGGACGTCGGCGGAGACGCCGTCGACGATCGGGGTGGCGGCGGTGACCACGTTCTGGGCGTAGGCCGGGGCGGTGCCCAGCAGCTGGCCCGGGGCCTGGTCCAGCTCGGGAACGAACGCGGAGAGCGGACCGAAGAGGTAGTCGATCTCGCCCTGGGCGCCGGACTGGACGTCCTGGACCTGGGACTGGACCTGGGACCGGGCCTCGGCCGTGGCTCCCTGGGCCTGTGACCGGGCCTGGGTCGTGGCGCCCTGGGCACCGGCCCGGACGTCGGAGACGGTCGGCAGGTCGACCCGGTCCTGGACCTGGTCCTGGACCTGGTTGTCGACCTGGTTCCGGACCGCGCTCTGGAGACTCCGGGCGTCCTGGACCTGGTTCTGCGCCCCGGACGTCGCGTCCTCGACGCCACCGGCGAGGTCGCCCACCAGGTCGGCGGCCGCGTCCGGCGTCGACAGCGGGACGGATACGGGCAGCTCGTCGGCGCTGGCGGCCGCGGTACCGAGCGCCCACATACCGGTGGCGGTGGCGGCAACGGCTATGGAGCGGCGAATGTTCTTGTTCATGCGTGCGTCGTCCTTCGAATTCGAGATTCCGGAGTGCTCTCCGGTACGGCGGGCAGACCTGTCCCGCCCCCGCGCGGCAGGTCATGAGCGGGGGAAAGGCCTGCCCTAGCCGGGGAATTCGAGGACGTCGTGGGGCCGTGCGAGAAGGGGCGCGACAGTCGCCGGCAGACCGGCTCCCCGTACGAGCCCGGCGCGCGGTCCTTCCGTGGACGGGGTGGCGCAGTGGTCCCCGCCGCGCGGCGTGTTCGACTCGCTCGCGCTCTGCCGCCCGGTGTTCCCGCAGGGCTCGCCGGGAGCGGGCAGGGGCGCGGGCACGGGGGACGGCGCGGCGGGCGCCGGCGCGGCGACCGGCCGGTGTCGTGCCGGATAGGGGCCATCGACGGTGGGCGCGGACGCGAACGCCCGGGCCAACAGAGCCCCGGACGCGGACGTTTCCGAGCCACGGACCGCTACCGGTACCGGTGCCGGGCCCGGACCTCCGGCTCCGGCGACTCCGGTTCCGGCGTCGGCCTCAGCTGCCGGATCGTCGACACCCTCGCCTCCGGTGTTCGTCCCGACCGGGATGTCGCCCTCGGGCAGGTCGAACGGCGGCTCGAGGGGCGGCGTCGCGCCAGGAACGGACGGAAGGGAAGGCACGGCCGGAACGGCCGGGACGGCGGGGAGTTCCGCGACAGCGCCCCGTACCGATTCGACGACGGGCGTGACGACATGGTGGTCCACGGGGGCGGCGACCTGCTCGCCCACGGGCCGCGTCACGGGGTCGACCACGCGGCTGACCACATGCCCAACACGCTGGACACGCTGGGCCGTGGGCTCGACGACCCGCTCGACGGCCGGCGAGGCCGCTTCGGTCGCGACCGGTTCCACCGCACGGGCGTCGGGTGCTGTCAGCGACGACTCCGCCGCCTGCGCCTGTCCGCCGCAGAGGAAACCCAGAGCCAACAGGCCTCCGAGGAACACGACGACGGCCAGCGCACGCCGGGCCACCGCCCCGCGCGCGAGGCGCGGAGCGGCAACCGGCATGACACCTGCGGCAGTCACGGTGTGTGGAACCCCTCGAAATCCGGACACGCGGAACAAGTCCTTCCGCGGACGACGGGACGATGCTTGCACGAGCCTCCCGGGGTCACGCAAGTCCTGTGTTACTGATGGGTCACCATGTCCGGTATGGGTAGGGGCCGCTTCTCGATCGCGGCCGCCATCACCTCCGGAAAGAGGTCGGGTGTACACGCGAACGCCGGCGCGCCGAGTTCGGACAGGGCCGCCGCGTGCTCCCGGTCATAGGCCGGCGCCCCCTCGTCCGAGAGCGCGAGCAGCGCCACGAACTGCACACCCGACGCCTTCATCGCCGCGACCCGCTTCAGCATCTCGTTCCTTATGCCTCCCTCGTAGAGGTCGCTGATGAGGACGACGACGGTGTCGGCGGGGCGGGTGATCTGCGACTGGCAGTACGCCAGCGCCCGGTTGATGTCCGTCCCGCCGCCGAGCTGGGTGCCGAAGAGGACGTCCACCGGGTCGTCGAGCTGGTCGGTCAGATCGACGACGGCCGTGTCGAAGACGACGAGCCGGGTGGCGATGGAGCGCATCGAGGCCAGCACGGCGCCGAACACGGAGGCGTACACGACGGAGGCGGCCATCGAGCCCGACTGGTCGATGCAGAGGACGACGTCCTTCTTCACCGACCGCGCCGCCCGTCCGTAGCCGATGAGCCGCTCGGGGACGACGGAGTGGTACTCCGGCAGGTAGTTCTTCAGGTTCGCCCGGATCGTGCGGTCCCAGTCGATGTCGCGGTGGCGCGGCCGGCTGATCCGGGCACTGCGGTCGAGGGCGCCGGTGAGGGTGGCGCGCGTGCGGGTGGCGAGCCGCTTCTCGAGGTCGTCGACGACCTTGCGGACGACCGCGCGCGCCGTCTCCTTGGTCGTCTCGGGCATGGCCTTGTTGAGCGAGAGCAGGGTCCCGACGAGGTGGACGTCCGCCTCGACGGCCTCCAGCATCTCCGGTTCGAGCAGCAGCGTGGACAGCCCGAGCCGGTCGATGGCGTCGCGCTGCATGACCTGGACGACGGAGCTGGGGAAGTAGGTCCGGATGTCCCCGAGCCAGCGCGCCACGGAGGGCGCGGACGCGCCGAGCCCGGCCGACCGGTCCCGGCCGCGCTGCCCCGCGCCGCCACCCTGCCGCTCCCCGTACAACGCGGTCAGGGCGCCGTCCATCGCGGCGTCGGTGCCCGACAGGGCGTGGCCGGTGCCTTCCGCCGCTCCCCCGCCGAGAACCAGTCGCCAGCGTCGCAGCCGCTCGTCGGTCTCCGTCGCCGCGCTCATGCCGCCACCCCCACACGGTCGTTGTCCGCCAGCAACAGCCTCAGCACCGGGAGCACTCCGTCGGCGCGCTCCTGGTCCAGGCCGGCTCCGAAGCCCGGTGCGACGGGCTGGGCGTGCGCGGGCTTCCGCGGTCCGGCGGGGCCCCTGGCGACCAGCTCGCCCAGCGTGCGGCGGACGCCCGGCTCATACGCCGAGAACGTGCGGCGCAGCAGCGGCAGCACATCGGTGAACGCGCTCGCGGGCACTCCGGTCAGCCAGGTGTCGACGAGGGCGAGCAGTCGCTCGTCGTGCACCAGGAGCAACCCCCCTCCGGCGGCGCCGCCGACGAAGCCCTCGATCCAGGCGGCCGCGTCGGTGGGCGCTGTTCCGGGGGAGAGGGCGAGTCCCATGAGCCGGGCGGCCTCGTCCTCGGCGAGCCGCCCGTCGTCGAGGAGCAGCCGGGCGGCCCGGCCGCGTATCACTCCGGGCACGCTGTCCCGCACGGCGAGCTTGCGCAGGACGGCGCCCCAACGGACGGTCACGTCTCCGCTGTCGGGCAACAGCGCGAGCGCCGAGTGCACGGCGTCGAGGTGTCCGCGCATCTCGGCGGCGCCGTCCGCGTCGAGCCCGGTGCAGGCGGGTGGAAGGCCGACACAGATCCGCTCGGCGAGCCCCGCGGCCACCGCGCCGAGTGCTGCGGTGTCGGTGGACCGGACGTTTCCGTATCTCAGGGACCGGGCCAGTGCGGGCAGGGCCTGGGCGAGATGGCCGACGTCGGCGTCGAGGGCGGCCCGGTCGGCCAGGGCCTTCATGACGACCGGCAGGGCGCCGGGCAACTCGGCGAGCAGGCAGCGCTCGGCTAGCGCGGTGACCTCGGCGAGGGCGGTTGCCGAGACGGCCTGGGACTCGGCCTTGGCGGTGGCGGCGGAGAGCACGGTCGTGCCCCATACGCCGGCTTCGGCCACCCGGACGTGCAGTTCGGGCTCCCAGCGCAGCCGCCAGCTCTCCCGGAAGGTGCCGGTACTCGCGCGCCCGCCGCCGGCCTCGCCCCAGGGCACGGAGAGCAGTCCGAGCCGGTGGAGCAGTCTGCTGCGGGCGGCGTCGGTGTCCTTGCGCAGGTCGAGATCGAGGTCCCGCTCCAGCGCTTCCGGCTTGAGCCTCAGGGTGCGCTGGAGCCGGTTCAGATCCCGCTGCAGCGGGACGGCGGGGGCGTCGGGCGGCACTTCGCCGAGGACGTCGCCGATGATCAGACAGTCCCTGATGAGGCCGAGCGGAACATCGGAACCGTCGCACATGACGGCCCGTACGGCGTCGGTGGTCTCGCCCAGCCCGGCGAGGGGCCGGCCGCGCATGGCGGCGAGCGTGTCGGCGAGCCGTACGGCCTCGATGACATGGGCCGAGGAGACCGGCCGGTCCTCTTCCCGCAGCAGGCCGGCGACCTTGGTCATCCACCGCTCGACGGGCCGGTCGGGGGCGGCGAAGAGGTGGCCGTACCAGCCCGGGGAGTCGATGCCCGCGCCGTAGCCCGAGTGCCGGGCGAGCCTGCGGTGCGTCCAGGGCACCCAGGTCATTTCCACCTTGACCTTGGGCAGCCCCTTGAGGAGGGCCTTGTCCGCGGTGACGGTGGTGCGCTCCAGCAGGGCGGGCACGTGCCAGGCACCGCAGACGACGGCGACGGCCGCGTCGCCGAACTCCTTGCGCGCCTCCCGCAGACGCAGACGCATATGGGCCTCGCGGGCCAGGTCGCGGCCGTGTCCGCCGTGTCCGTACGACTCGCGCAGCGCCCCCATGGCCTCGGCGATCGCGGTGAAGGGCGCGAGGGGGTCGTGGTCGTCTCCGCGGTGTTCGATCACGTCCTCCCACCAGCGCTCGGGGTCGTCGTATCCGGCGGTCTCGGCGAGGACGGCGAGCGGGTCGATCCGCACCCCCTGGTCCACCTCCTCCCCCTCGTCCCCGTCGCCCCAGGTGGGGTCGGCGGCGAGGGCCGTCGAATGGGCGGCGGGCAGGTCGATGAACCGCACGGCGGCCTTGTGGTCGAGGGCCCAGCGGAGCGCCACCCACTCCGGGGAGAATTCGGCCATCGGCCAGAAGGCCGCCTGCCCGGGGTCGTCCACGGCGTGCGCAAGCAGCGCGACGGGCGGGCGCATCGCCTCGTCGGCGGCGAGCCGCACCAGCGCGTCCGCCTCGGGCGGCCCCTCGATGAGCACGGCGGCGGGCTGTTCCGCCTCCAGGACGGCGCGTACCGCGCGGGCCGAGCCGGGCCCGTGGTGGCGGACGCCGAGGATCAGGGGCGCGGGCCGGCCCGTCTCGGTGGCCGTCATGCGCTCACCTCCCGGCAGGCACGGTAGAAGTCCTTCCAGCCGTCCCGCTCCCTCACGACCGTCTCCAGGTACTCCTGCCAGATGACCCGGTCGGCGGCCGGTTCGCGGACGACCGCGCCGAGGATGCCGGCGGCGACGTCGCCGGGCCGCAGGACCCCGTCCCCGAAGTGCGCCGCGAGCGCCAGGCCGTTGGTCACCACCGAGATCGCCTCGGCCGTCGAGAGCGTCCCCGAGGGGGACTTGAGCTTGGTGCGGCCGTCGGCCGTGACGCCGTCGCGCAGCTCGCGGAAGACCGTGACGACCCGGCGGATCTCCTCGATGCCCTCGGGCGCGGACGGGAGTTCGAGCGAGCGTCCGAGCTGGTCCACGCGGCGGGAGACGATGTCGACCTCGGCGTCGGGGGTGGCGGGCAGCGGCAGGACGACCGTGTTGAAGCGGCGCCTCAGGGCGCTGGAGAGGTCATTGACCCCCCGGTCCCGGTCGTTGGCCGTGGCGATGAGGTTGAAGCCGCGGACGGCCTGCACCTCCTGGCCGAGCTCGGGGATGGGAAGGGTCTTCTCCGAAAGGATCGTGATGAGGGTGTCCTGCACGTCCGCCGGGATACGGGTGAGCTCCTCGACCCGAGCGGTCATGCCGTCGGCCATCGCGCGCATCACGGGGCTGGGCACCAGAGCGTCGCGGCTGGGGCCGTGGGCGAGCAGCTGCGCGTAGTTCCATCCGTATCGGATGGCTTCCTCGGGGGTGCCGGCGGTGCCTTGGACGAGGAGTGTCGAGTCGCCGCTGACGGCGGCGGCGAGGTGCTCGGAGACCCAGGTCTTGGCCGTGCCGGGCACGCCGAGGAGGAGGAGCGCGCGATCGGTGGCGAGTGTCGTGACGGCGACCTCGACGATCCGGCGCGGCCCCACGTACTTCGGGGTGATCACCGTCCCGTCGGGGAGCGTGCCGCCGAGGAGATAGGTGGCGACGGCCCACGGCGACATCTTCCAGCGGGCCGGCCTGGGCCGGTCGTCGGCGGCGGCCAGCGCCTTCAGTTCGTCGGCGAACGCGTCTTCGGCGTGCGGGCGCAGGGCCTCGGTGCCGGTGGGCGGCGTGGCGGCGGCGGGCGCGTTGGGTGTGGACACGGTCATGGAATCCCCCTCCAGATCGTTGCGACCGGATGTGGGACCCACCGTGCACCATGCCACTGACAATCGGCCGTCGCCGCAGGTCGAAGGGGCTTCCGACAGTCGTGGGCGGCCGGCTGAAGTCCGGGACGCTCGCGGCGGAACGCACGGCTCCGGGCGGGAGTCGCCCGGGGGCCGTGGAGCCGGACCGGCTACTTGACGATCGGGGAGACGGCGACGCAGCCTCCGGCCATCGCCTTCTCGCCGGTGGCCTCCTTGATGGCCTTCCCCGCGTAGGTGGGGGCGCGGGCTGGACCGAGTCGCCGCTCCCCGCACATCCGCAGGTCAGAGCCGCTTGTCAGTGGCGACCCGTAACGTCGGGACCATGCTGCGATCTCATGGGGGAGGCCCCCCGGACCATCCGAAGCAGGGGGCGCGCTGGACGGCGGAACAGGTGCTGGCTCTGGCTCCTGACGACGCGTCGCGCAGAGCGGGAGGCAAACTCGGCACGGCCGGACCGTGGTCCGAAGCGGGCGACAGCGGCGCGGGCGTCGTCTGGGGCCTGTGCAAGGGCAGTGGCAGCAAGCCGTATCAGACCGTCGTCGACACCACGGGCCCTGCCTACACATGCAGTTGTCCCAGCAGGAAGTTCCCCTGCAAACACGCGCTGGGACTGCTGCTGCTCTGGGCGGAGGGCGAGGAGACCGTCACCTCGGTCGCGGACGGAGACATCCCCGACTGGGCCGCGCGGTGGCTGGAGGGCCGCCGCGAGCGGTCCATGAGCAAGGAAGGGGGCGCGGCGGAGGGGACACCGGCCACGAGCGGCGATCCCGCGGCCGCCCGCCGCAGAGCGGAGCGCAGGGCCGCCAGGATCACCACCGGCGCCCAGGAGTTGGAGCAACGCCTCGCGGACCTGCTGCGCGGCGGACTGGCCTCCGCCGAGCAGGCGGGGTACGGCCTGTGGGAGGAGACGGCCGCCCGTATGGTCGACGCGCAGGCGCCCGGACTAGCCACCCGGGTCCGGGAGTTGGGCGCCATACCGGGCTCCGGTCAGGGCTGGCCGGTGCGGCTCCTGGAGGAGTGTGCCCTGACCCATCTGCTCGACCGCGCCTGGCTGGGTGTGGAGCGGTTGCCCGAGCCGCTGGCCGCCACGGTCCGCACCCGCGTCGGGCTCACCGCTCCGGCGGACGGGCCGCCGGTCCGGGACCGCTGGATGGTCCTCGCGCAGTACGACACCGCCGACGGGAAGCTCACCACCCGCCGCGTCTGGCTGTACGGACAGGAAAGTGGCCGGACCGCCCTCCTGCTGTCCTTCGGCGCGGCCGGCCGGGCACCGCAGCCGGCGCCGCCCGTCGGTGTCGTGCTCGACGCCGAGATCACCCCGCACACCGGCGCGGGACAACTGCGGGCCGAGCTGGGCGAGCAGTTCTCCGTCCCCGTCCCTGTCGAGGCTCCGCCTCCGGGCGGCCGGGTCGAGGAGGCGATCGGCGCCTACGGTCTGGCGCTGCGCGAGGACCCGTGGCTCGATTCCTGGCCGGTGACGCTGACCGACGTCATACCGGTGCCTTCGGACGGCGGCTGGCAACTGGCCGACTCCGTCGGCGGATCGGCGCTCCCCGTCGCCCCGTCGTCCCTCGGCGGCCCGGGGTTCTGGCGGCTCGTGGCGCTCTCCGGCGGCGGCCCGGTCACCGTGTTCGGCGAATGCGGACACCGGGGGTTCGCCCCGCTCGCCGCCTGGTCCGACGACACGTCCGAGACGGTCCCGCTCACCTGACAAGCCTGGAGGATCGATGACCGGCACCACACCCTGGGAAGAGCTCGTCACCTCGGCCCTTCTCGGCACCGACCGCCGCCCGCCCGCGGCCGGACCGACCGCGCCCGGCAGGGACGCGCCCCTCGCCCTGCTCGACGCCGCCGCGCTGCACACCGTGCGGCGCAGAGCGGGGCTGCGGCCGGGCGTCGCGGCCCCGGCGCCGGAACCGGCCCCGCGCGATCCCCGGCCGTCCCTTCCGGAGCCGGCCCGGCGGCGGCTGTCGCAGCTGCTGGCCGGGCGTTCCGCACCCGCGCCGTCCGGGGGGCGGCGCGGGGCGGCGCCCGACCTCACCGAGCTGCTCCCCCAGTGGCTGGCGGCGGCCGGCGAACACGGTTATCGCGCGCCGGCCGCCGCGCTGCCCGCCCTGCTCGACGCGGCCCGCGCCAGGACCGACCTGCGGTCGCAGGCGCTCGCCTTCGCCGGGCCGCGCGGTCTGTGGCTCGCCCGGCTCAACCCGGAGTGGAAGTTCGCCCTGCGCGGCGCGTCGGGCGGCGCCGCGCTGCCCGCGCCGGAGGACGGCGAGGCGGTCCAGCGCCTGTGGGAGGAAGGCCTGTTCGCCGAGCGCGTCGCCCTCCTGACCGCCGTGCGGGCCGCGGATCCGGCAGCCGCTCTCACGCTGCTGGCCACGGGCTGGGCGACCGAACGGGCCGAGGACCGGCTGATGTTCCTCGACTCCCTGCGTACCGGACTCACCGATGCGGACGAGCCGTTCCTGGAGCAGGCCCTCGCCGATCGCAGCCGCAATGTCCGCTCCACCGCCGCCGAGCTGCTCTCCGCGCTTCCCCACTCCGCGCTCGCCCGGCGCATGGCGGAGCGTGCGGTGACCTGCGTGGGTCCGGACCGCTCCGGCGACGCACCCGCGATTGCCGTCGAGGCGCCGCACGAATGCGACGCGGCGATGCAGCGCGACGGCGTCATCCCCACCCCGCCCACGGGTCGAGGTGAACGGTCGTGGTGGCTGGGTCAGTTGATCGAGTCGGCGCCCTTGTCCATCTGGCCGGCGCGGCTCGGCGGCCGTACACCGCAGGAGCTGGTGGCTCTGCCCGTCACGGACGGCTGGCAGGACGAATTGCACGCGGCCTGGTGCCGGGCGGCCGTTCGCCAGCGGGACGCGGAGTGGTCCCGGGCGCTGCTCGGTCCGCCCACGGCGCCCCCGGCGTCGGGTCCCGGCACCTCGTCGCTCGCCGAGCGCTCCAAACTCCTGTCGATACTTCCGGCGGCGGAGAGGTCGTCGTGGGTGGCGTCGTTCATCGGCGCGCACGGTCTGTCCGAGGCGTTCCAACTCCTCGGCGTCTGCGCGGTGCCCTGGTCCGAGCCGCTGGGCCGCTCGGTCGTCGACGCCCTCGACATCGCCCGGGACGCGGGCAGCTATCCATGGAGCTTCAGCGGGGTCATGGGCCTGGCGGAACGCTGCCTCGACCCGGACGAGGCACGCCGCCTGGAAATACTGACCGCCCTCCCGGACGAGGCGGAGGGCGCCTCACCGGGCGCGGGCGGCTACTGGTCGGAGGCGTTCCAGCGCCTCGTCTCGACGCTACGGCTCCGCGCGGCGATGCGGACGGAACTGGCGGGCCGCACGGAGGTGGACGCGGATTCACCGGAGTGACACCCGGCGACCGGGGTCGGGGCTTGAGGCGCCCGGACGCCCGGCGACCGGGAGTGGGGCTTGAGCCGCCCGGAGACACGGCGACCGGGGTCGGGGCTTGAGGCGCCCGGACGCCCGGCGACCGGGAGTGGGCGGCCGGCATCGGGACACGCGGCGCGGCCGGCCGGGATCGGGCCGCGAACGTCCGAACACCCGGCGCCCCGAGGGGGACCGGGACCGGCGGCCCGTGTGGCGGCCGGGGGCCGGCCACCCGGAGGGGCCTCTGTCTCGCCCGCCCCGCCCGGTCGCCCGGCAACCGGTTACGCCTCCGCGCCCTGGCGGACGTTCGCGTGGACCCAGTCCACGATCGACGCGGTCGTCGCACCCGGCGTGAAGATCTCCGCCACGCCCTTCTCCTTCAGAGGAGCGATGTCCGCGTCCGGGATGATCCCGCCGCCGAAGACCTTGATGTCCTCCGCGTCGCGCTCCCGCAGCAGTTCGATCACCTTCACGAAGAGGGTGTTGTGCGCGCCGGACAGGATCGAGAGGCCGATGGCGTCCGCGTCCTCCTGGATCGCCGTGTCCACGATCTGCTCGGGCGTCTGGTGCAGCCCGGTGTAGATGACCTCCATGCCGGCGTCGCGCAGCGCCCGCGCGATCACCTTGGCCCCGCGATCGTGGCCGTCGAGACCCGGCTTGGCCACCACCACGCGGATCGGACCGGTCACACCCATCACTGCCTCCGAATGCGTTCCCCGTACCTGATGCCCGGGGAGGTGAACGAACGTTATCGCCAGCATCCCGCAAGCGGCCGTTTCGCGGTGGGCAGCGAGGGGGAAATCACACGTGGGACATGTTCGCTCTGCACCGTACCCCTGTGAAGGGGCCCACTGGCCTCCGCCGGGACGGTTGCAAGGGGAGCCGCCAGGGGGTCGCCGTATCACCGCGCCGCCAGCCGCACGGCACGGTGGTACGGCTCATCGTCTTCTTTCCGTCGGCACCCCATGAGGGCATACGGGGGACGGAGCCGCTCGCCCGCGTGCCGTTCGGGAGGTCGGCGATGCAGCTCACCCAGGCCCGGACGTGGAAGAAACTGCCGCTTTTTCCACTCCTTCCCCTCTTTCCCCTCGCGCCGCTGCACCTGTCGATCGCCCTGTTGAAGGCGACCGCCCTGGAGCTGGCGATTCTCGCCGGGCACGCCCTGCTCTACCCGTCCGGTGTCGCCCAGGAGCGCCGCCCGTCCGACCGTGTCGACGACCCCTCGCGCCCGCCGGTCGTGCTGCTTCACGGCTTCATCGACAACCGTTCCGTCTTCGTTCTGCTGCGCCGCTCGCTGGTCCGGCACGGCTGGCGCCATCTGGAATCACTCAACTACTCCCCCCTCACCTGCGATCTCCGTAACGCGGCGGAGCTGCTGGGCCGCCATATAGAGGAGATCTGCGCGCGCACCGGCCGTCCCGAGGTCGATCTTGTCGGGCACAGCCTCGGCGGGCTGATCGGCCGGTACTACGTCCAGCGGCTCGGCGGCGACCGTCGCGTGCGCGTCCTGGTCACGCTCGGCACCCCGCACTCGGGCACGCGCGTCGCCCCGCTCGCCGGCGCCCATCCCCTGGTACGCCAGATGCGCCCCGGCTCTCCGGTCCTGCGGGAACTGAGCGAGCCCGCGCCGCACTGTCGTACGCGCTTCGTCAGCTTCTGGAGCGACCTCGATCAGGTGATGGTCCCCGTGGAGACGGCCCGCCTCGACCATCCCGACCTGATCACGCGGAACGTGCGCGTCAGCGGAATCGGACATCTGGCCCTGCCGGTTCACCCGGCTGTCGCCGCCGGGATCCGGGAGGCCCTCGAGTCGGACGACACGAGCGCCGACGCGTCGGGAGCGGCCTCGGTGGCGTGACCGCGCGCCGCCCGACGCGGCGCTCGGCGCCCTGGCGTACACCCGCCATCTGCGTCGAACACGCTTCGAACGCAGAGCCAAAGCTCTGCCCACGGCTGCCGAAACACGTCCGAATGCCCGTTTCCCCTGGGGATAAAACCCGCCGAAGATTGTCGGCTGTGCGTACCGCCGGGTACAGTCGCGCCACTGCTTTCCCCCTGGGGTCCCCCTGCACGGGACCGACCCCGGACTGGTCCTGCTGCCGAGGCGAGAGAGAAGTTGGTGAACGACCAGCACCCCCACGCCGGGTACGTCGGAGACGACGCCTACACCACGGGCAGCTTCGCGACGGATCCGCTCTTCGGTGCCCTTCCCGGCAGCCACGACAGCTCGGGCGGCTACGACACCGGCCACAGCGGGCAGTACGACACCACGCAGTGGGTCGGCACCCAGCAGTGGGACGTGGGCTCGTACGACAGCTATGTGACCCAACAGGCGGCGCCCCAGGCGCAGCAGTACGACGCCACGGGCCAGTGGGACTCCGGCGCGTGGAACCAGTCAACGCAGACAGGCCAGTTCGAGTCCGCGCAGTTCACCTCGTACGACACGACCGGCCAGTGGGCGGCCCCCTCCTTCGAGACCGGTACGTACGACGCGACCGCCTGGAACTACACGGCCCCCGTCCAAGAGGCCCTGGTGCCGCACCAGTACAGCCCCGGGACCACCGAGCAGGCGTACACGACCGAGCCCGAGTACCTCACGCAGACCGAGTACGCCCCGGAGCCGGAGTACTTCTCCGAGCCCGAGCAGCTCGCTCATGAGCCGCTCACTCACGGGACGTTCTCCCACGAGGTGTTCTCCCAGGAAGCGCCGGCCGAGCACCTCGACGATCACTCCGAGGACCACAACGGCAGCGACGCCCACGGCGATACCGACGAGGGGCCCCTCGGCGAACACCTCGCCGAGACGATGACCGCGCCGGTCGTCTCCTCCGCGCACACGACCTCCCCCCGCCCGGTCCGCCGTTCCGGTGGCAGCAGGGGCCGGCGTCGTACCCCCGCCAAGCGCTCCGCGCTCCTCACCGTCGCCGTCCCGTCCGCCTGTGTGATGGGCGTCGCCGGGATCGCCGCGGCGTCCGTCGGCGGACTCACCGAGGGCAACGCCGAGCAGAAGGACAGCACGACGTCCCTCGCCGCCGCCGACCCTTCCTCCGTCAAACCGGTCGCCGCCAACAACGAGTTGGACACCCAGCTCGCCGCGCTCAGCGCCGACGCCCGCGACTTCGGCGACCGCGCCAGCCGCACCCAGGAGCGCATCGACCTCAAGGCGCGCCAGGAGGCGGAGAAGAAGAAGCGCGAGGAAGAGGCGGCGCGCAAGGAGGCCCTGCGCCCCAAGTTCGTTCTGCCGGTGACGCTGCACCAGCTCAGCGCGCGGTACGGCCAGGCCGGCGTCAACTGGATGTCCGTCCACACCGGGATCGACTTCCCCGTCTCGTACGGCACGCCGGTGATGGCCGCGACCGACGGCACGGTCCGTACGCAGTGGAACAGCGCCTACGGCAACATGGCGATCGTGACGGCCAAGGACGGCACCGAGACCTGGTACTGCCACCTCAGCAGCACCAAGATCCGCTCCGGTCAGGTGAAGGCCGGCGAGGTCATCGCGTACTCCGGCAACTCGGGCAACTCCACCGGCCCGCACCTGCACTTCGAGGTACGGCCGGGAGGTGGCTCCGCGATCGACCCGATGCCGTGGCTGCGCAGCCACGGTCTCAACCCGGTCGGCTGACCGCGCGCGGGCCCCACGCCTCACGCTCCATGCTTCAGCGAACGACGAGCGCCCCGGCCGAGGCCGGGGCGCATCCACGTCGCGCGGAGAACTACAGCTTCTCGACCGGCGCGTACCGCAGCAGCAGCCGCTTCGGCTTCTCGTCCCCGAAGTCGATGGTCGCCTGGGCGTCCGCGCCCACCCCGGTCACCGCCATGACGGTCCCGAGGCCGAACTGGTCGTGGGTCACCCGGTCCCCGACCGTCAGCGAGATCACCGGCTTGTCCGTCACCCGGCGCGTCGCGAACCCCGAGGCCCCGGCGGCGGAGCCCGAGCCGGACCGGCCCCTGGACCGCGCGGACAGCGAGGCGGACAAGGAGGACGCGATCCCCGACGTCGGCCCGGCTGGGGCGGTCATCGGCCCGGTCCGCTTCCACTGGAGGTACGCCTCCGGGATCTCCTCGAGGAACCGCGACGCCGGGTTGTACGAGGGCTGGCCCCAGGCGCTGCGCATCGACGACCGGGTCAGATAGAGCCGCTCGCGGGCGCGGGTGATGCCGACGTACGCGAGGCGCCGCTCCTCCTCCAGCTCCTTGACCTGCCCCAGCGCCCGCATGTGCGGGAAGACGCCGTCCTCCATACCGGTCAGGAACACCACGGGGAACTCGAGGCCCTTGGCCGTGTGCAGGGTCATCAGGGTGATGACTCCGGAGCCGTCCTGGTCCTCGTCCGGGATCTGGTCCGAGTCGGCGACCAGGGCCACCCTCTCCAGGAACTCCGCGAGGGTGCCCGCGCCTTCGCCGCCCTCGGCGGCACTGCGCTCCTGCTCGAACTCCAGGGCGACGGCCGCCAGCTCCTGGAGGTTCTCGATGCGGGTCTCGTCCTGCGGGTCGGTGGACGCCTGCAGCTCGGCGAGATAACCGGTGCGCTCCAGTACGGCTTCCAGGACCACCGCCGGGCCGGCGCCGGAGTCCACGACCGTGCGCAGCTCCTCCATCAGCGTGTTGAAGCGCTTGACGGCGTTGGTGGAGCGGGCCGCCATGCCGTACGCCTCGTCGACGCGGCGCAGCGCCTGCGGGAAGGTGATCTTCTCGCGCTGCGCGAGGGCGTCGAGCATGGCCTCGGCGCGGTCACCGATACCGCGCTTGGGCACATTGAGGATGCGGCGCAGCGGGACGTTGTCTTCGGGGTTGGCAAGAACGCGCAGATAGGCCAGGACGTCACGGACCTCTTTGCGCTCGTAGAAGCGCACGCCGCCGACGACCTTGTAGGGCAGCCCGACGCGGATGAAGATCTCTTCGAAGACACGGGACTGCGCGTTCGTGCGGTAGAAGACGGCGACGTCGCCGGCCTTCGCGTCGCCCGCGTCGGTCAGCCGGTCGATCTCGTCGGCGACGAACTGCGCCTCGTCGTGCTCGGTGTCGGCGACGTAGCCCGTGATGTGGGCGCCCGCGCCGGCGTTCGTCCAGAGGTTCTTGGGGCGACGGCTCTCGTTGCGCTCGATGACGGCGTTGGCCGCGGAGAGGATCGTCTGGGTGGAGCGGTAGTTCTGCTCCAGCAGGATGGTGGTCGCGTTCGGATAGTCCTCCTCGAACTGGAGGATGTTGCGGATGGTCGCGCCGCGGAAGGCGTAGATCGACTGATCGGCGTCACCGACGACGCACAGCTCGGCCGGGGCGAGGTCCTCGTATCCGGTGCCCACCAGCTCGCGCACGAGCGTGTACTGGGCGTGGTTGGTGTCCTGGTACTCGTCGACGAGGACGTGACGGAACCGGCGGCGGTAGTGCTCGGCGACGTCCGGGAACGCCTGGAGCAGGTGCACCGTCGTCATGATGATGTCGTCGAAGTCCAGGGCGTTGGCCTCGCGCAGCCGCGCCTGGTACATGCGGTAGGCCTCGGCGAGGGTCTTCTCGAAGCCGTCGACGGCCTGGTCGGCGAAGGTCTCCTCGTCGATCAGCTCGTTCTTCAGGTTCGAGATCTTGGCGCTGAAGGACTTCGGGGGGAACTTCTTGGGGTCGAGGTCCAGGTCGCGGCAGACCAGGGACATCAGGCGCTTGGAGTCGGCGGCGTCGTAGATCGAGAACGACGACGTGAAGCCGAGCTTCTTGGACTCGCGGCGCAGGATGCGGACGCACGCGCTGTGGAAGGTCATGACCCACATGGCGTTGGCGCGCGGGCCGACGAGCTGCTCGACGCGCTCCTTCATCTCGCCGGCGGCCTTGTTCGTGAAGGTGATCGCCAGTATCTGGCCGGGGTGGACGTGCCGGGTGCCCAGGAGGTGGGCGATCCGGTGGGTCAGCACCCGCGTCTTGCCGGAGCCGGCGCCGGCCACGATGAGCAGCGGGGTGCCGGTGTGGACGACGGCGGCGCCCTGCTGTTCGTTCAGCCCGTCCAGGAGCGCGGCCGGGTCCACGACGGGGCGCGGGGCGCCGTCGCGGTAGTGCGCGTCCCGGGCCGGGGGCACGTCGAACCTGCCCCCGAAGAGGTCGTGGGGGACCTCCTCCGCGGCCGGGGCGTCGTCCTCGGGCGGTGGTGGGGGCTCCTCGGAGGTGTGGCTCCGGAAGTCCGTCAGGAAGCTGTCGTCAAAGAGGCTGCTCATCGCCTAACGAGTCTAGGCGGCCGCACTGACACATCGGAGCGGTATCGCGGGACGGCGGGAGATCGGCGACACTGCGTGACCGAATGGGGCCGTTCCGGCGACCATGGCCCGGCTGAAAACGTACGCTTTCGCAAAGGTCACAGAAATGTATCGGGCATATCGAACATCGACCTTCACAGCAGCACCACGAGTTGGCTAGCGTGCTCGCCCAAGCGGACCCGCACCCTCCCGGCGACCACGCCAGACGGGCGGCCCCGCCGAACCGGTCCTCCCCGCACGGGAGTTCATGGCCACGGAAGGAGATGCCGGCCTTGGCCTCGCATCGCAAGCCGCGCACCCCACGCACCACGCACTCCCCCGCCGTCGGGGTCACGACGGCCGCGCTCGCGTCGGTCACCCTGCTGTCGACGCAGGGTGCGGGCATCGCGGCCGCCGCCCCTTCGGCGCCCCGCCCGAAGCCGACCGTCGAAGAGGTCCAGAAGAAGGTCGACGACCTCTACCGGCAGGCCGGCACGGCGACGCAGGAGTACAACCGCGCGAAAGAGGCCACCGACCAGCAGCGGCGCAAGGTCGACACCCTCCTCGACGACGTCGCCGACCGCACCGCGGCCCTGAACGAGCGCCGCAGGGCGCTCGGGTCCTATGCGGCGTCGCAGTACCGGACGGGCGCGGTCAGCCCGACGGCCGCACTGGTCTTCGCGGACAGCCCGCAGAGCTACTTCGACCAGACCCAGCTGATGGACCGGATGACGCAGCGGCAGGAGCGCGCCGTCTCCGAATACCAGTCGGAGCGGGCCGACGCCGCCAAGCAGCGCGCCGAGGCGGCCAGGAGCATGGAGAGCCTCGCCCGCTCCCAGGCGACCCTGCGGGCCGGGAAGTACACCGTCCAGCGCAAGCTCACCGAGGCGCGCACGCTGCTCTCCCGGCTCACGGCCGAGGAGAGGGCGCGTCTCGCGTCCCTGGAGCGCGAGCGCGAGGCGCAGGCGCGCCGCAAGGCCGAGGAGAAGGCCAGGGCGGAGAGGGCCGAGGCGCACAGGCTCGCTCAGGAGGCGGAGCGCAGGCGTCAGGAGCAGCGGGAGTCCCTGCCGCCCGCCCCGACGACGCCGACCGTGCCCGGCGGCGGCTACGCCACCAAGGCCGCCAAGGTGCTGGCCTTCGCCCGGGACCAGATCGGCAAGCCGTACGTGTGGGGCGCGACGGGCCCGAGTTCGTACGACTGCTCCGGGCTGACCCAGGCGGCCTGGAGGGCGGCCGGGGTCGACCTGCCCCGCACGACGTGGGACCAGGTGAAGGTCGGCGAGCGCGTGGCCACGGAGGACCTTCTCCCCGGTGACCTGGTCTTCTTCTACGACGACATCAGTCACGTCGGCATCTACAAGGGCGACGGCACGATGATCCACGCGCCGAAGCCGGGCGCGAACGTCCGCGAGGAGTCGATCTACTACATGCCGATCTACGGCAGCGTCCGGCCGGCCTGACGGGCCGGGCCGGTAGCGGACAGCGGGTGGAGGGCTCAGGTCCAGAGCGTCGCGATGAAGATGTTGGCCACGGTCAGCCCGCCCACCGCGGCGAACAGGCCCTTCTCCACCTTCTCCTCGTCGCGCTTCACATAGACGAGCGCCAGGATCACGATCAGCACGGCCAGCTTGATGCCGATCTTGAGGTTGTTCACCGGCTGGTCGTCCGCCTGGTTGAGACCCACCAGGACCACGCCGGTGACCAGCATCGTCAGCGCGCCGTGCAGCATCGCCGGGACGAAGCGCGCCGTCCCCGCGCCCATCGCCTTCATCTGGGTCAGGAAGCCGCCCAGGAGCGAGGCGATGCCGATGATGTGCAGGGCGACGAAGACATTGATGAGTACGTCCATGGGCCGGAGCCTAGCCGGGCCCTTAGCACGCACCTTCGGTCAGGTCGGCCTCATCGGGCGCATCGGTCACAGCCGTGTACGAATGTGGAGTCCCCCGCGCTCGCCGCCCGGCAGGGAACGGTCCGTCGCGGCCATCTGCGATCAAGAGTGACCAAGTCGCCGCTCGCCCGTGACGCACAGGTTTAGCGTCCTCCCCCAGGACCCCGCCGGGAAAGGATGTGACCCGCCCTCGTGGCAGCGCACCGGAAACCCAGACAACGACCCCTTCGCGGACCGGCTGCCCGTACAGCCGCGACGCTCGCGCTCGCCTCCGCCGCGACCGCGACCGCCTTCGAAGGATCGGGACACGCCGAGCCCCGGCTCACTCCCACGCAGGTCAAGGCCAAGATCGACGCGCTGTACCAGGAGGCGGAGGAGGCCACCGAGAAGTACAACGGCGCCAAGGAGAAGGCCGACGCGGCGCGCAGCTCCTTCGACGAGCTGCGCGACGAGGCCGCCCGCAGGACCGAGCGGCTCAACACCACCCGCAACGCCCTTGGTTCGATCGCCACCGCGCAGTACCGCTCGGGCAGCATCGACCCCGCCTTCCAGCTCGCGCTCACCTCCGACCCGGACGAGTATCTGGAGCGCGCGGCGCTCGCCGAGCGGGTCGGCGAGCGGCAGGCCACCGCCATCGCCTCCGTACGCCGGCAGCTCGCCGAGATCGGCCGGCTGCGCGCCGAGTCGGAGAGCAAGCTGCGCGACCTCAAGGCCCGGCAGGCCGAGCTGAGGACCCACAAGGCGACGATCCAGGGGAAGCTGCGCGACGCGGAGACCATGTTGGCCCGGCTCACCGCCGAGCAGCGGGCACGGTACGAGGGCGGGGGCACCGGCCCCGGGGGCGGCCCGGCAGACGCGACGTCGGCGGAACGCGCCGCCCGCGGGACCCCGCGCGGCTCGGCCACAGCCCCCAACTCCCGCGCGGCGCAAGCGGTCTCCTACGCGTACGGGGCGCTCGGCAAGCCGTACGTCTGGGGCGCCACAGGGCCGAACGCCTTCGACTGCTCCGGCCTCACGCAGGCCGCCTGGCGCTCCGCCGGCGTCTCCCTGCCGCGCACCACCTACACCCAGATCAACGCGGGCAGGCGCGTCGCCCGCTCCGAACTCGCCCCCGGGGATCTGGTGTTCTTCTACTCGGGCATCAGCCACGTCGGGCTCTACATCGGCGGCGGGCAGATGATCCACGCCCCCCGCCCGGGCGCCCCGGTGCGTGTCGCTCCGCTCGATCAGATGCCGTTCGCGGGTGCGACCCGGGTCGGCTGACCGCTCGTCCGCGTGGTCCCCCGGCCGGCGTCCTCGCCCTGCGGCTCCCCGGGCGCGGAGGAAGCGCCGATCTGCCGGGTCAGCCACTCGAAGAGCGCGGGGACCTGCCGCGTCCAGGTGGAGGTCCGGTGGCCGCCCGTCACCAGGCGGGTGTCGACCCGGGTCGGGGGCTTGGCCACCGCCCGCAGGGCGAGCCCCTGCCGGTAGCCGTCGTTGCCCTCCCCAGTGAACAGGAGCGTGGTGCGCGGCGGGGTCGTGGCCGTTTTCAGCATGGTCAGCGGGTTGTGGTCGTGCCGCAGCCGCGGGGTCTTCGCGGTCAGCGAGGCGGGCTCGGCGCCGGGGTCGTTGTAGCCGGACAGGCTGGCCCCGGCGCGGTAGCGGTCCGGGTGGGCGATCGCCAGCTTGGCGGCGCAGTGCGCACCGGCCGAATACCCGGCCACCGCCCAGCCCTCGGCCTTCGGCGAGGTCCTGAAGTTGTCGGTGACCATCTTGCGGACGTCGACGCTCAGCCAGGTGTCGGCGTTGACCTTGCCGGGGATGTTGGCGCAGCCGGTGTCGGTGTCTCCGAGGAGGTTCGTGCGCGGGGCGACGAGGATGAACGGCGCCACCTTCCCCTGCCGCATGAGCGGTGCCAGCTGCTGGTTGGCGCGCAGGCTGCCGAACCAGGCCTTGGGCGAGCCGGGGAAGCCGCCCAGAAGCTCCACGACGGGGAACGTCCGGTTGCTGTGGGCGGGGTCGTCGTACTGCGGTGGCAGCCACACGTACACCTCGGCCTTCACCCCGGACACCTGCCCGTCCAGCACGGTCTTGCGGACGCCCGGGCCCATCGCCGGGTCGTCGACCGCCTCGAAGGACTGCCTGACCTTTGGCAGTTCGGCCACCCGCTTGCCGCCGGTGCCGTCGGGGCCGAGGTCGATCGCCGAGTCCACATGACTGCCCGTGCCGAGCAGGTCCGCCCAACTGTCGTAGAGGCTGTTGGCGTTGTTCACCGCCACGAAGACCACCACGATCGCGGTGACCTGCGCGAACCCCACCATGGCCAGCCGGCAGACCCCTCGTACGAGGGCGGGCCCTCGCAGCCGGCTCCACAGCAGGAGGGGCAGCAGCACCGCGACCACCGCGAGGGCGATCGCGGTCACGAAGAACGGAGTTCCAGTCAGGCTCATCACATGGGTGAAGAGCCCCACCGTCCCGCGCGGGTTGCCGCGGCCACGTACCAGTTACCCGACGATCACCCGACGACGGCCGTTACACAACGTCGCACCGTCACACAAGACGCCGTGCCGTCGCCCAGCGCGTCAGCTCGTGCCGATTGGAGAGCTGGAGCTTGCGCAGGACCGCGGAGACATGCGACTCGACCGTCTTCACCGAGATGAAGAGCTGCTTGGCGATCTCCTTGTACGCGTAACCCCGGGCGATCAGCCGCAGCACCTCGCGCTCGCGCTGGGTGAGCCGGTCCAGGTCCTCGTCGACCGGCGGGGCGTCCGTCGACGCGAACGCGTCCAGGACGAAGCCGGCCAGGCGCGGCGAGAACACCGCGTCGCCGTCCTGCACCCGGAAGATCGAGTCCACCAGGTCCGTACCCGTGATCGTCTTGGTGACATAGCCGCGGGCACCGCCGCGGATGACGCCGATGACGTCCTCGGCGGCGTCGGAGACCGACAGGGCCAGAAAGCGCACGGGGTTCTCGTGGGCCGACATCAGACTCGCGCAGCGGCGCAGCACCTCGACACCGCCTCCGCCGGGCAGATGCACATCGAGCAGGACCACCTCGGGCCTGGTCGCGGTGATGACGGTGACCGCCTGGTCCACGTCGGCGGCCTCACCGACCACCTCGACGCCCGTGACCTCGGTCCGGCCGATCTCCGCCTGCACGCCGGTACGGAACATCCGGTGGTCGTCGACGAGCACGACCCGCACACGACGCTCCGTGGCCGAACCCGTCTCCGTCGCATCCGCCGTCTCGTCGCTCATCCGTCCGCCCTCTCCATCTCAAGCTCCACTTCCGTGCCCCCGCCGGGTACGGATCGCAGCCGGGCCGAACCGCCATTGCGCTGCATCCGGCCGATGATCGATTCTCGTACGCCCATCCGGTCACCGGGGACGGAATCCAGGTCGAAGCCCGGCCCCCGGTCCCGGACGGAGACGAAGACCGTGCGGCCCTCGACCTCCGCGTAGACCTGCACCGCCCCGCCCTCGCCACCGTACTTGGCGGCGTTGACCATCGCCTCGCGCGCGGCCTGCATCTGTGCGGCCAGCTTCTCGTCGAGCGGGCAGTCCCCCACGACGACGACCTCCAGCGGGACGCCGTGTTTGTCCTCGACTTCGGCGGCCGCCTTCTTCACCGCCTCGGCGAGGGTGGCCGGCTCCTCGTCCTCGTCCTCGTCCTTGCCCGTGCCCTCCGGCTTGTACAGCCAGTTGCGCAGCTCCCGCTCCTGGGCGCGGGCGAGCCGGCGCACCTCACCGGCGTCGTCCGCGTTGCGCTGGATCAGGGTGAGGGTGTGCAGGACGGAGTCGTGGACGTGCGCCGCCACCTCCGCCCGCTCCTGGGCGCGGATTCGCATGGTCCTCTCCTCGGAGAGGTCCTGCGTCATCCTCACCAGCCAGGGACCGGCGAGCAGCGCCATCCCGGCGAGGACGGCGATCGCGGCGGTCAGCGCGGTGCCGAGCTGGGCCGCCGAGCCGCGCACGACCATGAAGGCGGTCAGGCCCATGCCGACCAGGGCGACACCGCCGAGGCCGCGGGCGAGCTGCAGGGCGCGCCGGCGGCGGCCGTCCTCGGTCCAGCTGGCGCGGCGGGCGTTGTCCGCCTGCCGCCAGACCAGGATCACGCCGACGCCGATCAGCAGCGTCGGCCAGATGTACCGGTTGGCCTCGCTGCCCATGTTGACGTTGGAGACGAAGACGGCCGCGCCGATCAGCAGCGCGATCAGGGCGAAGACCTGGCCCTTGTCGGGCTTGCGGAGCCGGCGCCGGCCGTCGGGTGTGATCTCGAAGACGGACTTCGGCTCGTTCGCCCGGCCTCCCACGCCCAGTGGGACGACGATCCAGAAGACGGCGTAGAGCAGCGCGCCGAGGCCCTCGGCGAGGAACAGCGCCAGGAAGACGAAGCGCACCCAGATGACCGGCAGCCCTAGGTGCCCGGCCAGTCCGCGCGCGACCCCGCCGAGGAGCCGGCCGTCCGCGCTGCGGTAGAGCTTGCGCACGGGCGGATCGTCGGTCTCGGGCAGTCGGGTGGCGGCTGGCATGCCCCGATGGTCACACGGTCGTGCGGTCGCGGGCATCAGGGTGGGCCCCTGAGACGACCCTGATCCACTCGACCCGGCGTCCGTCGGCGACCGTGGCGTCCCTCGGTGTCCTCCCAGTCCCCCGGCCCCTGCGATCGCCGTGCGTGCCCCGCCCCGGGTGAGCCCGCCCCGTCCCGCGCCCCGGGCCCGGCTCGGGGTCAATATCAGGGACCGACCAGGGTCGGGGCGGGTGCCGCACCGCCGTGCGGCCCGTCACCATGGACGTATGACGAGCACGATGCCCTCTCCGCCGGAGGCCCCGCCCCCACCGCGGCTGCGGCGCACGCCGCGGCAGAAGGTGGTGGCCGGCGTGTGCGGCGGCCTCGGCCGGCACTTCGACCTCGACCCGGTGTTCTTCCGGATCGTGCTCGGCGTGCTCTCCGTGACGGGCGGCATCGGCCTGATCTTCTACGGCTTCGCCTGGCTGTTCGTCCCCGCGGACGGGGACGACGAGAACGAGGCCCGCAAGCTGCTCTCCGGCCGGGTGGACGGTGCTTCGCTGACCGCGATACTGATGGCCCTCGTCGGCTGCGGCGTGTTCCTGTCGATGCTGGGCAGCGGCGGCACCCTCGGCTTCGCCATGATGCTGTCCATAGCGACGAGCGGCGCGGCCGTCTGGTCGCAGCGCCGTCGGCTCGCCACGGAGACCGAGGCCCCGCTGGATCCTGCGACGGCCCAGGCGGTGGCCGAGGCACCGCCCGAGACGAAGGCACCGCCGCCGCCCGACAGTCCGTCGTGGTGGCGGGACCCGATCGTGAAGGACGGGACGACCGGTCCGGTCCCGGCCGGCTATCTGTGGGGGCCCCCGGACTCGATCGCGGCGGACATGTCGGCGGCCCGTCGCATCCACGACATGCCCGTACCCAGGCTCGAGCCGGTGCGCGGCCCGCGCTCCATCGGCGGCCTTGTCTTCGTGCTGGCGCTGGTCGCGGGCGGCCTCGGCACCGGCCTGAGCTGGGACACCCAGCCGCTCGGCACCAGCCTGCAGACCGGTCTCGTCTGCGCGCTCGCCGTCCTCGCCCTGGGTCTGGTGATCAGCAGCTTCCTGGGCCGCACCGGCTTCGGCACGCTGTTCCTGACGGTGGTCACCGCCGGACTGCTGATGGTGGCGGCCGCGCTGCCCAAGGAGATCAGTACGGACTGGGCCCGCACGACCTGGAAACCGGCCTCGGTCACCGCGGTCCAGCCGAGGTACGAACTGGGCTCCGGCGTCGGGGACCTCGACCTGTCCGCGCTCACGGTCCCCAAGGACCGGACGGTCACCACCCGGGTCGAGGTCGGCGCCGGGCAGCTCAAGGTCGTCGTACCGAAGAACGTGACGGTGAAGCTGCACGCCGAGGTGGGCCTGGGCGATCTGCGCTTGCCCGACGAGCCACCGAACGACATCGACGTCGCCCCGGACAGGGAGGTGTTCCGGACGCTCACCCCGCCGCCCGGCGCCGCCCCGGCGGGCACCCTGGACCTCACCCTCGAGGTCGGGCTCGGCCAGGTGGAGGTCACCCGTGCTGCTTCATGAGTTCCGTCCGGGCCGCCTGATCGTCGGCGCCACCGGTCTCGCCGTCGCGGCCCTGTTCGGGGGTGACGCGGCCGGCGCCTGGCAGACACCGTGGTACGCGGTGATCCCGCTGTTCTGCGGCGGCCTGCTGCTGGCGAGCGTGGCGACCTGGACCGCCTACGCGATCCGCCGGCGCCGCTCGGCCAGGGCCGCGTCGAGGGAGAACATGGGCGCCCCGGCCAGCACCAACGGCAACCAGGCCATGAGGTAGGCCAGGTCGTTGCCGTAGTAGTACGGGTTCGACTGCCAGCTCACGGTGAGCCACAGGCTCAGCGAGATGAGGGCACCACCGAGGGCGGCGAGGCGGGCGAACAGGCCGAGGAGGGTACCGAGACCGACCGCCAGCTCGCCGATCCCCATCGCGTAACCGAAGGCCACCGGGTTGTTCAGGGCGATGTCGACGAGCCAGGGCACGGCCGAGCTGTCCCGCACGGCCCGCATCATCTCGCCGATCGACCCGCTCCCCTCGGCGGCCATGAACTGGTCGTCGGTGAGCTTGTCGAGGCCGGCGTAGACGAAGGTCACCCCGAGGAAGATCCGCAGAGGCAGCAGGGCGTAGCGGGAGGCCGCGGCCTTCCACCCCGTGGGTCCGCCCTGGCCCACTCCGTCGCCGGGTCCGTACGCCGTCGTCCCCCGGTGCGTTCGTGCCATTGCCGGCCTGCCTCTCCACGCCACTGTCCGCAGGTCGATTCTCCCCGCGCCCCATCGATATGGATACGCGGGAGGCACACCTATCGCTCAGTCACCTCTGCCGCGCATCCGGCCGGAAGGGCGGACGGACGGGGAGGACGGGTGGACGGGCGGACGTCACTCCATCACCTCGATGGTGACGCGGTTGCTCTCCAGGCCCGCCGACGTCACCACCCACACCTCCACCAGCCCCGGTTCCACGTCCACCGGCAGCGGCACCGTCACGGTCGCGTCCGTCGGGTTGGCGAAGCCGCCCGGGAGCGGGACCAGCGGGACATGGGTGTGGACCGGGCCGACGCGCACCATCAGACGGGTCAGATGGTCGGCCGTGGAGGCACCCGGCGGGACGAAGCCGATGCCCCGGATCTCGATGTCGTCGCCGGTGCGAATGGGGCCGTCGAGGTCACCGGCCTCGTGCGCGCGGACCACCGACAGGATCGCCGGGCGGCTGCCCTCCGCGTACTTCCCAGCCAGGTAGATCACCGCGGAGAGGCCCACCAGGACGGCGAGGGACCAGGGCAACTCCGGGATCTGGTCGGGGCGCCGGCCAAGGCGGATCGCTGTGAAGAGGAGGGCGACCGCGCTGACGGCCACGTACTGGAGGTCGGTGAGGGAGGCCCGGCCGTTGTCGTCGCAGAGCAGGTCGGCGGCGCGCGGCCGGTCCGCGCGGACCTTCTGGAGCCGCTGGGCCAGGACGCGTACGAGCACCACACGGCGCACGACCACGGCGACCGCGCCCAGCAGCGCGATGACGGTCAGCAGGGCGGCGCCCCGGGCGAGTTCGAGGCCGGCGATCAGGTGATCCCGTTCGGCGGGGTCGGACGCGCCCGCGAGCCGCAGAGCGAGGAGCAGGACCGAGAAGGCGGCGAGCATCAGCCAGGAGGCGGCGACCGCACGGGAGGTGGAGAGCCGGTTGTCGTCGCCGATCACGGGGGCTAGGAGACCGCCGCGGGAGCGGTGGGCCGAGGCCGCCAGGGTCAGCAGGCCGGCGGTGAGGAGTGTGGCGGCGAGGGCGGCGGTGCGCGCGCCGGTCCAGCCGACGCCGATCGCGGTGAAGGCCTGCCCGAGCAGCAGGGCGACCACACTTCCCCACAGGAGGAGCAGGGTGCCGCGCCAGACCAGGTGGAGCCAGGACGCGCCCGCCTCGCGGCCGCGCTCGGCGACCGTCCGCGCGGACTGGGTCAGTTCGTCCGACACCCACTGCCGCGATGCCCCGGCCGAGTGGGCGACCGCCGCCGGAAGCCCCTTTCCCGCGGCGAATTCATCCCGCTGGGCGAGGAACGCGGCGACAGCCCGCCGGTGCCCTTCCCGTGCGCCGTGCACGCCGTTCGCACAGTCCGCGCAGTCACTGCGCTGTCTCGCCTCTTGCACCGCCACGCCGGAACGCCACCCTTCCCCACCCCTATCGAACTATCAGTCATTTCAAGGGAATTGTGCCGTACGGGAAGGTCGGAAGAGGCGGCGAAACGAGCCGATCCGGGTGATTGGCCCACCATCGGGTTGACTGAGAAGTACCTCCGTCACACAACCATCAGGTCAGTAGTTCTGGTTCCGCACGGCTGATCCGGCGCCACAACGGCTGGTAGTTGATCCAGGCGACCAGATCGCTGCCGAGCTGCTCCCGCGTGGCCACCGCGTCCCGGTGCTCTATCAGCACCGGTTTGCCCGCGGCCCGCGCCGCCAGCTGGACCTGGCTGCAGCGCTCCATCGCGATGAACCACCAGGCCGCCGCGTCGACCGAGTCACCGACCGTGAGCAGCCCGTGGTTGCGCAGCACGATCGCCTTGTACGCGCCGACCGCGGCGGCGATGCGCCGCCCCTCCTCCTCGTCCACGACGACCCCGGTGTACGCGTCGTAGAGGGCGTGATCCTCGTAGAACGCGCAAGCCTCCTGGGTGAGGGGCTCGATCAGCTCGCCGAGTGCGGCCAGGGCCCGCCCGTACAGGGAGTGGCTGTGCGCGACGGCGACCACGTCGGGCCGGGCGCGGTGCACCTGCGCGTGGACGGCGAACGCGGCCTGGTTCACATGGTGCGTGCCCTGGACGACCTGGCCCTCGCCGTTGACCAGGAGGAGATCGCTCGCGGTCACCTCGGCGAAGGGCACCCCGAAGGGGTTCACCCAGTAGCAGTCGGCGTACTCGGGGTCCCGGGCCGTGATGTGGCCGGAGACACCGTCCTCGTAGCCGAACCGCCCGAAGAGCCGCAGGGCACCGGCCAGTCTCTGTTTGCGCGAGGTCCGCTCCTCGTCCGTGGTCGCGTGGACCGGCGGCATCGCGAAGTGGAGCCGCTCGACGGGGACGGGTGTGGGGGTGGGGGCGAAGCCGGGAACGGAGGCGGGGAAGGGGGCCGGTATCTCGCTCATGCGCCGGAAGCTACCGCGCGTTACGGCAGGTGAACAGAGTCGTGCGGGGACGACAACGGCGCCGCCCCGGGCAGGGGCGGCGCCGTTGAACCGGGCCGGACGGCAGGGCCGTCAGCCCGTGGGCCTACGGGAGGACTACTCCCACTCGATGGTGCCCGGCGGCTTGCTGGTGACGTCCAGCACCACACGGTTCACATCGGGGACCTCGTTGGTGATGCGCGTCGAGATCTTCGCCAGGACGTCGTACGGCATCCGCGTCCAGTCCGCCGTCATGGCGTCCTCGGACGAGACCGGCCGCAGCACGATGGGGTGGCCGTAGGTGCGGCCGTCACCCTGGACACCGACCGAGCGGACGTCCGCCAGCAGGACCACCGGGCACTGCCAGATGTCACGGTCGAGCCCAGCCGCCGTCAGCTCCTCGCGGGCGATGGCGTCGGCCTCGCGCAGCAGGTCGAGGCGGTCCTTGGTGACCTCGCCGACGATACGGATACCGAGCCCGGGGCCGGGGAACGGCTGCCGCTGGACGATCTCCTCGGGCAGGCCCAGTTCCTGGCCGACCATCCGGACCTCGTCCTTGAACAGCTTGCGCAGCGGCTCGATGAGCTCGAACTCGATGTCGTCGGGCAGTCCGCCCACGTTGTGGTGGGACTTGATGTTGGCGGTGCCGGTACCGCCGCCGGACTCGACGACGTCCGGGTAGAGGGTGCCCTGCACCAGGAAGGCGACCTCCTCGCCGCCCGCGGCCTCCGCGATGATCTCGGCCTGCGCCTGCTCGAAGACCCGGATGAACTCGCGGCCGATGATCTTCCGCTTCTCCTCGGGGTCGGAGACGCCGGCGAGCGCGTTGAGGAATCGCTCCTGCGCGTCGACGACCTTCAGCGAGACGCCGGTGGCGGCCACGAAGTCCTTCTCGACCTGCTCGGTCTCGCCCTTGCGCATCAGACCGTGGTCCACGTACACGCAGGTCAGCTGGGAGCCGATGGCCTTCTGGACGAGGGCCGCGGCCACCGCCGAGTCGACGCCGCCGGACAGGCCGCAGATGGCGCGCTTGGTGCCGACCTGCTCGCGGATGAGGGCGATCTGCTCCTCGACCACGTTGTGCGTCGTCCAGGACGGCTCGATGCCGGCGCCCCGGTAGAGGAAGTGCTCGAGGAGCTGCTGGCCGTGCGTGGAGTGCATCACCTCGGGGTGGTACTGCACGCCGTACAGCTTCTTCTCGTCGTTCTCGAAGGCGGCGACCGGCACGACGTCCGTGGACGCGGTGACCGTGAAGCCCTCGGGGGCGGCCGAGCAGGCGTCGCCGTGCGACATCCACACCGACTGCTCGAGCGGGGTGCCCTCGAAGAGGGTCGAGCCGGACTTGGAGACGTGCAGCGGCGTACGGCCGTACTCACGGGCGCCGGTGTTGTCGACGGTGCCACCGAGGGTCGTCGCCATCAGCTGGAAGCCGTAGCACATGCCGAGGACGGGGACGTCGGCCTCGAAGATCTCGCGGTCGAGGCGCGGGGCGCCCTGCGCGTACACGGAGGACGGGCCGCCGGAGAGGATGATCGCCTTCGGGTTCTTGGCCAGCATCTCGGCCACCGGCATGGTGGACGGGACGATCTCGCTGTAGACCCGGGCCTCGCGGACGCGGCGGGCGATGAGCTGGGCGTACTGCGCGCCGAAGTCGACAACGAGGACTACGTCCGGGTTGGTGACGTCGGGCGCGGCAGCGGGGGACGCTGATGACACTTCGGCGGCCTTCCGGCGGTAGGAGGGGTCTGTATTTGTCGATTCTACCGGCGCGGAGGGGTGACTTTTCGTCTCACCATCCGAACCGCGGCTGGTCCGAGCGGCCGCCCCCGGTCCATACTGTCCGCATGCACAAGCAGATGACCTTCGTCTTTACCTATGGCACCGGCCCGTCCGGCTGCCATGGTCGTGCTGCTTGAGCTGACAAGCGACTTCCCAGGCGCCCCGGGCCGACAAGGCCCGGGGCGTTCTGTCGTTTCCGGGCCGTGCCGCTCCGGGGCTCCGACCGACTCCAGCGGAGGAGAACCCCACCATGACTGCCACCACCACTGCCACGACCGCCACGACCGCCACGACCGCCACGGAGAAGACCGGCGCGCGTACCGACGAGGCCGCCACGCTCATCGGAGACGCCCGCGAGCGCATCGACGCCCTCGACGACCGGATCATCGGGCTCATCCAGGAACGGATGGCCGTCTCGGCCGTGATCCAGGAGGCTCGCGTCACCTCCGGAGGCCGCCGGGTGAACCTGGCGCGCGAGATGGAGGTCCTGGGGCACTACAGGGATGCCCTGGGCAAGCCGGGCACCTCCCTGGCGATGACGATGCTGGAGCTGTGCCGGGGCCGTGTCTGAGCCCCCGGCCCCGACCGGGGTACGGATCTGCGTTCGGGCCCGTCCTCACCCGTACGGCGCGTGACCGCTCCACGCGCGGCTTCGTTGGTCCCGGTATCCGCGTCAGCCAGGGGCGGGACCGAAGAAACCACGCGTGGCTCCGCTGGGGCGTGTGACGTGCTCTCGGCACGTCGTGGGACCTCGCCCCGGCGCGTGTGACCGGACGGCAGGGGACAGCAGCCCGGTCACCAAGAAGGGACGGTCGGCTCCGGGGACGCCCGGAGCCGACCGCATCCGGTCAGGACGGTTGCGTCGGCCGCCGACCGCGAGCACGATGCAGAGCAGTCGCCTCGCGCTCCCTCGCACTCCCGTACGGCGCTGCTCCACCCCCGCACTGCCAGAGGTCCACACCACGCGCACTCCCCTCGCGCGCCGGGGCGGCCACCCGGCGGACCGCACGGACTCGCACGACCCGCTCCCACGCGGCGCTACCCCCGGCGCCGCCCCGCGGCATCGACGTTCCCCGGCGTCGGTGCCGACGGCCGAGGGCCCCGTGGACGGAAGATCCACGGGGCCCTCGCTCATCACCCGGTCAGCTCCGGAAGCAGACTGCGGCCCTCCGAGGGACGGCCGCACCGGGCAGGGAGGCCCTGAGCGGCGCGCGCCCCACCGGGGCGCTGTGGTGTCCGTGCCGACACGGTCCCCTCGCGAGCGCCACGCGACGCGCCGGGTGTGACGGGTGACACATAAAGATTCTGTGAGTTCACGTGCAACCAATCCGCCTGGTCACAGGTCATGCATGCGGAACCACCCGCCACACCCGTGACCGCCACTCGGGGCCGGCCCCCGCCCTGTGCCGTGTCTCGCGGCACCCCTGACGTCCCTGAGGTCTTCATGAAGCTTCGCCGTGCCATGGCGGTCGCCGCCGCGACCGTCGTCATAGCTCCCGCCGCCTTCCTGGTGGCGCCTGCCGCGTACGCGTCCACGGGTGGCGCGACCGGTACGCCGGGCACAGCGGGTGCCAGTGCGACCACGACCGGCGGCACCGCGACCGACGACGACCTGCGGGACGGCTCGACGCCCGAGACCGCCTCCACGCCGTCCGCCGACGCCTCCGCGCCCGCCGGGACCGAGGACGCCGCGTCTTCCGGGACGAACGCCGACGCGAAGAACGGCGACAAGAAGTTCGCGTCCGCCGACACTCCCGCGCCGGGTGACAAGCAGGACGGCGAGAAGGACGGCAAGGGCACCGACGCCGAGGACGACGAGGAGTTCCCGGACTGCGAGGAGGCCGCGATCGAGGTCGGCCTCGGCGGGTTCCCGAACAAGATCGTCGCCGGCAGCGGCTGGAAGAACTTCACGTTCCACGTGAAGAACACCGGCGAGAAGAACATCGACGACCTGAACGTCTACGCCGCCGCCACCTACGGCACGTCCCCCGAGGAGGGCGACGAGCGGCTCATCGAGAAGTACGCGCACTTCGAGTACAAGGACCCCGAGACCGGCAAGTGGGTCAACGACTTCGCCGAGAGCCCGTTCAACAACGGCATGTTCTTCGGTCAGTTCCCCCTCGACGCCGGCCAGAAGGTCACCGTCGACCTCCGCGTGAAGATCGACAAGGGCGCCCCCGCGGGTAAGAGCGTCATGATCGCCGCGGGCGGATACGACGACGGCGCCGAGGACGACGAGAACGCCGCCTGCTTCGAGAACGGCGACGTCTACCCGTTCACGATCGTCAAGCCGGGCGCCAAGGCCGACGACGTCGACGACGCCAAGCCCAGCGGTGAGAAGCCCTCGCAGGACCTCAAGCCGCAGGGCGAGGCCAAGCCGCTGCCCGTCACCGGCAACCTCGCCGAGACCGGGTCGTCCTCGATGCTGCCGACCATCGGGATCGCCGGCGGCATCGCCGTCGTCGCCGGTGCCGGTGTGGTCTTCGCGCTGAAGCGGCGCCGGAGCGACGCCGCGGCGTAACACCGCATCACCACAGACCAGAAGGGCGCTGCACTCGGAGGGGGGTGCAGCGCCCTTCTCATGCCCGGTGCGGGCTCACGCCTGGGCGGTCACTTCTTGGGCGGGACCGCCGGGATCCCCAGGAACGGCAGCCTCAGCGCGCCGAACGCGTCCGCCGGCACCGCCGGGGACTTCGGTTCGACCGGGGCGAGGCGGACGTAAGCGGTCCCCTGCGCCGGGCGCGCGTCCGCCTCGCCCTTGTTCGGCCAGAAGGACATCGCCCGCTCGGCCTGCGCCGTGATCGTCAGCGACGGATTGACGCCCAGGTTCGCCGAGACCGCCGAGCCGTCCACCACCGAGATGCCGGGGTGGCCGTAGAGCCGGTGGTACGGGTCGATCACACCGGAGTCCGCCCCCGCGCCGATCGGGCAGCCACCCAGGAAGTGGGCCGTGAGCGGCGTGCCCATCAGCTCGCCGATGTTGGAGCCGGCGAAGCCGTTGATCTCCTCGGCGAGCAGGGTGGCGGCCCGGGTCGCCTCGGGGATCTGGTTCGGGTTGGGTGCGCCGTGGCCCTGGCGGGCGGTGAGCAGGCCCTTGCCGAGGCCCTTCGGCTTGCGGTACGTCGTCAGGGAGTTGTCCAGCGACTGCATGACCAGGCCGATGATGGTCCGCTCCGACCAGCGGCGGTTGGAGAGCGAGCGGGCGGCCAGCCAGGGGTGCCTGGCGACATTGCCGACCCATCCGGCGACCCGGGCCCGGGTGCGGTAGGGCACCTGGAGGATCGTCAGGCTGCCCATGGCGTTGGAGCCCTTGCCGTAACGGACGGGCTCGATGTGGGTGTTCTCGTCCGGGTGGATGGAGGAAGTGATCGCGACGCCCCGGGTGAAGTCGACCTTCTCCGCGCCGTGGCGCCTGCGGTAGCGGCGGCTGTCGGTCTGGGCGCCGACCAGCGCCTCGGAGTTCGTACGGGTCAGTTCGCCGAGGCGCGTCGAGATCCTGGGCAGCAGCCCGGTGTCCTTCATCCGGTGCAGCAGGGTCTGGGTGCCGTAGGTGCCGGCCGCGACGACGACCCGGCGGGCGGTGAACGTACGGCCCTGCCCCTTGCGCTTCTTGTCGCTGGGGAGGGTCCTCACGGCGAAGCCGCCGCGCGAGTCCTCGGTGAGGGCGACGACCGACGTCATCGGGTGGACGACCGCGCCCGCCTTCTCGGCGAGGTAGAGGTAGTTCTCGTTGAGGGTGTTCTTCGCGCCGTGGCGGCAGCCGGTCATGCACTCGCCGCACTCGGTGCAGGCGCGGCGGGACGGCCCGGCGCCACCGAAGTACGGGTCGTCGACGGTTCCGCCCGGCCGGACCTTCGCCGCTCCGCCCCCGTCCCCGCCCACGGCGTCCTTGCCGTCCCCGAAGAAGACACCGACGGGTGCCATGTGGAAGGAGTCCCCGACCCCCATGGCCTGCGCGGTCGCCTTCAGATGGACGTCCGACGGGGTCATGGTGGGGTTGAGCCGTACGCCCAGCATCCGCTTGGCCTGGTCGTAGTACGGGCCGAGCTCGCCCTGCCAGTCGGTGATGTCCTTCCACTGCGGGTCGTCGAAGAACGGCGCGGGCGGTACGTAGAGGGTGTTGGCGTAGTTCAGTGAGCCGCCGCCCACCCCCGCGCCCGCGAGCACCATCACATTGCCCAGCAGATGCACCCGCTGGATGCCGAAGAGCCCGAGGGCGGGCGCCCAGAGGTAGTTGCGCAGGTCCCAGGAGTTCTTGGGCAGGGTCTCGCGGGTGAATCGGCGGCCCGCCTCCAGGACACCGACCCGGTAGCCCTTCTCGGTCAGCCGGAGCGCCGACACCGAGCCGCCGAAGCCCGAGCCGATGACGATGACGTCGTAGTCGTACGCCGAGTCCTCGCCGGAGCCCTCGTCGGCCTGGTTTCGGGCAGGGGGTACCTGGGTCATGGCTCTCCTCGTCGAGAAAGTGCGGGCTTCTAGCGCAGGCGAAGGGCCTTCATCACCTTGAGGCTGGTGCTCATGAAGGCGGCGTACTTCTCGTCGTCCATCCCGAAGGACGGCGCGAGCGGGATGAGCCGCTGCTGGGCGACGGTCTGGGCCTCGGTGTACTTGAGGATGCCCTCGGAGCCGTGCCGGCGGCCGAGGCCGGAGTCCTTCATGCCACCCATCGGGGACTGGACGCTGCCGTAGGCGGGGGCGTACCCCTCGTTGATGTTGACCGTGCCGGTGCGCAGCCGGGCCGCGACCGCGTGGCCCCGGCGCGAGTCCGTCGTCCAGACGCTGGAGTTGAGGCCGTAGGGGGTGGCGTTGGCCAGCTCGACGACCTCGTCCTCGTCGGTGAAGCGGTAGATCGAGACGACCGGGCCGAAGGTCTCCTCGGTGCACACGGCCATCGGCGCCTCGACGCCGTCGAGGATGGTCGGCTCGTAGAAGAGCGGGCCGATGTCGGGGCGGGCGACGCCGCCGGCGACGAGCCTTGCGCCCTTGGCGACGGCCTCGTCGACGTGCTTGGTGACGGTCTCCAGCTGGCGCTCGCCGACGAGCGAGCCCATGTCGGCGCCGTAGGCGAGGGAGTTGCCGAGCCGCATCGCCTTCGTACGGGCGGCGAACCGCTCGATGAACGCGTCGGCGATCGAGTCGTGGACGTACAACCGCTCGATGGAGATGCAGAGCTGTCCGGCGGAGGAGAAGCAGGCGCGCACGGCGCCGGCTGCGGCCTTCTCGATGTCCGCGTCGCGCAGCACGAGCATGGCGTTCTTGCCGCCGAGTTCGAGGGAGACACCGACGAGACGGGCGGCCGCGCCCCGGGCGACCTCGCGGCCGGTCCGGGTGGAGCCGGTGAAGGAGACGTAGTCGGCGTGCTTGACGACCTCGGGGCCGACGACGGGTCCGTCGCCGAGGACGACCTGGAAGACCTCGGCGGGCAGACCGGCCTCGACCAGCAGGTCCCGCGCCCACAGCGCGGTCAGCGCGGTCTCGGTGTCGGGCTTCATGACGACGGCGTTGCCGGAGACGAAGGCGGGCAGGGCGTCACCCACGGACAGTTCCAGCGGGTAGTTCCACGGCGCGATCTGGCCGACGACCCCGCGCGGCTGACGCAGCTCGGTCACCTTGGTGAGGGTCGGGACGACGCCGGTGTGCCGCTTGGCCTTGAGGTACGAGGCGGCCTTGCGGCCGTAGTGCCGGGCGGCGACGGCGACGGCCTGGACCTCCTCGTGCGCGTGCAGCCGGGCCTTGCCCGTCTCCAGCTGGATCAGGTCGAGGACCTCGGCCTGCCGCTCCAGTACGAGGTCGTGGAAGCGCAGCAGCACGGCGGCGCGGGCGCGGACCGGTGTGGCGGCCCAGGCGGGCTGGGCGGCGCGGGCGCGTGTGAAGGCCTCGGCGACGTCCTCGGGCGTGGACTCGGGCAGGTCCGCCAGCTTGTCCCCGGTGAACGGGGTGTGGTTGGCGGTCCGGCCGGAGCCGACGACCCCCCGGGTGAGCTGGGCGACCACTTCGGGAGTGACCACGTCGGCGGCGGTCCGTGCGCCGGCCGGGGCGGGGGCGATGGGGTTCGTGCCGTGCGTACCGGGGGCGGCGGTGGTGGCCTGCGAGTCCGTCATGGGGGCGAGGGTATGCGGCATCCGGGCCTTTGGGTACCCGTCGGTAATACCTTTTCACCGGGTACCCACAACCACGCCAGCGATCACTGGCACATAAGCCCTGATCAGGGGCTTATGGCCGCTACGGACCCTGGATCTTCAGGCCTTTCACGACTTCCGCGTACAGCGCCTCGCCGTCCGTGGCGCCCTTCCCCGCGGCGGGCACCTTCACGCGCAGGTGCCAGAACGTCCTGCCCTCTCCGGGGACGAGGAGCTCGTGGTACCGGTACCGGACGGGATCGTCCTCACTCGACGAGCAGGGCGTGTAGTCGGCGACGAGGTCGGACGCCTTGCGATAGTCCTCCGGGGACGGTCACCTGGGCCTGCAGGAGCTCGCTCTCCGGGCGCACCTGCCAGCCGGGCGGCAGCTCGTCGCCCCCGAAGGGATCGACGACGACCAGGGTGAGCGCGACGGCGACCAGGGTGAGCGCGACGGCGAGCGCCACCAGACCACCCAGCAGGCCGTAACGCGCCCCCCGGCTGTCCCGCAGGATCGGCGGCACCCAGCGGCCGCCACCGGCCGCGGGGCGCCGGGCGCGTAGAACTGCGTCACCGCGCCCGCCTTGCGGCGGCCGGGCCACCGACTCCAGCGTCTCGCGGATGGTGGACGGTCAGGAACCCTTCGGTTTCCAGCTCTTGAGCATGAAATCGAACTGCTCGCGGGTGGTCGCCCAGTCCTCCTGCGGGGAGGACATGTAGAGCGCGTACTCGGTGCCGTCGTCCGCGTAGTAGATCTGGTCGATCGCGTGCCGCTTGCCGGGGTGGGTCTTCTTCTCCGTCCAGGTGAACTCCCACAGACAGGAGTTGAGCTGGTCCCGGAAGGTGTTGGGGTGCAACTGCACCCGCTTGTAGACCGGCAGCCGGTCCTTGAGGGTCTTCTCCACGTCCTGCATGTGCATGTACGGGTTCTCGAAGTCAGGCGAGCGGTCGACGCTGATCCGGATGCGATGACGGCCGTTGTCGGGCGTGTAATCGATCTGGTTGCCGTCCATCTGGCGCTTCCAGCCCTTGGGCACGAGCAGGCTGAAGCCGTCGGGGTCGTTGACCCGGTGCCAGTCGGCCCCGACGGGCTGGTTCTGTGCCGTGGACTCGGGTGTCGTGGAACGCGTGACGTCCGGTCCGGCCTCCGTGCCGCGGCCGCTGTCATCCGCGTACTGCATGGCGGCGAAGACGGCCGCCCCGCCGATCACGGCCGCGAGCACGGCGGCGAGCAGAGCCACGCGGCCGCGCCGCCTGCCCGGGCCCGGGCGCGCACTCGCCGCGGCTGGGTACGGGTCCGGTACCGCGTCGGGCGGCGGGAGTTGGGCCGTCGCGGAGCGCAGGTCCTCCTCCCGCACCCTCTGGGTGGGCACGTACGCCTGCGCGGCGGCGGGGCTGCGCCCCTCCATCGCTTCCATCAGCATCCGCTCGGCCTCGGCCGCTTCCGGACGGTCCGCCGGGGCCTTGCGCAGCAGGGCGGTGATGACGGGCGCGAGAGCCCCCGCGTGCGCCGGGTAGGGCGGCTCCTCGGTCACCACGGCCTGCATGGTGCTGATCGGTGAGGTCCGGCGGAACGGCGACGTTCCCTCCACCGCCGTGTACAGCGTCGCGCCCAGCGACCACAGGTCGGAGGCGGGGCCCGGGTCGCCGCCCCGTACCCGTTCGGGCGCCAGGTAGTCGATGGAGCCGACGAGTTCCCCGGTCCGGGTGATGGTCGAGTCGCCCTCGATCGCGGCGATGCCGAAGTCGGTGATGAGGACCTGACCGTCGCGCGCCAGCAGGACGTTGCCGGGCTTCACGTCCCGGTGGAGCACCCCGGCCGCGTGCGCGGCCCGCAGCGCGCTCAGGACGTGCAGCCCGATGCGGGCCGCCTCGCGGGCCTCCAGCGGCCCCGACTTCTTGGCGGCGTCGGCGAGGGAGGGTCCGTCGACGTACTGCATCACGATCCACGGGCGGTCGTCGTGCTCCAGCACGTCGTGGACGGTGACGACGCCGGGGTGCGTGATGCGGGCGGCGGCGCGCGCCTCCTTCTGCGTGCGGGCGTGCAGGACGACCCGGTCGGCCTCGGAGACGTAGCGACCCGCCGTCAACTCCTTGACCGCGACGACCCGGTGCAGGACCTCATCGTGGGCACGCCAGACCTTGCCCATGCCACCGCTGCCGATGGACTCGCCCAGCCGGTAGCGACCGGCCAGCACCAGACCCGCGCCCGTGCTCTGAGAATGTTCCACTTGCCCCCGCCCACCCGTTCCTTCGGATGCCAGGTTACGGAGGGGGGTGCGGAAGGCGGAACCTCGGGGCAGGCAAAGGAAACCGCACTGTTACGGGCAACGGGCCGGTCTGCCGCGCTCTGCGACGGAGCGCCGACGGGCTGCGACGGACGGGGCGCCGACCCCGGAGCGAGTGGCTCAGCGCGTGGGGCGGTACTCCTGGACGGCCTGTTGGTAGATCTCGGACACCTTGTCGCGCTGGCTCTCCGGGCCGACGACCTGGATGACGTGGTACCGGCCGCCGACGATCATCGCCAGGTTCCGTACGTACACCTCACGGCCGCTGCTGTCCTGCCAGGTGAACTGCCCCTCGGCCATGGCCTGCTGACCCACGTCGATCCGTCGCAGCCCGGAGGCGCTCGACCAGGAGGAGTCGCGCCAGGGCTGGAGCTCGCGCTCCTTGGTGCGCTGGTACGTCATGGGATCGGAGCCGCCCGTCTGGACGGTGTCCCGGCCCGGGACCACGAGCAGGGTGAAGCCATTGCCGTTGTAGCGGACTTGCCCCGCGTCGTTGATCGGGCTGCGCTGCCACTTCTTGTCGACGCCGATCCGGAAGCCCTCGGGATCCTCGCGCAGGGTGTACCCGGCGGCCAGGGGGCGGCCCGGCGTCGGAGGTGTGCCGGGGGTCGTACTGCCCTGCCCACTCGGCCGGGACGGGCTGCTGGGCTGCCCGCCGGGCTGCTGGGACGACGGGGACTGCCCGCTGCCGGGCGTCTGCCCGCCCGGCCGGTCCTGGTCCGAGGTGGGCATGAACTTCACGGCGTACACGACGGCCCCGACCAGCAGGAGCAGGATCAGGACCAGCAGCAGACGCCCCAGGGAGCGCGGCCCGCGGCGCGGCGGCTCCGAACGGCCAGGCCGCAGCGGCCTGCCGGGCGTCTCGGGACGGCTGTAGCCCTCGGGCCGGCCGTAGGGGTCGGACCGGCCGTACGCCTCCGAACGGCCGCGGGCTTCCGACCCGCTGTACGCGGTGGCCCGGTCGGCCCGCGGGGCGCGCTCGCGCGTCCGCCGGGGCTCCTTGGCCTTCTTGTGGCGATGACGGCCGTGGGTGGAGACCCCTCCGCCACGGCGCTTGCGCACCAGCTCGCCGCGGCGGCGCACGATGGGCAGCCGCGTGCCGTCGAAGGACGGCAGCGGTACGGCCTCCGTGCCCACCTCGGGCTCGGGCGCGGACCGCACGAGCGAGCGCAGCCAGCCACGCAGTTCCTCGAAGTCCGGCCGCTCGGTCGGGTCCTGGCGCAGCAGTGACTCGACGATCGGGCGCAGCGGCCCGCACTCCTCGGCGAAGGCGGGGGGCTCGGCGCAGACGAGCTGGACCAGCTCGGCCGCACTCTCCTCGGGGTACGGGGCGTGGCCCTGGACGGCGCGGTAGAGCAGCGCGCCGAGCGCCCAGAGGTCGGTGGAGGGGCCGATGGGCGGGGCCAGCTGCCAGTTCTCGTGGACGGGGCCGGCCTGCTCGGGCGCCCAGCGCTCGGTGACGGCACCCACCACGGCGATCCGGGCCTGCCGGGCCCGCTCGGCGGCGAGGGGCGTGGCGGGGCCCCGGTAGGCGGGCGCCCGGCCTCCGGCCACGACGTCGTCCCAGCGGCCGCCGGCACGGGCCGGTTCGGCCGGGGCCGCCTGGCCCCGCTGTACGTCGGCCCGCTGCGAGTCGGCCTTCAGGGCGTCTCGGCCGCTGTCGCGCGGGGGCGGGGTGGCGGCGCTCGACCGGTAGCCCGTCGGGAGGGCGGGACGTCCAGCGGCGGGCAGTCCTCCGCCACCGGCCGGCAGCGAGCGGGCACCGTCCCGGCCCGCCGACGGGCGGTCGTTCCAGACCCCGGCGAGCAGCGCCCGCCGCGGTCCGCCGCCGTGGCCGTCGTCGACGCCCCCGTCCGGGCCGCCCTCGGCGCCGTCGTCGTCGGCGGCGTCATCGTCGTCCACGGCCTGGGACCACCACTGGGGGTCGTAGGGCGTGCCGCCGTCCGCGGAACGGGCGCCGGGAAGCGGCAGCGGGCCGCCGGCCCGGGGAGCGCCCGGGGCGCCCTGGTGGGCTTCTCGGCTCTGGTGGCCCTCGTGGTTCTCATGGCTCTGCTTGCCCTCTTGGGCTTCGCTGAGGCGCGCCGCGGCCCGGGCTCCCGCCCGGTACGCGGCGATGGCGCCCGCGCGCGCGGCTCGTACGTCCGCCGAGGGAGGCGCCGGGGTCCCCTCGGTACCGGCAGCCGACAACTCGGGCCGCGCCCCGGGGACACGCGGGCCGCCCGGGGAACCGTCGTGCGTGTCGTAGCCGCCGGCGGCGTAGCCCGGGTCGAGGGCGCGGGGGTCGTGGGCGCTGGGGTCGTGGGCGCTGGGGTCGAGGGCGCTGGGGTCGAGGGCGCGCGGGTATTCGCCTGCGCCTGTGCCGTAGCCGTCCGGGCCGTGACCGTCCGTGCCGTAGCCGCCCGAGTCGTTGGTGCTCGCGCCGTAGCTCGGAGCGTTGGCGCCCGGGTCTCCCGGAGCCTGGTCGTCGTCGGCGTCCGGTACCGGCGCGTACCCGCAGAGCGCCTCCTCCGCCGCGCCGGCGGCCAGCCCGGTCAGGACGACCCGTCCGTCGTCGCAGACGAGGACCGTGCGGACGGTGATGTTCCGGTGGGTCCAGCCGTGCGCGTGGAGCACCCGGAGGGCGGTGAGGACGTCCGCGCCGATCTCCGCCGCCCGATACGGGTTCAGGGGCCGCTCGGCGAGGAGCGCCGCGAGCGGCCGGGCCGCGACCAGTTCACTCACTATCCAGAGCGAGCCGCCCTCGGCGAAGACGTCGAAGACCTGGTCGAGCCGAGGGTGGTCGGGGATCTGCGCCGCCGCCTGTGCCGCTTCGATGGCCCGCCGTACGGCGGGATCCGTCGGCCGCCGGGTCGTACGCCCGGACGCCCGTCGCGGCGCGTACCCCGTCGATCCGTCCGCGTCGAGCACCTCGGCGTCGACGACCTCCGGCAACGGCAGCTGGCGGACGAGTACTTCCTGCCCGCTGTACGTGTCAAACGCCCGTGTTTCGACCAGTTCGTACTCGTCCGAAGGCGGCAACGGAAGGCGGTAGCGGTCGGCGAGCACCCTTCCCGCGTAGTCGTCCATGACGCCTCCCCACGAGCGCGCTGTCCCCCAGGTCCCGTAGTTCAGCACGAAACCGTCAATTGCGATCCGGTCCCGTGCAGTTAACGGCTCTGTTCGGCTGCGTACGGTCCCCGGGCTCTCACGATACGTGGCCTTGGTCAGTCCTTGGGGCTGAACGTCGCGAACGCCGTATCACGCAGCGTCTTGCACTCGGCGGCGTTCCACTCACTGGACTTGCAGCTGATCATGATGGAGTAGCCGTGCTTGGCGTCCACCTTGAAGCCGCGGTTGAGGACCATGACGCGCGTACCGCCCTGGTTGCGCTCGAACTGCCAGTCGGCGACGGTCGGGTAGCCCTTGTACGAGACGGTCTTTATCCCGTGGTGCTGGTAGCCGTCGCTGCTGGCGGCCACCCCGCTGACGGCCGCCGTCCAGGCGCCGGCCGCGTCGTTCTTGGGGCTGGCGTTGAAGTCGACCTGGACGCGGGGGAAACCGCCGGAAGCGCTGAAGATCCCGCCGGAGTTCCGACCCGCTATTCCGGTCATCCGGAAGGCCTTGGGCATCGCCATCGAGAAGTGGAACCGCGCGTTGGTCACCATGACGTACCCCGCCGGAAGCACCGCACTGCCGCCGCGGGCCGTGCCACCTGTGCCGCCGGCGCCGCCGGTCCCTCCTGTGCCGCCGGTCGCCTTGCCGTCGCCGGTGGTGGCGCCGGTCGAGCCGTCCTTGCCGGGCTGTGTCCCGTCCCCGCCACCGGTGCTCCGACCGCCGCCGCTGGTCTTGCCGTTCCGGTCCGTGCCCTGGGCGTAACCGCCGCCGGTGGAGGCACCGGCCGAAGCGGCCTTGTCGTCCTTGCCCTTGCCCTGGCTGGTGGTGTCGTCCCCGCCGAAGGCGAGGTACAGGACGGTGGAGAGCACGGCGAGCACCACGACGACCGCGATGATCACCAGGGTCCGACGGGGCACCACATCGGTGATCGGCGCCCGCACGGGCGCGGGACGGCCCGGTCGCCCGCCGGTTTGCGACAGCGACTGCTTCTGTTCGGGCTTCGCGGCCGCGGTGGCGGCGGCGGTCGCGGCCGCCGCGGCGTTCCGTACGGACTTCAGCGCGCCGCGCATCCGCTCCGCGGCAACGTCGGCGGCCTCCTTGGCCTTGTCCTTGGCCCGGCCTTCGGGGGCGGGCGGAACCGGGGGCAGCGCGACGACCCGGGTGGCCTCGGGCGACGGCTCCGGCTCGGCTGCGACGGGCTCCGCGGGCCCGTTGACGACCGCGCTGAGCAGCGCCCGTGCCCCTGCGTCGTCGAGCCGCTGCTCGGGATCCTTGGCGAGCAGGCCGTAGATGACCTCCTCCAGCAGCGGTCCCGCGTTCTTGGGCGGGTCGACCGGCTCGGTCATGACCGCCGTCAGCGTCGCGATGGCGGAGCCCTTGTCGTAGGGCGGGCTGCCCTCGAGGCTCGCGTACAGCAGGCCGCCCAGCGACCACATGTCCGCCGCCGGGCCCGGCCTGTGGCCGCGTGCCCGCTCGGGCGAGATGTAGGAGGGCGCGCCGACGAGCATGCCGGTCGAGGTGATCGAGGGGTCGCCCTCGACCTGCGCGATACCGAAGTCGGTCAGCACGACCCGGCCGTCCTCGGCGATCAGCACATTGGACGGCTTCACATCGCGGTGCAGGATGCCCTCGCGGTGCGCGGAGCGCAGTACGTCGAGGATCGCGAGCCCCACCTCTGCGGCGCGGCGCGGGGTCAGCGTGCCGTCCTCGCGGATGGCGTCGGCGAGGGACTTGCCCTCGATGAGCTCCATGACGATCCACGGCCGGTCGTCCTCGTCCACGACGTCGTAGACGGTCACGGCGCCGTTGTTGCGGATGCGGGCGATCGCCTTGGCCTCGCGCAGGGTCCGGGTGATCAGCCGGCGCTTCTCGTCCTCGTCGATGGCGCCCGGAAACCGGAGTTCCTTGACCGCGACGGTCCGTCCGAGCGTCTCGTCGACGGCACGCCAGACCGTGCCCATGCCGCCACGCCCGAGGACACCGCCGAGCCGGTAGCGGCCGGCCAGGAGCCGTCCTTCGGCGGTCCCACCCTGGGCTGCCGACGGCGTGCCCGACTTGCTCACCTTGGTCTTGGCGTCGGCCCGCACCGGGGCGTCCGCCTTGGAGAGCACGGCCTTCTTCGCGCCACCGGCACCGCCGCCCACGGGGCTCGCGGGGTCCGCGTCCGCCACGGGGCCCTTGCCCTGGGCGGGGTTCGCGTCCGGCGCGGGGCCCTTGCCCTGAACGGGGGCCGCGTCCGGCGCGGGACTCTTGTCCAGCGCGGGACGCTTGTCCTGTATGGGGCTCGCGCCGGCCGCGGGGCCCTTGTCCAGCACGGGGGTCGCGTCCGCCGCAGGACCCTCGCCCTGCGACGCGCCCTCGTCCGACGGCGCGTCGGACTCCCCGTCAGGCCCGCCGTCGCCCGACGGCACACCCGCCGACAGCGCCGACGCCCCGTCAGCCTCCGTGTCCGGCTTCACCGCTTCCGTGCCCGACTTCGGGGCGGTCTGCGCACCGACCCCCGTGTCGGGTTCCCCGTCCCGCTGTGCGGGAACGCCGTCCCCGTCACGGGTGGTTCCGGCACCCCGCCCGGCGTCCGAACCGCTGTCCGGCTCGACGCCCGTCACCGCGTCCCGCCGAGGTTCCCGCGCCGTGTCCCGCGACTGCTCCGCCTCCGACATGCGTCCCCTCTGCGATCCCTGATCTTCGCCCGCGCCTGCCGCTCCCGCGCGATGCGGTAACCCGCCCTGGAAGAGGGTCCATTGTCCCTCACCCCGGGACCGGCACTGCTCCCGGGTCCGCACTCCGACACGACGGCTGCGCGGTGGGCGGTTCCCACCATGCCACCCCGCGGGGCGCAGGTCACGGCCGCCCGGCCGGGCCCCTCCCGGCGCCGGCGGTCACCGGGCACGCCCCCGCGCGCCTGGGCCGCCCGGGCCCCGAAGCACCACGCGCATCAACTCCCGCACGCGCCACGGAGAATGGGCGACATAGGGGCACGGCATATGCCCCCGACGTCCTCCGCCCGGGCCCGCGCACCGCGTGGACTAGATCGGAACGATGTCCGGCGCACCCAGGCGCGCCGCGTCGGCCGTCAGGTCGTCGGGCTGCCGCTGCGACTCCCGCTCCGCCTCGACGCGCTTCTCGTAGTGCGCCACCTCCTTGTCGATCTGCCCCTCGTCCCAGCCCAGGACCGGGGCCATCAGTTCGGCGCACTCGCGCGCGCTGCGCGTCCCTCGGTCGAACGTCTCGATGGAGACTCGGGTACGCCGGGTCAGTACGTCGTCCAGATGGCGCGCTCCCTCGTGCGAGGCCGCGTAGACGACCTCGGCCCGCAGATAGTCGTCGGCCGCCGCCAGGGGCTCGCCCAGACTCGGGTCCGCGGCGATCAGTTCCAGTACCTCCTCCGCCATGGAACCGAACCGGTTGAGCAGATGCTCCACGCGCACCACATGGAGCCCCGTCCGGGCCGCGATCCTCGCCCGTGCGTTCCACAGCGCGCGGTATCCCTCGGCGCCGAGCAGGGGCACGTCCTCGGTCACGCAGGCCGCCACCCGCTGGTCGAGCCCGTGCACGGCCTCGTCGACGGCGTCCTTGGCCATGACCCGGTAGGTCGTGTACTTGCCGCCGGCGACGACGACCATGCCTGGCACCGGGTGCGCCACGGTGTGCTCCCGCGACAGCTTGCTGGTCGCGTCCGACTCCCCCGCGAGCAGCGGCCGCAGCCCCGCGTACACCCCCTCCACGTCGTCCCGGGTGAGCGGCACCGACAGGACCGAGTTGACGTGCTGCAGCAGGTAGTCGATGTCGGCGCTCGACGCGGCCGGGTGCGCCTTGTCCAGATCCCAGTCGGTGTCCGTGGTCCCCACGATCCAGTGCCGTCCCCACGGGATCACGAACAGCACCGACTTCTCGGTCCTCAGGATCAATCCGGTATTCGAGTGAATCCGGTCCTTCGGCACCACCAGATGGATGCCCTTCGAAGCCCGCACATGGAACTGCCCCCGCTCCCCGATCAGCGCCTGTGTGTCGTCCGTCCACACGCCGGTCGCGTTCACGATCTGCTTGGCCCGGATCTCGTACTCCCCGCCGGCCTCGACGTCCTGCACCCGAGCGCCGACCACCCTCTCCCCCTCGCGCAGGAAGCCGACGACCCGCGCCCGGCTGGCGACCTTCGCGCCGTAGGAGGCGGCGGTCCGCACGAGCGTCGTCACGAAGCGCGCGTCGTCCATCTGGGCGTCGTAGTACTGAAGGGCGCCGACCAGGGCGTCCTTCTTCAGGCAGGGCGCCACCCGCAACGCGTGACGGCGTGACAGGTGACGGTGGACCGGAAGCCCGCGGCCGTGGCCCGACGACACCGACATCGCGTCGTAGAGCGCGACACCCGATCCGGCGTAGAGACGCTCCCAGCCCTTGTGCTGGAGCGGATAGAGGAACGGCACCGGCTTCACCAGATGAGGGGCCAGCCGCTCGAGCAGCAGCCCGCGCTCCTTCAGCGCCTCCCGGACCAGCGCGAAGTCCAGCATCTCCAGATAGCGCAGGCCGCCGTGGATGAGCTTGCTCGACCGGCTGGAGGTGCCCGAGGCCCAGTCGCGCGCTTCGACGAGCCCGGTGGCGAGTCCTCGCGTCGCCGCGTCGAGGGCGGTCCCGGCTCCGACCACGCCGGCGCCCACGACCAGCACGTCCAGTTCACCCTCGGCCATGGCCGCGAGCGCCTCGGCGCGCTCCGCGGGTCCCAGTGTCGCTGTCCTCACCGCTGCCTCCCGTCGTCCCCCACGTGGTCGGGCTCACAGACTCGATTCTGTCCCCGCTCACCGACTTCAGCCACCGCCTGTGGATATCCCCGGGGTCCCTGGGGGTGACGCGAGGGGCCCGGCAGATCAACACTCGGCGCACACACGACAGCGCAATGCCGCATATCGGTCATATTTACGCCTAGTCTGACATTGCGTTCGCCCCATTCTGTCCACAGGGCTTGCGCGCTTCGTCCCCTCCGGCTACTGGGAAGGACGGCCCTCCTCCATGCCCGCTGATCTCGCCGTCATCGGCCTCGGCCACCTCGGACTCCCTCTCGCCCAGGCCGCCGTCGCCGCGGGTATCGACACCATCGGCTACGACACCGACCCGCGCCCCGTCGCCGAGCTCTGCGCCGGACGCCCACCCGTCGACGGCTCCCTCACCGCCTCCGAGATCCGCCGGATGCTCGCGGGAGGCTTCCGTCCCACCACCAACCCGGTCGAGCTCGGCCGGGTCCGTACCGCCGTCATCTGCGCCCCCACCGCCCTCGGCGCCGACCACACCCTCGACCTCACGGCCGTCGCGGACGCCGCTCGCGCACTCGGAACGCGCATGCGCCCGCACACCACCGTGCTGCTCGAATCACCTGTGCACCCCGGCACCACCGAGGAATTCCTCCGCCCCCTCCTCGAAGAGGCCTCGGGTCTGCGCGCGGGCCGTGACTTCCAGCTCGCCTACTCCCCCGGGCGCCTCGACCCCGGCAACCGCGCCCACGGCTTCGCGGCGACGCCCAAGGTCATCGGCGGCCTCACGCCGGCCTGCACCGAAGCCGCCGCCGCCTTCTACGGCCGCCTCACCGACAAGGTCGTCCGCGCGCGCGGCCCTCGCGAGGCCGAGACGGTCAAGCTCCTGGAAACCAACTTCCGCCACGTCAACATCGCCCTCGTCAACGAGATGGCCGTGCTCTGCCACGACCTCGGCGTCGACCTCTGGGACGTCATCCGCTGCGCCGAGACCAAGCCCTTCGGCTTCCAGGCCTTCCGCCCGGGCCCCGGCGTCGGAGGCCACGGCGTCCCCGTGGACACCATCGGCGCCCACCGCCCGCTGCGCATGGTCGAGCTGGCGGCCCAGGTCAACGAACGCATGCCGCAGTACGTGATCCAGCGCAGCGCCACCCTCCTCAACGAGCACGGCAAATCCGTCCGCGGCGCACGTGTCCTGCTGCTCGGTGTCACCTACAAACCGGACCTCGCCGACCGCGAGGGCTCCCCGGCTGACGAGATCGGCCGCCGGCTGATGGACCTGGGCGCGGTGGTGAGCTACCACGACCCCTACGTCCCCGACTGGCGCGTGGGCGAGGCCCCCGTCCCCCGGGCGGACTCTCTGTACGAAGCCGCGGCCCACGCCGACCTGACGATCCTGCTCCAGCACCACCGCACGTACGACCTCCAGGGCCTCGCGGTGAAGGCCCAACTCCTCCTCGACACCCGGGGGGCGACCCCGGCGGGGGCGGCCCACCGTCTGTGACCCGTGTCCTTCGCCGGACCACGACCAGACCGAAGGGCCCCGCCGGTCCACGCATACGGAAGGGGCCCCGCACCAGTCGGTGCGGGGCCCCTTCCGTATGTCCGCGGAACGTCAGCGGCTGTGCTGCGAGTCCGCCACCGTCACCTCGACGCGCTGGAACTCCTTGAGCTCGCTGTAGCCCGTCGTCGCCATCGCCCGGCGCAGCGCGCCGAAGAAGTTCATCGACCCGTCCGGCGAGTGCGAGGGACCGGCGAGGATCTCCTCGGTCGTGCCGACGATGCCCAGGTCCACCAGCTTGCCGCGCGGCACGTCCTCGTGGACGGCCTCCATGCCCCAGTGGTGGCCCTTGCCCGGCGCGTCCGTCGCGCGGGCCAGCGGGGAGCCGATCATCACCGAGTCGGCACCGCACGCGATGGCCTTCGGCAGGTCACCCGACCAGCCCACGCCACCGTCCGCGATGACGTGCACATAGCGGCCGCCGGACTCGTCCATGTAGTCGCGGCGGGCCGCGGCCACATCGGCGACCGCGGTCGCCATCGGCACCTGGATGCCCAGCACGTTGCGGGTGGTGTGCGCGGCGCCACCGCCGAAGCCGACCAGCACACCCGCCGCGCCCGTGCGCATCAGGTGCAGGGCGGCGGTGTAGGTGGCGCAGCCGCCGACGATGACCGGGACGTCCAGCTCGTAGATGAACTGCTTCAGGTTCAGCGGCTCGGCGGCGCCGGAGACGTGCTCGGCGGAGACCGTCGTACCGCGGATGACGAAGATGTCCACACCGGCGTCGACGACGGCCTTGGAGAACTGCGCGGTGCGCTGCGGGGAGAGCGCGGCGGCGGTGACCACACCCGAGTCGCGCACCTCCTTGATGCGCTGCCCGATCAGCTCTTCCTTGATGGGAGCGGAGTAGATCTCCTGCAGACGGCGGGTCGCGGTCTCCTCCTCCATCTCCGCGATCTCGTCGAGCAGCGGCTGCGGGTCCTCGTAGCGGGTCCACAGACCCTCGAGGTTCAGCACGCCGAGCCCGCCGAGCTCACCGATGCGGATGGCGGTCTGCGGGGAGACCACCGAGTCCATGGGGGCGGCCAGGAACGGCAGCTCGAACCGGTAGGCGTCGATCTGCCAGGCGATCGAGACCTCCTTCGGGTCCCGGGTGCGCCGGCTCGGGACGACGGCGATGTCGTCGAACGCGTACGCCCTGCGGCCGCGCTTGCCGCGCCCGATCTCGATCTCAGTCACGATGTGTGGCCTTTCCCTCTACGTCTGCGCCTACCAGTATCCCCGACACACGCGTGAGGGGCGGTCCCGGCCGCATGCCGGGACCGCCCCTCACCGGGTCGGCGCTACTTCCTGCTGTAGTTCGGCGCTTCGACCGTCATCTGGATGTCGTGCGGGTGGCTCTCCTTGAGACCCGCGGAGGTGATCCGCACGAACCGGCCGTTCGTCTGAAGCTCCGGCACCGTCCGGCCGCCGACATAGAACATCGACTGGCGCAGACCACCCACGAGCTGGTGGACGACGGCGGAGAGAGGTCCGCGGTAGGGCACCTGGCCCTCGATGCCCTCGGGCACCAGCTTCTCGTCGGAGGCGACGCCCTCCTGGAAGTAGCGGTCCTTGGAGAAGGAGCGCTGCTCGCCACGGGACTGCATGGCGCCGAGCGAGCCCATGCCGCGGTACGACTTGAACTGCTTGCCGTTGATGAAGAGCAGCTCGCCCGGGGACTCCTCGCAGCCCGCCAGCAGCGAGCCGAGCATCACCGTGTCCGCGCCGGCGACCAGGGCCTTGGCGATGTCGCCCGAGTACTGCAGACCGCCGTCGCCGATGACCGGGACACCGGCCGCCTTGGCGGCGAGGGAGGCTTCGTAGATCGCCGTGACCTGCGGGACGCCGATGCCGGCGACCACCCGGGTCGTACAGATGGAGCCCGGGCCCACGCCCACCTTGATGCCGTCGACGCCCGCGTCGATCAGCGCCTGGGCGCCGTCACGGGTGGCGATGTTGCCGCCGATGACGTCGACGCTGGTGGAGTTGGACTTGATCTTGGCCACCATGTCGCCGACCAGCCGGGAGTGGCCGTGCGCGGTGTCGACGACGATGAAGTCGACACCGGCCTCGATCAGCGCCTGGGCGCGCTCGTAGGCGTCCCCGGCGACACCGACGGCCGCGCCGACGAGCAGCCGGCCGCCCTTGTCCTTGGCGGCGTTCGGGTACTTCTCGGCCTTGACGAAGTCCTTGACGGTGATGAGGCCCTTGAGCAGCCCGGCGTCGTCGACCAGCGGCAGCTTCTCGATCTTGTGGCGGCGCAGCAGCTCCATGGCGTCCACGCCGGAGATGCCGACCTTGCCCGTGACCAGCGGCATCGGCGTCATGACCTCGCGCACCTGACGGGTGCGGTCCGTCTCGAAGGCCATGTCGCGGTTGGTGACGATGCCGAGCAGCTTGCCCGCCGCGTCCGTGACCGGGACACCGCTGATGCGGAACTTGGCGCAGATCGCGTCGGCCTCGCCGAGCGTCGCGTCGGGGTGCACCGTGATCGGGTCGGTGACCATGCCGGACTCGGAGCGCTTCACCAGGTCGACCTGGTTGGCCTGGTCGGCGATGGAGAGATTGCGGTGCAGCACGCCGACGCCGCCCTGCCGCGCCATGGCGATCGCCATGCGGGCCTCGGTGACCTTGTCCATCGCCGCCGAGAGGAGCGGGATGTTCACCCGTACGTTCTTGGAGATGTACGAGGAGGTGTCGATCTGGTCGGGCGCCATGTCGGACGCGCCCGGCAGCAGCAGCACGTCGTCGTAGGTCAGCCCGAGTGTCGCGAATTTCTCGGGCACTCCGTCGACGTTTGCAGTCATGACACCTTCCCCAAATGGCCTTGATCGGTGCGGATGTCCATGCTAACGGGCTACGAGGGTGTCTCATTCCACGATCAAGATCACCCGGAAGATTTGTACGTTCATACGTGCGCAGCCGCGACGTACGTCACTGCTCAGCCAGCGCCCTCAGCCGACTGAGCGCACGGTGCTGAGCCACCCGTACGGCCCCCGGTGACATCCCGAGCATCTGACCGGTCTCCTCGGCGGTCAGCCCCACGGCCACGCGGAGCACCAGGAGCTCCCGCTGGTTCTCCGGCAGGTTCGCGAGGAGCCGCTTGGCCCACTCGGCGTCATCGCTGAGCAGGGCCCGCTCCTCGGGACCGAGGGAATCGTCGGGCCGCTCCGGCATCTCGTCGGAGGGCACGGCGGTGGACCCGGGATGCCGCATGGCGGCCCGCTGCAGATCGGCGACTTTGTGCCCGGCGATGGCGAAGACGAACGCTTCGAAGGGCCGACCGGTGTCCTTGTAGCGCGGCAGAGCCATCAGCACCGCGACGCAGACTTCCTGCGCGAGGTCCTCGACAAAGTGGCGAGCATCACCGGGCAGCCGGTTCAACCGCGTGCGGCAATAGCGCAGCGCAAGGGGGTGAACATGGGCCAGAAGATCGTGCGTGGCCTGCTCGTCGCCCTCGACGGCACGGTGAACGAGTGCACCGATAGCCCCAGGGGCAGTCGTAGCCTCGTCGTCACGCATCGCTCCATGGTGCCTTGGCGCCTGCGGATTCGCGGCACCGCGTCCGTAGTTGTGCACCGAAGCGTTATGAGCAGGTGCGCCGGAACTCATCTCCCGCGCCCTCCCCTTCCGCTCGATCGACTCGTCCCCGAGGAACTCCACACCTCAAGGATGCGGCATCCGGAGAGGAAGTGACACAAGCCGCCGCGGCGGGGACGGAAGCCACTGCCGCAGCGGGGGTGCGAGCGGCTCCCGCGAGGGAGGCCCGAACCCGCCCCGTCCGCCCGGCGGCGGACGGGGATCCGACCGGTCACCGCTAGCGGACGAGGCCCCAGCGGAAGCCGAGCGCGACGGCGTGCGCCCGGTCCGAGGCGCCCAGCTTCTTGAACAGTCGCCGGGCGTGCGTCTTGACCGTGTCCTCGGAGAGGAAGAGCTCGCGCCCGATCTCCGCGTTGGACCGACCGTGGCTCATGCCCTCGAGCACCTGGATCTCACGCGCGGTGAGCGTCGGGGCCGCACCCATCTCGGCCGACCGGAGCCGGCGCGGAGCGAGCCGCCACGTCGGGTCGGCCAGCGCCTGGGTGACGGTCGCGCGCAACTCGGCGCGTGAGGCGTCCTTGTGCAGATAGCCGCGGGCACCGGCGGCGACCGCGAGCGCGACACCGTCCAGGTCCTCGGCGACGGTGAGCATGATGATGCGGGCGCCGGGGTCGGCGGAGAGCAGTCGGCGGACGGTTTCCACGCCACCCAGACCGGGCATGCGCACGTCCATCAAAATAAGATCCGAGCGGTCCGCACCCCAGCGGCGGAGGACTTCCTCGCCGTTGGCCGCGGTGGTCACGCGCTCGACGCCGGGCACGGTCGCGACCGCGCGTCGAAGCGCCTCTCGGGCAAGCGGGGAGTCGTCGCAGACGAGGACGGATGTCATGGCCGCCCTCCGCAGCTGATGCGCGTCACCTTGAGCCTCCAGGGCTGGTACGTATCGTCATCTGTGCGGTTGACACCCCCGGACACTTGCCCGAGTGCTTGTTCTCTCAACCGCCTCCGCACTCTCAACGACGGTCACTCGAAAGAGTTACGGGTAGGACGGCCGACTTCGGCACTCTACGTGAGGGAGCGCACACGCAGGAGAGCACCGCAGGTCGTCCGCCCTTGTTCAGACCTATGCCCCATTTAGCCCGATTTCTTCCCTTTATGTGGTGTCTATGGCTAGATTCGCAATGAGTCATATTTACATCTACTTAGACAGTAGTTGTACGGTCGGATCAGACCCACCAGCCGTCCGTCGGCCGTCGGCGGACCCGTCGGGCACGAGTGGCCCCACACATCAGCCATCAACCCGCCCACCACCTATCCGTTCAGTACGGTTTCAAGGGGACAAGCGCAATGGCAGATTTCTCCCGCCTTCCCGGACCCAACGCCGACCTGTGGGACTGGCAACTCCTCGCAGCCTGCCGGGGGGTGGACAGTTCCCTGTTCTTCCATCCCGAGGGAGAGCGCGGCGCGGCACGGAGTGCGCGTGAGAACTCGGCGAAAGAGGTCTGCATGAGGTGCCCGGTACGCGCGCAGTGCGCGGCACACGCACTCGCCGTACGTGAGCCCTACGGCGTGTGGGGCGGCCTCACCGAGGACGAACGCGAGGAACTCATGGGTCGGGCGCGCAACCGTCTGATCACCACAGCCGCTTCGAGCACGGCCGGCGCGACGCGCACCTGAAGGAACGTTTCTGCACAGGATCTGCACAGAGGGTCGCCATCGGCACCCGGTGGCCCCGTCGGCCGGAAGGGCGGCTTCTACGCGCGCGCGGCGGCCCGGGTCAGCTGATCCAGCGTCGCGGCCACGGCCGGCACCTGCGCGAGGTCCGGCAGGGTGAGCGCGACGATCTCGCGCTCCACGGGGGGTTCCACGGTCACGGTTCTCGCACGCTTGGGGCGGACCGACTCGATGGCCAGCTCGGGCAGTACCGCCACTCCCAGGCCGGCGCCGACCAAACCGACCACCGCGGGGTAGTCGTCGGTGGCGAAGTCGATGCGCGGGGTGAAACCGGCGCTCTCGCACACCTCGATCAACTGGCGGCGGCAGCGCGGACACCCGGCGATCCAGGGCTCCTCCGCCAGATCGCCGATGGAGACGGAGCCGGCCTCGGCGAGCCGGTGACCCTCGGGGACGAGGCCGACGAGGCGGTCGACGAGCAGGGGGCGGACGACGAGGTCGTCCCATTCGGCGGCGCCCGTGCCGTAGCGGAAGGCCAGCGCCACATCGCAGTCGCCCTCGCGCAGCATGTCCACCGAGCGGGGCGGCTCGGCCTCCACGAGCGAGACGCGGGTGCCGGGGTGGGCCGCGCGCAGGGCGGCGAGCGCGGTGGGGACGAGCGTGGAGCTGCCGCTCGGGAAGGAGACCAGCCGGACCCGGCCGGCCCGCAGACCCGCGATGGCGGCCACTTCCTCCTCGGCCGCGGTGAGGCCGGCGAGGATGCCGGCCGCGTGCCGGGTGAGGGCCTCCCCCGCCTGGGTGAGGCGCATCTCGCGTCCCGTACGGATGAGGAGCGGGGTGCCCGCGGAGGTTTCGAGGGCCTTCATCTGCTGGCTGACTGCGGGCTGCGTGCAGCCCAGCTCGCGCGCGGCGGCGGAGAAGGAGCCGGTGGCGGCGACGGCGCGCAGGACGCGCAGGTGGCGGGCCTCGATCATTCCTTGAGCATAAGGGACTCTTGGGTTTGACGCCGAATACCGAACTGCTTCTTTGGGGGCGGTCACTTAGGGTGCCCGCTATGAAGGTACTGAGCGTCAATGTCGGGCAGGCGAGGCCCGTGGAGTACACCGATGCGCCCTCGGGAACGACGGGCGTCGACAAGCGGCCCGTCGAGGGGCCGGTCGCCATCTCGGCGCCGGGGGCCAAGGGGACGGGGGCGAGCGGGGTCGCCGGGGACGCGGTGTGCGACCTGCGGTTCCACGGCGGCGACGACCGCGCGGTGTACGCCTTCGCGCGCGAGGATCTCGACGTCTGGGAGAAGGAGCTGGAACGCCCTCTCTCCAACGGACAGTTCGGGGAGAACCTGACCACGAGCGGACTCGATGTGAACGGTGCGCTGATCGGGGAGCGCTGGGCGGCGGGGTCCGTGGTCCTGGAGGTGACCGGGGGCCGCATCCCCTGCCGCACCTTCGCCGGCTTCCTCGGCGAGAAGGGCTGGGTGCGGCGCTTCACTCGGGCGGGGGCACCGGGCGCGCTGCTGCGGGTGATCGAACCCGGGGAGGTCGCGGCGGGCGACCCGCTCCGGGTGGTGCACCGGCCGGCCCACGACATCACCGTGTCACTGCTGCACCGGGCGGCGACCACCGAGCGCTCGCTGCTGCCGCGCACGCTGGTCGCGGCCGAGTGGATGGAGTCCGGGCTGCTGGAGGTGGCGCGGTCCCACACGGCCAAGTACGGGGAGTAGGAGCGGTGGCGCGGGCGCCGCAGGCGCGTACGTCGCCCGCCGACGCGGGCACTAACGTGCCGCGTATGACGACTGCACTGATTACAGGCGCTACGGCCGGGATCGGCGCCGCCTTCGCGCGGCGCCTGGCGGCGAACGGACATGACGTGGTGCTGGTGGCCCGCGATGTGAAGCGGCTTCGGGAGCACGCGACCGAGCTGCACGACCGGCATGGCGTCGAGGCGGAGGTGCTGGCGGCCGACCTGTCCGAGGACGACGGGATCGCGGCCGTGGAGGCACGTCTGTCCGACCCGAAGCAGCCGGTGGATCTGCTGGTGAACAACGCCGGGTTCGGGAACAAGGGCCGGTTCCTGGAAGTGTCGATGGCCGACGAGCTGAAGATGCTGAAGGTCCACTGTGAGGCCGTGCTGCGGCTGACGTCGGCGGCCGCGGAGTCGATGCGCGGGCGGGGCAGGGGCGGCGTGGTGAATGTCGCGTCGGTGGCGGCCTTCGTGCCCCGGGGGACGTACGGCGCGTCGAAGTCGTGGGTCGTGCAGTTCACTCAGGGCGCGGCGCGCGACCTGTCGGGGAGCGGGGTGCGGCTGATGGCGCTCTGCCCGGGCTTCGTGCGGACGGAGTTCCACGAGCGGGCCGGGATGGGTACGGACAACATTCCCGGCTGGATGTGGCTGGACGCCGACAAGCTGGTGGAGACGGCGCTGGCGGATCTGGCGCGGGGCAGGACGCTGTCCATTCCTGACGCGCGCTACAAGGCGTTGATGGGTGTGGTGAAGCTGGCCCCTCGCGGCCTGCTCGGAGGGGTGAGCTCCAAGGCGGGGCGCGCGTACGGCCCTCGCTAGAGGGTGAGGTGGGCCGTGGTTCCGTTCCGCCAGGTCACTCGGATCGTCCGGTCCGTGACCTGGATGTCGGCGAGCGTGGCGACCGGTGCGGGGTCCGGCTCGTCGGTGAGCGAGGCGAGGGCGATGAAGAGCGCCTCGGGGCCGGTGACCGTGGCGTGCAGGGCGGCGGTGCGGGAGCGGGGGCCCTGGAGGGTGGAGCCGGTGGTGAGTTCGACGGTCTCGGCGCACCGCGGGTAGCCGTGGACGGGGTGCAGTTGGGCGGTGGGCCCGCCGGGGGTGGTGGCCCAGCCGGTCTGGCGTACGGCGGTGCCTTCGGGCGCGCCGAGCACCAGATGGGCGCGGACCTCGGCGCGGCCGTGCGCGACGGTGGCGGAGAGGACCCGCACACCGGGGCGGGGCGTGTGGTGCGAGGCGGCCCAGTCCGGTCCGGTGCCGAGCGGGGTGGCGGGGCCGCGGGTGGTGACCGTGCCGTCGAGGACGAGGGCGAAATGGTTGTCGGCCTGGTCACCGGGGGCGGTGGGGCCGGTGCGGGTGGAGTAGGCGAAGCGGGCGTAGCCCGGGTCGTCGTGGCGGCCGACGTGGTTGCTGCCGTGGTTGTGAAGGCGTACGAGTCCGTCGGCGGCGGTGGACTGGACGAGCAGGCCTGGTGCGTGGAGGGCGGTGACCGCGTCGGAGGTCTCGGCGGGGAGCGGCTCCTCGGGATCGGTCCACGCCGGGTGATCGGCGGGCAGGAGGAGGCCGAGGAAGCCCTTGGACGCCCAGTAGGGAGAGGCCGGGCCCGAGTAGTGCTGGACGAGCGGCGGGTACGGGCCGTGCCAGCCGAGGGTGAGCAGCCCGCGCGCGTCGGTGGCACCCTGGTCGAGGAAGTGGCGCAGGGTGCCGGAGGCGAGGCGGCGGGTGGCACCGGGGGTGAGCGGGGTGTGGCCGGTGAGGGCGCCGAGCCAGGGGGCGGCGGCCGCGGCGAATCGGTAGGTGAGCGAGCGGCCGTACGGAAGGGGCGAGCCGTCGCGGTCGAAGAGGCGGACGTATCCCTCGAGTTGGGCCCGCAGCCGCGGACCGTACCGGGTGAGGAGTGCCTGGTCGCCGGAGAGGTGGGCGTGCAGCACGGGGTAGAAGTGCAGGGCCCAGGCGTTGTAGTGGTCGAAGGCGCGGTTGTCGCCGTCGCTGTACCAGCCGTCGCCGAGGTACCACTCCTCGATCCGGGCGAGGGAGCGGTCGATGGTGGCGGTCGCGCGGTCGGTCTCGATGCCCGCGTCCTGGAGGAAGCCGGCGACGGTGAGGCCGAAGAGCCACCAGTTGTTGTCGACGGGTGAGGGCCCGAGGGCCGGCAGCAGCCAGTCGACGACCTGGTGACGGGTGCGGTCGTCGAGCGTGTCCCAGAGCCAGGGCCGGGTGAGGCGAAGGGCGAGGGCGACGGACGCCGCTTCGACGACGGCCTGGCGGACATCCGCCATGAGCGGCCATGTGTCACTGCAGTCACCCAAGTCACTGCAGTCACTGCAGTCACTGCTGTGGTCCGCGTGCGTGCAGGGGCCCGGGTGGGCGCCGGGTTCAGTGCCGGCGGCGAGGCCCTCGGCGTAACGCACGAGGTGGCCGTGTGGGTCGTCGCCCTGGGCGCCCGCGACCCGGAGCGCGGCGAGGAGGAACGTGCGGGCGTAGCCTTCGAGGCCGTCGGAGCGTGCCCCTGACCAGCTGGGACGGTCGCCGGGAAGCTGGATCAGGCCATGGCGGGGCGAGGCGTACGGCCTGACGGCCAGGAGGAGTTCGTCGGCGGCGGCCTCCCAGTGAGCGCGGGTCCACCCGGTGTACGGGCTGAGGACACGGTTCTCGGGCGGCGTGGGCATGAGGCTCCCCTGGAGATCGGCTCGTGGAGATCGGCTCGCTGCGTCGCCGGAATGATGGACATGGCCCTGATCGACCGTCAATGGATCGGACCGAATGATCGAAACTCCCGTCGTTCGATCACGCGTGCACTAAGGTCTGGCTACCCGGGCGACTCCTGACCCGGCCACCCCACCACGAGGGAGACTTCCGCCGTGCGCGCGAGTGCTGCTGAACGTCACGACCGACTGCTGGCCCTGGTGCGGGAGCGCGGTTCGGCGCGCGTCTCGGACCTGGCCGCGCTGCTCGGGGTCTCCCCGGTCACCGCCCGCCGGGACGTGGAGGCCCTGGCCGCCCAGGGCCATCTGGACCGGGTGCACGGCCAGGTCTCCTGGCCGGCGCCGCAGCGTGAACGGGGAATCCCGCGGGCCGGTGCGGGCCTGGTCATCGGCCTGCTCGCACCCTCGTCGACGTACTACTTCGCCGAGGTCATCCGGGGGGCCCACGAGGCGGCGGCGCGGGCCGGGGCGCGGCTGGTCCTGCGCGTCTCGGACTACCGGCCCGAGGACGACCGCGCCCGGACGGAGGGGCTCCTCGCGGCGGGCGCCGAGGGCGTGCTGGTCGCCCCCGGCTGGCGGGCGCCGGAGGACCGGGCCGCGTACGGCGACTGGCTGGCCGAACTGCCCGTCCCCGCCGTGCTCGTGGAGCGGCGCGCGGCGCCCGGCTCCCCGATGGACGGCCTCGACCGGGTGTCGTCCGACCACCGGCACGGGGTGCTGCTCGCCGTACGTCATCTGGTGGGGCTCGGGCATGGATCGCCTCTGCTCGTGGCCCGTTCGGACAGCCCGACGGCGCTCGCCGTGCGCGCCGGGTACGGCGAGGCGCTGGACGCGCTGGGACTGCGGGCGCCGGGACCGGTGATCGATTCCATGCCGGCCGAAACCCACCCGGAGAAGTTCGAGGAGGCGGTGGCGGCGATCCGGTCGGCGGTCGTCTCGGGCGGGGCGAGGGCCGCGCTCGTCCACAACGACGTGGACGCCATCCAGATGGTGCAGCGGCTCGCCGAGCTCGGGGTGCGGGTGCCGGACGATCTGGCCGTGATCGCGTACGACGACGAGGTCGCCGCCCTCGCGCCCATTCCACTGACGGCGGTCGCCCCGCCCAAGCGCCAGGTGGGGCGCCACGCCGCGGAGTTGCTGCTCGAGCGGCTCAGCGGCGGCGCGGACGAGGACGGCGACGCGGGCACCGGCCAGGACGAGGAGGCTCCCAGGCGCCATCTGAGCCTGCTCCCCCGGCTGCGCGTCAGGGCCTCGTGCGGAGCGGTCCGGGCCTGAGCCGGAGGGGGAACCCTCACCTCTGATCGATCTGACCTTTTTTCGATCAATCAATCTTTCGCTCTTGACTTCGGTCAGAACTGGTCCAAGGATCGCGGCCACAACGTCCATGCCGCCCGTCCTCAGGAGCCGTGCCGTGAGCCGCAGTTGGAGCAGAACATCTCGTGTCATAGCCGGCGCCGCCACCGCCCTCGCCGTCCTGACGGCCTGCGGCGGCAGCGGTGACGGCACGTCGGCCCAAGGGTCCGACGGCAAGCCCGTGACCATCACCTTCTGGGGCTGGGCCAAGGGCTCCAAGGATGTCGTCGACGCCTTCAACGCGTCGCACAAGAACATCCAGGTGACGTTCGAGGAGATCCCGTCCGGCAACGCCGGCGGCTACGCCAAGATCTCCAACGCCGTGAAGGCGGGCAACGCCCCCGACCTGGTCTCGATCGAGTACCCCTCGCTGCCCGAGTTCGTCAGCGCCGGCTCCCTGCAGGACATCGGCGCGCACTTCTCGCAGGACGACCGGAAGAAACTGCTTCCGCGGGCCGTCGAACTCACCACACTGGGCGGCAAGACCTGGGCCGTCCCGTTCGACGCCGCGCCGCAGGCCTTCTACTACCGCAAGGATCTCTTCGCCAGGTACGGCGTGACCGTCCCCACGACCTGGGACGAGTTCAAGGCCGCCGCCGAGAAGGTGAAGAAGGCCGACGGCAAGGCGCGGATCGCCACCTTCTTCCCCGACGACCCGACCACCTTCGAAGCCATGGCCTGGCAGGCCGGCGCCCAGTGGTTCAAGGCCGAGAACGAGACCTGGAAGGTCGACACCACCGACCCGGCGACCACCAGGGTGACCGCGTACTGGCAGGGCCTGCTCGACGCCGGACTGGTCCACAACAACGCCTCGTTCAGCCCGGAGTGGACCGGCTCGCTGAAGAACGGCACCACCATCGGCTACCTCGGCGCGTCCTGGGGCGCGGGCGTCCTCAAGGGCACCCTCCCCGAGCAGAGCGGCAAATGGGCCGTCGCCCCGGTGCCGACCTGGGACGGGAAGCCGGCGAGCGGGATGCTCGGCGGCTCCACCTTCGCCGTGACCAAGGGCAGCAAGAAGGCGGCCGCGGCGGTCGAGTTCGCCGCCTGGATGGCGACCACGGAGGAGGGCGTCACGGCACGCATCGCCTCGGGCACCTCCAGCGCCTTCCCCGCCGCCACCGCGCTGCGCCCCGTCGCCAAGAAGTCCTTCGACGCCGGCTTCTACGGCGGGCAGGACATCTACGCGCTGTTCGAGACCGCCGGTGCCTCCATCGGGCCGAACTGGACCTGGGGCCCCGCGACCGGCACGACCAACAACGCCATCAAGGACCGGTTCGGCAAGGTCAAGGGCGGTGGCACCACCCTCGCCGACGCCGTCAGGGCCGGGCACGACGCCACCGTGGCCGAGCTGACCAAGCGCGGTCTGAAGGTCGAGGGCTGACGTCGATGAAGGCCCGCACCCGCGCCGCCACGGTGCTGCTCGCCCCCTTCTTCACCCTGTTCACCGCGGTGATGGTGGTGCCGATCGGCTACGCGCTCTGGCTCAGCCTGTTCACCGAGAAGCAGTCGGGACTGGGCTTCGGCGGCACCGAGACCGTCTTCAGCGGCCTCGGCAACTACCTGGCGGCGCTGGGTGACCGGGCCTTCCTCGACGGCTTCGGCGTACTGCTCGGATACTGCCTCCTCTACATCCCCCTGCTGCTCGCCGGAGCCCTCGCACTCGCCCTGCTGCTCGACTCGGCACTGGCCCGGGCCCGTCGCTTCTTCCAGCTCGCGCTGTTCCTGCCGCACGCCGTCCCCGGCATCATCGCCGCGCTGATCTGGGTCTACCTCTACACCCCCCAACTCAGCCCCGTCGTCGAGGCGATGGAGTCCGGCGGCATCGGTCTCGACTTCTTCTCCCCCGGTGCCGCACTCCCCTCCGTGGTCAACATCGCCCTGTGGGAGTGGCTCGGCTACAACATGGTGATCTTCTACGCGGCCCTCCAGGCGATCGACCGGTCCGTCCTCGAAGCCGCCACCGTGGACGGAGCCGGCGCCTGGCGCATCGCCTTCAGCATCAAACTCCCCCTCATCCGTGCCTCCCTGGCGATGGTCGGCCTGTTCACCGTCATCGGCTCGCTGCAGCTGTTCACCGAGCCGCTGATCCTCAACAAGGGCACGGGCTCCGCCGTCACCTCCACCTGGACCCCGAACATGTACGCCTACACCGCGGCCTTCGACCGCAACGACTACGGGCTCGCCGCCGCCGCTTCCGTACTCCTCGCGCTCACCGCGGCGCTGCTCTCCTTCGCGGTCACCCGCCTCACCGGACGGAAGGGGAAGCGCCCGTGACGAACCGCCGGCTCTCCAAGACCGCCGTCAACGGAGCGCTGCTCCTCGCCGTCGTCTACATGCTCTTCCCCCTCGTATGGCTGGTCACCGCCGCCACCAAGGACGCGGGTGGTCTGCTCGCCGGGAACGCCTTCTCCTTCGAGGGCTTCGATTTCGGCGGCAATCTCACCCGCCTCGCCGACTACGGCGACGGCGTCTACTTCCGCTGGTATCTCAACAGCCTGCTGTACGCGGGCGGCGGGGCCGTCGCCTGCTCGCTGATCAGCGTCGCCGCCGGCTATGCCTTCGACAAGTACGACTTCCCGGGCAAGGAGAAGCTGTTCGGCGTGGTCCTGCTGGGCGTGCTCGTCCCGACCACCGCCCTCGCCCTGCCCATGTATCTGCTCGCCAGCGAGACCGGCATCGTCAACACGTACTGGGCCGTGCTCATCCCGGTTCTGGTGAACCCCTTCGGCGTCTATCTCGCCCGGGTCTTCAGCGCCGGCTACATCCCCGACGAGGCCCTGGAGGCCGCGCGTATGGACGGGGCGGGCGAACTGCGCACCTTCTGGTCGATCGGTCTGCCCATGGTCATGCCGGGCTTCGTGACCGTCTTCCTCTTCCAGTTCACCGCGATCTGGAACAATTTCTTCCTCCCCCTGGTGATGCTGTCGGACCAGAACCTCTTCCCGCTGAGCCTGGGTCTCTACGCGTGGAACAGCAACGCCCACGCGGAACCGGACTTCTACCCCCTCGTCGTCACCGGCTCGCTGCTCGCCATCGTCCCCCTGGTCGTCGCCTTCGTCTCGCTCCAGCGCCACTGGAAGGCCGGTCTGACCGCCGGCAGCGTCAAGTGACGAGCACACCAGGCCAAGTGAGGAGCTTCAGTTCCACCATGCACCACGCCACTGACAACCGGCCCGCGCTGCTGCTGGCGATGGCACCGGACATCGCGCAGCGCCTGCTCACCGACGCCCACCGCACCCGCCTGGCGGCCCTGACCCGCACCGACCCCCACCTGGTCGCCCACGATCTCACCGACCCCTCCCCGGCCGTGGCACGGGCGCTCGACCGGGCGGAGGTCCTCCTCACCTGCTGGGGCGCCACGCCGCTGACGCCCGAGATCCTCGACCGCGCGCCCCGGCTGCGGGCCGTCGTCCACGCCGCCGGCTCGGTCAAACACCACATCACCGACGCCTGCTGGGAGCGCGGCATCGCGGTCACCTCGGCCGCCGGCGCGAACGCCCTCCCCGTCGCGGAGTACACGCTCGCGACCATCCTGCTCGCGGGCAAGCGGGTCCAGCGGTCCGCACACCTCTACGGGGAGCTGCGCGCCGCGCACGACTGGCGCCGGGAACTCGACGATGCCGGGAACTACCGCCGTACGGTCGGGATCGTCGGGGCCTCGCGCATCGGGCGCCGGGTCATCGAGCTGCTGCGCCCCTTCGACCTGCGGGTCCTGCTCTACGATCCGTTCGTCACCGCTGCCGAGGCGGCCGCGTTCGGCGTCGAGCTCGCCTCCCTGGACACCCTGTGCGCGCGGAGCGCGATCGTGTCCGTCCACGCCCCGGAGCTCCCGGCCACGTACCGGATGATCGGCCCGCGCCAGCTCGGCCTGATGCGCGAGGGGGCCACGCTCATCAACACCTCGCGCGGCTCGCTGATCGACGAGCCCGCCCTGCTGCCGCATCTGATCTCGGGCCGTCTCCACGCGGTCCTCGACGTCACCGACCCGGAGCTGCCGCCCCCGGACTCTCCCCTCTACACGCTGCCGAACGTCCTGCTCACCCCGCACATCGCCGGGTCCCTCGGCAATGAACTGCACCGGATGGCCGACCAGGCGCTGGACGAGCTGGAGCGCTTCTCGCGCGGTGAGCCCTTCGCCGACCCGGTGCTCCCGGGGGCACTGAACCGATCGGCCTGAAAAACGCCCCACTGTCTAAAATGGTGCTTGTCCGACCTAATCGGGAGGCACCATGACATTCGTGCAGATCATCGACTGCAAGACGGAGCGGTTCGACGACATGAACCGGCTCCTGGACAAGTGGATCGAGCAGACCCAGGGCAAGCGGACCGCCACCCACAACGTCCTCGGCAAGGACCGCTCCGACGGCTCCCACCTCGTGGAGATCGTCGAATTCCCGTCCTACGAAGTGGCGATGAAGAACTCGAAGCTTCCCGAGACCGACCGGATCTTCCAGGAAATGGTCGCGCTGTGTGACGGGATGCCGACGTTCATGGACCTGGACGTGGTCCGCGACGAACAGCTCTTCAAGACGACGTCCCGCCGGTTCTTCGAGCTGCTCGCCATGAAGGGCGAGCTGCCCCCGCTCGACGAGGTGCTCGCGGAGAACTACCACGACCACGATCCCGGCAACGATCCGGACGCCATCGGCATGGACGCGTTCCGGCGCGGCGCCGAGGAGTGGCGCGGCGGCTTCGACTTCGTCTTCGACATCGAGGACCAGATGGCCGAGGGCGACCGGGTGTGCACGCGTATGACCTGGAAGGGCACGCACACGGGCGAATTCATGGGGATCGCTCCCACCGGCAAGACCGTCTCCATGACCGGCACGGTCGTCCACCGCTTCCGTGAGGACGGCAAGATCGAGGAGGGCTGGTGGCAGTACGACCGGCTCGGCCTGATGGGCCAGCTCGACGTACTGGAAATGTGACGCAGCCAGAAGGAACGACACACAACCGCACAAGGCAAGCAGAAGACCCCCGTCCCACCGCTGAGCCGCAGGGGAACGGGGGCCTTCTCAAGACCGGGACCTTCTCAGGACCGGGGCCTTCTCAGGACCGGGGCCTTCTCAAGACCGGGGCCTTCTCAAGACCCGGCCTTTTCAGGACCCGGCCTTCTCAGACCGGGTCCCGCGGACCTGAAGGGTCTCAGTGGGAGTGACCGTGGCCGTGGCCGTGGCCCGCGTCCGCCGGCTCCTCTTCCTTCTTCTCGACGACCAGGGTCTCGGTCGTGAGCAGCAGGGAGGCGATCGACGCGGCGTTCTCCAGGGCGGAGCGCGTGACCTTGACCGGGTCGATGACGCCGGCCTTCACCAGGTCGCCGTACTCGCCGGTGGCGGCGTTGAAGCCGTTGCCCTTCTCCAGCTCCGCCACCTTCGAGGTGATGACGTAGCCCTCGAGGCCGGCGTTCTCGGCGATCCAGCGCAGCGGCTCGACGGCGGCGCGGCGGACGACCGCGACACCGGTGGCCTCGTCGCCCGACTTGCCGAGGTTGCCCTCGAGGACCTTGACGGCGTGGACCAGCGCGGAGCCACCACCGGAGACGATGCCCTCCTCGACCGCGGCGCGGGTCGCGGAGATGGCGTCCTCGAGACGGTGCTTCTTCTCCTTCAGCTCCACCTCGGTGGCGGCGCCGACCTTGATCACGCACACGCCGCCGGCCAGCTTCGCGAGGCGCTCCTGGAGCTTCTCGCGGTCCCAGTCGGAGTCCGTGGACTCGATCTCGGCCTTGATCTGGTTGACACGGCCCGCGACGTCGTCGGCGTTGCCGCCGCCGTCGACGATGACCGTCTCGTCCTTGGTGATCGTCACGCGGCGGGCGGTGCCGAGCACGTCCAGACCGGCCTGGTCGAGCTTGAGGCCGACCTCCTCGGCGATGACGGTGGCACCGGTGAGGGTGGCCATGTCGCCGAGCATCGCCTTGCGGCGGTCACCGAAGCCGGGGGCCTTCACGGCGACGGCGTTGAAGGTGCCACGGATCTTGTTCACGACCAGGGTCGACAGGGCCTCGCCCTCGACGTCCTCGGCGATGATCAGCAGCGGCTTGCTGGAGCCGGCCTGGATGACCTTCTCGAGGAGCGGCAGCAGGTCCTGGATCGAGGAGATCTTGCCCTGGTGGATCAGGATGTACGGGTCGTCGAGGACGGCCTCCATACGCTCCTGGTCGGTCACCATGTACGGGGACAGGTAGCCCTTGTCGAAGGCCATGCCCTCGGTGAAGTCGAGCTCCAGGCCGAAGGTGTTGGACTCCTCGACGGTGATGACACCGTCCTTGCCGACCTTGTCCATCGCCTCGGCGATGAGCTCGCCGACCTGCTGGTCCTGCGCGGAGAGCGCGGCGACGGCGGCGATGTCGGACTTGTCGTCGATCGGGCGGGCGGTCGCGAGGAGCTCCTCGGACACGGCCTTCACCGCGGCGTCGATGCCCTTCTTCAGGGCGGCCGGGGACGCGCCCGCGGCGACGTTGCGCAGACCCTCGCGGACCAGCGCCTGGGCCAGTACGGTGGCGGTGGTGGTGCCGTCACCCGCGATGTCGTTGGTCTTGGTCGCCACCTCCTTCACGAGCTGGGCGCCGAGGTTCTCGTACGGGTCGTCGAGCTCGACCTCGCGGGCGATCGTGACACCGTCGTTGGTGATGGTGGGGGCGCCGAACTTCTTGTCGATGACGACGTTGCGGCCCTTGGGGCCGATCGTCACCTTCACCGTGTCGGCAAGCTTGTTGACGCCGCGCTCAAGGGCGCGACGGGCGTCCTCGTCGAACTTCAGGATCTTCGCCATGGGAGCGGTTCAGCCCTCTCGGAATTCGTTTTAACGAACTGCGCCCCTGGACGCCCGGGTATGGGGGTCAGGGGCGCAGCTCAAAGCATCTGCTTCGGGTGAATTACTTCTCGACGATCGCGAGCACGTCGCGAGCCGAGAGGACGAGGTACTCCTCGCCGTTGTACTTCACCTCGGTGCCGCCGTACTTGCTGTACAGCACGATGTCGCCGGTCTGGACGTCGAGCGGCAGGCGCTCGCCGTTCTCGAAGCGGCCCGGGCCCACGGCCAGGACGACGCCCTCCTGGGGCTTCTCCTTGGCAGTGTCCGGGATGACCAGGCCAGAGGCGGTGGTCTGCTCGGCGTCGAGCGGCTGGACCACAATGCGGTCCTCGAGCGGCTTGATGGCAACCTTGGAGCTGGTGGTCGTCACGATCCGACCTCCCCCTTCGGAGATCTCACGGGGTTAACTGTCTGAGGTGGCGACCAGGTGGATCCGTCGTCGCGGGTGCCGGACCTGCCCGTCGCTGTGTTGGCACTCTCCAGTGGGGAGTGCCAGTGCCGAGACTATGACCGGGATTAGCACTCGGTCAAGCGGAGTGCCAATTCAGCGGCGGCGCGGCGTTTTTCGCGCCCGGTCCGTCAGGGCGCCGGCCGCCCCGCCGCCGGGCGCGTGCCGCGGCCCCACCTCCTGCGCCGCCTTCTTGCCCAACCGCTCGATGGGGTCCACCGCGGGCGCGCACCCGGCGCCGACGAGCAGAACACCGGCCGCCAGGGATCCCGCCAGCAGCCGGCGCGTACGCGTCATGGACGGGACCCCCACCGGGTCATACGTAGTCCTCCAGCTTCGCCACGGCGTAGCCCTTGTCCGTGATCGTCTTCATCACCTGACGGATCATGTCCGCCATGGTGCCCTTCCAGTCCTCGCGGCCTCTGAAGTGCGTGAGCACGATGTCGCCGGGGTGCAGGTCCCGGTCCCACTCGCGCCACTCCATCCGGTCCGGGAACGCCTCGGCCGCCCACAGCGGCACGGCCTTGACCCCGCAGGACTTGGCGGCCCGCAGGGTGTCCTCGTTGTAGTTGCCGAACGGGGGCCGGAAGAGCGGCGGGCGCTTGCCGTACCGCTTCTCGATCTTCTCCTGCTGGCCGCAGATCTCCCGCTCCTGCTGTTCGTAGGAGAGCCCGGGCATATAGCGGTGGTTCAGGGTGTGGTTGTGCAGCGCCACTCCGCGGTCCTGCATCTTCTGGAAGTAGCCGTAGTCGTCCTTCACCAGGTAGTCGCTGAGGAAGGCGCTGTACGGGATTTTCAGCTCGGTCATCATCCGCAGCAGCTCGGGGTCCTTCTCCGAGCCGTCGTCGATCGTCAGGAAGACGACCCTGTCCTTGGTCGGCACGGTGGTGAAGACCGGCGGCAGGTCCTCGCCGTCGGTTTCGAAGCCCTTGCGGGTGGTGATTTTCGGCTTGACGGCGGGCGGCGGCGGCGCGGCGAGCGGGACCTTGGCCAGGCCCCACTTCTTCGCGGCGACGGCGCGCGCCGCCCGGGCCCGCCGGGTTCGCTCGACATAGGCGGCCAGTGCCCCCGCCGCGCCGGGCGCCTGCCGGGGCTGGCCGGCCGCCGGCCCCGCCGAGGGTTCCCGACCGGCCGCCGCCCGGGGCCCCCGCTCCCCCTCCGGCGGCTCCGCGGCACACCCGGAACCCAGGGCGGCGGCCAGCACGACCGCCCCGACGACCGCCGGCCGGAAGCATCGCAACATTTGGATATGGTCCTTTTGTCGTACTAGCTGCATGGCGCCGCATCCTGTCAGCGCGAACGCCCCGCGCCGGGCCGACACCGCCGCCGGACGCGCACCATCCCCCGCCTGGCCCACAATGGGGCGGGTGACCGATCTTGTTCCCTTCTCCGCGCTCCTCGGCCCCGAGGGTCAGGCCCTGCTCGCCGCCCTGCGGGACTACGACCCGGCCCAGGAGCTGGCGATCGCCTCCCGGCTGCGTCGCGAGCACCCGGCCGGGCTGGTGTCGGCCGCCCTGTCCCAGGCGAGGCTGCGGCAGCGGGCGGTGGCGAAGTTCGGTGCCGAGGACGCGTACCGGATGTACTTCACCCCGAACGGGGTCGAGCAGTCCACGCGCGCGTCCGTCGCCGCGTACCGGGCCCGCCGCTTCCAGGACATCGGCCCCGCCTCGATCACCGATCTGTGCTGCGGCATCGGCGGTGACGTGCTCGCCCTCGCCCGTGCGGGGTTCGTGGTCGAGGCGGTCGACATCGACCCCCTGACCTGCGAAGTGGCCCGGGCCAACATCGAGGCGCTGCTCGGCGACGCGCCGGTCACGGTCGTGACGGGGGACGTGGCCGAGGTCGAGCCGGCCGGCGAGGCCCTCTTCATCGATCCGGCGCGCCGGGGCGGGCGGGGTCGCATCTTCGATCCGGAGGCGTATTCGCCCCCGCTGTCCTGGGCGATCGGGGCGGTCCGCGAACGAGGAACCGGCGCGATCAAGATCGCCCCCGGCATCCCCCACGAGCTGGTCCCCGACGACTTCGAGGCCGAGTGGATCTCCGACGGCGGCGACGTCAAGGAAGCGGTGCTCTGGCACCACGCCCCGGGCCCCCGCACGAGCCCCGTCGTCCCCGGCGCCCGTCGCGCCACCCTCCTCCCCTCCGGCGCCTCCCTCACCGGCCGCGGCCTGCCGAATCCGCCGGTCCGCACGGTCGGCCGCTACCTCTACGAGCCCGACGGCGCCGTCATCCGCGCCCATCTGGTCGCCGAAGTGGCCGAAGACCTCGACGGCGGACTGATCGACGAGACGATCGCGTACATCACGGCCGACGAGCTGCGCCCCACGCCCTATGCCACGGCCTACGAGATCACCGACGAACTCCCCTTCAACCTCAAGAAGCTGAAGGCCCTGCTGAAGGACCGCGAGGTCGGCACACTGACGGTGAAGAAGCGCGGCTCGGCGGTCGAGCCCGAGGAGCTGCGCCGCAAGGTGAAGCCCAAGGGCCCGAACTCCGCGACGGTCTTCCTCACCCGCGTCGCGGGAGCGCCCGCCATGCTGATCGGCGGGCCGGCGTAACGATGGCCCTGCACCCCGAGGGGATACTCACCAGCGGCCCGCTCGCGCTCCTCGCCGGGCTCGCCGCCGACGGCCCCGACCCGCTGGAGTGGGAGGTGTTGCGCCTCAAGCGGACGACCCGCACCGAGCACTGGGACGCGCCCTGGCGGCGGACGCTGCAGCCGCTCGCCTCCCAGCTCGACTACCTCTCGGTCACCTTCACCGACGCGTTCTTCGCCACCTGCCCGGCGGACACCCGGCGCTCGTGGACCGCCGCCGCGGGCCCCAGGAGCGTTCCCGGTTTCATGACCGACCTGGCCATGCTGCTGCGGCTGGCCGACCGGCAGGGGGAACCGGGGTACGACGAGGTGCCCCTGGCGCCCTGGGAGGCGCGGGCACGCTTTCCCTTGCTGTTCGGCATGGACACATGGGCCTACGACGAGGAGTTCACCTCCTTCGAGGAGAGCCTGCGCGACTTCATCGCCAACGAACACCCGTACTGTTTCGAGGAGTTGATGCCCCGCCTCGCGCAGGCCCTCGAGGCGCGGGCGCTGTGCGCGCGCTCGGAGGCGTTCGCCGCGTCCCTGCGGTCGTACGCGCCCGAGGCGACCGCGCAGGCACTGGACACCCTCGCCCGCGTCACCTTCGCGCACATGGAGGAGCACCATGGCTGACTCGCCCCTCGCCGTCCTCAGGGACGATCCGTTTCCCGAACTGTTCGGGCCCCCGAGCCAGGTGGCGCTCAGCGCCGACGGCCGGTGGATCGCCGCCATGTCGGTGACCAGCGCCTCCAGCACACTCGCCCTCTACCGCGCCGCCGATCTGAGCTGTGCGCACCTGCTGGTGTTCACCATGGAGGCCGATTCGATCGCCTTCCACCCCGTCCTCCCGGTCCTCGCCATCGGCTGCGACAACGGCGACGAGTACGACCGCAACGGCAGCCTCACCCTCTTCGAACCCGACACCGGACACCGCGTCGACTTCCCCGATCCGCGCTGCGGAATCGAGGCCGTGCGCTGGTTCGACGAGCGCACGCTCGAGATGGACCTGTTCTTCTACGACTCCGGTGACTCCTGGAGCGGGGACCCGGTGGACGCCCGCTGCCGGATCGAGCGGGACGACTGGCTCGGCCTCGCTCCCGACGCGGTCGACCTGGCGGCGCTGCCCCGGCTGCCGTACGACCCGTGGACCGACGACCGGGAGCCCCCTCCTCCCGGGCCTTCCCTGCGGACGCTCGCCGCCGCGGCGGGACGGTCCTGGGACGGCCGGGGCCGCGTCCAGGACGTGGCCGCGCTCTCCGACGGCCGGGTGCTCGCGGTCCGTACGGGCACCGTCCTGGAGTGCTGGGCGCCGGACGGATCACCGCTGTGGTCGGTCCCCGCCCCCTCGCCGGCCGGCGGAGCGAGCATCGCGCTCGCCGCCGACGAACGGACCGCGCGGGTCGCCGTGCCCGGCGAGGACGCGCGGAAACGGACGGACTTCCCGCTGATCGACACGGCCGACGGCTCGGTCCTCGACCGGTGCTCCGTGGACTTCTCGGCCGCGCTGTCCGCGCGGACGGACGGCACCTGGGCCGTGCGCGACACCTACAACCGCAGCATCGACGCCGAGGACCCCACCCCGCCCAACACCCGTGTGTTCGCGCACGACGGGACGCCCCTCGGCTCCTTCCACGCACCCGACCGGTACGACATGACCCCGCTCCGCGTCCGCCGCGGCCCCGAACTGCTCTACGGACGGCGCGACACCGTGGTCGCTCTGGCCCACGACGGCACACCCGCACCGCTGTTCACCGTGGACCGGCCCCTCGGCCCCGCGGTGTACGTCCACGACGGTGCCGGACCCGCCCTGCTCCACGGCCACAAGCAGCTCGTGCGCCGTGCCTTCCCCTCCGGCGCGCCGGGGTGGAGCCACCCGCTGGACTCCCCCGCCACGGCGCTCGACGCGCACGCCGGCGTCCTGCACGTCGTCTGCGAGGACGGCACCCTGCTCGCCGTGGACGCCCTGGACGGGACCGTGCTCCGGCGTCGCCTGATCCCGCGGTACGTCCCGCTCTCCCTGAGCGCGGCCCCCGACGGCACGGTCCTGATCGGCACGCTCTCCGGGCAGATCCTGCGCTACTGACCGGCCGAAAGGGCTCGCCGCCGGGGGCGCGATCAGACGTAGTCCTCCAGGCGGGCCACCGTGAAGCCCTGCTCCTGTATGTGCCGGAGCATGTTGGCCGTCATCTCGGTCATCGTCGTGCCCTTGAGCTCCGAGGGGCCGCGGAAGTGGGCCAGGATGATGTCACCGGGGTGCAGCTTCTTGTCGGCGCGCTGGTACTGCATGTTCGTGATCTGCATCGACTCGCGCCACAACACGATCGCGTCGAGCCCGCACTGCCCGGCCGCGGCCCGCGTGGACTCGTTCCAGTTGCCGTAGGGCGGGCGCATGAGGCGGGGGGTGGTCCCGTACTCCTTGGCGAGTCTGGTCTGCTGCCCGCATATCTCGTGCTTCTGGGCCCCCGCGCCCAGGGTGCGCAGGTTGGGATGGGTCAGCGTGTGGTTCGCGACGCCGCTTCCCAGCTGCCGCAGCGGCGTGAAGTAGCCGTAGTCGCCGCGGATCGCCGCATCGGTGAGGAACATCGTGACCGGGATCTTCAGGTCCCGCATCATCTCGACGAACTTGGGGTCCTTCTCGGCGCCGTCGTCGAAGGTGACGAAGACGATCTTCTCCTTCGTCGGTATCTCACTGATCACCGGCACCGTGCCGCCGCCGGTCCTGACCGGCTTGGTCTTCGGGGGCGCGGGCGGCGCGGCGAAGGGCTTCAGACCCCACTTGCGGTAGGCGGCCGCGGTCGCGGCCTCACCGCCGTCCGCCGTCGCGGACGGCGCCGGGGTGGGCGGCGCCGTGGACGCGGCCTTCGGATCGTCCCCGCGCCGCGCCTGGTCCGCGGACGCCGGGATCCCCACCGAACAGCCCGAAAGCAGCAAAGCAGCGGCCAGCGCCGCGCCCGCGATCCTCTTCCCCACCCGAAACCCCACGTCCGAACGTCTGCACCATTCCTGCCTACTGCTTGATGGCGGAATGAGGCGTTCGGTTCCCCGTGGGGCCCAGAAGGCTCAGGTGCCGTGCGACTCGAAGCGCCAGCGGTGCACCGGACGGGTGATCAGATCGTCGGCCGGCTCGGGCAGTTCGGGCAGATCGGCGTCGTACGCGGCGTCCCACCAGGTCATCACGAGCACCCTGTCCTGGGGCGCCGAGAAGAGCTCACGGCGCAGCGGCTCGGCCGCCAGCTCCTGCGCCCGGGCCCATTCGAGGAGTTCGGAGCCCCTGCCGTGCACGGCCCGCGCCTCCCACATCAGGGTCACCGTCGTCACGAGTACAGGTTCTCCTTGCTCACCTCGTGCACATGGTCGTGGTCGTGCGTGTGACCGGGCACGTGCGGGTCCGTCACCGGCAGCGAGGAGTCCGCGGACAGCTCCAGGTCCGAGGCCGGCCGGTTGCGCGCCACCATCTCCGCGCCGAGCGCCGCGACCATCGCGCCGTTGTCCGTGCACAGTCCCGGCCGGGGCACGCGCAGCCGGATGCCGGCCCGCTCGCACCGCTCCTGCGCCAGCGCGCGCAGACGGGAGTTGGCCGCGACGCCACCTCCGATCATCAGATGGTCGACGCCCTCGTCCTTGCAGGCCCGGACGGCCTTGCGGGTGAGGACATCCACGACGGCCTCCTGGAAGGACGCCGCCACGTCGCGTACGGGCACCTCCTCGCCCGCCGCCCGCTTGGCCTCGATCCAGCGGGCCACCGCGGTCTTCAGGCCGGAGAAGGAGAAGTCGTACGCGGGGTCGCGGGAGCCGCTCAGCCCGCGCGGGAAGGCGATCGCCTCCGGGTCGCCCTCCTTGGCGAGCCGGTCGATCACCGGACCGCCCGGGAAGCCCAGGTTCAGCACCCGCGCGATCTTGTCGAAGGCCTCACCGGCCGCGTCGTCGATCGTCGCCCCCATCGGGCGGACGTCGGCGGTGATGTCGGGGGCGAGCAGCAGCGAGGAGTGGCCGCCGCTGACCAGCAGGGCCATCGTCGGCTCGGGCAGCGGCCCGTGCTCCAGCTGGTCGACGCAGATGTGCGAGGCCAGGTGGTTCACCCCGTACAGCGGCTTGTTCAGGGCGTACGCGTACGCCTTCGCCGCCGAGACGCCCACCAGCAACGCGCCCGCGAGCCCGGGGCCCGCCGTGACCGCGATGCCGTCGAGATCCCGCGCGGAGATCCCGGCGGTCTTCAGCGCCCGCTCGATGGTCGGCACCATCGCCTCCAGGTGGGCGCGCGAAGCGATCTCCGGCACCACACCGCCGAACCGTGCGTGGGTGTCCACGCTGGACGCGATCGCGTCCGCGAGCAGGGTCGTACCCCGGACGATGCCGACACCGGTCTCGTCGCAGGAGGTCTCGATACCGAGTACGAGCGGTTCGTCAGCCATAGTCACGTCTCTGTTCCTTGAACGGTCAGTCGCATCACGAGCGCGTCGACATTGCCCGGCTGGTAGTAGCCGCGCCGGAAGCCGATGGGCTCGAAGCCGAAGCGCTCGTACAGCTTCTGCGCCCGGGTGTTGTCCACGCGCACTTCGAGGAGCACTTCGTCGCACTCGAAGGCCGTGGCGTACTGCAGCAGGTCGGTGAGGAGCCGGGCGCCGAGGCCCGTCCCCCACTGCTCACGGGCGGCGGCGATGGTCTGGACGTCACCGAGCCCGCCGGCGGCCGCAAGGCCCGCGTAGCCGACGAGCCGGCCCTCCGCGTCCTGTGCGACCACATAGCGCCGAGAGGCCCCCGGGCCGCGCGCATGGGCCAGCTCGGACCAGAACATCCCCGCCGACCAGGCGTCCTCGGGGAAGAGGTCGTGCTCCAGCTCCAGCACCGGCCCGATGTCCCACCAGCGCATTTCGCGCAGTGCCGCGGTGGTGCTCACCGGGGAGTGACCACCTTGTAGTTCTTCGGCACCTGCGCGTCCGGCCGCCGCAGATACAGCGGGGTCGGGGGAAGGAAGTCCTCGCCCGCCGCCAGGCGTTCCGCGGCCAGCGCGGCGAGCGCGGCCGCGGACTGGTGCTCGGGACCGCGGGCGTCCGGGAAGACCTCGGGGTACAGGGCCGCGCCCGCGCCGACCGCCGGGAGCCCGGCGACCCGCTCGGCGATCTCGGCGGGCCGGTCGACGGCCGGCTCCCCCGCGCGCGTACGGAATCCGTCGTACCGCGCCCAGTAGACCTCCTTGCGGCGCGCGTCCGTCGCCACCACGAAGGGCTCCTCGAGCCCCGAGGCGTACGCGAGACCGTCGAGCGTGCACAGGCCGTGCACGGGGACCCCGAGCACCGAGGCGAAGGTGGAGGCCGTCACCAGGCCGACGCGCAGTCCGGTGTACGGACCGGGGCCGACGCCGACGACGACACCCGTCACCGCGTCCAGGGCGAGACCGGCCTTCGTGAGGACACGGTCGACGGCGGGCAGGAGCAGTTCCCCGTGCCGGCGGGCGTCGACCTGACTGGACTCGGCGACGACGGACTCCCCGTCGTGCAGGGCGACGGTGACGGCGGGCGTGGCGGTATCAACGGCGAGCAAGAGCACGCGAACAGCCTACGGCTCCGGCGCCCAAGGCACGGCGCCCCGCCCCTCTTCCGCTCGGCTGCTACCGTCACCTCCGACAGGGCATGGGGGTAGCTCCCGGGCGGAAAGCTCAGGGAGAGAGAGGTGGGCACCGTGGCGAGGAGCAGCTCGGGATTCGTGGCCGGGCTCACGGCGGCGGCGCTCGCCGCAGTCGGCTTCCTCGCCTACCAGGCGTCGGCCTCCCTCCCCGCGGACCTGGCGGCCACGCCCGAGGCCCCGATCGTGAGCCCCACCCTCCCCACCGCCGGTGCCCCGCCGAAGAAGGTCAAGGACCCCCTCGCGGTTCCGGCGCACTCGGGCACCGGCATGCGCGTCGTGTACGGCCTCGGCGACCGGCGCGTTTGGCTGGTGGAGAGGAACGGCAAGCCGTCGCGCGCCTTCAGCGTCAAGCCGAGCACGGTCAGCCCGCGGCCCGGTACGTACGCGGTGACGTCCCGCTCCAACTCCGTGCGCGGCACCGACGGTGTGCGCGTGGAGCACGTCGTGCGGTTCACGGTCGCGCAGGACGTGCCGATCGGTTTCAGCGCGGCGGTGGACGGCACGCTCCCGAGCCCGGATCCCTCCCGTAAGACAGGCGGGATCCGGATGAAGCGGGCGGACGGCGACGCGCTGTGGACCTTCGCGACGATCGGCTCGAAGGTGGTCGTCGTCCCCTGACGACTTTCCCCCGTACGGGCTACGCGGCGTCCCGCCCGGTGGCCCGCTCCACGTGGTTCACCTCAACCACCCGGACCCGGTCTGTCCTTTGACCGGCCTCGGCCCCGGCCTGACCGGGCGGGGTGGACACGGCCGTGGCCGCCTCGCACGACGCCAGCAGTTCGCGCATCGACAACGCGGTCGGCCGCGGCCGCGCGGCAGGCTTCTCGGGCGCCGGCATGGTGCCTCCTGGGGCTCCGGGGGCAGCGTGGTTAGGTAGACCTAACCAGTTCGTGGTCCCATGTCACCACGCCTCGTACGACCGGCGCAACATCTTGCCGACGTCTTGTCGGAACACACAGGCCGATCGCGCCGGACTAGCCCAGGGCGAGATCCGCCTCGGACCAGCGGGCGCCCAGGCCCCTCAGCGTCACCTGGCGGCGGTCGTCGTCCGTGTCGCCCACGACCCGGTGGATCAGTACGTGCAGCCGGTCCTCGGAGAGGTCCTCGACCTTTCCGTCGCCCCACTCCACGACCACGACCGACTCGGGCAGCGAGACGTCGAGGTCGAGGTCCTCCATCTCGTCGAGCCCGCCGCCCAGCCGGTAGGCGTCGACATGGACGAGGGCGGGGCCGCCGGTGAGCGAGGGGTGCACGCGGGCGATGACGAACGTCGGCGAGGTGACCGCCCCGCGCACCCCGAGGCCTTCGCCCAGGCCCCGGGTCAAGGTGGTCTTCCCCGCGCCCAGTTCGCCGGTGAGCATCACCAGGTCGCCCGGGCGCAGCAGGGCGGCGAGGCGCCGGCCCAGCTCCTGCATCTCTCCGGGCGAGTCGACGGAGAGGAGAGCGGTGGTCTCGTTGGTCCCGGCGGTCCGGGACGTCTCGACGGTGTCGGTGGTCCGGGGCGCCCCGGTGGTTCCGGCGGGCTCAGCCCCGGGGATGTGCGGTGCTTCCATACGGGCCAACGTTAGCCGCTTCCGGCACCGCGCCGACCCTCGCCAGCAGGTCCGCCAGCCGGTCGGTGACCGCCTCCGGATGCTCCAGCATCACCAGGTGCCCGGCGTCCGGCACGATGACCAGCTCCGCGTCGGGCAGCAGGTCGGCGATGGCCTCGGTGTGCGAGCTGGGGGTGACCAGATCACGGTCCCCGGCCAGGGCGAGGACAGGCACCTCCCGGAAGATGTCGAGCGCCTCCGCCTTGTCGTGCTCGGTGAACGCCGGGTAGAACTCGGCGACCACGTCGATCGGCGTGCTCTCGATCATCCGCTCGGCGAAGCGGGCCACGGCCGGGTCGACGTCCCGGGACGAGAACGAGTACCGCTTGATCAGCCCGGCGAACAGGTCCGCGGTGGCCCGCCGGCCCCGCTCCACCAGCTCCGCCTGGGAGCCGAGCGCCCGGAGCACGCCGGGGAGCACCCGTCGTACGGCGTTGACCCCGGCGACCGGCAGACCGTAGTTGACCTCGCCCAGCTGCCCGCAGGACGTCCCGACGAAGGCGACACCCACGACCCGTTCCCGGATCAGCTCCGGGTACTGCTCGGCCAGGGCCATCACCGTCATGCCGCCCATCGAGTGCCCGACCAGTACGAGCGGGCCCTCGGGCACGGCCGCGTCGAGCACGGCCTTGAGATCGCGGCCCAGCTGGTCGATGGTGACGGCCACCCCGTCGGGTCCGGCCTGGGCGATGCCCCGGGCCGAGCGGCCGTGGCTGCGCTGGTCCCAGTGGACCGTCCGGACGATTCCGCGCAGGGCTGCCCGCTGGAAGTGCCACGAGTCCTGGTTGAGGCAGTAGCCGTGGCTGAAGACGACCGTGACGGGCGCGGGGGCCTTGCGGCCGAAGAGTCTGCGGCGGCGGGGCGACGGCGCGTCCGACTCGACCTCGTCGACCTCGTAGTACAGCTCGGTCCCGTCGTCGGCGACCGCCTTGGCGGGGGTGCCGCGCAGCGCGCCGTAGGGCCCGGCGGCGTCGAGGGCGAGGCGGGCCTTGCGGCGCATGCCGCGTCCCACCGTGAGCCGCTCGACGGCGACACCGGCCGCCGCTCCGGCCGCGATCACGCCTATCGCGGCGCCGGCGAATCCGGCGCGCCGCCAGCTGCCCGTGGCAGCGGTGGCGAGTGTCTCGGCGCTGGTCTCGCTCACAACCGCTCCCTAGTGGTCGTCACTCTCGTGCAGATAGACGCGCGGGACGCGCGAACCGATGCGCGTGACGATCTCGTACGCGATGGTGTCCGCCGCGCGCGCCCAGTCCTCGGCGGTCGGCTCGCCCCGGTCGCCCGGCCCGAACAGCACGGCTTCGGCGCCCGGTTCCACCACGTCGCCACCGAGGTCGACGACGAACTGGTCCATGGCGACCCGGCCGGCGACCGTACGGACCTTGCCTCCGACGAGGACCGGGCCGCGCCCTGAGGCGTGCCTCGGGACACCGTCCGCGTAGCCGAGGGGGACCAGCCCGAGGGTGGTCTCCCGGTCGGTGACGTAGTGGTGGCCGTAACTGACGCCGTGCCCCGCCGGGACCTGCTTGACCAGGGCGACACCGGCGGCGAGCGTCATGACCGGCCGCAGACCGAAGTCGGCCGGGGTGCCGAGCTCGGGGCTGGGCGAGACGCCGTACATCGCGATGCCGGGGCGTACGAGGTCGAAATGGGTCTCCGGGAGCGTCAAGGTGGCCGGGGAATTGGCGATGTGCCGCACCTCGGGCTCCACGCCGGCCTTCTCGGCGTACGCCAGCATGGTGTGGAAGACGTCCAGCTGGGCCGCGATGGACGGGTGGCCGGGTTCGTCGGCGCAGGCGAAGTGCGACCAGAGGCCGGTGATCCGCACGAGCCCGTCGCGCTCGGCCTTCAGCGCCTCACCGACCAGCTCGGGCCAGTCGGCGGGCTGGCAGCCGTTGCGGCCGAGGCCGGTGTCGGCCTTGAGCTGGACGCGGGCGGTGGTGCCGGTGCGGCGGGCGGCCCCGGTGACCTCCGCCAGCGCCCACATGCCGCTCACCGACACGTCGATACCGGCCTCGATCACGCGGTCCCAGGGGTCGCCCGGGGTCCACAGCCAGCACAGGATCCGGGCACCGTCGATGCCGGCGGCCCGCAGGGCGAGCGCCTCGTGCGGGGTGGCGGTGCCGAGCCAGGTGGCGCCGGCTTCCAGCGCCGCCCGGGCGCAGGGCACGGCGCCATGGCCGTACGCGTCCGCCTTGACCACGGCCATCACCTGGGCGTGGGGCGCGACACGGGCGCGCAGCGCGCGGACATTGGCGCGCAGCGCGCCCAGGTCGATCTCGGCGCGTGCTCGAAGAGGCGGAGGTGTCTCAGTCATCGCGCCCAGTCTCTCAGGTGTCAGCTCCCCGGCCGCGTACCCCAGATGTAGACCCGGTCACCCTTGAGCAGCACATCCCACAGCCGCTGGGCGTCGCGGTGGCTCAGATTGACGCAGCCGCGGCTGCCGGTGGGGCTGTAGAGGCTGCCGGAGGAGGCGTGGAAGGCCTGGCCACCACTGAAGAACTGGCTGTAGGGCATCGGTACGTTGTAGATCGTCGAGTAGTGGTTCTTGTGCTTCCAGTAGACGCTGTGCCAGCCGTTGCGCGTGCGGTATCCGGCGCGGCCGCTGCGGATCGGGACGGGGCCGTAGACGACCTTCTTGCTCTTCTGCACCCACATGAGCTGCCGGGCCTGGTCGACGCAGGCGACCCGGTAGGTGCGGACGGGGCACTTCCCGGCGGCGTTGGGGTTGGGGCGGGCGGAGAGCAGCCGCATCCGGCCCCAGGTGACGGGTCCGGCGAAGCCGTTGGCCGGCTTGATCTTCTGCTTGATCTGGAACGCCCGGATGGCCTTGCAGTCGGCCGCGGACTGCTTGCCGTCCACCCGGCGCTTGAGCCAGCGCTCGACCGCCCGCTGGTGCGGGCCGGCCTTCTTGGTGCACGTGACGGCCGCGGCGGCGTACCGATCGACGACCTCGCCGGGGAGCACGAACTCGACGAGCTCGTCGCCCCCGGCGGGCGGAGACGGCTCGGCCGAGTCCTCCTCGGCGCTCGGCGTGTACACGAACGGCGGCAGCACCTGATCGATCGTGTCCTCCGGCCCGGAAGGCCCGACGGGCACGAGCCCCGGCACGAGCCCGGCCCCGGGCGGCGCGGGCGGATCCGACTGCGCGAAAGCGACGGGTCCTGCCCCGAGAACGGCGCCGAGGACCAGGAGGAGGGCGAGGCCCTGGTGTCTTGTCCAAGTGATCACCCCCTCAGGAGACCCCCCACGACCCCCCGGTCACGTCCGCCGCGCGGCGAAGAGGGCCGGGGTTCCCCCGTTTCGAGGGGGTGGGGCTGGGTGGGTCGGGGATCGTCGCGGCGCGGGGGTGAGCCGGGGCCCGGGTTCGGCGGGGCAAGGCGCCGGCCGAGACGCGGGGGCCCGTCGGCACCCACGCGCGCGGCCTGGACAGCAGCGGCCGGACGGCGGGGGTTCGCCGCCGGCGCGCGGCGAGCCGTGGGCGGGCCCCGGCCGGGGCCCGCCCACGCGCGCGGCGAGCCGGACACCCCGCGCCCCGGGCTGGGGCGTGGCGCGGCCACCGCCCGGGGGGAGGCGGGTGGGTCGGGGGTCCGCGCGGCGCGGGGATGAGCCGGGGGCCCTGGTTCGGGAAGGGGCCCCGGGGGAGAAGTGGCCGTGCCCGTCTAGGTACCGCTCGCGTCTCCCCACGCCCCCCTGATCCCCTCCGCCACGTCCTGCGCCGTCACCGGGCCGCCGTTCGACATGCGGCGGGCCGAGAGGCCGTGGAGGTAGGCCGCCGTCGAGGCCGCGTCGTGCGGGAGCAGGCCGGCCGCGAGGAGGGAGCCCGCCAGGCCCGAGAGGACGTCGCCGCTGCCGGCCGTGGCCAGCCAGGACGTGCCCGTCGGATTCGCGCGGACCGGGCCGGAGGCCGAGGCCACCAGGGTCGTCGAGCCCTTGAGCAGGACCGTCGCCCCGTACCGCCCGGCCAGCTCCCGTACCGCGTCCAGCCGCGCCGCCTCGACCCGCTCGCGGGCCACGCCGAGCAGCGCCGCCGCCTCCCCGGCGTGCGGGGTCAGCAGTGTCGGAGCCGTACGGCCCCGCACGGCGTCCGGGGAGAGGTCCCGCAGGCCGTCCGCGTCCACGAGCACCGGGACGTCGGAGGCGAGGACCTCCGCGACCCCGGGACCGTCGCCGAGACCCGGGCCGACGACCCATGCCTGCACCCGTCCCGCCTTCGCCGGCGGCCCGGCGTGCACCAGGGTCTCGGGGTGGCGCGCGATCACCGCGTCCCCGGCCGGGCCGACGTAGCGCACCGCGCCGGCGCCGCCCCGCAGCGCGCCCGCCACCGCCAGGACCGCCGCGCCCGGATAGCGCGCCGATCCGGCGACGATCCCCACCACGCCCCGCCGGTACTTGTCGCTCTCCGCCGCCGGGACCGGCAACATCCGCGCCACGTCCGCGTGTTGCAGCGCCTCCGCCTCCGGAACGGACGGCAGGTGGTCGTCGAGCCCGATGTCCACGAGCCGCAGCGCCCCGGCGTACTCCCGCGCCGGATCGATCAGCAGCCCCGGCTTGTACGTACCGAAGGTGACCGTCGCGTCCGCCCGCAGCGCCTCCCCCGCCACCTCCCCGGTGTCCGCGTCGACGCCACTCGGCAGGTCCACGGCGACCACGACCGCGTTCGAGCCGCGGGCCGCCCGCGTCACCGGCACCACGTCCGGGCGCAGTCCCCCGCGCCCGCCGATGCCGGTGATCCCGTCCAGGACGAGATCCGCCGCGGCGAGCACCTCGAAGGGATCGTCCACCACCCGCCCGCCGGCCCGGCGCAACGCGTCGAGACCGCCCTCGTGCGCGCGCGAGCCGAGCAGGACGGCCGAGACGCCGGCGCCCCGCCGGGCCAGCCGCGCCCCGGCGAAGAGCGCGTCGCCGCCGTTGTCCCCACTGCCTACGAGGAGGACGACCCGGGCCCCGTACACCCTCCCGAGGAGCGAGCAGCACGCGGCCGCGAGCCCGGCGGCGGCCCGTTGCATCAGCGCGCCCTCGGGCAGACGTGCCATCAGTTCGGCCTCGGCGGCCCGGACGTTCTCGACGCGGTGAGCGGTACGCATACGGTCAACCCTCGGCGATCACCACCGCCGACGCCACCCCCGCGTCGTGGCTGAGGGACACATGCCAGTTCCGTACGCCCAGTTCCGCCGCCCGAGCCGCCACCGTCCCGCGCACCCGCAGCCGCGGCTGCCCGGTCTCCTCGACGTAGATCTCGGCGTCGGTCCAGTGCAGCCCGGCCGGCGCGCCGAGCGCCTTGGCGACGGCCTCCTTCGCGGCGAACCGCACCGCCAGTGACGCCGCCCCGCGCCGCTCCCCGCTCGGAAGCAGCAACTCGCGCTCCAGGAACAGCCGGTGCAGCAGCCCCGGTGTCCGCTCCAGCGACGCGGCGAAACGGTCCACCTCCGCCACGTCGATCCCCACCCCGATGATCATTCGACGCTCACTCCACCGTCACCGACTTCGCCAGATTCCTCGGCTGGTCCACCTCGTTGCCCCGGGCCGTCGCCAGCTCGCAGGCGAAGACCTGCAGGGGCACGGTCGCCACCAGCGGCTGCAGCAGCGTGGGCGTCGCGGGGATCCGGATCAGATGGTCGGCGTACGGCACGACCGTCTCGTCCCCCTCCTCCGCGATCACGATCGTCCGCGCACCGCGTGCCCGGATCTCCTGGATGTTGGAGACGATCTTGTCATGGATGACCGAGCGCCCCCGGGGCGACGGCACGACGACCACGACCGGCAGATCCTGCTCGATCAGCGCGATCGGACCGTGCTTCAGCTCGCCCGCCGCGAAGCCCTCCGCGTGCATGTACGCGAGCTCCTTGAGCTTCAACGCGCCTTCGAGCGCCACCGGGTAGCCGACGTGCCGCCCCAGGAACAGCACCGTGTCCTTCTCGGCGAGCGACCGCGCCAGGGCCCGCACCGGCTCCATCGTCTCCAGGACGCGCTCCACCTCGTCGGAGATCTTCGCGAGGTCCCGGATCACCGCGTGGATCTCGTCGCCCCACTTGGTGCCACGGATCTGCCCCAGGTAGAGCGCCACCAGATAGCAGGCCACGAGCTGCGTCAGGAACGCCTTCGTGGAGGCGACGGCGACCTCGGGTCCGGCGTGCGTGTACAGCACCGCGTCCGACTCGCGAGGAATCGTGGAGCCGTTGGTATTGCAGATGGCCAGCACCTTGGCTCCCTGCTCACGGGCGTGACGCAGGGCCATCAGGGTGTCCATCGTCTCCCCGGACTGCGAGATCGCGATGACCAGCGTGCGGGGCCCCAGGATCGGGTCCCGGTAGCGGAACTCGCTCGCCAGCTCGACCTCGCACGGGATGCGGGTCCAGTGCTCGATGGCGTACTTGGCGATCAGACCGGCGTGGAAGGCCGTACCGCACGCCACGATGACGACCTTGTCGGCCTCGCGCAGCACCGCGTCGGGGATCCGGACCTCGTCGAGGGTCAGCGAGCCCGCCGCGTTGATCCGCCCGAGGAGCGTGTCGGCGACCGCCTTGGGCTGCTCGGCGATCTCCTTGAGCATGAAGTAGTCGTAGCCGCCCTTCTCGGCGGCCGAGGCGTCCCAGTCCACGTGGTACGCCCGCACCTCCGCGGGCGCCCCCTCGAAGTCCGTGACCATGACACCGTCGCGGCGCAGCTCGACGACCTGGTCCTGCCCCAGCTCGATCGCCGACCGCGTGTGGGCGATGAACGCGGCCACGTCGGACGCGAGGAAGGACTCGCCCTCCCCCACGCCCACCACCAGTGGTGAGTTGCGCCGCGCGCCGACCACGACGTCCGGCTCGTCGGCGTGCACCGCGACCAGTGTGAAGGCCCCCTCGAGGCGCCGGCACACCTGCCGCATCGCCTCGGCCAGGTCCCCGCACGAGGAGAAGGACTCGGCGAGCAGATGCGAGACGACCTCCGTGTCGGTCTCCGACGCCAGCGCGTGCCCGCGCTCGGTGAGCTCGTCCCGCAGTGCCGCGAAGTTCTCGATGATGCCGTTGTGGACGACGGCGACCCGGCCCGCGTTGTCGAGATGCGGGTGCGCGTTGGCGTCGGTGGGCCCTCCGTGGGTGGCCCACCGGGTGTGTCCGATGCCGGTGGACCCGCTCGGCAGCGGCCGGTCCACCAGCTCCTTCTCCAGGTTGACGAGCTTGCCCGCCTTCTTCGCCGCGGCCATGCCTCCGTCGGAGAGCACCGCGACCCCGGCCGAGTCGTAGCCCCGGTACTCGAGCCGCTTGAGGCCCGCGATCACTACATCAAGCGCCGACTGCCCGCCGACGTAACCCACGATTCCGCACATGGCGGCAGCCTACGGCGACCTCGGCCCGCGTCAGCTGAGCTTCGCCACCTGCGCGTCGATGACGGGCTTCGGCTGCTTCTCGACCTCGAGGGAGAGACGTCTCGCGGCGAACGACGCGCGGGTGCTGCCCTGGCGCACCGCGGCCAGGGCCGGCGCCTCGGGGACGGGCGCCCGCGGGCGCTGGGCCGCGCCCTTGTCACCGCCCCCCGACGCCGACCCGCCGCAGGCGGCGGTTTCCTCTCGCCCGCGGCGAGCCCCCACAGGACGCCCGTCATACCCCCACGTGACCGAGCACACGACCCACAACCGCCCCGCACCCCCGACAATGTCCCTGTGATCACTTCGCCGCCACGAAGCACTCCTCGCCGGGCCGAGGCCACGCCCTACGTCGACCTCACCCGGGCCGAGTGGAGCGCCCTGCGCGACAAGACCCCCCTGCCGCTCAGCGCGGAGGAGGTCGAGCGGCTCCGCGGTCTCGGCGACGTCATCGACCTCGACGAGGTCCGCGACATCTATCTGCCGCTGTCCCGGCTGCTCAATCTGTACGTGGGAGCGACCGCCAACCTCCGCGGCGCCCTCAACACCTTCCTGGGTGACGCGGGCAACGGCCACGGCACCCAGCAGGGCACCCCGTTCGTCATAGGGGTCGCCGGGTCGGTCGCGGTCGGCAAGTCCACCGTCGCGCGTCTCCTCCAGGCACTGCTGGCCCGCTGGCCCGAGCACCCGCGCGTCGAGCTGGTCACCACCGACGGCTTCCTCTACCCCATGGAGGAGCTCAAGCGGCGCGGCCTGATGTCGCGGAAGGGCTTCCCCGAGTCGTACGACCGGCGCGCCCTGACCCGCTTCGTGGCCGACATCAAGGCGGGCAAGGAAGAGGTCAGCGCCCCCGTCTACTCGCACCTCATCTACGACATCGTCCCGGGCGAGCGCCTCACCGTCCGCCGTCCCGACATCCTGATCGTCGAGGGCCTCAACGTCCTGCAGCCGGCTCTCCCCGGCCAGGACGGCCGCACCCGGGTCGGCCTCGCCGACTACTTCGACTTCAGCGTGTACGTCGACGCCCGCCCCGAGGACATCGAGCGCTGGTACCTCAACCGCTTCCGCCGGCTGCGCGAGACGGCGTTCCAGAACCCCTTCTCGTACTTCCGCAAATACACCCAGGTCTCCGAGGACGAGGCCCTCGACTACGCGCGCACGATGTGGCGGACCATCAACAAGGTGAACCTGCTGGAGAACGTGGCTCCGACGCGTGGCCGTGCGACGCTCGTCGTACGCAAGGGTCCGGACCACAAGGTCCAGCGCCTGTCCCTGCGCAAACTCTGAGGAGCCACGGGGTGCTGCATCTCCGTCTGATCGTCCCGTCCGACCGCACCGACGAGGTCGTCCGTACGCTCGAGAAGACGGTGGGCACGACCCATCTCGCGATCGTGCCCGGCGCCGCCCGCAACCCGGCCGGGGACCTCGTGCTGTGCGACGTCGCCCGCGAGGCGGGCGACGAACTGATCGCCGACCTGAAGGCCCTGGGCATCGACCGGGACGGTTCGATCGCCGTGGAGAACATCGACCTCTCGCTCTCGAAGCGCGCCGACAAGGCGGAGGACGAGGCGCCGGGCGAGGGCGCGGACGCGGTGCTGTGGGAGGCGCTCACGGAGGCGACCCACGAGGAGTCGACGCTCTCCGTCACGTACGTCCTTTTCCTCGCGGTCGCCACGATGCTGGCCGCGTGCGGTGTGATGCTCGACAACGCGATCCTGATCGTGGGCGCGATGGCGGTGGGCCCCGAGTTCGGCCCGCTGGCCGGCATCTCCACCGCGCTGGTACAGCGCGCGCCCCGGCTGGTGTGGCGCTCTCTGGTGGCCCTGCTCGTCGGTTTCGCGGCGGCGATGGTGATGACGGCGGGCTTCGCCTGGCTGATGGACGCGCTCGGCCTCTTCGAACGCTCGATGGTCGAGGCGGCCCGCCCGAACACCGCTTTCATCTGGAAGCCGGACTGGATGTCCTTCGTGGTCGCCTTCCTGGCGGGCATCGCGGGCACGCTCTCGCTGACCTCGGCGAAGTCGGGCGCGCTGATCGGCGTCGCGATCTCGGTGACCACGGTCCCGGCGGCGGCGAACGCCGCCGTGGCGTTCAGCTACACGGACTACGGCCAGTTCTCCGGCTCGGCCGGCCAGCTGATGGCCAACTTGGGCGGCATCGTCCTCGCCGGCACGCTGACGCTCCTGACCCAGAAGTGGCTCTGGTCGCGCACGCGCTGACCCCGGGGCGGACATCCGCCCCGGGGCCTCGACATGCGGCGGGTATCTACCCGAGCGCGGACTTCACCACGTCGGCCAGTCGCCCGGCGACCGTCCGCGCCTGCTCGATGTCCGCCGCCTCGACCATGACCCGCACCAGCGGCTCCGTACCCGAGGGACGCAGCAGCACCCGCCCGGTCTCGCCCAGCTCACGCTCGGCCTCGGCGACCGCGCCCGCCAGCTCGGCGGAGGTCTTCACGCGGGACTTGTCGACGTCCGGCACATTGATCAGTACCTGCGGCAGCCGCTCCATCACGCCGGCCAGCTCCGCCAGCGAACGGCCCGTGGCGGCGACCCGCGCGGCCAGCATCAGACCGGTCAGGGTGCCGTCACCAGTGGTGGCGTGGTCGAGCACGATCACATGGCCCGACTGCTCGCCGCCCAGCGCGTACCCGTGCTCCTTCATCGACTCCAGGACGTACCGGTCGCCCACGGCGGTCTGCACCAGCTGCAGGCCCTCGCGCTCCATGGCGATCTTGAAACCCAGGTTGGACATGACGGTCGCGACGACCGTGTCGCCACGCAGGGTGCCGGCCTCGCGCATGGCGAGGGCCAGTACGGCCAGGATCTGGTCGCCGTCGACCTCGTCGCCCGCCGCGTCCACGGCGAGGCAGCGGTCCGCGTCGCCGTCGTGGGCGATGCCCAGGTCGGCGCCGTGTTCGAGGACGGCGGCCTTGAGGAGGTCCAGGTGCGTCGAGCCGCAGCCGTCGTTGATGTTGAGCCCGTCCGGCGTGGCGCCGATGGTGACGATCTCGGCACCGGCACGGGTGAACGCCTCGGGCGACACCCGGGAGGCGGCGCCGTGCGCCTCGTCGAGGACGACCTTCAGCCCGTCGAGCCGGTTGGGCAGAACGGTCATCAGGTGGCCGACGTACTTGTCGAAGCCCTCGTCGTAGTCGGTGACCCGGCCCACGCCCGCCCCGGTCGGCCGCTGCCACGGGGCACCGGTGCGGTGCTCCTCGTAGACGGTCTCGATCCGGTCCTCCAGCTCGTCGGCGAGCTTGTGACCGCCGCGCGCGAAGAACTTGATGCCGTTGTCGGGCATGGCGTTGTGGCTGGCGGAGAGCATCACGCCGAGGTCGGCGCCGAGCGCACCGGTGAGATACGCCACCGCCGGGGTGGGCAGCACACCGACGCGCAGGACGTCCACGCCCGCGCTCGCGAGACCCGCCACGACGGCGGCCTCCAGGAACTCTCCCGACGCACGCGGGTCCCGCCCGACCACGGCGGTCGGCCGATGCCCCTCGAAGGTGCCCGCCTCGGCGAGCACATGCGCCGCCGCGACCGACAGACCGAGCGCGAGCTCCGCCGTCAGATCCGCGTTGGCGACACCGCGCACGCCGTCCGTGCCGAAGAGTCGTCCCACAGTTGTCCTCCGAAAATGCTCCGAAATACAGGCCTCCAGGGCTTTGTGTGCCCTGAGGTCGTGGAAAGACGTACGCCCCGACAGCACAGAGGTGCCGCCGGGGCGTACGTTCAAAGCAGGCCGAGCAGGCGATTTAGCGCTTGCTGTACTGCGGGGCCTTACGGGCCTTCTTGAGACCGGCCTTCTTGCGCTCGACCGCACGGTCGTCGCGGGAGAGGAAGCCGGCCTTCTTCAGCGCCGGGCGGTTGTTGTCGACATCCGCCTCGTTCAGCGCGCGGGCCACGCCGAGGCGCAGGGCGCCGGCCTGACCGGAGACGCCGCCACCCGAGATGCGGGCGATGACGTCGTAGCGGTTGTCGAGCTCGAGCACCTTGAAGGGCTCGTTGACTTCCTGCTGGTGCACCTTGTTGGGGAAGTAGTCCTCAAGGGTGCGACCGTTGATCTTCCACTTGCCGGTGCCCGGGACGATCCGGACGCGGGCGATGGCGTTCTTGCGACGGCCCAGGCCGGCGGCCGGCTGCGGGTCGCCGAAGCGGGAAGCCAGCGACTCGGTGGTGTACTCGCCCTCGACGGGGACCTCGGACTCGAAGGTGGTGACCTCCGCGTAGGTCTCTTCGCCCTCGACGGGGGTCTCAACAGTGGTCTCGGCCACGATTCTCCTCAGATTTCTTTCGTTCTTAGGGGGTGTGGCCGGAACTACTGCGCGACCTGGGTGATCTCGTACGGGACCGGCTGCTGAGCAGCGTGCGGGTGCTGGTCGCCCGCGTAGACCTTCAGCTTCGAGAGCATCTGACGGCCCAGGGTGTTCTTGGGGATCATGCCCTTGATGGCCTTCTCGACGGCCTTCTCGGGGCTCTTCGCGAGGAGCTCGTCGTAACGGACGGAGCGGAGACCACCCGGGTAGCCGGAGTGGCGGTACGCCATCTTCTGGGTCTTCTTGTTGCCGGACAGGTGGACCTTGTCGGCATTGATGATGATGACGAAGTCGCCCATGTCCATGTGGGGGGCGTACATCGGCTTGTGCTTGCCCCGGAGGAGGTTCGCTGCCGTAGTCGCCAGACGGCCCAGGACGATGTCCTGCGCGTCGATGATGTGCCACTGGCGCGTGACATCGCCGGGCTTGGGGCTGTACGTACGCACGGTCGTAGCCTTCGCTTCTTCAGTGATGGAGTTCTCCCGGCCCAGAGGGCTCAGGAGATGGGTCCTGACAAGCCCACCTGGACGATCACGACAGCCTTGGCGGCGCTACGGGGACGCAACCCGAGTGCCTGCCGCTGGTCATCGGCCCGGTGGACCGGCGTAAGGGCCCCTCGCGTGAGAACGACCAAGCCAATACGCATAACGAACCAGAAGAATACTCGGCGTCCCCCGCCCGGGTCAAAACGCGTCCCCGGGCCCCGGGCCGGTCAGGGCGCGCCGAGCGCGCGGGCCAGGGCGTCGGCCTGGTTCCGGTTGTAGGCCCCGCTGATCTGCACCGTCCGCCCCGTCAGCTTCTCCATCACGACGACATGGCTGACCAGCCTGTCCTCGCCGAGCACCATGGCCAGCTGGTTCCCCGGCCCGGCCCGCCCCGCGACCTTGCCGCTCAGCGCGCTGAAGGCGGACCGGTCGGCGTCCCGGAAGGTGACACTGACCCGCCACGTGCCCGGCGTGTCCGACTCCACGACCCGGACGTCCTCGAAACGGCCGACGGTCATCCCGTCCGTGCTCTTGGTCACCACGCACATGTCGCGGTTGTCGGAGGTGAAGGAGCGGCCCTTGGGGGGCGGGGACTCCAGGGGCATCGCCCCTGGCTGGTCGGAGAAGCACACCCCCTGGCGCACGCTCTCCACCTCCAGGAAGCGCAGCGGCGCGACGGGCGCGCCGATCGTCCGGGCGTCGGCCTCCCAGGGCCGTACGACGGCCAGCGCGGTCCCGGCGACGACGAGCGCGGCCGCCGCGACGGCCCACCACAGCCGCCCGCGTGCCGGCGTTCCGCCCGGCCGGGTGTCCGGCCCTGCCCATGGATCCGGCCGGCCCTCCGTCGTGGCTCCGGTCTCCAGCGCCGCCGTGCGCGGGGGCGCCGGCACGGGGGTCGTCGCCGCGTCCGGGTCCACCGCCCGGCTCGCCTCCTCGACCGCTCGCAGCCGGTCCTGCCGGTGGCGTTCGATCTCCGCCGTCCAGGACGGGCCGAGCCACTCGCGCCGGGCGTCGGTCCCCCCGTCCAGCCGCTGCGAGGTGTAGTCCAGCAGGTCCGCGGGGGTGGGCCGCTTCGACGGGTCGAGGGCCAGGCAGGGCAGTACCAGGGCCCCGAGCCCGTCCGGCAGCCCGTCGAGGTCGAGGTCGCCCGTCGCGGCGCGCACCAGCTGCTCCATCGCCGGGCCGGCCCCGCCGTCGCGATACGGCGCCCGGCCGACGGCCAGGTAGAAGAGGGTCGCGCCGAGCGAGAAGACGTCGGAGGCGATGGTCGTCGGCTCGCCTCGCGCCTGCTCGGGCGACGCGTAGGCGACGGTGCCCAGGGCCGTCTCCGTACGGGTCACGTCATGGGCCTGGGAGATGCCGAAGTCGATCACCCGTGGGCCGTCGAGCGGCAGCAGTACGTTCGACGGCTTGACGTCCCGGTGCACCAGACCCGCCGCGTGGAGCGACACCAGGGCCTCGGCCATCCCCGCCGCCACCCAGTACAGGGCGCGCGGGCCGAGGGTTCCGCAGCGCTCCACGAGATCCTTCAGCGAGGGAGCGGGGACGTACTCGGTCGCCATCCACGGGACGTCGGCCGCGGCGTCCGCGTCCACCACGCTCGCGGTGTAGACGCCCCTCACGCGCCGGGCGAGCCCCACCTCGCGGGCGAACCGCCGCCGGTCGTCCTCGCTGTCGGTGAGGAGTGTCTTGACCGCCACCAGCCGGCCCCCGGGCGAACGGGCGAGATAGACCCGCCCCATGCCCCCGCTGGCCACCTCCGCGAGCACGGTGAACGGCCCGCACTTCTGCCCCGCCCGCATACCCCCACCCCCGGCAGGCACCTTACCGACGGGCAAGCGGGCGCGCAGGGTTATCGGCCGCGGTCGTCCCGCGCGCTCAGCGCGCCCGCTCCACCCGCCGCTCGTCCCACACCGGCTCCGTCGTCTCCCGGACCACCCCGTCCGAGCCGAAGACCAGATACCGGTCGAAGGAGCGCGCGAACCAGCGGTCGTGGGTCACCGCGAGGACGGTTCCCTCGTACGCCTCCAGGCCGTCCTGGAGGGCCTCGGCCGACTCCAGGTCCAGGTTGTCGGTCGGTTCGTCGAGCAGCAGCGCGGTCGTTCCGGACAGCTCGAGCAGCAGGATCTGGAAGCGGGCCTGCTGGCCGCCGGACAGCCGGTCGAAGGGCTGGTCCCCCTGCCGCTCCAGCTCGTACCGCCGCAGCACGGACATCGCCCCGCCGCGGTCCTTCGCGTGCTCGGTCCACAGGATGTCGACGAGCGGGCGGCCCTTGAGCTCCGGGTGCGCGTGGGTCTGCGCGAAGTGGCCGGGCACGACCCGGGCGCCCAGCTTCCACGTGCCGGTGTGCGCCACCGACGGGTCCCCGGCGAGCAGCCGCAGGAAGTGGGACTTGCCGGAGCCGTTCGAACCGAGGACGGCCACCCGCTCGCCGTAGAAGACCTCCAGCGAGAACGGCTTCATCAGACCCGTCAGCTCAAGGCCCTCGCAGGTCACGGCACGCACGCCGGTACGGCCGCCCCGCAGCCGCATCCGGATGTCCTGCTCGCGCGGCGGCTCCGGCGGCGGACCGGCCTCCTCGAACTTCCGCAGCCTCGTCTGCGCCGCCGCGTACCGCGAGGCCATCTCATGGCTGACCGCCGCCGCCTGCCTCAGGTTCAGCACCAGCTTCTTCAGCTGGGCGTGCTTCTCCTCCCAGCGACGCTTCAACTCCTCGAACCGCGCGAACCGCTCCCGCCGCGCCTCGTGGAAGGTGCCGAAGCCCCCGCCGTGGACCCACACGTCCGACCCGGCGGGCCCCGGCTCCACGGCCACGATCTTCTCGGCGGCCCGGGCCAGCAGCTCCCGGTCGTGGGAGACGAAGAGCACGGTCTTACGGGTCTCCCGCAGCCGCTCCTCCAGCCACCGCTTACCCGGGACATCCAGATAGTTGTCCGGCTCGTCGAGCAGCAGGACCTCGTCCGGGCCCCTGAGCAGCGACTCCAGGACCAGCCGCTTCTGCTCGCCGCCGCTGAGGGTGCGCACCTCGCGGAACTGCGCGCGGTCGTAGGGCATCCCCAGCGCCGCCGTCGTGCACATGTCCCAGACCGTCTCGGCCTCGTACCCCTGCACCTCGGCCCAGTCGCTCAGCGCCTGCGCGTAGGTCATCTGCGCGGCCTCGTCGTCGACCGTCATGATCAGGTGCTCGGCCTCGTCGACGGCCTTCGCGGCCTCGCGGATCCGCGGCTGCGCCACCGAGACGAGCAGGTCACGGACCGTGCGGTCGTCGCGCACCGAGCCGACGAACTGCGGCATCACGCCGAGACCGCCGCTGACGGTCACCGAGCCGCCGTGCGGCTGGAGCTCCCCGGAGATCAGCCGGAGCAGGGTGGTCTTCCCGGCCCCGTTGGCGCCGACGAGCGCGACGACGGCACCTTCCCCCACGCGGAAGGAGGCGTCTCCCAGCAGGACCCGCCCATCCGGAAGGTAGTACTCAAGATGCGCGGCCTCGACATGTCCCATGGTCCGCATTGTCGCCGCCGTCTCGACCTGCGCCCAACCGGTTTAGGATGCGCGGCATGAGTTTCGGGGGACCCCAGTGGCCGCAAGAGCCGCAGCAGCCGTTCGGGCAGCACCAGCAGCAGCCGCAGACACCGGACTGGGGCGCACTCGCCGACGCCTCGGCCGCACGCGCACGCCGTAAGCGCTGGCTCATGATCGGCGGCGGCGCCCTCGCCACCGTCGCGGTCGCCGCGATCGTCGCGACCGCCGTGGTGACCTCCAACAACGACTCCGGGACCGGCGACTCCGGCAAGAACGGCACCGCGCTTCCCACGGCCACCGACCTGCCGAGCGACACGACGCAGCCCCAGCCGTCGTTCTCCTCGGTCGCCCCGCCGCCCCCGCCGAACCCCAAGGACTTCATCGCCACGGAGCAGAAGGACCGCGCGCCGCTGAGCGCCGACTCCCTCTTCCCCGGCAAGAAGCTCACGATGAGCGGCCGCGCCTACACGAAGGGCGCGACCTCCTCGACGACCGACTGCGCCTCCGTCACCCAGGGCGGCCTCGGCGGTGTCCTGCAGAAGAACGGCTGCGACCGCGTGATCCGCGCCACGTACGAGAAGGACGGTGTCGCCATCACCGTCGGCGTCGCCGTCTTCTCCACCGAGGCCGAGGCGCTGCGCGCGAAGGACCAGGCGACCGGCGGCATCGCCCCGCTCGCCGGCTCCGGCATCGCCGACTTCTGCCGGGCCACGGTGTGTCTGCGCCGCGCCAACTCCCTCGGCAGGTACGCCTACTTCACCCAGGCCGGGTTCACCAACGGCAAGAAGGTGACCAAGGGCGACCAGGGCGTCTTCACGGCCAGCGACGACCTGGCCAACTTCACGTTCAACCAGATCTACGCCCGCGGCCGCACCCAGGCCTCGGCGGCCGCGGCCGCTCCCGGGGAATGACCGCGGGGTAGGCCGGCGCGACGGCTGCGGTCAGCGGACAGCCGGCGGAGGAGCACCCCGACCCGCCGCGCCCAGCGGGCGGCGGCCCCTCCTCGGCGGCACGCGCCGTGCGCAGCACCCGTCGCAGAGCCTGAGGCCCACATCACCGCCTCACCCAGATCCGGTACGTGCCCGTGCTCTCACCGAGCTCGAACGGCACCGTGCCGAGCAGGCGGTACCGACTGCTGTGTCGCACGGCATCGGCGACGACCTTCTCCATCCGCGGGGCGGCGACCCCGTCGAGCACGACCATGTCGAACCAGCCGTCCTCGATGGCCCTGCGGTAGCCGTTCTCCCCTCGGAGCACTCTGCCCTTGTCATCGGGGTAACCGATGGTGTGCAGCGAGGTCCAGCGGCTCTGGTCGGTGATGTCACGGAGGTGGTACGCGGAGACGGGCGTCGAGGCCAGGTAGCGGCCGGCGGGGGTGACGTGTTCCCTGAGCAGTGCGTTGAGGCGGCTCGCGTCCGGCCACGAGGCGAACCGGGCCGTCGACAGGGTGAGCCCCAGGCAGAGCATGGCGACCCAGAGTGCGCAGGCCGGCTGCGGATGACGGAAGTGGGCACCGATGATCCGGGTCACCCCGATCCCGGCCATGGGAGCGGCGAACAGCAGCGCGAAGCCCACGTCCTCGTGAAGGGCGCTCTGTGGGGCGAGGAGGATCCGGCACACCGGCGCGATCACAACGGCGCCGCACAGCACCAGCCCCAGGAGCGCGCGCCAGGCCGAACCCGGGGTGGCGAGCCCGCTGACCTGCGGAGATTCGTTCATCCGGCCGCGGCGGGCGTACGCGACAGCGCCGCCGCAGGCCGTGACGCACAGCAGACCGCTCCCCCACAGGGACTGTCCCAGAAGCCGCGACGGGGACCTGTCGCCGCCATCGGCCGCGGTGGCGACGGCCCGTACCCCGTCCAGCAGGTCGGTGAAATACACCCCCGCGACGAGCGGAGCCGCGATGCCGAAGCAGAGCAGCGCGGCGCGTGCGAGGGCCGCCCTGCCCTGGTGCGGCCAGGAGACGATCAGCGCGAGCAGGACCAGCGTGGGCAGTTGAAACCCGGCGGCGTACTTCGTGGCGACGGCCAGAGCCGCGGCGGGGGCCGCGAGCAGCACGGCGACGGCCGGCGCGCGGACGGTCCGCACGACGAGCCAGCTCGCCAGGGCGAGCAGGAAGAGCGCCGGCGCGTCGCCGGTGGCGAGGTTCCCCAGCACGATCGTGGAGGGGGTCACCCCGAACACGGCGGCCGCCGCCAGCGCCGGCCGTTCGCTGAACATCCGCCGGGTGAAGGAGTACAGCAGCGCCGTCGTGCCCAGCGCGAGGAGCAGACTCACCAGGCGGGCTCCAGGCAGGCCGAGCCGGGCGTCCACCGCCGCGGCGAGCACCGGATGAAGAAACGGCGAGCCGGCGAGCTGGCCGGTGTGGTCCGCCAGGACCGGAGTGACTTCGAGCAAACGACCGAGCAGCGCGTGACCCGCCATCAGGTCGAGGGCCTCCCGCTGGAAGGCCGTGTTCTCCAGCCGCAGCGACAACATCGCCTGCACGGCCAGGACGCAGACGAGGAGCGCGCGGCACAACCAGGTGCGACGGGGGCTGGGCCCCATGTCCCAACTCGCCTCCGGAACCTTCGGAATGAGATAGGCCGGCTCGCCCTGGTTGTGCCGGGGACGGACCACACCGAGCTGCGGGTCAATGCGCGGACGTGGTGGTTCGGTGGACGTCATCAGACCTTCCGCACGTCGAAGCCGAAGAGTTCGCCGGCCGCCAGGCGTCTGAACTCCGCGAGAGCCGCCGGATTGACGGACAGCCGCCAGTCCTCGCGCTTCTTGAAGTTGAACCAGACGAAACCGACGATGTCGTCGGCGCCCTCGACACCCTTGAGCAGGTGGCGCACATCGGCGGTTCTTCGCTCACCGGACTCCGCCCCCGTCTCGGTGATGAGCAGCGGCTTGCCGCTGAAGGTGCGGATCTGCCGGATCGTCGGCCCGAAGAGCTCATCGAAGGTGCTGCCGTCGGACGTGGTGAAGTACCCGATCAACCCGACCCAGTCGACATAGGCGTCACCCGGGTAGTAGGGCCGCAGCGCGACGTCCCTGACCGGGTTGATGACGTTCGGTGACCACGTCCAGATGACGTTGCCGGCGCCCGCACGGGTGAACACGTCGTGGATGTGACGCCAGGCGCGCACGTAGTCCCGCGGGGCGGAGGCCTTGGTCCCCCAGGGGTCCCAGAAGCCGTTCATCTCGTCGGCGAAGCTGATCGCGACGGGTACGTTCAGCTTGCGGACCGCCGTGGCGTACGTCGTGAGGTAGGCGTCCGACTCGCCGTCGGCGATGGCGGCGAAGGAGACCTTGAACGGTTCCCAGGACATCAGGGTCAGGGCACCGGCCTGCCAGGCCCTGCGCACACCGGCCGCGTTGAACCCGTTGCCCCAGGCGGCGTAGTACCCGATGAGGTTCGGCTTCTTCCCCACGTCCTTGGTGTACGCGCGCACCGGCGCCATCGATGTCGGAGCCTTCTCCAGGGCGGCGCCGAAGTACTTCTTGGGCGGGTGGATGAGCGGGCGTACGTCGACCGGGATGTGGACCGCCGCCCGGGTCGGGGCAGGGGGCCGGAGAGCGCTCAGCGGGACGCAGCCGGACAGGGCCAGCAGCACGGCCGTCACCATCGCGCAGCGGGCGAGGGAGGAAGGGGAAGGAGACATCAGCCGGGGTTCACCTCTCGAGGCTGCACAAGGACCCGAGCGACGATCGCCGCGTACATGAGTCCGGCGCAGAGGACGAACGCGAAGTCGGGCGGGTAGCGGGTAAGCATCCGCCAGAGCGCGGCGGCCACCCAGATCAGGGCAGTGCCACCGCTCCACACCCACATGCCGAGCCAGAACCGCCTGGTCCTGTTCCGCTTGCCTCCCGAGGATCCGGTGGCCTGCCAGGACATGCTGTTCTTGCGGAGGATGTCCCAGATCGCGAAGACGTGCGCCCAGCCGTACATCAGACGGACGGCCCATGCCTCCAGCCGGTACGGGGCACGGTGCCACGCGGGCAGGAGGACCGTGACGTACAGGGCGCTGGGAAGCACCAGGAGGAAGTTCTCGATCCGGAGCTTCTCCGGGAGCGCCACCAGCAGGAGTACGGGAAGCAGGGGCGCGGCGAAGGTGAACACCGCGGTGTGGATGTAGTAGAGGAAGCCGGACAGGTAGCACAGGCGGCTGGACACCCGCAGGGGCGTGCGCCAGAACTTCTTGCTGCTCAGCAGGCTCATCGAGCCGGAGCACCAGCGGTACTGCTGGTTGAAGAACGCGTCGGCGTTGTCCGGGCAGACACCGGCGGAGACCGCCACGGGCAGATAGCGCAGGTCCCAGCCCAGGCTCCGCAGGTCGAACCCGGTGTGTACGTCCTCCGAGTGCTCGATCAGCGTCGTGCCGCCGTTCTCCTCCAGCGCGGCCCGTCGGTATACGGCGCAACTGCCCACGCAGATGGCGCCGTCGCGGCTCTGCCGTGAGACCTGGACGGCCCGGTAGAACAGCTCCTGCACCGCGCCCGCGCCGCGCTCGATCCAGTTCTGGGCATGGAGCACCCGGAAGTACTGCGGGGTCTGGACGATGCCGATGCTCTCGTCCGCTTCCAGGTACGGAAGCGCCTCCTCGAGCAGATCCGCGCGCGGGGTGAAGTCGGCGTCGAGGATCAGGATGTACTTCCCGTCCGAACGGCCGAAGCCGAAGTGGAGGTTTCCCGCTTTCTTGAACCAGCCGGCATTGGGGCGGGTGCCGTACCGGAACCCGAAGTCGGCGGCCATGGCCTCCAGTTCCGGACTCGCGGAATCATCGAGGACGAAGGGATCGCAGACTCCCGGATAGCGGTCGGCGAGAGCCCGCACATGCGTCCAGGCGTTGTGCAGCACGTGGATCGGCTCACCGCACACCGGCAGGAAGACATCGACCGACGGGTGAACGGCGGGCCGCCACTCACGCACCAGCCGCCTGTGTTCCCCCATGTCGAAATCCCGGCTGAAGGCATTCACCCGAAGAGAGATCACGTAGTAGATCACGGTGAACGCCAGCAGAGGTGCGCACACCCAGAGCAATGGCGACGACGAGGCCAGCCTGAACTGACTGACCATCAGGCAGCTGAAGCCGATGAAGGATCCGAGCGTCAGCACCCACAGATGCCGCTTGGCGTACGAGTCCCTCTCCATGTTGTCGGGAGGTGAAGGCAGCAGGCCGTGCCGCTCGGGACCGCCCCCTGCCGCGTGACCGGCGGGCTGCTGCGCCACGTCGTGAGCGACACGGGTGGCCTCGATCGAACTCATCCCTGAACTCCCTGACCGTCTGCCTCGCACGGAACAAGGAGGCCTGCCGCGAATCTAGGACGAGCTCAGCACGCACCAACGCGACACGACTGCACCTTTTGCCACTTTTAACCGAATGCCGTATAAACCGACCACGGCGGCGGGGCGCGCCCCCTCAGCAGCAGCCGCCCGTGCCGAGTGAGCGCTTGTTGCGCGCCTCCAGATTGCGGGCGGCGAGCAGCTCGTCGGCCGGATAGCCGACCTCCTCGAGCGTGAGCCCGTGCGGTCGCACGACATGGACCGCCGAGTCACGCACTCCCGCGGCCAGCACCTTGCCCGGCCAGTCCACCGGCCGGTGCCCGTCCCCGACGAACAGCAGCGCGCCCACCAGCGAGCGCACCATGTTGTGGCAGAAGGCGTCGGCCCGCACGGTCGCTTCGAGGATCCCTCCGGGCCGCCGCTCCCACGAGAGCTGCTGCAGCGTACGAATGGTGGTCGCGCCCTCGCGCTTCTTGCAGTACGCCGCGAAGTCGTGCTCCCCGACCAGCGCTTCGGCGGCCGCGTTCATCGCGTCCATGTCGAGCGTCCAGTCGTGCCACAGCACATGGCCGCGCAGCAGCGGGTCGACACCACCGGGGTTGTCGGTGACCCGGTAGGCGTACCGCCGCCAGATCGCCGAGAAGCGCGCGTTGAAGCCCGGCGGGGCCTCCTCGACCTTCCACACCCGTACGTCGTGCGAGAGACGCCCGGCCAGCCGCCGCAGCAGCTTGTCCCGGTGCTCCGCCCAGAGCGGCTCCGGGAGGTCGACGTGCGCGACCTGCCCGCGCGCGTGCACCCCCGCGTCGGTCCGGCCCGCGACCGTCAGTTCGTACGTCTCCTTGGACCGGGTGACCGTGCGCAGCGCGTCCTCGATCTCCCCCTGCACGGTCCGGCGCCCCCCGGCCTGCTTGGCCCACCCGGAGAAGTCCCTGCCGTCGTACGACAGATCCAGCCGCACCCGCACGAACCCGGGCTTCACCTCATCGCTCACGCGACAGCTCCTCTCAGAACCAGAACAAAGCGGAACGGGCCCGCCCCCGAAGGGACGGGCCCGCTCACCAGCCTTCAGAACGCTCAGGCGTCCTTGGCCTCGTCGGCCGGCTTGGCGTCCTCGACGACCTCGGCCTCAGCGGCCTTGGCCTCGTCGGACTCCTTGACCGCACGCTTGGTGGCGGCCTCGGCCTCGGCGACGGTCGCCTTCTTGGCGATCTCACCCTCGACCAGCTCGATCACAGCCATCGGGGCGTTGTCGCCACGACGGTTGCCGATCTTGGTGATGCGGGTGTAGCCACCCGGGCGCTCGGAGTAGCGCGGCGCGATCTCGGTGAAGAGCGTGTGGACGATGCTCTTGTCCGTGATCGTGGCAAGCACCAGGCGACGGTTGTGGATGTCGCCCTTCTTCGCCTTGGTGATCAGGCGCTCGGCGACCGGACGCAGGCGGCGGGCCTTGGCCTCGGTCGTGGTGATGCGGCCGTGCTCGAAGAGCGACTTCGCCAGGTTGGCGAGGAGCAGCTTCTCGTGCGCGGCGCTGCCGCCCAGACGGGCACCCTTTGCGGGACGCGGCATGGTGTTTCTCCTTGTGTCTGCACCGGCCGTGTCAGGTACCGGTGTCAGTTACCGACGGGCTAGTGCCCGCCGGAAGTCTGTGCGGGGGCCGGGGCCGAAGCCCCGGACCCCGCCGTACTGCTTAGTACTGCTCGGTCTCGACGAAGCCCGCGTCCGCGTCGTCGTCGGCGCCGAAGGCGTCGGCGGCGGCGGTCGGGTCGAATCCGGGCGGGCTGTCCTTGAGGGCCAGGCCCATGCCGGCCAGCTTCGCCTTGACCTCGTCGATCGACTTCGCACCGAAGTTGCGGATGTCGAGCAGGTCGGCCTCGGAGCGCGCCACGAGCTCACCCACGGAGTGGATGCCCTCACGCTTGAGGCAGTTGTACGAACGAACGGTGAGCTCGAGCTCCTCGATCGGCAGCGCCAGGTCGGCGGCAAGGGCGGCGTCCGTCGGGGACGGGCCCATGTCGATGCCCTCGGCGTCGATGTTGAGCTCACGCGCCAGACCGAACAGCTCGACCAGCGTCTTACCGGCGGACGCCATGGCGTCACGCGGCCGCATGGCCTGCTTGGTCTCGACGTCGACGATCAGCTTGTCGAAGTCGGTGCGCTGCTCGACACGGGTCGCCTCGACCTTGTACGTGACCTTGAGCACCGGCGAGTAGATGGAGTCGACCGGGATACGGCCGATCTCCTGGCCCACCTGCTTGTTCTGCACGGCGGAGACGTAGCCGCGACCGCGCTCGACGGTCAGCTCCATCTCCAGCTTGCCCTTGCCGTTGAGCGTGGCGAGCACCAGGTCGGGGTTGTGCACCTCGACACCGGCCGGCGGGGCGATGTCAGCAGCGGTGACCAGGCCGGGACCCTGCTTGCGCAGGTACATCACGACCGGCTCGTCGTGCTCCGAGGAGACGACCAGCTGCTTGATGTTCAGGATGAGGTCGGTGACGTCCTCCTTGACGCCCGGCACGGTGGTGAACTCGTGCAGGACACCGTCGATACGGATGGACGTGACCGCCGCACCCGGGATCGAGGAGAGGAGCGTACGACGCAGGGAGTTGCCGAGCGTGTAGCCGAAGCCCGGCTCCAGGGGCTCGATGACGAACCGCGAGCGGTACTCGTCGACGACCTCTTCGGTCAGCGAGGGACGCTGAGCGATCAGCATGGTGTGAATCCTTCAGTCATGGACACCCACTATTTGATGTCCTGAGGTACTGCTGGTACTGCAAGGGTACGGGCGGCACGCCCCCGAAGAGCCGTACCGCCCGAAGTCCTCAGTCAAGCAGCCGTGCGTCAGACGCGGCGGCGCTTGGGGGGACGGCAGCCGTTGTGCGGCGTGGGGGTGACGTCCTGGATCGAGCCGACCTCGAGGCCGGTGGCCTGGAGGGAGCGGATCGCGGTCTCACGGCCGGAGCCGGGACCCTTGACGAAGACGTCGACCTTGCGCATGCCGTGCTCCTGCGCGCGGCGGGCGGCCGACTCGGCGGCCATCTGCGCGGCGAAGGGGGTGGACTTGCGCGAGCCCTTGAAGCCGACGTGGCCGGCGGAGGCCCAGGAGATCACGTTGCCCGAGGGGTCCGTGATCGAGACGATCGTGTTGTTGAACGTGCTCTTGATGTGCGCGTGGCCGTGAGCGACGTTCTTCTTTTCCTTGCGGCGCACCTTCTTGGCAGCGCCCTGACGTCCCTTGGGGGGCATGTCTTTACTCCAGATGGAGGGAGGTGGTCGGTCCTACAGCGAAGACCGCTGGTACGCGGGTCCGGGAGTGGCCCCCGGGGATCCGCAGTGTCCGCTGTGGACTACTTCTTGCCCGGCTTCTTCTTACCGGCGATGGCGCGACGCGGGCCCTTGCGGGTACGGGCGTTCGTGCTGGTGCGCTGACCGTGGACCGGCAGGCCACGACGGTGACGCAGACCCTGGTAGCAGCCGATCTCGACCTTGCGGCGGATGTCGGCCTGGATCTCGCGGCGGAGGTCACCCTCGGTCTGGAGGTTGGCGTCCACGTACTCGCGGATCTTGACCAGGTCCTCTTCGGCCAGGTCACGAACGCGGGTGTTCGGGTTCACGCCGGTGGAGGCGAGGATCTCCTTGGACCGGGTGCGCCCGATACCGAAGACGTAGGTGAGTGCGATCTCCACACGCTTTTCGCGCGGGATGTCAACACCGGAAACGCGTGCCATTCAATGGCTCCTGTGGTGTTCGGAGGTCTTCCGCAGAACCGCTCCCGGCCGCCGACCGCTCGTATGAGAGGTGGTACGTCCGGGTCCCCGGCCTCCGCCGGAGGTGTCGCCGACCCTGGTGGGCTGGGCGGGCTCTGCGTATGTACGTATTACTTGCGTCGCGCGAAAACTGCGAGGTGCAGGTTGGCGTGCGTCAGCCCTGGCGCTGCTTGTGGCGCAGGTTGTCGCAGATGACCATGACCCGACCGTGACGGCGGATCACCTTGCACTTGTCGCAGATCTTCTTGACGCTCGGCTTGACCTTCATGGGATGTCAGGTTCTCCGGGTCAGTGCCAGCACCCCGCCGAAGCGGGGTGTGGGCAAGATCTACTTGTATCGGTAGACGATCCGGCCACGCGTCAGGTCGTACGGAGAGAGCTCCACGACGACCCGGTCGTCCGGGAGGATACGGATGTAGTGCATCCGCATCTTGCCGGAGATGTGCGCGAGGACCTTGTGACCGTTCTGGAGTTCCACCTTGAACATGGCGTTCGGGAGGGACTCGATCACGGTGCCCTCAATTTCGATGGCACCTTGCTTCTTGGCCACGCTTCGCCTTTCGAATCGGCTACCTTGATCGACTCCCGCAGCCGTGTGTGGACACACGGATACACGAGAGCCGACGCATCAGTCTACGTCAGGCCTCTGGAAAAGACGAATCCGAGAAGTTTGCCCAGCGTCGAAGATCTTTAAGCGGACGGACAACCCAGGCATACAGCCCAGACCCGAGGACCAGCCCACTCCCCAGCGGACCCGCCGCCCCACCCGCGCTCGCTACCCCAGCGGATCCGGCGCCGCCGTCACGCCGAGCTCGGCGAGCTTCGCCTTGCCGCCGACCCCTTCTCGACGCCACCCTCGCGGGCTCGGCGCCGGGGGCGCCTCCCGGGCTTCGGCCGGCTGCGCCGGACTCCGTCCGACGGAACGGGCACGCCGCCCCACCCGCGCTCGCTACCCCAGCGGATCCGGCGCCGCCGCCACGCCGAGCTCCGCGAGCTTCGCCTTGCCGCCGTCCGGGGCCGTCAGGACCAGCGGGCCCTCCTCGGTCAGGGCGATGGAGTGCTCCCAGTGGGAGGACCAGGTGCCGTCGGTCGTGATGACCGTCCAGTCGTCCTCGAGGACCTCGGTGTGCGGCGTGCCGAGGGAGACCATCGGCTCGATCGCCAGGCAGAAGCCGGGTACCAGCTTCGGGCCCTTGCCGCGCTTGCGGGCGACGTAGTTCAGCAGGTGCGGGTCCATGTGCATCTCGGTGCCGATGCCGTGACCGCCGTAGTCCTCGATGATCCCGTACTTGCCCGTGGCCGGACGCGGCTGGCGGCGGATGTACGTCTCGATCGCGCGCGAGATGTCGACCAGGCGGTTGCCGTTCTTCATCGCGGCGATGCCGGCCCACATCGACTCCTCGGTGACCCGGGAGAGCTCGATCAGCTCCGGCGCGTGACCGGTGCCCACGAACGCCGTGTACGCCGCGTCGCCGTGCCAGCCGTCGATGATCGCACCGCAGTCGATGGAGATGATGTCGCCGTCCTTGAGGACGGTCTTCTCGTCCGGGATGCCATGGACGACGACCTCGTTGACCGAGGTGCAGATCGTCGCGGGGAACCCGCCGTACCCGAGGAAGTTCGACTTCGCCCCGTGGTCCGCGATCACCTTGCGCGCGACCTCGTCCAGGTCCTTCGTCGTGGCGCCGGGCACCGCCGCCTCGCGGGTCGCCGCGTGGATGGCCGCGACGACCAGCCCCGCCTCGCGCATCTTCGCGATCTGCTCGGGGGTCTTGAGCTGCACCATGACGGCTGACGCCTTTCTCGGACTTCGGGGATTGCTCGTACAACGATACGGCCAACAGCACTGCGGCCGCGGCGCCCACCAAGGGGCACCGCGGCCGCAGCCTCACTTCGTACGCGCGGACCTAGGCGGCCGCGTCGTCCCCGCCTCGCAGCGCGCCCATCGCGCGCTCGGTCACCTCTTCGACCTTGCCGAGCGCCGAGATCGTGACCACCAGGCCCTGGGCCTTGTAGTAGTCGATGATCGGCTCGGTCTGCGTGTGGTAGACCTCCAGGCGCGTACGGACGGTCTCCTCGGAGTCGTCGTCGCGCTGGTACAGCTCGCCGCCGCAGACGTCACAGACGCCCTCGGTCTTCGGCGCGGAGTACGTGACGTGGAAGACATGCGCGCTGTCGTTGCGGCAGATGCGGCGACCCGCGATCCGCTTCACGACCTCGTCCTCGGGGACCTCGAGGTCCAGGACCGCGTCGAGCTTCATGCCCTCGGCCTCGAGCATCCGGTCGAGCGCCTCGGCCTGGGCCACATTGCGCGGGAAGCCGTCGAGCAGGAAGCCGTTGGCGGCGTCGGGCTGCTCCATGCGGTCCTTGGCCATCCCGATGGTGACCTCGTCGGGTACCAGGTTGCCGGCGTCCATGTACGCCTTGGCCTGCCGACCCAGCTCCGTGCCCTTACTGATGTTGGCGCGGAACAGATCACCCGTGGAGATGTGCGGAATGTCCAGGTTCTTGGCAAGGTACGCAGCCTGCGTACCCTTGCCGGCCCCGGGCGGTCCGACGAGGACGATTCGCATCAGCGGAGGAACCCTTCGTAATTGCGCTGCTGGAGCTGGCTCTCGATCTGCTTCACGGTCTCCAGCCCCACACCCACGATGATGAGGATGCTCGTTCCGCCGAAGGGGAAGTTGGCGTTCGCGCCACCGAAGCCCGCCAACGCCATCGTCGGCACGAGAGCGATCAGACCCAGATACAGCGAGCCCGGCCAAGTGATCCGGTTGAGCACGTAGCTCAGATACTCGGCAGTAGGTCGACCAGCCCGGATACCCGGGATGAAGCCACCATACTTCTTCATGTTGTCCGCGACTTCCTCGGGGTTGAACGAGATCGCCACATAGAAGAAGGCGAAGAACACGATCAGGAGGAAGTACGCGGTGATGTAGTACGGGTGGTCACCCTTGACGAAGTGGGCTTCGATCCAAGTCTTCCAGCCCGCCGTCGAGTTGGAGAACTGAGCGATCAGCGCCGGGATGTAGAGCAGCGACGAGGCGAAGATGACGGGAATCACACCCGCCTGGTTCACCTTGAGCGGGATGTATGTGGACGTACCGCCGTACGACCTGCGGCCGATCATGCGCTTCGCGTACTGCACCGGGATGCGGCGCTGGGCCTGCTCGACGAAGACGACGAGGGCGACCATCACGAAGCCGATCAGGATGACCGTGCCGAACTCGATCCAGCCCTTGGCGAGCTTGCCGCTCTCCTTGATGGCCCACAGGGCGCCCGGGAAGCCGGCGGCGATCGAGATGAACATCAGGATCGACATGCCGTTGCCGATGCCGCGGTCGGTGATGAGCTCACCGAGCCACATGACCACCGCGGTGCCCGCGGTCATCGTGATGACCATGGTGGCGGTGATGAAGATGGACTGGTCGGGGACGACCTGGTCCGCCACCGTGCAGCCACTGAAGAGGGCGCCGGTGCGCGCCGTGGCCACCAGACCGGTGCCCTGCAGGATGGCGAGGGCGACCGTCAGATAACGCGTGTACTGCGTGATCTTGGTCTGGCCGGACTGACCCTCCTTCTTGAGGGCCTCGAGTCGGGGGATGACCACGGTCAGCAGCTGCAGGATGATGCTTGCCGTGATGTACGGCATGATGCCGAGCGCGAAGATCGTGATCTGCAGCAGCGCCCCGCCGCTGAACATGTTCACCAGGCCGAACAGGCTGTTGTTGCCCTGGCTCGCTTGGTCCACACACATCTGGACGTTCTTGTAACTGACACCGGGCACCGGGATGTGCGCCCCGAGCCGGTACAGCACGATGATGCCGAGTGTGAAGAGCAGCTTCTTGCGCAGGTCGGGCGTCTTGAACGCCCGGGCGAACGCGGTGAGCACGGTGCCTCCTGCGACCCCCGCGCTATGCGTCAAGGGTGACGGTCTTGAGGTGCGACGAATAGAAATCGGTCAAACGCCGCGTGGCCGGAGCCAGGCGGCGGTGTCCCGGAGTCTGCGACGCCAGTCGCTGAAGTCGACAGCCTCCAGGTATTACAGCAACAGTGCACGCCACCTTACCGGCGGACATGCCCCCCTAGGAACGACCAACCGGGGATGCCCCTTTTGGGAGGCATCCCCGGTTGGATGTTCAAGCCATCGAGTCGTCTCAGACGAGCTCGGTGACGGTGCCGCCGGCAGCGGCGATCTTCTCCTTGGCGGAGCCGGAGACGGCGTCGACCGTCACCTGCAGCGCCACGGAGATCTCGCCGGTGCCGAGCACCTTGACGAGGCTGTTCTTGCGCACCGCGCCCTTGGCGACCAGGTCGGCCACCGTGACCTCTCCACCCTCGGGGTAGAGAGCGCCGAGCTTGTCCAGGTTGACAACCTGGTACTCGGTGCGGAACGGGTTCTTGAAGCCCTTGAGCTTCGGCAGGCGCATGTGGAGGGGCATCTGCCCACCCTCGAAGCGCTGCGGAACCTGGTAACGAGCCTTGGTGCCCTTGGTACCACGACCAGCGGTCTTACCCTTGGACGCCTCACCACGACCCACACGGGTCTTGGCGGTCTTGGCGCCCGGGGCAGGACGGAGGTTGTGGGCCTTCAGCGGGTTGTTCTCCGCCATGTCAGTCAACCTCCTCAACCGTCACGAGGTGGCGGACGGTGTGCACCATGCCGCGGAACTCGGGGCGGTCCTCCTTGACAACCACGTCGTTGACCTTCTTCAGGCCGAGCGAGCGCAGGGTGTCGCGGTGGTTCTGCTTGCTACCGATGTACGACTTCGTCTGCGTGACCTTGAGGCGAGCCATTACGCACCCGCCCCAGCCCGCGCACGGAGCAGAGCCGCGGGAGCGACGTCCTCGAGGGGCAGACCACGGCGAGCCGCGATCTCCTCGGGACGCTGCAGGCCCTTGAGGGCCGCCACGGTCGCGTGCACGATGTTGATCGCGTTGTCGGAGCCCAGGGACTTCGACAGGATGTCGTGAACGCCGGCGCACTCGAGCACGGCACGCACCGGGCCACCGGCGATAACACCGGTACCGGGGGAAGCCGGCTTGAGCAGGACGACGCCCGCGGCCTTCTCGCCCTGAATCGGGTGAGGGATGGTGCCCTGGATGCGCGGAACCTTGAAGAAGTTCTTCTTGGCTTCCTCGACACCCTTGGCGATGGCCGCGGGAACTTCCTTGGCCTTGCCGTATCCGACACCTACGGTGCCGTCACCGTCGCCCACCACGACCAGCGCGGTGAAGCTGAAGCGGCGACCACCCTTGACAACCTTGGCGACGCGGTTGATCGCGACAACGCGCTCAACGTACGCGGTCTTCTCGGCGGCAGGGCCACCGTCGCGACCCTTCCGGTCCCGCCGCTCGCCGCCACCGGCACCGCTTCCGCGGCGCTGGGGTCCAGCCATTGGATTTACCTCTCTCTGTTACGTCCGTTAGTCCCGGAACCGGGGCTTAGAACTTCAGCCCGGCTTCGCGGGCGGCGTCAGCCAGAGCGGCAATGCGCCCGGCGTACCTGTTGCCACCACGGTCGAACACGACAGCCTCGACGCCGGCGGCCTTGGCGCGCTCAGCGACGAGAGCACCGACCTGCTTGGCCTGCGCGGACTTGTCACCCTCGCCACCGCGGATCGACGCGTCCAGGTTCGACGCCGACGCAAGGGTGTGACCCTTGAGGTCGTCGATGACCTGAGCGGTGATACCACGGTTCGAACGCGTCACGACGAGGCGCGGACGCTCCGCCGTACCCGACACGATCTTGCGGATGCGCATGTGACGGCGCGCCTTGGCGGCACGCTTGTAAGCGTCGCCCTTGGCGATCTTCACACCGTATGCCATGGCTTACTTACCAGCCTTTCCGACCTTGCGGCGGATGACCTCGCCGGCGTACTTGACGCCCTTGGCCTTGTACGGGTCGGGCTTCCGCAGCTTGCGGATGTTCGCCGCGACCTCGCCGACCTTCTGCTTGTCGATGCCCTCGACCGAGAACTTCGTCGGCGACTCGACCTTGAAGGAGATGCCCTCGGGGGCATCCACCGTGATCGAGTGGCTGTAGCCGAGCTGGAACTCCAGAGCGGAGCCCTTCGCGGCGACGCGGTAACCGACACCGCTGATCTCGAGCGCCTTCGTGTATCCCTGGGTCACACCGGTGATCATGTTGGCCACCAGCGTGCGGGACAGGCCGTGGAGGGCCTTGTTCTGACGCTCGTCGTTCGGGCGGGTGACGTTGAGAACGCCTTCCTCACCCTTAACGATCTCGATCGGCGCGGCAACGGTGTGAGCGAGGGAACCCTTGGGGCCCTTCACCTGGACCGTACGGCCATCGATGGTGACGTCCACACCGGCGGGAACCTGGATAGGCAGCTTGCCAATACGCGACATTAGCTATTCCTCCGTTCCCGACTACCAGACGTAGGCGAGGACTTCCCCACCTACGCCCTTCTTGCCTGCCTGCTGACCGGTCAGGAGACCGTGCGACGTGGAGATGATCGCCACGCCCAGGCCACCGAGGACCTTCGGCAGGTTGGTGGACTTCGCGTACACGCGCAGACCGGGCTTCGAGATCCGCTTGATGCCCGCGATGGAGCGCTCACGGTTCGGCCCGAACTTCAGCTCGAGGACGAGGTTCTTGCCGACCTCGGCGTCCTCGACCTTCCAGCCGGTGATGAAGCCCTCCTGCTGGAGGATCTCCGCGATGTGCGACTTGATCTTGCTGTGCGGCATAGCCACGGTGTCGTGGTACGCCGAGTTCGCGTTACGCAGACGAGTCAGCATGTCCGCGATCGGATCAGTCATGGTCATGAATTGGCCTTCGGCCTCTCTCGCCGGGGTTTCCTGTATGCGCCATCCCTCTCCCCACTCAGTGGCGGGACGGGTGCGGTGCGGGGACCTACGGCGTAGTAAGTCGGTCAGGGCGGCGGGCGCCCAACCCCACAAGCCTACGGCATGTGAGGGAGGGCCCCCGCCGACCAGATACTTACCGAGAGCCCGGTATCAACCCAAGTGGGTTGTTACCAGGAGCTCTTGGTCACGCCCGGCAGCTCGCCACGGTGAGCCATCTCACGAAGGCACACGCGGCACAGGCCGAACTTGCGGTACACGGAGTGGGGACGACCGCAACGCTGGCAGCGCGTGTAGGCACGCACGCCGAACTTGGGCTTGCGGGCGGCCTTGGCAATGAGAGCCTTCTTCGCCACGGCTCACGCCTCCTTGAACGGGAAGCCGAGGTGACGGAGAAGGGCGCGGCCCTCGTCGTCGTTGGTCGCCGTGGTAACCACGGTGATGTCCATACCCCGGACGCGGTCGATCTTGTCCTGGTCGATCTCATGGAACATGACCTGCTCCGTGAGACCGAAGGTGTAGTTGCCACGGCCGTCGAACTGCTTGGGGGACAGACCACGGAAGTCACGGATGCGCGGAAGCGCGAGCGACAGGGTGCGGTCCAGGAACTCCCACATGCGGTCGCCACGGAGCGTGACGTGGGCACCGATCGGCTGACCCTCGCGCAGCTTGAACTGCGCGATGGACTTGCGGGCCTTGGTGACGGCCGGCTTCTGACCGGTGATCGTGGTGAGGTCGCGGATGGCGCCCTCGATCAGCTTGGAGTCGCGGGCGGCGTCGCCCACACCCATGTTGACCACGATCTTGACGAGGCCGGGAACCTGCATGACGTTCTCGTACGAGAACTCCTCACGCAGCTTGCCCGCGATCTCCTCGCGGTACTTCGTCTTCAGACGCGGAGTGGTGGTGGTAGCCATCAGATGTCCTCACCCGTCCGCTTGGCAACGCGGATCTTGTTGCCTTCGTCGTCGAAGCGGTAACCGACGCGCGTGACGACCTTGTTGCCGTCCTTCTCCACGACGAGCTGAACGTTGCTCACGTGGATGGGGGCCTCGGTCGTGACGATGCCACCGGTCTGCGAACCGCGAGCGGTCTGGCCGGCCTTGGTGTGCTTCTTGACCCGGTTGACACCCTCGACCAGGACGCGGTCCTCACGGGGGAAGGCCGCGATGACCTTGCCCTGCTTGCCCTTGTCCTTGCCGGTGATGACCTGTACCAGGTCGCCCTTCTTGATCTTCATGCTTACAGCACCTCCGGCGCGAGCGAGATGATCTTCATGAACTTCTTCTCGCGCAGCTCACGGCCCACCGGGCCGAAGATACGGGTGCCGCGAGGGTCGCCGTCGTTCTTCAGAATGACGGCGGCGTTCTCGTCGAAGCGGATGTACGAGCCGTCCTGGCGGCGGCGCTCCTTGACGGTGCGAACGATGACCGCCTTGACGACGTCACCCTTCTTCACGTTGCCACCGGGGATCGCGTCCTTGACGGTGGCGACGATGACGTCACCGATGCCCGCGTAGCGGCGACCCGAGCCACCGAGAACACGGATGCAAAGGATTTCCTTGGCACCAGTGTTGTCGGCGACACGCAGTCGCGACTCCTGCTGGATCACGTCTATCTCCTGATTGTCTGCCGGTTCCCGGCGAGGGGGTCCGTTGCCGGAGCCCCTCGCCGAGCCTGGCGGAACTGACCTGAGGGAAACCCCTCAGGTGATTACTTGGCCTTCTCGAGGATCTCGACGACGCGCCAGCGCTTCGTCGCGGACAGCGGCCGGGTCTCCATCAGGAGGACACGGTCGCCGACACCCGCGGCGTTCTGCTCGTCGTGCGCCTTGAGCTTGTTGGTACGGCGGATGACCTTGCCGTACAGCGCGTGCTTCACACGGTCCTCGACGGCGACGACGACGGTCTTGTCCATCTTGTCGCTGACGACGAGACCCTCGCGGGTCTTGCGGAAACCGCGCTCCGTCTTGTTCTCAGTCACGTTGCTCTCGCTCATCAGGCGCTCTCCACCGTCTCGATGCCCAGCTCGCGCTCACGCATGAGGGTGTAGATCCGCGCGATGTCCTTACGGACGGACTTGAGCCGACCGTGGTTCTCGAGCTGACCAGTCGCCGCCTGGAAGCGGAGGTTGAACAGCTCTTCCTTGGCCTCGCGGAGCTTGTTGAGAAGCTCCTCGTTGCCCAGCTCGCGCAGCTCGGACGCCTTGGTACCGGCCGACATCACGACTCACCTGCCTCGCGCCGAACGATCCGGCACTTCATCGGAAGCTTGTGAGCAGCGCGGGTAAGCGCCTCACGAGCAATCTTCTCGTTCGGGTAGGACAGCTCGAACATCACCCGACCGGGCTTGACGTTCGCGATCCACCACTCGGGGGAACCCTTACCGGAACCCATGCGGGTCTCGGCAGGCTTCTTGGTGAGCGGACGGTCCGGGTAGATGTTGATCCAGACCTTGCCGCCACGCTTGATGTGGCGGGTCATCGCGATACGAGCAGCCTCGATCTGGCGGTTCGTCACGTACGCCGGGGTCAGCGCCTGGATGCCGTACTCGCCGAACGCAACCTGCGTGCCACCCTTGGACATACCGCTGCGCTTCGGGTGGTGCTGCTTGCGGTGCTTGACCCTACGGGGGATCAGCATTTCGGTCAGGCCTCCGTTCCGGTGCTCTCAGCCGGAGCGGCAGCGGCGGCGGGAGCGTCGGCCTTGGGGGCCTCGGCAGCCGGCGCGGACTGCTGCTGCGGCTTGCGGCCGCGGCCGCCACGCTCGCCACCACGACCACCGCGGCCACCGGCCGGACGGTCGCCGGCGGCACCACGAGCCGGGCGGTTACCCGCACGGGCCGCGGCGTTCTCGGCGCGAACCTCGGCGATGTTCTTGACGTCGCCCTTGTAGATCCAGACCTTCACGCCGATGCGGCCGAAGGTCGTCTTGGCCTCGAAGAAGCCGTAGTCGACGTTCGCGCGGAGCGTGTGCAGGGGCACACGGCCCTCGCGGTAGAACTCCGAGCGGGACATCTCGGCGCCGCCGAGACGGCCACCACACTGGATCTTGATGCCCTTGGCGCCGGCCTTCATCGTGCCCTGCATGCTCTTACGCATGGCGCGACGGAAGGAGACGCGGGAGGAGAGCTGCTCGGCGACGGCCTGCGCGACCAGCTGAGCGTCCATCTCGGGGTTCTTGACCTCGAGGATGTTCAGCTGGACCTGCTTGCCCGTGAGCTTCTCGAGGTCGCCGCGGATGCGGTCGGCCTCGGCGCCACGGCGGCCGATGACGATGCCGGGACGCGCGGTGTGGATGTCCACCCGCACGCGGTCACGGGTGCGCTCGATCTCAACCTTCGAGATGCCGGCGCGCTCCATGCCGGACGTCATCATCCGACGGATGGCGACGTCTTCCTTGACGTAGTCCTTGTACAGCTTGTCGGCGTACCAGCGGGACTTGAAGTCCGTGGTGATGCCGAGCCGGAACCCATGCGGGTTAACCTTCTGGCCCATTACCGGGTTCCTTCCTTGCTGCTGACGACCACGGTGATGTGGCTGGTCCGCTTACGGATCCGGTAGGCACGGCCCTGAGCACGCGGACGGAACCGCTTCAGGGTCGGGCCCTCATCCACGTACGCCTCGCTGATGACCAGCGTGGAGGCGTCGGTGTGGTCGTAGTTGTGTGCAGCGTTGGCAATGGCGCTGTCCAGCACCTTGCCAACCGGCACGCTCGCGGCCTGCGGGGCGAAACGCAGGACCGCCTGAGCCTCCGTGGCATCCATGCCACGGATGAGGTCCACCACTCGGCGGGCCTTCATGGGCGTGACGCGGATGTACCGCGCCTGGGCCCTGGCTTCCATGGTTGTCCCTTCGGTGTAAGTCATAGTCGTTCCACCCCGCGGTTAGCGGCGCTTCGACTTCCGGTCGTCCTTGACGTGGCCGCGGAAGGTGCGAGTCGGCGAGAACTCGCCGAGCTTGTGGCCGACCATCGACTCGGTGACGAACACCGGGATGTGGGTCTTGCCGTTGTGCACCGCGATGGTGTGGCCCAGCATTGCCGGGACGATCATCGAGCGACGGGACCAGGTCTTGATGACGTTCTTGGTGCCTGCTTCGTTCTGGACATCCACCTTCTTGATGAGGTGGTCGTCGACGAAGGGCCCCTTCTTGAGACTGCGCGGCATCTAAACCCGCTCCTAGCGCTTCTTGTTCGTCTTGCGGCGGCGGACGATGTACTTGTTGCTCGCCTTCTTGGGAGAACGAGTACGACCCTCCTTCTGACCCCACGGCGAGACCGGGTGGCGACCACCGGAGGTCTTGCCCTCACCACCACCGTGCGGGTGGTCGACCGGGTTCATCGCCACACCGCGAACGGTCGGGCGAACGCCCAGCCAGCGCTTACGTCCGGCCTTGCCCCAGTTGATGTTCGACTGCTCGGCGTTGCCGACCTCGCCGATGGTGGCGCGGCAGCGGACGTCGACCAGGCGGATCTCACCGGAGGGCATGCGCAGGTGGGCCATCTGGCCCTCCTTCGCGAGCAGCTGCACGGAGGCACCCGCGGAGCGGGCGAACTTGGCGCCACCACCGGGACGGAGCTCGATCGCGTGGATCGTGGTACCGACCGGGATGTTGCGGAGGGCCAGGTTGTTGCCGGGCTTGATGTCGGCGCCGGGGCCGTTCTCGATCCGGTCACCCTGGTTCAGGCCACGCGGAGCGATGATGTAGCGCTTCTCGCCGTCCACGTAGTGGAGCAGCGCGATGCGCGCGGTGCGGTTGGGGTCGTACTCGATGTGAGCGACCTTGGCCGGCACGCCGTCCTTGTCGTGACGACGGAAGTCGATCACGCGGTAGGCGCGCTTGTGGCCACCGCCCTGGTGACGGACGGTCACACGACCGGTGTTGTTACGGCCGCCCTTGCTGTGCAGAGGGCGGACCAGCGACTTCTCCGGCGTGGACCGCGTGATCTCGACAAAGTCGGCGACGCTGGAGCCACGACGGCCCGGGGTCGTCGGCTTGTACTTGCGGATACCCATTTCTCAGTCCTCGTCCGATTCCGGACGATCCAGACCGCCCTTAGGCGGTCGGACCGCCGAAGATGTCGATACGGTCGCCCTCGGCGAGGGTCACGATGGCGCGCTTGGTGTCCTTGCGCTTGCCGAAACCAGCCTTGGTGCGCTTGCGCTTGCCCTGGCGGTTGATCGTGTTGACCCCGGTGACCTTGACCGAGAAGACCGCCTCGACGGCCTGCTTGATCTGGGTCTTGTTGGAGCCGGGCGCGACGATGAACGTGTACTTGTTCTCATCGAGCAGGGCGTAGCTCTTCTCCGAGACAACCGGCTTGACGAGAACGTCGCGCGGGTCCGAGAAGGTCTTGCTCGTGACGACGGCCTCAGTCATCAGGCGTCGCTCCCTTCGGTCTCAGCGGTCTGGGGGCCAGACACGAAGGACTCGAAGGCGGCCTTGGTGAAGACCACGTCGTCGGAGACGATCACGTCGTACGTGTTGAGCTGGCCCGGCTCCAGGATGTGAACCTGGGGCAGGTTGCGGGCGGACAGCCACGCGGCCTCGTCGGCGCGGTCGACGACCAGGAGCAGGTTCTTGCGCTCCGAGATCTTGCCGAACAGCGTCTTGGCGGCCTTGGTGGAAACCGCGCCCTCGACCACGCCGGTGACGACGTGGATGCGCGAGTGGCGCGCCCGGTCCGAGAGGGCACCGCGCAGGGCGGCGGCCTTCATCTTCTTCGGGGTGCGCTGCGAGTAGTCACGCGGCTGCGGGCCGTGGACGACGCCACCGCCGGCGAACTGCGGCGCACGGGTCGAACCCTGGCGCGCGCGGCCGGTGCCCTTCTGGCGGTAAGGCTTCTTGCCACCACCGCGGACTTCGCCGCGGCGCTTGGTCTTGTGCGTGCCCTGACGGGCAGCGGCCAGCTGAGCGACGACGACCTGGTGGATCAGCGGAACGCTGGTCTTCGCGTCGAAGATCTCCGCGGGGAGCTCGACGGTACCGGCCTTGTCGCCTGCCGGCGAAAGGATGTCAATGGTGCTCATTACCTCAAGCCCCCTTGGCCGCGGTACGGACCAGGACGAGGCCGCCGTTCGGACCGGGGACCGCGCCCTTGATGAGGAGCAGACCCTTCTCCGCGTCAACCGCGTGGATGGTCAGGTTCTGGGTGGTGACCCGCTCGTTGCCCATACGGCCCGCCATGCGCATGCCCTTGAAGACACGCCCAGGGGTGGCACAGCCACCGATGGAACCGGGGGAGCGGTGCTTGCGCTGGGTGCCGTGACCGGCGCCGAGGCCCTTGAAGTTGTGACGCTTCATGACACCGGCAAAGCCCTTGCCCTTGCTCTTGCCGGTGACGTCGACCTTGACGCCCGACTCGAACACGGCAGCGGTGATCTCCTGGCCGAGCGTGTACTCGCTGGCGTCAGCGGTACGCAGCTCCACCAGGTGGCGGCGCGGGGTGACGTCGGCCTTGGCGAAGTGGCCCTTGAGGGGCTTGTTCACCTTGCGCGGGTCGATCTCGCCGAAGGCGATCTGGACCGACTCGTAGCCGTCGATGTCGTTGGTGCGGACCTGGGTCACGACGCAGGGCCCGGCCTTGACGACGGTCACCGGGACAACCCGGTTGTTCTCGTCCCAGACCTGGGTCATGCCGAGCTTCTCGCCCAGGACGCCCTTAATGTTCTTTGCCATCTCGCGCGTCACCTCAGAGCTTGATCTCGATGTCGACGCCGGCCGGCAGGTCGAGACGCATGAGCGAGTCAACCGTCTTCGGCGTGGGGTCGAGGATGTCGATGAGGCGCTTGTGCGTGCGCATCTCGAAGTGCTCGCGAGAGTCCTTGTACTTGTGCGGCGACTTGATGACGCAGTACACGTTCTTCTCAGTGGGCAGCGGCACCGGGCCCGCGACCGACGCACCAGTGCGCGTCACCGTCTCGACGATCTTCTTCGCCGACGAATCGATGACCTCGTGGTCGTAGGCCTTGAGCCGGATGCGGATCTTCTGTCCCGCCATGGCTACTCAGTAGTCCTGTCTCTCGTAACGCTCTGGTACCCGGGTGATGTGCTCGTGGGAGCCACACCGCCTTCCCTCCGACCCACGCGGTCGGGCGTGTCGCAGTCCCTCTACGAAGAAGTCCCTAAGGATTTCCCAACCAAGGGGTGCGGGCCTGATGACCGCGAGACCGGGGGAGGCTGCATCCGAATCCGGATGACCCACCGGGTGCCTGGCCGGGGCCCCGCTGACGCTTCCCGGAAGATTCCCGTACGTCCGACCCGCATGGGGTCGACGAGTACTGTGGGACTCGCTTCCGGTCCTCCCGGCGGGAGACGCGCAGCATCGGCACTCAACCGAGCAACCTGGATAGTGTGCCATACGGGGACGCCGGGCCGCCAATCGGGCGGAAGACTGTACCCCACGTCACGGGACGCTACGCGCGAGGCGCCGCCCGGCCCCTCCGAGGAACCCCTCGGACGCTGCCGCCGACCCTCACGCGGCGAATCCCTCAGTGTAACGGAGCGTGAAGGCAGCGCCCCGCCCCGGGGCGGCTGATCGCCCGCGCTCCGGGCAGACGCCGGGTGTGCGCACCAGTGACCAGATCTACCACCGGGTCCTCTGGGACCCCCGCCTCGACCCGGAACGCTTCGTGATGGGGATCGGTGAGCGCGGCGGCCCGCCCCAGCGGGTGCCGCTGCCGGACTTCGTCCCGGGCGGGGAGATCCCGTGGCACCGGGTGCTGTTCTTCGAGGCGGACGGCGAGCGGGTCTGGGACCGGGGCGCGGGCGTGGACCGGATGGACGAGACCACCGCCGGGCGCGTACCGGGCGCCTCGCCACCCGCTCGTGCCCACGACGACGAGGACGGGTCCGGCGAGATTCTGGCCGTGCCGCCCACCCCCCGTACGGCCGTGGCCTGGCTTCCGCCGCGAGAGCTGTGGCCGCCGATCCAGCACATCCGGCTCCAGCACGACCGCCAGGTCCGTCGCTGGCCGCCGCACGTCAACGTGCTCTTCGGCTTCGTGCCCGAGGACGACTTCGCGCGGGCGGCCCCGCTGCTGGCGGTGGCCGTCGCCGGGGCGCGGCCCTTCACGGCCCGGCTCGACGGGATCCACTGGTTCGGCCACCGGGAGGACGCCACTGTGTGGCTGGACCCGGCGGCGGCCGGCGAGGAGCCCTGGGCGCTGCTGCGGGAGCGTCTGGAAGCACGTTTCCCACTGTGCGCAGGCCGGGCGCAGGGGTTCACCCCCCACCTCTCCCTGGGCCGCACCCGGGACCCGAACCGCCTCGCGGCACTGGCCGCGGGCCTGCTGGACCCCATGACCGCCCGGGTCGACGAGCTGTTCCTGCTGTCGCGCCGAGGGGACGAGCCGATGGAGGTACGGGCGGCGGTCGCGCTGGGCACCGGCGAGGTGCGGTGGCGGTGAGGGGCGCGCGGAAGCGGACCCCTGAGCGTCCCGACCCCGAGGCAACCACCGCCCCGGCCCACCCGTCTAATAGACCGCGGCACGCGGCGCCGACCCGGGGGACGGCCGCCGACGCCCGGGGATGATGGGTTGACGCAGCACGGGGCATCGCGACCACCGGCCGCTGCGGGGGAAGCGGACGGAGTACGACAAGTGAACGAGAGACGTGTGTCGGGGCTGAGCTCCGCGCTGCGGACCGTGGCCGGGTCGGTGGCCGGGCCGGGGGGCGCGGCAGGCGCCGCCGGGGTCCGGCGGCGCAGCGTCCTCGCCTCGGCCGCCGCGCTCGGGGTGGTGGGAGTGGCCGGGTGTTCGGTGCCGGCGCCCCGCCGCAAACCCTCCACCGCGGATCCGGCTCCCGGCCTCCCGATCGTCAACTCCCGCCGCGCGCAGGTCATGCAGATCGCGGCCCACCCGGACGACGACCTGTACTTCATGAACCCGGACACGCAGCGGATGGTGGACGCCGGCGTCCCCCTCGTCTCCGTCTACGTCACCGCCGGCGAGCACGACGGGCGCAACCACGTCCCGGGGAAGCCCAACACCCCCGCGGACAAGGCCGCTTACTCTTCCGCCCGCCACCAGGGCCTGCGCCAGGCATACGCGGATCTCATCGGTCTCGACAAGTTCACCGAGTGGCAGAAGGGCGTCATCACGCTCGCCGGGGACCGCAAGGCCGAGATCAACACCCTCACCAACGGCAACCGCCGGGTCGAGCTCGTCTTCCTCAATCTCGCCATGCACGCGTCGCGCCGCTACATGGCGCTGCCCAGCCTCTGGAAGGACCGGGCGCTCGGCCTGCGGACCGTCGTGGCCGCGGACTCCCCCGTCCACCGGGCCGACGATTACGACTACGACCGGCTCATCGCCGTCCTCGTCGGGCTGATGGAGCGCTACCGCCCCACCGTGATCCACACCCTGGACCCGGACCCCGACATCCAGCACAGCGACGAGAAGACCCGCCAGTTCGACAGCGAGCAGCCCGGCTACTCGGACCATGCCGACCACACCGCCGCCGCCTCCTTCACCTGGGCCGCGATGGCCCACTGGGTGGCCGACGCGATCGAGCAGGGCGGCACGGTCCCGGCCTTCGCGACGACCGCCTTCCGCGGCTACTACAACCGGCACTGGCCCAAGAACCTCCCCCCGCAGGTCCTCAAGGGCAAGGCCGCGCACCTGGTGCCCTACGGCGGCGCCCCCGATTGGCAGTGCGGCAATCCCTCCGGCTGCGGCGACTACAACGTCGGCGGCGTCCGTCCGCTCACCAACAAGAAGGGCTGGGTGCGGGCCACCCACTACCGCTATCCGGGCTCCGGCCCGGTCGTCGTGACGGAACCCGACGGCCGGCTCACCGCGTACGGCGTGCTGGGTCTGCGGGTGGCGCGCTGGCGGGAGACCGAGCGGGGCAGCGGGCTGTGGGGCGAGCCGGACGACCTCGGCGGCGGCCCGCTGGCGCCCGCACTCGGCTCTGCGGCCCTGCCGGACGGCCGGACGCTGCTGTTCGCGCTGCGCTTCGCGGCGCTCGGCGGCCATGGCGGCCCCAACAAGCGCGAGATCGTCGTGCTCGAGCAGCGCTCCCCCGGTGGCCCCTTCCTCGCCTGGAACGGCCTCGGCAATCCGGAGCGCGGCGACGACCGGGGACGCAGGATCGGCGTCCCGGTAGCCGTGACGGCCCCCGACGGCCGGGTCCACCTCTTCGTACGCAACGCCGACAAGGGCGTCTCCACCCGGGTCCGGGACACCTCCGGCGGCTGGGACGAGTGGCGCGACCTGGGCGGGGAGGAGATCCAGGACGGCCTGACGGCGGTCGTGGACGGCGGCGGTCTGGTGCATCTCTTCGCGGCGGGGCAGGAGTCCATCCACCACTGGGCGCAGACAGCCGCGGACGGCCCGGTCGAGTACCGGCCGGACGCGGCGCTGCCCCTGTCCGGCGACCCGGTGGCCGCGGTGACGGTCGGCGGCGGCCTGGGGCTCTTCTACCGGCGCCCGGCGACCAAGGAACTGGTGTCGGTACGGGTGCCCGGCGCGAGCGCGCCGGCCGTCGCGTTCGACGGGTACGGGCCGGTGGCCGCGGTGGCGGGCGCGAAGGGTCCGGTGCTGCTCGGCAGGGACCTCCGGGGCCGCGTGCAGATGCGGCGGGCCGGCAAGCTGTACATCCGTACGCAGGGTGCCGTGGCGCTGGAGACGGCGACGCTCCATGTGCGCGAGCGGGCCGTCACGGCGGTGGGCATGGGCGCGGACGCGCACCCTTGGTCCTGGGCACCGACGTCGGGCACGGCGGGCTGAGTCCGTAGGGCCGCCCGCCCGGCTTCCCACAGCGTCCGAACAACGCGAAGGGCCCCGCACCTCTCGGTGCGGGGCCCTTGCTTGCAGCTCAGCGAGCTACCAGGTCAAACCAACAATTACTTGTTGATCTTGACGACCTGGCCGGCGCCCACGGTCCGGCCACCCTCACGGATGGCGAACTTGAGGCCCTCCTCCATGGCGACGGGCTGGATCAGCTCGACGGTCATGGAGGTGTTGTCGCCCGGCATGACCATCTCGGTGCCCTCGGGGAGGGTCACGACGCCGGTCACGTCCGTGGTACGGAAGTAGAACTGCGGGCGGTAGTTGTTGAAGAAGGGGGTGTGACGGCCACCCTCGTCCTTCGACAGGATGTAGGCCTGGGCCTCGAAGCTGGTGTGCGGCGTAACCGAACCCGGCTTGATGATGACCTGGCCGCGCTCGACATCCTCGCGCTTGATGCCACGGAGGAGCAGACCGACGTTCTCACCGGCCTGGCCCTCGTCGAGCAGCTTGCGGAACATCTCGATGCCGGTGACCGTGGTGGTGGTCTTCTCCTGCTTGATACCGACGATGTCGACGGTCTCGTTGACCTTGAGGACACCACGCTCGATACGACCGGTGACGACGGTGCCACGACCGGTGATCGTGAAGACGTCCTCGATCGGCATCAGGAACGGCTTGTCGACGTCACGCTCGGGCTGCGGGATCGCCTCGTCGACGGCGGCCATCAGGTTCAGGACCGACTGGCCCCACTCCTTGTCGCCCTCGAGCGCCTTGAGCGCCGAGACCTTGACGACCGGCAGGTCGTCGCCCGGGAACTCGTACTCGGAGAGGAGCTCACGGACCTCGAGCTCGACGAGCTCCAGGATCTCCTCGTCGTCCACCATGTCGGCCTTGTTCAGGGCGACGACGATGTAGGGAACGCCGACCTGGCGGGCCAGGAGCACGTGCTCCTTGGTCTGCGGCATCGGGCCGTCGGTGGCGGCAACCACGAGGATCGCGCCGTCCATCTGCGCGGCACCCGTGATCATGTTCTTGATGTAGTCCGCGTGACCGGGGCAGTCGACGTGGGCGTAGTGACGCGACTCGGTCTGGTACTCGACGTGCGCGATGGAGATGGTGATACCGCGCTGGCGCTCCTCAGGAGCCTTGTCGATCTGGTCGAAGGCCGAGGCCTCGTTCAGGTCCGGGTACGCGTCGTGCAGCACCTTGGTAATGGCGGCCGTGAGGGTCGTCTTACCGTGGTCGATGTGACCGATGGTGCCGATGTTGACGTGCGGCTTAGTCCGCTCGAACTTCGCCTTCGCCACTGGGGTCCTCCTGGAGTGGTTCTGAACGCCTTGCTTCATCGGCGCCAGGTGATCTTTGCTGGAAAGCCGGGGCCCGGGGCATCCCGTCACGGTTGTGCGGAATGCCCCAGCAGGCTCCGGAGTCAAGCCTAAAGCGTGAACTCGGGTGAGTTACTCGCCCTTGGCCTTCGCGATGATCTCCTCGGCGACGTTCCGCGGAACTTCGGCGTAGGAGTCGAACTGCATCGAGTAGCTTGCGCGACCCGAGGTCTTGCTGCGGAGGTCTCCGACGTAGCCGAACATCTCCGAGAGGGGCACGAGGCCCTTCACGACGCGAGCGCCGCTGCGCTCCTCCATGGCCTGGATCTGGCCACGGCGGGAGTTGAGGTCGCCGATGACATCGCCCATGTAGTCCTCGGGCGTGGTCACCTCGACGGCCATCATCGGCTCGAGGAGCACGGGGGACGCCTTGCGGGCACCCTCCTTGAACGCCTGCGAACCGGCGATCTTGAACGCGAGCTCGGAGGAGTCGACCTCGTGGTAGCCACCGTCGAGAAGGGTGACGCGAACGCCCACCATCTCGTAACCGGCCAGGATGCCGAACTGCATGGCCTCCTGCGCACCCGCGTCCACCGAGGGGATGTACTCACGGGGGATGCGGCCACCGGTGACCTTGTTCACGAACTCGTAGCTCGCGTCGCCGCCCTCAATGGGCTCGAGCGCGATCTGGACCTTCGCGAACTGGCCGGTACCACCGGTCTGCTTCTTGTGCGTGTAGTCGATACGCTCGACGGTCTTGCGGATCGTCTCGCGGTACGCGACCTGGGGCTTGCCGACGTTCGCCTCGACGCGGAACTCGCGCTTCATGCGGTCGACGAGCACCTCGAGGTGCAGCTCGCCCATACCACCGATGATGGTCTGGCCGGTCTCCTCGTCCGAGTGAACCTGGAAGGAGGGGTCCTCCTCCGAGAGACGCTGGATGGCGACACCCAGCTTCTCCTGGTCACCCTTGGACTTGGGCTCGATGGCGACCTGGATGACCGGGGCCGGGAAGTCCATGGACTCCAGGATGACCGGGTCCTTCTCGTCGCACAGCGTCTCACCGGTGGTGGTCTGCTTGAGACCCATGACGGCGATGATGTCGCCGGCGCCCACCGAGGCGATCTCCTCACGCTTGTTCGCGTGCATGCGGTAGATCTTGCCGATGCGCTCCTTCTTGCCCTTGACCGAGTTCAGCACGGAGCTGCCGGCCTCGAGGCGGCCCGAGTAGACCCGGACGAAGGTGAGCTTGCCGAGGTGCGGGTCGCTCATGATCTTGAACGCAAGACCGGAGAACGGCTCGTCGTCGGACGGCTTGCGCTTGACGACGACCTCGGCGTCCTTGACGTCGTGGCCCTCGATGGCCTCGACGTCCAGGGGGGAGGGCAGGTAGCGGACGACCGCGTCGAGCAGGGGCTGAACACCCTTGTTCTTGAACGCGGTGCCACAGAACACCGGGGTGACGGTGACGGAGTCCTTGCCACCCTTCGACGCGAGGGTGATACGGCGGATCGCCGCGTAGAGCTGCTCCACGGTGGGCTCATTGCCCTCCAGGTACAGCTCCATCATCTCTTCGTCGTTCTCGGCGACGGCCTCGAGCAGCTTGCCGCGCCACTCCTCGGCAGCCTCGGTGTGGGTGTCCGGGATGTCGACGATGTCGTACATCTCGCCCTTGGCGGCCTCGGCGGACCAGACAAAGGCCTTCATCGTCACGAGGTCGACGACGCCCTTGAAGTCGGCCTCGGCGCCGATCGGGAGCTGCATGACCAGCGGAACCGCACCGAGGCGGTCGACGATCATGTCGACGCAGCGGTGGAACTCGGCGCCGGTGCGGTCGAGCTTGTTGACGAAGCAGATGCGCGGCACGCCGTAGCGGTCCGCCTGACGCCAGACGGTCTCGGACTGCGGCTCGACACCCGCCACACCGTCGAACACGGTGACGGCGCCGTCGAGGACGCGGAGCGAACGCTCCACCTCGACGGTGAAGTCGACGTGACCCGGGGTGTCGATGATGTTGATGGTGTGGTCAACATCGTTGAGCGGCCAGTGGCAGGTCGTCGCGGCAGACGTGATCGTGATGCCGCGCTCCTGCTCCTGCTCCATCCAGTCCATCGTGGCAGCGCCATCGTGGACTTCACCGATCTTGTAGCTCACACCGGTGTAGAAGAGGATCCGCTCGGTGGTGGTCGTCTTGCCCGCGTCGATGTGGGCCATGATCCCAATGTTGCGGACCTTGGCCAGGTCAAGCGAAGTGGTGGCCATAAGGCTCAATCTTCTCTCGGTCTCGATGTGGGTAGCGACTACCAGCGGTAGTGCGCGAAGGCCTTGTTGGACTCGGCCATCTTGTGGGTGTCCTCACGCTTCTTGACCGCAGCGCCGAGGCCGTTGGAGGCGTCGAGCAGCTCGTTCATGAGGCGTTCGGTCATGGTCTTCTCGCGGCGGGCGCGGGAGTAACCCACGACCCAGCGGAGCGCGAGGGTGGCGGCGCGACCGGGCTTGACCTCGATCGGCACCTGGTAGGTGGCGCCACCGACACGGCGGGACTTGACCTCGAGCGCCGGCTTGACGTTCTCGAGGGCGCGCTTCAGCGTGATGACCGGGTCGTTGCCGGTCTTCTCGCGGAGGCCTTCCATGGCGCCGTAGACGATCCGCTCGGCAGTGGAACGCTTGCCGTTGAGCAGGATCTTGTTGATCAGCGACGTGACAAGAGGAGAACCGTAGACCGGGTCGATGATGACCGGGCGCTTCGGGGCGGGGCCCTTACGAGGCATTCTTACTTCTCCTTCTTGGCGCCGTAGCGGCTGCGGGCCTGCTTGCGGTTCTTGACACCCTGGGTGTCGAGGGAACCGCGGATGATCTTGTAACGAACACCCGGCAGGTCCTTCACACGGCCACCACGCACGAGCACGATCGAGTGCTCCTGCAGGTTGTGTCCCTCACCCGGGATGTAGGCCGTGACCTCGATACCGGAGGTCAGACGCACACGCGCGACCTTACGGAGGGCCGAGTTCGGCTTCTTCGGGGTGGTCGTGAACACACGCGTGCAGACGCCGCGGCGCTGAGGAGAACCCTCAAGTGCGGGCGTCTTGTTCTTCTCGACCTTGTCCTGCCGGCCCTTACGGACCAGCTGCTGGATCGTAGGCACTACTTCTCCGGTTTCTGTGTGCCGTTCGTCAAACTAACCTGAAACGTCGCCGACCCACGCGGTCGGGTGTGTCGAAGACTGCAGACCCCCACCCGAGGTGGAATAGGCGCAGATTTCGGTGGCCGTTCTCGAACTCGCCGTGCGGCGGAAGACACGCACACGAGCCCAGGCACACCCCAGGCACAAGGTCTGAGCGTACCTATCGCATGGACCTGGGTCAAAACAAATGCCCCGCCCCCCGCCGCCGCCCCGCCGGCCTCCGTCTCCGAGCGGCTCTGTGCGTCCCCCGGGCCGGCCCGCCGGACTGGCGGGTAACCACGACGGCCGAAACCGTCTGCACGCCGCTCCAGGGCGCCTGGGCGGCCCTCCCTGACAGCTCGGGCGCCGCCCGATCCGGACCTGCGCCCTCCGGCGCGCCCGTTCGGGCCCCCACCCGCCCCCGAAAACCCCGAAGGGCGGCCACCCCCACGGGGTGACCGCCCTTCGGTCGAGCGTCTCGCCTACTGGTTGTACGGACCGTAGTCGTAGTCCTCCAGCGGGACGGCCTGGCCGGAGCCGGTGCCGAACGGCGAGTAGTCGATGTCGTCGTAGCCGACGGCCGAGTACATCGCGGCCTTGGCCTCCTCGGTCGGCTCGACCCGGATGTTGCGGTAGCGGGACAGACCCGTACCGGCCGGGATGAGCTTACCGATGATGACGTTCTCCTTGAGGCCGATCAGGGAGTCCGACTTGGCGTTGATCGCCGCGTCGGTCAGAACCCTGGTCGTCTCCTGGAAGGACGCCGCCGACAGCCACGACTCGGTGGCGAGCGAGGCCTTGGTGATACCCATCAGCTGCGGACGGCCGGAGGCGGGGTGACCGCCCTCGGTGACCACACGACGGTTCTCGGTCTCGAACTTCGAGCGCTCGACGAGCTCGCCCGGCAGCAGCTCCGCGTCGCCGGACTCGATGATCGTCACACGGCGCAGCATCTGCCGGATGATGATCTCGATGTGCTTGTCGTGGATCGACACACCCTGCGAGTTGTAGACCTTCTGGACCTCGCCGACCAGGTGGACCTGGACCGCGCGCTGACCGAGGATCCGCAGCACGTCGTGCGGGTTGGTGGCACCCACGGTGAGCTTCTGGCCCACCTCGACGTGGTCGCCCTCGCCCACCAGCAGACGGGCACGCTTCGAGATCGGGAACGCCGTCTCGTCGCTGCCGTCGTCCGGGGTGACGACGATCTTCTTGGTCTTCTCGGTCTCCTCGATACGGATGCGGCCGGCCGCCTCCGAGATCGGGGCGACACCCTTGGGCGTACGGGCCTCGAAGAGCTCGACGACACGGGGCAGACCCTGGGTGATGTCGTCACCGGCCACACCACCGGTGTGGAAGGTACGCATCGTCAGCTGGGTGCCGGGCTCACCGATGGACTGGGCGGCGATGATGCCGACCGCCTCACCGATGTCGACCAGCTTGCCGGTGGCCAGCGAGCGGCCGTAGCAGAAGGCACAGGTGCCGACCGCGGACTCACAGGTCAGGACCGAGCGGGTCTTGACCTCCTCGACGCCCGCGTTGACCAGCGCGTCGATGAGCACGTCGCCGAGGTCCACGTTGGCCGGGGCGATGACCTTGCCGTCGATGACGACGTCCTCGGCCAGCATCCGGGCGTACACAGAGGTCTCGACGTCGTCCGTCTTGCGCAGGACACCGTCCTCGCCCTTGACCGCGATCCGCAGCTTCAGACCGCGCTCGGTGCCACAGTCCTCCTCGCGGATGATCACGTCCTGCGAGACGTCCACCAGACGACGGGTCAGGTAACCCGAGTCGGCGGTACGCAGCGCGGTGTCGGCCAGACCCTTACGGGCACCGTGCGTCGAGATGAAGTACTCGAGGACGGACAGACCCTCACGGAAGGACGCCTTGATGGGACGCGGAATCGTCTCGTTCTTGGCGTTCGACACCAGACCACGCATACCCGCGATCTGACGCATCTGCATCATGTTTCCTCGGGCACCCGAGTCGACCATCATGAAGATGGGGTTCGTCTTCGGGAAGTTCGCGTTCATCGCCTCGGCAACCTCATTGGTCGCCTTGGTCCAGATCGCGATGAGCTCCTGAGTGCGCTCGTCCTTGGTGATCAGACCGCGCTCGTACTGCTTCTGGACCTTCTCGTCCTGCGCCTCATAGCCCGCGACGATGGCCTTCTTGGCCTCGGGCACGACGACGTCGGAGATGGCCACGGTGACACCGGAACGGGTCGCCCAGTAGAAGCCCGCCGCCTTCAGGTTGTCGAGCGTCGCCGCCACGATGACCTTGGGGTAGCGCTCGGCGAGGTCGTTGACGATCTCGGAGAGCTGCTTCTTGCCGACGGAGTAGTCGACGAACGGGTAGTCCTCGGGCAGCAGCTCGTTGAAGAGCGCGCGGCCCAGGGTCGTCCGCAGACGGAACGAGTCACCCTGCTGCCACTCCGGCTCGCCCTCTTCGGCGACCGGGGGAACCCAGCCGCGCGGCGGGACGGTGCCGATCGGGAAGCGGATGTCGACCTTCGCCTGGAGCGAGAGCTCCCGGGCGTCGAAGGCCATGATCGCCTCGGCGGTGGAGCCGAAGGACCGGCCCTCGCCGATGACCTTGCGCTCTTCCTCGTCCGTGGTGAGGAAGAACAGGCCCAGCACCATGTCCTGGGTCGGCATGGTGACGGGACGACCGTCGGCCGGCTTCAGGATGTTGTTCGAGGACAGCATCAGGATGCGGGCCTCGGCCTGCGCCTCCGCGGAGAGCGGCAGGTGGACGGCCATCTGGTCACCGTCGAAGTCCGCGTTGAACGCGGTGCAGACGAGCGGGTGGATCTGGATGGCCTTGCCCTCGACCAGCTGCGGCTCGAAGGCCTGGATGCCGAGGCGGTGCAGCGTGGGCGCACGGTTCAGCAGCACCGGGTGCTCGGCGATGACCTCTTCGAGGACGTCGTACACCACGGTGCGGCCGCGCTCGACCATGCGCTTGGCCGACTTGATGTTCTGCGCGTGGTTCAGGTCGACCAGGCGCTTCATCACGAACGGCTTGAAGAGCTCCAGCGCCATGGCCTTGGGCAGACCGCACTGGTGCAGCTTCAGCTGCGGACCGACGACGATCACGGAACGCGCGGAGTAGTCCACACGCTTACCGAGCAGGTTCTGACGGAATCGACCCTGCTTACCCTTCAGCATGTCGCTGAGGGACTTCAGCGGACGGTTGCCGGGGCCCGTGACCGGGCGACCACGACGGCCGTTGTCGAAGAGGGCGTCGACCGCCTCCTGGAGCATCCGCTTCTCGTTGTTCACGATGATCTCGGGGGCACCGAGGTCGAGCAGACGCTTCAGACGGTTGTTGCGGTTGATCACGCGGCGGTACAGGTCGTTCAGGTCGGAGGTCGCGAAGCGGCCACCGTCCAGCTGCACCATCGGACGCAGGTCCGGCGGGATGACCGGCACGCAGTCGAGCACCATGCCCTTGGGGCTGTTGCTGGTCTGCAGGAACGCGGAGACGACCTTGAGGCGCTTGAGCGCACGGGTCTTCTTCTGGCCCTTGCCGGTACGGATGATCTCGCGGAGGCGCTCGGCCTCCTCGTTGAGGTCGAAGGACTCCAGGCGCTTCTGCAGCGCCGCGGCACCCATCGAACCGTCGAAGTACGTGCCGAAGCGGTCACGCAGCTCGCGGTAGAGCAGCTCGTCGCCCTCGAGGTCCTGGACCTTGAGGTTCTTGAAGCGGCTCCACACCTCGTCGAGGCGGTCGATCTCGCGCTGCGCACGGTCGCGCAGCTGCTTCATCTCACGCTCGGCACCCTCGCGCACCTTGCGGCGTACGTCGGCCTTGGCACCCTCGGCCTCGAGCTCGGCCAGGTCGGTCTCGAGCTTCTTGGCACGGGCCTCGAGGTCGGCGTCGCGGCGGTTCTCGATCTGCTGGCGCTCGACGGAGACGTGCGCCTCCAGCGACGGCAGGTCACGCGTACGACGCTCGTCGTCGACGAACGTGATCATGTAGGCGGCGAAGTAGATGACCTTCTCGAGGTCCTTCGGCGCCAGGTCGAGCAGGTAGCCAAGACGCGACGGAACGCCCTTGAAGTACCAGATGTGGGTGACGGGAGCGGCCAGCTCAATGTGGCCCATCCGCTCACGACGCACCTTGGCGCGAGTGACCTCGACGCCACAGCGCTCACAGATGATGCCCTTGAAGCGGACACGCTTGTACTTACCGCAGTAGCACTCCCAGTCCCGGGTCGGACCGAAGATCTTCTCGCAGAAGAGTCCGTCCTTCTCGGGCTTGAGCGTGCGGTAGTTGATGGTCTCGGGCTTCTTGACCTCGCCGTGGCTCCACTGACGGATGTCGTCAGCAGTAGCCAGACCGATCCGGAGCTCATCGAAGAAGTTGACGTCGAGCACTATGCGTCAATCCCTCTCAGGGTTGTAAGTCTTGGGGTCTGATACGGGGGTCCTGGGGCCGGCCGGGGACTCAGCGGAATTCACCGAGTCCCCGTACCGGACTCCCGTCAGACCTCTTCGACGCTGCTCGGCTCGCGCCGGGACAGGTCGATACCGAGCTCCTCCGCTGCGCGGAAGACGTCCTCGTCGGTGTCGCGCATCTCGATGGACATGCCGTCCGAGGACAGCACCTCCACGTTGAGGCACAGGGACTGCATCTCCTTGATGAGCACCTTGAAGGACTCGGGGATGCCGGGCTCAGGGATGTTCTCGCCCTTGACGATGGCCTCGTAGACCTTCACGCGGCCGGTGACGTCGTCGGACTTGATGGTCAGCAGCTCCTGGAGGGCGTACGCGGCGCCATAAGCCTCCAGCGCCCACACCTCCATCTCACCGAAGCGCTGGCCACCGAACTGGGCCTTACCACCCAGCGGCTGCTGGGTGATCATCGAGTACGGACCGGTCGACCGGGCGTGGAGCTTGTCGTCGACCAGGTGGTGGAGCTTGAGGATGTACATGTACCCGATCGAGATCGGGTCCGGGAACGGCTCACCGGAGCGGCCGTCGAAGAGACGCGCCTTGCCGGAAGGGAGGACCAGACGGTCGCCGTCGCGGTTCGGAACGGTGTGCTCGAAGAGGCCTGCGAGCTCGTCCTCACGGGCACCGTCGAACACCGGGGTGGCGACGTTGGTGCCGGGCTTGACGTCGTCGGCGCCGATGGCCTGCAGCCGCTGCGCCCACTCGTCCGCGAGGCCGGAGACGTCCCAGCCGCGGCTGGCGAGCCAGCCGAGGTGGATCTCCAGGACCTGTCCCGGGTTCATTCGGGACGGGACACCCAGCGGGTTGAGGATGATGTCGACCGGGGTGCCGTCCTCGAGGAACGGCATGTCCTCGATCGGGAGGATCTTGGAGATGACACCCTTGTTGCCGTGACGGCCGGCGAGCTTGTCACCGTCGGTGATCTTCCGCTTCTGCGCCACGTACACGCGCACCAGCTGGTTGACACCGGGGGGAAGCTCGTCGCCCTCCTCGCGGTCGAAGACGCGGACGCCGATGACCTTGCCGGTCTCGCCGTGCGGCACCTTCAGCGAGGTGTCACGGACCTCACGGGCCTTCTCACCGAAGATCGCGCGGAGCAGGCGCTCCTCCGGGGTCAGCTCGGTCTCACCCTTGGGCGTGACCTTGCCGACGAGGATGTCGCCGGCGACGACCTCGGCACCGATACGGATGATGCCGCGCTCGTCGAGGTCGGCGAGGACCTCCTCGGAGACGTTCGGGATGTCCCGGGTGATCTCCTCCGGGCCGAGCTTGGTGTCACGGGCGTCGACCTCGTGCTCCTCGATGTGGATCGAGGAGAGGACGTCGTCCTGCACGAGGCGCTGCGACAGGATGATCGCGTCCTCGTAGTTGTGACCCTCCCACGGCATGAAGGCGACCAGCAGGTTCTTGCCGAGCGCCATCTCACCCTGCTGGGTGGCGGGACCGTCGGCGAGGACCTGGCCCTCGACGACCCGGGCGCCTTCGTCCACGACAACCTTCTGGTTGACGGAGGTGCCCTGGTTGGAGCGGGAGAACTTGGCGATGCGGTACGTGGTGTACGTGCCGTCGTCGTTGGTGACGGTGATGTAGTCCGCGGAGACCTCCTGGACGACACCCGCCTTCTCCGCCTTGATGACGTCACCGGCGTCGACCGCACAGCGGTACTCCATGCCGGTGCCGACGAGCGGAGCCTCGGACGTGATCAGCGGCACGGCCTGACGCATCATGTTCGCGCCCATGAGGGCACGGTTGGCGTCGTCGTGCTCGAGGAACGGGATCATGGCGGTCGCGACCGACACCATCTGGCGCGGCGAGACGTCCATGTAGTCGACGTCGTCGCCCGGGATGTAGTCGATCTCGCCACCACGGCGGCGGACCAGAACGCGGGACTCCTCGAAGCGCATGTCCTCGGAGAGCGTCGCGTTCGCCTGGGCGATGACGAAGCGGTCCTCTTCGTCGGCGGTCAGGTAGTCGACCTCGTCGGTGACGACACCGTTGACGACCTTGCGGTACGGCGTCTCGACGAAGCCGAACGCGTTGACGCGGCCGTACGAGGCGAGCGAACCGATCAGACCGATGTTCGGGCCTTCGGGGGTCTCGATCGGGCACATGCGTCCGTAGTGGGACGGGTGCACGTCTCGGACCTCGAAGCCGGCCCGCTCACGGGAGAGACCACCCGGGCCGAGCGCCGACAGACGGCGCTTGTGGGTGAGACCCGACAGCGGGTTGTTCTGGTCCATGAACTGCGACAGCTGGCTGGTGCCGAAGAACTCCTTGATGGAGGCGACGACCGGCCGGATGTTGATCAGGGTCTGAGGCGTGATGGCCTCGACGTCCTGGGTGGTCATGCGCTCACGCACGACGCGCTCCATACGAGCCAGACCCGTACGGACCTGGTTCTGGATGAGCTCGCCGACGTTGCGCAGACGACGGTTGCCGAAGTGGTCGATGTCGTCGGTCTCGACGACGATCTGCGTGCCGTTCTCGCCGACCGTCTCGGTCTCGCCCGCGTGGAGCTTCACCAGGTACTTGATGGTGGCGATGACGTCGTCGGTGGTGAGCACGCCGGCGTCCAGCGGCTCGTCGGCGCCGAGCTTCTTGTTCACCTTGTAGCGGCCGACCTTCGCGAGGTCGTAGCGCTTCGGGTTGAAGTAGAGGTTCTCGAGCAGCGTCTGAGCGGCCTCGCGGGTCGGCGGCTCGCCCGGACGCAGCTTGCGGTAGATGTCGAGCAGCGCGTCGTCCTGGCCCTGGGTGTGGTCCTTCTCCAGGGTGGCGCGCATGGACTCGTACTCGCCGAACTCCTGCAGGATCTGCTCGGTGGTCCAGCCGAGAGCCTTCAGAAGGACGGTGACCGACTGCTTGCGCTTGCGGTCGATGCGGACACCGACCATGTCGCGCTTGTCGATCTCCATCTCCAGCCAGGCACCCCGGGACGGGATGATCTTGGCCGAGAAGATGTCCTTGTCGGACGTCTTGTCGATGGAGGAGTCGAAGTAGACACCCGGCGAGCGGACGAGCTGCGACACCACGACACGCTCGGTGCCGTTGATGACGAAGGTGCCCTTGTTCGTCATGAGCGGGAAGTCGCCCATGAAGACCGTCTGGGACTTGATCTCGCCGGTCTCGTTGTTGGTGAACTCGGCGGTGACGAAGAGCGGGGCACCGTACGTGAAGTCACGGTCCTTGCACTCGTCGATGGAGTTCTTCGGGGGCTCGAAGCGGTGGTCGCGGAAGGTCAGCGACATCGACCCGGAGAAATCCTCGATCGGAGAGATCTCCTCGAAGATCTCCTCCAGACCGGACTTCCTGGGGACGTCCTGTCCGGACTCCAGAGCCGCCTCGACACGAGCCTTCCAGGCGGCATTGCCGAGCAGCCAGTCAAAGCTCTCGGTCTGCAGCGCGAGGAGGTTCGGAACCTCGAGGGGCTCCTTGATCTTTGCAAAGGAGATGCGCAGCGGGGCAGTGCTGGCGCCGTTGTTCGTATTCGCGGTCGAGGCGTTGCGCGAGGCGGCCAAGAGGGGGTCCTTCCGAGGGCTCGGACTCACTACGCGCGTACCGGTCCCTCGCGGGGCATGGGGACAGACGTTCCTGATTGGCAGATAACGGCCAGGTCAGGGCGGTTCGGTCCACGATGCTCTTGCGAGGGGTTGCCCCTGGTGACGGGCAGGGGGCAGCTAACAGGCAGCGCAAAGGGTCAGTGTAGCCACTTGGCCCACTGATGTCCAGGGCGAGCTTTTCGCGACCCTCGTTGTTCTCAACTCCGCGGTACCTCGCGCCGTGTAGCGCACCTCGATACTGCCCGTTCGGTCGTCGATCCATGCCTCGGATACGGATCGTTGTGACGACGCGTCCTGAGAATTGCGCGCTGCGTGCGGTTCGTCAAGGCCCCCCGGTCTACGGGGCGCACGGCGAAGATCACCATACTCCGCCATGGGACGGGCGCAAGGCAGCCGCCACGGCAACGCCGAAGGGCGACCACCCGGATGGGTGATCGCCCTTGGCGGCGCCTGGAAGGCGCTGAGCGAGTCAGGAGACTCGCGAGGTGTTACTTGACCTCGACGGAGGCGCCGGCGCCCTTGAGGGACTCGGCAGCCTTCTCCGCGGCCTCCTTGGCGACCTTCTCGAGGACGGGCTTCGGGGCGCCGTCGACGAGGTCCTTGGCCTCCTTCAGGCCGAGGGAGGTCAGCTCACGCACGACCTTGATGACCTGGATCTTCTTCTCGCCGGCGCCGGTGAGGATGACGTCGAACTCGTCCTGCTCCTCAGCGGCCTCGACCGGGGCACCCGGGCCGGCCGGGCCGGCGACGGCGACGGCCGCGGCGGCGGTGACGTCGAACTTCTCCTCGAAGGCCTTCACGAACTCGGAGAGCTCGATGAGGGTCATCTCTTCGAACTGCGCGAGCAGGTCGTCCTGGGACAGCTTCGCCATGATGGCGTCCTTCCACTAATTCGGCTGGTGCCGGGTGTACATGAAGGCGGGCGTACGTTGGGCCCGCTGCGACCGTCGCCCTAGTGGGCGGCGATCATTGCGCGAGCCGAATTACTCGGCACCGCCCTGCTCGGCGAGCTTGACGCGAAGCGCTTCCGCGGTGCGGACGAACTTCGACGGCAGCGCCTGGAAGAGCGAGGCAGCCTGGGACTGCTTGCCCTTGAACGCGCCGGCCAGCTTGCTGAGCAGAACCTCGCGGGACTCGAGGTCCGCAAGCTTCTTGATGTCATCGGCGGACAGCGCCTTGCCATCAAGGACACCGCCCTTGATGATCAGGTTCGGGTTCTCCTTGGCGAAGTCACGAAGACCCTTCGCCGACTCCACCGGGTCACCGGTGATGAAGGCAACCGCCGTCGGACCAGTGAACTGGTCGTCCAGCGAAGTGATCCCGGCCTCGTTGGCCGCAATCTTGGTCAGCGTGTTCTTCACCACGGCGTACTGGGCGTTCTCACCGAGCGAACGACGCAGCGTCTTGAGCTGCGCCACGGTGAGACCCCGGTACTCGGTCAGCACGGCGGCGTTCGAGCTGCGGAACTGGTCCGCGAGCTCGGCTACCGCGGCAGCCTTGTCGGGCCTTGCCATAGAGCGTCGGCCTCCTTCCGGGTGATGAGGACCGCTCAGAAGGGGCTGGGAAAAGAGAACGCCCCGGCGCAGGCGCACGGGGCTTAGCTCAACCGAAAAACATCCGGGAACTCTTCCACGATCACCTGCGCGGGTCGTCCGCTTCCAGCGGATCCTTCGGCCGCTGCACCCCTCACGGAGCACAGCAACGACCAGCGGTCTTTGGCTTCTGGATGAGAGTACGCGAACCCGCACGGGTCAAGCAAATCGGGCCCCGCGCCTCCGAGGAGGTGCGGGGCCCGAGAGTGCCACTCGGAGCCGTCAGGCTCAGACCGCGGCCGGGTCCTCCTCGACGAGGAGGTTCCGGGTGCGGTTGGAGTCCAGCGGGATGCCGGGGCCCATCGTCGTGGCCAGGGTCGCCTTCTTGATGTAGCGGCCCTTGGCGGCGGACGGCTTCAGACGGAGGATCTCCTCCAGCGCCGCCGCGTAGTTCTCGACCAGCTTCGTGTCATCGAAGGAAACCTTGCCGATGATGAAGTGCAGGTTCGAGTGCTTGTCGACACGGAACTCGATCTTGCCGCCCTTGATGTCGTTCACAGCCTTGGTGACATCGGGGGTGACGGTGCCGGTCTTCGGGTTCGGCATGAGACCACGCGGGCCGAGGACGCGGCCGAGGCGGCCGACCTTGCCCATGAGGTCCGGGGTCGCGACGACGGCGTCGAAGTCCAGACGGCCCTTCGCGACCTCGTCGATCAGTTCGTCGGAGCCGACGATGTCGGCGCCCGCGGCAAGCGCGGCCTCGGCACGGTCGCCGGTCGCGAAGACCAGGACCCGGGCGGTCTTACCGGTGCCGTGCGGAAGGTTCACGGTGCCACGGACCATCTGGTCGGCCTTGCGAGGGTCAACGCCCAGGCGGAAGGCGACCTCGACGGTGCCGTCGAACTTGGTGGCGGCGGTGTCCTTGGCGAGACGGACGGCCTCGAGGGGGGCGTAGGTACGCTCCCGGTCGATCTTGGCGTCCGCGCTGCGGAGTGCCTTGCTGCGCTTCACTGCTTCTCCTGTGCAGTAACACCATGCGGCTCGGCCGCGTGGCAGGTGTGGAGTCGTGGTGCGGGCCGGCGCTGGCCCTGCCACTGAAAGGTCAGACGGGGGCTGATCAGCCCTCGACCGTGATGCCCATCGAGCGGGCGGTGCCAGCGATGATCTTCGACGCGGCGTCGAGGTCGTTGGCGTTCAGGTCGGGGAGCTTGGTCGTGGCGATCTCGCGGACCTGGGCAGCCGTCAGCTTGGCGACCTTGGTCTTGTGCGGCTCGCCGGAGCCCTTGTCCACACCCGCGGCCTTGAGGATCAGCTTGGCGGCCGGCGGAGTCTTGGTGATGAAGGTGAAGGAACGGTCCTCGTAGACCGTGATCTCCACCGGCACGACCATGCCACGCTGCGACTCGGTCGCGGCGTTGTAGGCCTTGCAGAACTCCATGATGTTGACGCCGTGCTGACCGAGCGCGGGACCGACCGGCGGAGCCGGGTTGGCCGCACCGGCCTGGATCTGGAGCTTGATAAGCCCCGTGACCTTCTTCTTCTTGGGAGGCATTGCTCTCTCCGGGTCCTAGTGAGAGTTTTCGGCCACCATCCAGTCATCCGGATGGAGGCATACCGCACAACGATAACGGGTATAGGTGCGCGGCTAAAAACCGAGCAGGTCAGAGCGGCTGCGAGAGCCGTTCTGACCTGGTCGGAGGCGTGTGTTCCAGAAGGAGCTAGTTCTTCTGGATCTGGTCGAAGCTCAGCTCGACCGGGGTCTCGCGGCCGAAGATCTCGACGAGGCCCTTGACCTTCTTCGAGTCGGCGTTGATCTCGTTGATGGTCGCCTGCAGCGTCGCGAACGGGCCGTCGGTGACGGTGACCGAGTCGCCCACCTCGAAGTCCAGCACCTGGACCTCGACCTTGCGGGCCGGAGCCGGCTTGCCCTCGGCCTCGGCGGCCTCGCGGGCGGCCTTCTCCTCGGCCTCCGGGGCGAGCATCTTGACGATCTCGTCCAGGGTCAGCGGATACGGGTCGTAGGCGTTGCCCACGAAGCCGGTGACGCCCGGGGTGTTGCGGACGACGCCCCAGGACTCGTTCGTCAGATCCATGCGGACGAGAACGTAACCGGGCAGCTTGTTCTGCCGGACGTTCTTGCGCTCGCCGTTCTTGATCTGGACGATCTCTTCCTCGGGGACCTCGGCCTGGTAGATGAACTCCTCGACGTTCAGCGAGACGGCACGCTGCTCGAGGTTGGCCTTCACGCGCTTCTCGTAGCCCGCGTAGGTGTGGATCACGTACCACTCGCCGGGCAGGCCGCGGAGCTCGTCGCGGAGCGCGGTGACGGGGTCGACCGGAGCGGCGGGCTCCTCGTCGGCCTCCTCGGCCTCCGCGCCCTCTTCGGCGTCGGCGGCGACGGCGTCGACCTCGGCCTCGGTCTCCTCGTCGAGCTCGGACTCGGCGGCGACGTCCTCGCCGGCCTCGTCCTCGCCGTGGATCGCGGCCTCTTCGGCAGCCTCGCCCGCGGCGGCGTCAGCAGCCTCAGCCTGGTCCTCGTCGGCCGCCTCGACGATGTCGAGCTCGTCCTCAGCGGACTCCACAGACTCGATGGCGTCGTTCAGGTTCGGGTCAGACACGGTGGCTGCTTCTTCCTGCGATACAGATGGGGTGGAACATGCGAAAAGGGGCGCCCGCGGGGGCGCCCTCCGCGGGACTCAGCCGAAGACGTACTTGACTGCTTCCTGGAAGCCATAGTCAATCACGGTCACGAGACCGATCATGATGACGACGAAGACGATCACGACGGTGGTGTAGGTCGACAGCTGGCTCCGAGTGGGCCAGACGACCTTGCGGAGCTCCGCGATGATCTGCCGGTAGAAAAGCGCGAGACGGCCCAGGGGGCCCTTCTTTCCGCGCTTACCGCCCTTGCGGGCCTTCTTCTTGGACTCCGGCGCTTCGTCCTCGGCATCAGGCATGTCGATGGAGCCTACGGCGTCCGTCACGATCTCTCACCTGATTCCGGGTCGTGGCCGTGCCGCGCCCGGGTGGAGCCGCACGGCGGTGCAATGAAGACGTACATGCATGCGCACACAACCTGGCGGTGTGTGTAGCAGGGCCGGAGGGACTTGAACCCCCAACCGCTGGTTTTGGAGACCAGTGCTCTACCAATTGAGCTACGACCCTTTGTGGTTTCCCCAACCTACCCCATCCGGAGATGTGGTCGGTGAGGGCCAACGACCAGTGAGTGTACGTGTTCACAGGCCGTGCGTCGAACAGAAAGCACCGGCGACCGCCGATGACCGTTCCTGTCCGCTCCTCGAAACCTGTGTGCCGGGTACGAAGGCCGTCTGGGACGATGGGCCGCATGAGCGCTGCAACCCCTCCCACCGAGCGCCGGGTCTCCGCCCGAGTCGGCGCGATCTCCGAGTCCGCGACCCTCGCCGTCGACGCAAAGGCGAAGGCCCTCAAGGCCGCCGGCCGTCCGGTGATCGGCTTCGGCGCGGGTGAGCCCGACTTTCCGACGCCCGACTACATCGTCGAGGCCGCGATCGAGGCCTGCCGCAACCCGAAGTACCACCGCTATACGCCGGCCGGCGGGCTCCCCGAGCTGAAGGCCGCCATCGCCGCGAAGACGCTGCGCGACTCCGGCTACGAGGTCGACGCCTCCGAGGTCCTGGTGACCAACGGCGGCAAGCAGGCGATCTACGAGGCGTTCGCCGCGATCCTCGACCCGGGCGACGAGGTCATCGTCCCTGCTCCCTACTGGACCACCTACCCCGAGTCGATCCGCCTCGCGGGCGGTGTCCCGGTGGAGGTCGTCGCCGACGAGACCACCGGCTACCGCGTCTCCGTCGAGCAGCTGGAGGCGGCGCGCACGGCGCGGACGAAGGTGGTCCTCTTCGTCTCCCCGTCCAACCCCACGGGCGCGGTGTACAGCGAGGCCGACGCCGAGGCGATCGGCCGCTGGGCCGTCGAGCACGGCCTGTGGGTGCTGACCGACGAGATCTACGAGCACCTGGTCTACGGCGACGCCACGTTCACCTCGCTGCCGGCGATCGTCCCCGAGCTGCGCGACAAGTGCATCGTGGTCAACGGTGTCGCCAAGACCTACGCGATGACGGGCTGGCGCGTCGGGTGGATCGTGGGTCCGAAGGACGTGGTGAAGGCCGCGACCAACCTGCAGTCGCACGCCACCTCCAATGTCTCCAACGTGGCGCAGATCGCGGCGCTGGCCGCCGTCTCCGGGAACCTGGACGCCGTCGCCGAGATGCGCGCCGCCTTCGACCGCCGCCGGCAGACCATCGTGCGGATGCTCAACGAGATCGAGGGCGTGTTCTGCCCGACCCCGGAGGGCGCGTTCTACGCGTACCCGTCGGTGAAGGAGCTGCTGGGCAAGGAGATCCGCGGCAAGCGTCCGCAGACCTCGGTGGAGCTCGCGGCGCTCATCCTCGACGAGGCCGAGGTCGCGGTCGTACCGGGAGAGGCCTTCGGCACGCCGGGCTACCTGCGGCTTTCGTACGCGCTGGGCGACGAGGACCTGGTCGAGGGCGTGTCCCGGATCCAGAAGCTGCTCGCGGAAGCGCGCGCCTGAGTTCTCACGTTCTGAGGAGCGGGTCCCCGGTTTCGGCCGGGGGCCCGTTTTTTCGTTCCATCACGCACCCGTTCGGGGAAAGGGGCTGCCGTACGACGGACGGTTGCGGCAAGATCCCCCAATGGAGCACGTCCGCGACATCCGTCTGCTGCCCAAGGCCCATCTGCACCTGCACTTCACCGGTTCGATGCGGCCCACGACCCTGATCGAGCTCGCCGACAAGTACGGCGTCCATCTGCCCGACGCGCTGAGCAGCGGTACGCCGCCCAAGCTGCGGGCGACCGACGAGCGCGGCTGGTTCCGTTTTCAGCGGCTCTACGACATCGCCCGCTCGTGTCTGCGTGAGCCCGAGGACATCCAGCGGCTGGTCCGCGAGGCGGCCGAGGAGGACGTCCGCGACGGGTCGGGCTGGCTGGAGATCCAGGTCGATCCCACCTCGTACGCCCCTCTCCTGGGCGGGTTGATCCCTGCGCTGGAGATCATCCTGGACGCGGTGGACGCGGCGTCGCGCGAGACGGGCCTCGGGATGCGTGTCCTGGTCGCGGCCAACCGGATGAAGCACCCGCTGGACGCCCGTACGCTGGCGCGTCTCGCCGTCCGCTTCGCCGACCGGGGTGTGGTGGGTTTCGGCCTCTCCAACGACGAGCGCCGCGGTCTGGCGCGGGACTTCGACCGGGCGTTCGCCATCGCGCGGGAGGGCGGGCTGCTCGCCGCGCCGCACGGCGGGGAGCTGACGGGTCCGGCGTCGGTGCGGGACTGCCTGGACGATCTGCGCGCGGCGCGGATCGGGCACGGGGTGCGGGCGGCGGAGGACCCCCGGCTGCTGCGCAAGCTCGCCGAGCGCGGGGTGACCTGCGAGGTCTGTCCCGCGTCGAATGTGGCTCTCGGCGTGTACGAGAAGCCCGAGGACGTGCCGCTGCGGACGCTGTTCGAGGCCGGGGTGCCGATGGCGCTGGGCGCGGACGACCCGCTGCTCTTCGGGTCGCGGCTGGCCGCCCAGTACGAGATCGCCCGCCGCCACCACGGATTCACCGACGCCGAGCTGGCGGAACTGGCCCGTCAGTCGGTGCGGGGCTCGGCGGCGCCGGAGTCGGAGAAGGAGAAGCTGCTGGCCGGCGTCGACCAGTGGATCAGCGGCTGAGGCCGCGCAGGAGGGTGCGCGCGATCGACGCGGCGAAGGTGTCGAGGTCCTGCGGGGGCGTGCCGTCGGGCGTCATGTCGTAGGCGAAGGCCCGCTGGGCGCAGGCGCCCAGGAGGAGGGAAGCGGCCGCGTAGGTGTCCGCGTCCTGGCTGATCCGGCCGGCCCGCTGTTCGGCGCGCAGGTACTGGTCGACGCCGCGGATCGGCATGTGCGGGCCCGCGCCCAGTTCCCGCATCGCCTCGTCGTGGCGCTGCTTGAGCCGCGGGTCCGCGTACAGCGAGGCGGCGATCGGGAAGCTCTGGGCGTAGAACTCGGCGGCGCGGCGGGCGATCTCGGTGAGGTTCTCCTCGACACTCCGCCCGCCCGGCTCGGCGATGAGGCGGTGGACCAGTGGGTGGAGCCTGGGCAGCCGCTCCATGAGGACGGTCACGAAGAGCTCCTCCTTGCTGGCGAAGCTCTTGTAGAGGGCGGCTTCCGAGCATCCGGCCGCCTTGGCGATCTCCTTGGTCGTCGCGCGGGCGAGGCCGAGGGTGAGCATGAGCTCGTAGGCGGCGTCGACGATCCGGACGCGGGCCGGCTTCTGCTGCATGGCGGTTCCAACCAGGCTTGACGGAAGGGTGAGTGAGTACCCACTCTAGGGGTGAGTGAATACTTACCCACCTTGGGAGGGCATGCGATGAGGCTCACGGTTTTCGGTGCGACCGGCGGAATCGGCCAGGAGATCGTCCGGCAGGGCCTGGCGGCCGGCCATCAGGTGACGGCGGTGGTCCGCGATCCGGCCGGGTTCACGCTGACGGGGGACGCGCTGGAGGTGTTCCGGGCGGATCTGCGGGACCCGGAGGCGCTGCGACCCGCGGTCGCCGGCCGGGACGCGGTGCTCTCCGGCCTCGGCTCACGCGGCCGCAAGGCCGACGGGATCACGACGACCCTGACCCGCTCGGTGCTCGCGGCGCTGGAGGACGAGCGCGTCCGGCGGTTCCTGGTGGTGAGCGCGGCGCCGCTGGCGGAGACCCCCGCGGACGAGCCGATGATCGACCGGATGTTCGTCTCGGCGGTGAAGGCGGCCCTGAAGGAGGTGTACGCCGACCTCAGGCTGATGGAGGGCGAGCTCGCGGCCAGTGCCACCGACTGGACCTCCGTACGGCCGCCGAAACTGACCAACGGGCCGGTCACCGGGGTCTACCGGACCGTCGTCGGCGCCAATCCGCGCTCCGGCCGGAACATCGCCCGCGCCGATGTGGCGCACGCGATGCTGGCGATGGTCGACGACCCGAAGACGCTGAAGCGGCCGGTGGGTGTCGCGTACTAGGAGCGCGTACCCACCCGCGTCCGCGGCTGTCTACAGCTCGACGCCCACGGTCACCGGCTCGTTCACCAGGGTGATCCCGAAGGCGTCCCGCACCCCGGCGACCACCTCGCGGGCCAGCGCCAGCAGGTCCTCGGTGGTGGCCGCTCCCCGGTTGGTGAGGGCGAGGGTGTGCTTGGTGGAGATACGGGCCGGGCCGGTGCCGTATCCCTTGGTGAAGCCCGCCTTGTCGATCAGCCAGGCAGCCGATGTCTTGACCCTGCCGTCGCCCGCCGGGAAGGCGGGCGGGGTGACGTCCGGCCCCAGCCGCTCCCTGGCTGCCGCGAGGAAGGTCTCGTACTGCCCGGCCGTCAGGATCGGGTTGGTGAAGAAGGAGCCGGCCGACCAGGTGTCGTGGTCCTCGGGGTCCAGGACCATGCCCTTGCCGGCGCGCAGCTTCAGTACGGTCTCGCGGGCCGTGGTGAGAGGGACGCGCTCCCCCGCTTCCACACCGAGCGAGCGGGCGGTCTCGGGGTACTTGAGCGGCGCGCTCATGCCCCGGGCGTCCTCCAGCTCGAAGCGCACGCGCAGGACCACATAGCGGTCCGGGTGCTGCTTGAAGCGGCTGTGCCGGTAGGAGAAGTGGCAGTCGGCGTTCGCCAGCGTGACCGTCTCGCGCTCCCGGCGGTCGTAGGCGACGACCTCCGTGATGGTGGAGGAGACCTCCTGGCCGTAGGCCCCGACGTTCTGGATCGGGGTCGCGCCGGCCGAGCCGGGGATGCCCGCGAGGCACTCGATGCCCGCGAGCCCGGCCTCGACGCTCCGGGCGACGGCGTCCGTCCAGACCTCGCCCGCGGCAAGCTCCAGCCGCGTGCCGTCCAGGGCGAAACCGGTGGTGGCGACGCGCACGGCGGTCCCGTCGAAGCCCTTGTCGCCGATGACCAGGTTGGAGCCGCCGCCGATGATCAGCAGCGGGGTGCCGGCGTCGTCGGCCTCCCGCACGGCGTCGATCACCTCGGCGTCCGTGGTGGCCGTGACGAGCCGGGTGGCGGGGCCGCCCAGCCGGAAGGTGGTCAGGGGGGCGAGGGGGGCGTCGTGGAGTTCCTGCACGGGCTCAAGAGTACGGGGCCCGCGAGCGCGGCCGCGGAAAGGTGTACGGCCCCGCCGGGATCCCGGCGGGGCCGTACGGCAGCGCGGTGTCAGGCGGCGATCAGCTCACGGTCGCCGGTCTCGGGGGCCCCGGGGGCCTCCTCGGGCGCGGGGCGCCGGGCCGGGATGAGGAGCGCGGCGACCGCTGCCAGGGCCACCGTCGCGGCGCCGACCCACAGGGCGGGCGTCAGACCGTCGACGAAGTGGCGCCCGGAGTCGTAGCCGCCCTGGGCGGCGAAGATCGAGGACATCACGGCGATGCCGAGGGCGCCGCCGACCTCGCGCAGGGCGTTGTTGGCGCCGGAGGCGATGCCCTGCTCGGAGGGGCGGACGCTGGACATGACCAGGTTGGCGGCCGGTGCGAAGAAGAGGCCCATGCCGATACCGCTGACGATCAGGGCGGGGAGCTGGGTGACGTAGGAGGCGTCGGGCGCCACGACCACCGCATACCAGGCGAGACCGAGTGCCTGGAGGGCGAGCCCGGCGGCGACGACCGGGCGGCCGCCGATCCGGTCGGAGAGGTAGCCCGCGATCGGCGCCGCGATCATCGGCATGCCGGTCCAGGGGAGCATGCGCAGTCCGGCCTGGGTGGGCGAGTAGCCAAGGACGCCCTGCATGTACTGGCTGAGCAGGAAGATCGACCCGAACATGCCCAGGAACATCAGCAGGCTCGCCGCGTTGATGCCGGTGAAGGCACGACTGCGGAAGAGGCGCATCGGGAGCATCGGAGCCTTGCTGCGGATGCCGTGGTGGACGAACCCGCCGATCAGCACGGCGCCCGCGATCAGGGCGGTGAGCACGGTGGTGCTGGTCCAGCCGTCAAGGGGGCCGCGGATCAGGCCGTACACGATGCCGAAGAGGCCGCCGCTGGCGAGCAGGGTGCCGGCGATGTCGAGCCGGGCGCCCGTGCCGTACGACTCGGCGAGACGCAGCCGGGCGAGGGGCAGCAGGGCGAGGCCGAGCGGCACGTTCAGCCAGAAGATCCACTGCCAGGACACGTGCTCGGTGAGGCTTCCGCCGATGAGCGGGCCGGAGGCCACGGCGAGTCCGTTGACCGCTCCCCAGATGCCGTACGCCATGCCGCGCTTGGCGGCCGGCACGGCCGCGGTGAGCAGGGTGAGGGTGAGCGGCATCATGATCGCGGCGCCGACGCCCTGGACGGCGCGGGCGGCGATCAGGGCGTCTATGCCGGGGGCGAGGGCGGCAGCGGCGGAGGCGCCGGTGAAGACGGCGAGTCCGGCGATGAAGAGACGGCGGCGGCCGAAGCGGTCCCCCAGGGCGGCGCCGAACATCAGCAGCACGGCGAAGGTGAGGGTGTAGGCGCTCACCGTCCATTCGAGGTCGTCCAGCGCTCCCCCTAGGTCCTCGCGGATCGAGGGGAGGGCCGTGGTGACGACCAGGTTGTCCAGGGCCGCCATGAAACCGGCGACGCTGGTGAGGACGAGAGCCCAGGCGGCTCCGGTACGGCGTTCGGTCACGTGCCCGTTCATCGCGGTCCCCTTCCGAGGAACAAGGTTAGTTATTGATGACTAACTTTCGGGAGCAAAAAAGAGCTCGGAGAGCCCTCGTGGCGCGCTTACTTCTCGAGCCGGCCCTTGAGACGAGCCGACGGATACAACCCTTCCCAGATCCGGTGCTCCGGCGGAAACCCCATGGCGACCAAGGTGTTGATCAGCATCCCGTACGCCATGAACGTCGTGGTCCCGTCGATGTCGGCGCCGAGCGGCACATGCACCGTGTCCCAGAGCTCCAGCCAGCCGGCCCGCACGGCCTCCCCGAGCTCGTGATCTCCGGCCGCCTCGGCCGCCGCCACCGTCGTGTACACCTGCATCTGCATCAGGAGACGCTCGGGGTTCTCGGCGATGACCTTGGTGTAGGCGTTGGCCATGGCGTGCAGGGCCTCTTCGCCCTCCAGCCCCTCCGACGCCTGCGCGAAGACCCGCCGGGAGTCGGCGAGGCAGCGCTCGGAGGCCGCGAGGAAGATCGCCTTCTTGCTCGGGAAGAGACGGAAGAGATACGGCTGCGAGACACCCACCCGCTTGGCGATCGCCTCGGTGGAGGTGCCGTAGTAGCCCCGCACGGCGAACTCGCTCATCGCCGCCCGGATGACGCTCTCGCGCCGGTCTTCCGCGCTCATCCTGACCATGGTCTAAAGTTAGTGGTCAATAACTAACTTTGTCAACGAGGGAACCGGGCAGCCGCCGTTCCCGGCGGCCACCCATGGCTCTCAGCCGAGCCGGACCACCGCGCGGGACATGCCCAGCACCTTCTGGCCCGCCGCCATCGCGGTCAGGTCGACCCGGACCTTGTTGTCGTCCAGCTTCGCCCCGACCTTGGCACTGACCTCGATCACAGCGCCCTCGTCGTCATTGGGGACCACGACCGGCTTGGTGAACCGGACGCCGTACTCGACGACCGCACCCGGGTCGCCGGCCCAGTCGGTGACGACACGGATCGCCTCGGCCATGGTGAACATGCCGTGCGCGATGACATCGGGAAGCCCGACCTCGACCGCGAACTTCTCGTTCCAGTGGATGGGGTTGAAGTCCCCGGAGGCGCCGGCGTACCGCACCAGCGTGGCGCGCGTCACCGGGAAGCTCTGCGCCGGCAGCTCGGTGCCGACCTCGACGTCGTCGAACGCGATCTTCGCAGCCATCGTCAGCTCTCCTCCGCCGCACGCGACACGAGCTTGGTCCACGCCGTCACGACGTGCTCGCCGGACTCGTCGTACACCTCACCGCGGATATCCAGAATGTCGTTGCCCGCCATCGACTTGATCGCCTCGATCGTCGAGGTGACCGCCAGCCGGTCCCCGGCCCGCACGGGACGGGTGTAGGCGAACTTCTGGTCGCCGTGCACCACCCGGCTGTAGTCCAGACCCAGTTGCGGGTCCTGAATGACCTGCCCGGCAGCCTTGAATGTGATCGCGAACACAAAAGTCGGCGGTGCGATCACATCAGGGTGACCGAGCGTCTTCGCGGCTTCCTGATCGGTGTAGGCGGGATGCGCGTCCCCCACCGCTTCGGCGAACTCGCGGATCTTTTCCCGGCCGACCTCGTACGGCGCGGTGGGCGGATAGGTCCGGCCCACAAAGGACTGGTCGAGTGCCATGAACTCGCTACCTCCTGCTACTCCTGGCAAATGATCCGGTGAAACGACACGAGGCCGCCCCCTGGTGGGGACGGCCTCGCATACGAGCCTGGTGTTAGCGCGTCTCGCGGTGCGCAGTGTGCGAGTTGCAGCGCGGGCAGTGCTTCTTCATCTCCATGCGATCCGGGTTGTTACGCCGGTTCTTCTTGGTGATGTAGTTCCGCTCCTTGCACTCCACGCAGGCCAGCGTGATCTTCGGGCGGACGTCGGTGGCAGCCACGTGAGTGCTCCTTGACGGACAGATGGACGGATGAACGCATAAAAGAGTAGCCGATCGAAGGACCGACCCCACAATCGGCTACCGTGTGTAGCGGTGACCGGACTTGAACCGGTGACACAGCGATTATGAGCCGCTTGCTCTACCGACTGAGCTACACCGCTGCGATGACGGATCCCCTCACCCGAAGGTGAGGATCACCACCATCAGAGCCCCAATACGGAATCGAACCGTAGACCTTCTCCTTACCATGGAGACGCTCTACCGACTGAGCTATTGGGGCGAGCGATGAAGACATTACACGGTCCTGCGCCCATCGCCCAAATCCGTTTCCCCGCCCCGCGCGACGACCTTCCCGGCGCCCGCGTCCGGGCCCCGCCCCGGCCGTCCCATAGGCCACTCGTGGTCTCACCGGTACGACTATTGCGCTCCTCCTCGAAGCCCGGTCAGGGCGCCCCTAGGCTCGGCTCACGCTCGTGATCTTGTACGTACGCCCGAGCCCCACGGGAGCGCGATGTCCGCCGACAACCAGCAGCCGCAGCCACCGGACGACCGTGCCGCGGCCACCACGGACACCACCTCACTGCTGCTCAGCGGCGCCCGGCTGACGGACGGCCGCACGGTCGACGTACGGCTCGGCGGCGGACGCATCGAGGCCGTCGGCACGGTCGGCAGCCTCAGCGCCCTCGGCGCCCGCGTCGATCTCAGCGGCTATCTGCTCCTCCCCGCCCCCGCCGAACCGCACGCCCACGCCGACACCGCGCTCAGCGCCGACTCCCCCGGGCCCGTCTCCTACGCCACCGAGGAGGTCCAGCGGCGCGCCACCGAATCCGCGCTGCTCCAGCTGGGGCACGGCTCGACCGCCCTGCGCGCGCACGTGCGGATCGGGGACGTGCAGGAGCTCGGCCCTCTGGAGGCGGTCCTCCAGGCGCGGCGGTCCCTGCGCGGGCTCACCGATCTGACGGCGGTGGCGGTGCCCCGGCTGCTGACCGGAGTGGCCGGGGCGGACGGGCTCGCCATGCTCCGGGACGCGGTGAAGATGGGCGCGGGCGTCGTGGGCGGCTGCCCGGACCTGGACCCCGACCCGGCCGGGTACGCGGAGGCGGTCCTGGAGATCGCCGCGGAGCACGGCTGCCCGGTCGATCTGCACACGGACGGTGACGATCCCGCCAGGCTCGCGCGACTCGCGGCGATGGCGGGCGGGCTGCGGCCCGGCGTGTCGATCGGTCCCTGCGCCGGGCTCGCCCGGCTCTCGGCCGAAGCGGCGACACGGGCGGCGGACCAGCTGGCGGCGGCGGGCGTCACCGTGGTGTGCCTCCCCCAGGGCGGCTGCGGCGGTACGGAGATGCGTGGAACGGCCCCCGTACGGCTGCTGCGGGCCGCCGGCGTCCGTCTCGCGGCGGGCAGCGGATCGCTGCGGGACGTGTCGAATCCTGTCGGGCGCGGGGACCCGCTGGAGGCCGCCTATCTGCTGGCCTCGCAGGGCGGTCTGCGGGCGGCGGAGGCGTACGGCGCGGTCAGCGCGGCGGCGCGGCGGGCGATGGGGCTGGCCGAGGTGCGGGTGGAGGCGGGTTTCCCGGCGGAGCTCCTGGCCGTGCGGGGCGAGCGGCTGACGGGCGTCCTCTCGCTCGCGTACAGCCGGATCGTGGTGCACCGCGGCCGGGTCGTGGCCCGGACCAGCGCAGTGCGGGAGTACTGCGACTCCGCGGTCGCGGTCGCCCTCGACCTGCCCCGGCAGGGCCGGCCGGAGGCGGGTCCCTGAGCGCTTTCGCCGTTCCGGTCGTACGGTCGGAATCATGCGCATTGTCATCGCTGGTGGACATGGACAGATCGCCCTGCGTCTGGAGCGGCTGCTCTCGGCCGCGGGGCACGAGGTCGCGGGCATCATCCGCAACCGGGACCACGCGGGCGACCTGCGGGACGCCGGGGCCGAACCGGTCGTACTGGACCTGGAGTCGGCGACCCCGGAGGCGGTCGCGGCGGCCCTCGCGGACGCCGACGCAGCGGTGTTCGCGGCGGGCGCGGGCCCGGGCAGCGGCGCCGAACGCAAGGACACCGTCGACCGGGCGGCGGCGGAACTCTTCACCGAGGCGGCGGAACGGGCGGGCGCCCGGCGGTTCGTGATGGTCTCTTCGATGGGCGCGGACGCCGAACGGGCGGGCGACGAAGTCTTCGACGCCTACCTGCGCGCGAAGGGCGCCGCCGACGACTTCGTACGGGCCAAGAAGGGCCTGGAGTGGACGATCCTGCGCCCCGGGATGCTGACGGACGACGCGGGCACCGGCCTGGTCCGCCTGGAGGCGTCGACGGGGCGGGGGCCGATCCCGCGGGACGACGTGGCGGCGGTCGTCGCGGAACTGCTGGAGACCTCGTCGACGGCGGGCCTGACGCTGGAAGTCGTCAGCGGCTCGGTGCCGGTGGCGGTCGCCGTGAAGGACGTCGCGGGGAACTGAGGCCGAGTTGCGAGAGGGACGCATGAGCGCGATCAAGGTGGTGCAACGGGCCGAGCAGCCGTATGTCTTCATGCGGCGCTCGGTACGGCTGGACGGCTTCGCGGAGATCGCCGACCGTCTGCCGGAACTCATCGGCTGGCTGACGACCCGCGGGATCCGCATCGCGGACGCGCCCTTCTTCCGCTTCAACACCGTGAACATGACCGGTGAATCGGACGTCGAGGCGGGCGTCCCGATCGTCCATCCGCCGCCCGAGCCGGAGGGCGACATCGGCGTCGCGGTTCTCCCGGCGGGCCATTACGCGACGGTTCGTCACATCGGTCATCCCGACAAGCTGTCGGACGTGGCGTCGCGGCTGCGGGCGTGGGCGGTGGAGCAGGGCCTGGAGTGGGACATGACGCGGTCGGCGGACGGCGTGGAGCGGTGGGGCTGCCGCATCGAGTCGTACCGCACGGACCCGCGCGAGGAGCCCGACGCCTCGAACTGGGAGACGGAAGTGGCCTTCCGCCTGGCCGACTGAGAGGCCTCGGCCCTTGCATACGAAAACGGCCCCTGATCCGCGTTTCCGCTGATCAGGGGCCGTTTCTATCGCGTGGCGGCGCCAGGATTCGAACCTGGGTAGGCTAAGCCGACGGATTTACAGACTCCCGGCGTTCGCCGGTCGACACCCCTACTGACCTGCAGCGAAGCGCGCTCCGTCTCGCGCAGTCGAGGCGGTCGTCCACGCCTCGTCCACCGCGAGAGCCGGCGCACCTCTGCCTCTGTGTCGCCTCACTCCGTCATGAAGCGATAAGCCGTCAGCCCCAGCGTTGCCAGGCCCACGAAGGCTCCTCCCGCTACGCCCAAGGTGACTGTCGCCTCGGCGCCGATCGCGTGGAACAGCACCCCCGAAGCAACCGCCGCGCACACGCTGCCCAGCAGGATGATCGCCAGCCATACACCGCGCTGCGAAGCGGTAGTTGCGCTCACTTGCCCTCCTCCCCCAGCGCTCACGGCACTGGGATCGCCATGTTCACCAACGACCCGCTTGGAGTCAGAACCGAAGGTGCCAGAGGCTAAAGCCCAGGTCAAAGGCACTTATAGACGCTAGTGAAGGTGTTCGGATTCCTGTGCACTGGACACCATCTACCGACGTGGAGTAGTTCTATGACCGTTGCACTTGGCCCCACAATCCTCCTTAGAGGAAAGGGAAGAGAGAACTACTAGTACACCCGTGAACCCCTGGTACCCCTGTACTGCCTGTCTCTCCTTCACAAAGGTCAACGAGTTTGCCGAGCCCCCTCCGCCCAGCCGCCATCGCCCTGTTGGACAAGGCGGTGACCAACGCCTCCCGGCGCACCCAGGTGCCCTTCCCCCTGTCCTTCGTAAGGTCCGACGAGGGCGGGCCCACGCCTCCGCTCGCCCGGCTGATCCAAGGTGGTCGCGGCGGAGAAGTGCGGCTCAAGCTCTACCTCTGCATAACGATGATGGCCACAGCGGAGCCGCACGACATTCGGCGGCCGCCTACGCCACAGCTGTGGTCCCGCATGCTCGCGCTGCCCCCAGATACCGGTCCCCGTCGCATCACCAGCAACCTGAAGTGGCTAGCTGCGAACAAGTTCATCGAGCTGAAGCCTCGACGGGGTAACACACCGATCATCCAAATGCTCTCGCTCGACGACGAGGGGGCCCCGTACCAACGGGCCAGCATGCAGGGCCGGTACGTCGGGATCCCGATCGAATTCTGGAGCCGGGGCTGGATCTTGGAGCTCGAGGCGACCGCCATCGCTCTGCTGTTCATGCTCCTCGAGTCCCAGGGCGGATATGACCACCCCAGGTACATCCCGACGGAGAGGCGCGAAGCCTACGGCGTCTCCCACAACACCTGGACACTGGGAAGGAAGGAGCTTGAACGACACGGGTTCCTGACCGTCGGGAGGACGCCTCAAGGAGGCGACTTCGACTACACCCGTCTGCGCAACACGTACTGGATCGACGAGGGCCGTTTCCTCAGTCCGCCGGGATCCTCGCACCGCATGCCCACCTAGCCCGCCCAGCAGCCGAGCGGTTTCCGCTACTGCGATGCGTCCGCACACCGAGGCACTTACGCCTGAAATCATGGGCCGTCGATGCAGTGCCGGCTACCTCAGCCGCACAGGGGCCGTTCCGTTCAACCTAAGCAGAAACCCGAGTGGCCAGCCGATCTCCCCGCGTCTCTGGGCATCGCGCACGAGCACCGAAGGTCAGGCGCCGTTACCGGCCGACGTCCGTCGCGGACCTCCGCCTCGGCACTCCGCGAGCAGATGGATACGGCTCGCAGCTCGAGGTACCTACCCCGCCCGGCAGGGCACCGCAGCGCAGGAAGATCCCTGAGCCACCAACACGTCGCCCAGCAACGTCACGTGACCCTCTAGCGCGCAACGTGAGCCTCGGCCAGTATTGGCCAATGAGCATCCCGGGGGCACGACCAGACGACGCCTTTCCGCCAATCAGCGTGCTCGGCGATAAAGCGTGCAAGGCGCGCTACGGCGTCTCGTATGTTCGTTCGATATTCAGTCAGGCGGGGTTCCCCTTCAAGGAGACGTCTCCTGACGAAGACGCTATGGCAGTGGATGGCGACGTCGACTTCCTAGCCGCGTCGGCCCGGGTTCAGATTAAGTGCACGTCGCAATTTAAGATATCCGGGAAGGGGGCAACCTGGCCCGCAGAGGTTCACTGGCGAGATCGATGGAATGCGGCCAAGGTGCCGGTCTACTTTGTCCTCGTAATATTGGATCGTCACGACAGAAACGAATGGCTCAGCCACCACTCCAGCGGAACCGATCACAGAGCAGCTGCATTCTGGACCCGCGTCGACAAGATCGGGCCCACCGATAACGTCGTCGTCCCGAAGTCCCAACGGCTCACCATCGCGACTCTTAACGCATGGGAGAAGGAGGTGGAAGGATGCTTCTCTCCGATGTAAACGAAATTGTAGAGCCTCGAACTCCCGCACTTTCCCAGGTTCAGGATTTCATGGAGTCTGAGGGTTGGGCCGCCCAGCCGCCTGGCCCAGCGGGGCGCTTGTGGCTCAAGGGTGCGAATCGGATCGGCATTCCAGACGTTCAGGGCGAGGACGCTCACCTCGTGCGCGGAATCATCGAACGCATCGCGAGAACCGAGCAAAAGGATCTGCGGTTCATCACTAACTACATCCGCTACTACCGAACCGATGTGACACTGCTCCGAGCAGCCAGGGATGACTACACGGAGACCATCCCCCTCGATGCGGCTTCTACCGTCATCTCCAACGCTCGAGCGATCCTGCGAGCGAGCGGAACCACGGCCTGGAGCGAACGCAGCAATATTGCTGGAAACTATTCAAAGCATGGAGACGCGGTAGTCGAGCGGGCTCGAATGGATCACACGGTGCATGCTCCTTTCACAATCCCAGTACTGGTCCCCCTACCTCGCGTAGACAGTCCGGCCCCCCTTCCTGATCTCCATGGCGAACAACTCTTTCGAGCAGCGGCTGAGCCTTTCGCAAGGAGGGTTACTCGAACGCTGGCGCAGTCCCTGATGGCGGTCAACGAAGTGATCGTTCAACCCGAGCGAATGCCGACCGCCAGAGACTTGCACGTAGCAGTCGAGCGGGGTGTTAGCAGGGAATTTTGCTCGGCCCTGACTAGGATCCTCCAAGAGCCTTCTGTTGCGGAATTCAGCACACAATTCCAATGGGCACCAGCCATACAGGCACCCGCCACGATGCCGCAGTCTGTTGAGATCACTTCAATGGCCGCAGAGAAAGTGAAGCGCGCCGCAGAGATCTTGAAAGAGAAGCGAATGGAGCCTCGCTCCAGTTTCTCAGGGGTAATCGTGGAACTGCGGCACGTACAAGATGACCCATGGGGGCTGGTCACGGTCTCTACCCTGCGGCATGGGCGGTCTTGCGAGATTCGCGTAAGGCTTAACTACGATGAATACCAGGAAGCGGTGACGTGGCATAGGGACCACCGAGCCGTCATCGTTCAGGGGACCGTGCGTGAGGGCCCCGGACGCCGACTCATCGTGGACAATCCGGAGAGCTGCCGACCCATCGACGAGGCTTTGCTCCCTGACCCGAGCCAAGGCCAAGTCATAGCACTGCGGCGGCAACGGGGTTCCGGCTTAAACAGCGACTCATAGCGCGAAGCCTGCAATCCGACGGGGAATAGGGCATCTCACCGACTGCAGATGGTGGCGACGCTGGCGTGCCAGGGGTCGTCACCTCGGCCAGGTGTCGGGGCTTCCTGACAGCGCGACCTCTCCACATCACATGGGTCGACGAGTTCCCAGGTAGTGAGCGTCGGAAAGGGGCAGCGGGGCGGTCGCTTAGAAGGGTCTAACACCCCAGTGCTACAGCATCGCCGCACCGGACACTTCGGACAGCGTAGCTGGTGACTGTCTAGGACGCTCATGCTGGCCAAAACGGCGTACGAACAGCCGGACACGATGGACACCCAGCAGGGGAGTGCGGGCATGCGAGGCTAGTGCAGGACGTCGGACTCAGAGGGGAGAAGGGGTTGTCGCAACAGGCGAACCCGCGAGGCACATTCGCACAGATTGCGGACACGCTGCGCTCGGAGATCGAAGCGCACTCCAACGCGACCGAGCTGCCGACGCTTGCGGAAGTCATGGAGCGGTTCGGAGTCTCGCGTGGCCTCGCCATCCGGGCCTTTCGGGTTCTGCACGCGGACGGTGTGGCCGAACCAGTGCCCGGTGGACGTTGGCGTGTCATCAGGGGCGGCCAGAGTGCCGGCCGACGGTCGCTCGCGGAACAGATCTGCCACGTGATGCTCACGGATGAGAGCGTCGCTGTGGGGAAGCCCTTCCTGAGCGCTTCCAAGCTCGCCGAACGCCTCGGAGTCGCGCGCCCTACCGTGGGGAAGGCCCTGGCCGAACTGGAGGCCGCCGGACTGCTCTCGGAGAGCCGTCAGGGGAAGGCACGAACCGTACGCGCCCTGCCGGGCGGAGAGGAGCGCTCCTAGCGTGGCCACCACAGGACTGACGGAGTGGGCCTACCCGCTCGCCGAATCGCTGCTGGCCGAGCCCCTGCCCCGCAGGTGGGCACACTCGCTGGGAGTCGCCGAGCGAGCCCGGCTCATCGCCCCGATCCTCGGCGAAGACGCCGAGCTCCTGGAGGCGGCCGCGGTGCTCCATGACATCGGCTACTCCCCCGATCTCGCCAAGACGGGCTTTCACCCGTTGGACGGTGCCCGGTATCTCCGGGACATCGCCGACGGGGACCAGCGCGTGATCCGTCTCGTCGCTCACCACTCGTGTGCGTGGATGGAGGCGGAAGCCCGTGGCTTGCGCGAGGAGTTGGAGAGCGAGTTTCCGCGCGAGGAGCCTCACCTTGCTGACGCGCTCTGCTTCTGCGATATGAACACCACCCCCGACGGGACACCCACGAACCCCGTCGACCGCGTCAATGAGATCGCCGGACGCTACGGGGCAGACAGCCTCATCGGCACCTTCATCCGACGGGCGGAGCCCGAAATCCTCGCCAGCACGGCGCGGGTGCTCGAACGGGTCGCCGCGGTAAAGCGTCAGCCGATGTAAGGCGCCGGCCGCGACCGGTCCATCGCGTGCTCGATGCGGAGCCGCATGGTCGGGTGGACGTCGAGTTCAGACAGGTCCGCCGGGGCGACCCAGCGGACCTGTGTCGTCTCGTCGCTCGTACGCACGTCGCCACCGACTGGCCGCGCCCGAAAGCAGATGCTGAACTGCTGGCGCGCCTCGCCGTCGTCGTAGAGCATCACGTGTCCTGGGTCGGTGTAGATTCCTGACATCTCGATGACCTCAGCTTTGATGCCGGTTTCTTCCCAGACCTCGCGGACCACGGTGTCGCTGATGGACTCGCCGACATCGTGCCCGCCGCCGGGAAGAGCCCACCGGCCATTGTCGGAGCGCTGAATCATCAGCACTCGTCCGGCGTCGTCCTGGACGAACGCCACGACGGACGGCACCACGGAGTTGGCCGGCGGCGCGTCGGGATCGTGCAGGTAGTCGATGCGTCCCATGTTCAGTCTCCTGTGAGGTCGTGGTCCATCACCTGGCGCGCGCCTCCCCAGGTCTGTTCGATGCAATTCGCGTACGTGTCGAAGAGCCCGCCACCCGGGAGTCTCCGCAGGTGGAGTACGGGAGCCATGTACGCGCCGATGCCGTACACATGGGTATTCACCAACATCTCGTCGTCCGCGCGGAAGAGTGAGTTGTAGAGCGTCGCATCGTGGAGCCGGAAGCCGATGTCGGGATGGCTCGCGAAGAGCGGACGGTAGTTCATCAGGGCATTGCGGATCTTCCCGTCCATGACGCGGTGACCCTCATCTATGCCCCGCTGCTTCACCGCGTCGCAGCCCGGATCCCCAAGAAGGACGCGAACCTGCGCTGTTCGTTGCACCTTGGCCTTGAGGATGTCGAGGAACACGGGGTCCTCTGACAGCCACAAACCGGCATACACGAGCACATCCAGATGCTTCTCCGCACGCGCATACATGTCCCGCCAGAGCCCCGCAGGTACCACGTGCCGATGAGGGTAGACGGTAACGATCTCCGCCTTGCTGAGGTCGACTGAGCTCTCGACCGCGCGCGAGTCGTCCCACAGAGTTGTTACGTCGACTTTCAGGAGCGATGCGGTCGCGTACTGGTGGCGCCGGTACGGAACCTTCCCCTGCGTGATCCAGCGCTCGACCGTCTTCGGGTTGACGTCGATCGCGTCGGCCAGTGCCTGGACAGTCATGCCCTGAGCTAAGAGGGCGGACCGCAAACGCTCGTTAGACATGTCCACTCCCGATGGGACGTCTCGGGAGCTCTTGACGGTAGCCAGATGACCCCGAGCTGTCCATGAGCGAGGTACCCAACGCCCCTGAACTGGCGTGATTCTGATGGTGCGCCAGGAAGACCCGGCGCGAAGCCAGGAAGTTCCGCAAGCTCGCTTGACGCCACTCGATGCAGTACCTGTAATAGAGGTACTGCATCGGTGGCGGCCCAACGGGTGGCGGATCCGATCGGCAGGAGCGCCCACGCGCTGCCCCAGAGCCCGGAGGGCCCCGTGAAACGGGTCCGAAGGAAGCGTCTGTTCTTTGACAACTGAATGGGGATCACGCCGCCTCTCCTCGGCCAAGTAGGCGGTCACGCGGTCTCCGCGTGATGAACAGCGCTACCCAACTCCGCAGCCCACGTCGGTGCTGCCGCCGGTTGCCTCCTCCGTCCGTCTCGTACGGGCGGAGCTGAGGGGCAACCGGAGCACGGCCCCCTTTCGCCGGGGTGGCTGCCTCTCACCACGGACCGAGGCCACCCCGATGTCCCTTCGACTCCTTGGAGCGATCAGCCATGCGTACTTACATCGGCGGTCATCAGGCCGTCAGCAGCGTCGACTTCCTGGAACTGGCCCTTGGTACCCCGGTGCAGCTGTGGCTCGGGGTGGAGGGCGAGACCGAGGAGGAACGCGCGGCCAGGCGGGACGCGGCTCGCGACATCCTCGCGGACAACCCGAACCTGCCGGATGACGTGAGCCGGGTCGCCGCCGAGGCGATCGAGGCGTACGCCCCCGAGTTGTTCAACGTCGTCCCGCTGGTGCGGCCGGCGGTCCGCCGCAGCCGTGCCCGGAACGGAGCTGCGGCGTGAGTGCACTGCCTGAGAAACGGCCGGGGGTTCCGCCGCTGACACGTCCGGAGCTGGGCCTCGCCGGTATCGGCGCCCTAGCCGCTGCCGGTGTCGGGGCCCTGGGGCTCATCTCCTCGTTTGACGCCGTGTCGGCTGCCGCGCTGCGATGGGGGTTCGGTGAGCCGTGGATGCTGCCGGTTGGCATCGACGTGGCGATCCCGGTGTTCACCGTGGCCAACCTGCTGCTGATCCGGATGGACATGGCCCTCGCCTGGGTCCGGTTCGTGCCCTGGGCGCTCACCCTGGTCACCTGTGGCCTGAACGTTGCGACCGGGCATGGGGTGTGGGCGAAGGTCGCGCACGGCACGATGCCGCTGCTGTGGGTGGTGTTCTCCGAGATCGGCGCCCACATCTACGCCGTTCGGATCGGGGCCGTGACCGGCCGCCGGATGGACAAGATCCGTCCCTCGCGCTGGCTGCTCGCCTTCCCCTCCACGTTCTCGCTATGGCGACGGATGACGCTGTGGGAGATCACCTCCTACGCCGACGCGCTCGCCCGGGAGAAGGAGCGGCAGCTCGCCCGCGCCGACCTGCGCGAGACCTACGGGTGGCGATGGCGGTCGAAGACCCCACGCCGCGAGCGTGTCCTCCTGCGCCTCGGAGAGCTCACGTCTGAGGAAGCCGAGGAAGAGCCCGAGCCGAAGGAGCAAAAGCCTCCCGTACCGACGAAGGAGCGGACACCGCGCACGCGCCCGGCCCGCTCGAAGGTGAAGACAGCGAAGGCCCCGCGCACGGCAGCCGAGCTGTTGGCCCAGGCCCGCGAACTGACGGCCGACTGGGCAAATGACGCGATCAACGCAGAGGCGATCCGCACCGCCCTGCACTGCTCGGCCGCGAACTCCCGCACGCTGCGGGACGCCCTGCTCGCCGAGCGGGCCGACGGCCGGCCACTGCACTCCATCAACACCGATGAGGACCAGACCGCCGAGACGGCCGAGGAGGTCGCAGCATGAACACCCTCTTAACCGCCCTCGCGGCGGCTGGGCCGCTCGCAGCCGGATGGTCCGGCCACGTCCTCTGGCTGCGCCGACGGCTCCACACCGCCCGCCGCGACCCACTCACCGGACTGCGGACCCGCGAGGGCTTCACCCGCCGCGCCACCGCGCTCCTGCGCGATGAACGGGCGGTCGTCATCCTCGCGGACGTCGACCACTTCAAGCAGATCAACGACCGCCACGGCCACGCAGCAGGGGACGCCCTGCTCAAGGCCACCGCTGACCGGCTCGCCCACTACGTCGGCCGCCACGGCGTCGCCGGGCGCCTCGGGGGCGACGAGTTCGCCGCCGTCGTCATCGACACCCACGGCACCGTCGCGGATCTACTCGCCGTCCTGCACGGCGTGCTGGCCCGACCCGCCGACAACAACCCGGACGTGACCACCACGGTGTCGCTCGGGTGGGTTCGCGCCGCCGACTACCCGGGCGAAGACCTCTCCCGGCTCCTGGGCCGCGCGGATGAGGCCATGTATGCGGCCAAACAGGCACGGGCCGGAGTCCGGCGGGCAGGGCTGGGACGGCTGTTCGCCACGGTGGCCGGCCGCCGCTCCGGACGCCGAGGCGGCCGCACCGACACCCCGGCGATCGTGGCGGCTGCCTGATGTCGGCCGCGTTCGGCAAGTGCTTCGACCCAACCGGCGCTGCGTTCGGGATACCGACCTACCCATGGCGCTACGCCCCCGACGGCTACGCCACCCGCCGCCAGCTCCGCGCACAAGGCCTCCGGCCCGGCGGTCAACCGGTCGCCGCGCAAGTGATGCGCCGCAGCCGGGGCCGGAAGTCCGGCGTCCTGGTCGGCTACCTCTACCGCACCGACCTCGCCAAGCCCGTCCGTCCGATGACCTCGCGCAAGTGGGGCGCACTCGCCCTGGCGATGCTCGCCCGCCGCACCTGTCCCCAGTGCCAGAAGGACGCCGGATACGTCATCCCGCCCTCGCTCGGCACCTGCGTGACCTGCGCCTACCCAGAAGAAGAACGCGTCGCCTGAACAAGCCAGCGGGCCCGGTCGCCCACCTCTCACAGCGCCGACCGTGCCCGCCCTTTCCCTCCCGAGAGAAGGAAACTTCAGTGAAGCACCCCGACGAAGACAACGACTTCTTCAACCGACTCGAAGCCGACATGGCCGCCGCCCCTGGACCCGACTTCGGGGCCGACGTGGTCGACCTCGACAAGGCCCGATCCGCCCGCACCGAGTCGGCCGACCCCACGGCTCGACCGTCGGCCGACTCCGGCCCGGAGGAGTCGGGCAGTGAATCCGCCGACCCGACGGTCCGCCGGTTGGTCGACGGTCCGGATGTTTCCGGGCCCGGATATCTCGGCCGACTCATCGGCTCCAAGCGGCGGGCGATCGTCCCGGCGTGGCTGCGCTCGACGGCCGAACTCAAGACCGCCGCCACATGGGTCGCCTCGCACTACGCCCACCTCGCTGGGTACCACGCGCTGCGGTCCCCGGTCTACGCCGGTCGTCTCGCGCTCCAGGCGCCGCACGGTGCGGCGAAGTTCGTGGGCGGCACGCTGCGCTGGGTGGCTGACCGCGAGGGCGAGCCTGTCCGGCTTGCCGCCGTCCGCCGTGAGGACGCGGCCGAGTATCTGAAGCTGTCGCGGCAGCGTGACGGCCGGGTCCGGCTGCGGACCCTGGTCGCCACCCTCGCGACCCTGATCGGCACGGGCGCCGCGCTTGCCCTATACGTCCTGGCCCCGGGATGGCTCCAGGCCGTTTCAGTCGGCGCGCTGCTGCTCGCCCTCGGGTCGGCCGGCGGCCATGCCGATGCCCCCGTCGTCAACCGGGCCGTGGAGGTCACCAAGGCTCCCAAGCTCACCAGTGACATCGTCCTGCGCGCCCTCGGCGCGCTGGGGATTCCGGCTATCAACCAGGCACAGGGCAAGGGTCGTGACGGGTTCACCTTCACGGCCCCCATCACCCGCGACGGGCCGGGCTGGCGGGCCGAGGGCGACCTCCCGTACGGCGTGACCGTCACGGACGTCATCGAGCGCCGCGACAAGCTCGCATCCGGACTCAGGCGTCCGCTGGGCTGCGTGTGGCCCGAGGCGGTCCCGGAGGAGCACACCGGGCACCTGGTCCTGTGGGTTGGCGACCAGGACATGTCCACCGCGAAGAAGCCCGCGTGGCCGCTGCTCAAGGGCGGGGGCACGGACCTGTTCAAGCCGGTCGCCTTCGGCACCGACCAGCGCGGGCGCTGGGTCGAGATCACGCTCATGTACATCGCGGCCGTCATCGGCGCGATCCCCCGCATGGGCAAGACGTTCCTCCTGCGCCTGCTGCTCCTTATCGCCGCGCTCGACCATCGGGCCGAGCTGCACACCTACGACCTGAAGGGCACCGGCGACCTCGACCCCGTCGGCGAACGGGTCTCGCACCGCCACCGCGCCGGAGACGACGACGAGGACATCGAGTACGCCCTCGCCGACCTGCGGGAACTGCGGGCAGAGCTGCGCCGGCGGGCGAAGATGATCCGCTCTCTGCCACGGGACATCTGCCCGGAGTCGAAGGTCACCAGCGAACTGGCGAACAAGAAAAACCTCGGGCTCCACCCGATCGTGGTCGGTGTGGACGAGTGTCAAGTCTGGTTCGAACACCCCAAGCACGCAGCGGAGTTCGAGGAGATCTGCACCGACCTGGTCAAGCGCGGCCCCGCTACCGGGATCGTGCTGATTCTTGCCACCCAGCGCCCGGACGCCAAGGCGCTGCCGACCGGCATCAGCGCGAACGCCTCCGCGAGGTTCTGCCTGAAGGTCATGGGTCAGCTGGAGAACGACATGGTCCTCGGTACGTCCAGCTACAAGCGGGGCGTGCGGGCCACGATGTTCTCCTGGAAGGACAAGGGCATCCACTACTTCGTCGGCGAAGGCTCCGACGCCCGGATCGTCTCCTCCGTCTACGTCGACGCCCCCACCGCTGAGACGGTCGGCATGCGGGCCCGCAAGCTCCGCGAGCAGGCCGGCACCCTCTCCGGCCACGCACTGGGAGAGCAGTTCGAGACCAGCGAGGCCAGCGCGTACGACCTACTGCGCGACATCCTCGCTGTCGTCCCCGCTGAGGAGCCCAAGGTCTGGTCTGAAGTCGTCGTTGCCCGGCTCGCCGAGCTGCGGCCCGACGTCTACGGCGGCTGGGACCCCGAAGGTCTGGCCGCCGCGCTGAAGCCCCGCGGCATCTCCACGGGTCAGGTGTGGGGCAAGACCGAGGGCGGCAAGGGTGCCAATCGTCGCGGCGTCGTCCGGGCCGACATCACCATCACTCTCACGGAACGTGACGGAAAGCGGGACGCGAGCTAGCCACGATTCGCCGCTAGACCTAGCGCCCAACCCCGCTAGGCCTAGCGGCACAGCTAGCGGCCTACATCGCATCTGATCAGCCTGCTAGTGCCTAGCGGGTGACCTGCGGAAACCCCAGAAACCGCCTGAGAGGCTCCTCATGACTCTCTTCTTCGCTGCTAGCGCATGCCTTCTCGCCATCACGTTTAGTTACGGAGCCTTGTGTGCGGCCTCGCCGTTCGGCAACTGCCGCAAGTGCAGCGGACTCGGCTTCGCCCTCAAGACCGACCGCAAGGGCAAGCCCAAGCGTGGCAAGCCCTGCCGCCGCTGCAAGGGCCACGGCATACGCATTCGGCTCGGCCGCCACCTGTTCAACATCGCCGCTCGCATCCACCGCGACGGCACCCGCTGACCCCGGACGTGAAGCGGCCGACGGTGCCCGTCATGAGACGTACCCCGCTCCAGTGGAGGAGCTAGGCGGGCGCAGCCGTCGGCCAGACCCCTGAGCTTGCCTGCACCCGAGGGTGCCCGCAGCTTAGCCAGCCATCCGAAACCACCGTCAAAGGAAATTCCCGCATGGCCGTCACCGTCTCACTGGTCCTGCTCTTCGGACTCGTCCTGTTCTTCCTGCTGCGTTCCAAGGCCCTCGGCTACGGCTCCGCGTTCGTTGCCGCGATGTTCGGGTTCTTCCTCGCCTCCACCGGCGCCGCTGGACCCGTCAACGAACTCACCACCGCCGTCATCAACGCCATCCCCAACCTGTAGGGAGCCCGCGATGAACGAACCCCTCCTCCACCGCCACTGGCTCGCCGCAGCCGTCCCCAAGACCGCTCCCGCGATCGCCACATCGACCGTGCTCATCCTCGGCCGGATCTGGAACGCCAACGGCGCCGAACACTCCACTGGCAACGCCGCGCTGATCGTGGTCCTCGCCACCGGCGCGGCGACGGCCGGCGCGTTCGCCTCCGCTGGACGCCGCGGGGACAGCGTCATCGCTGGAACCGCGTTCGCCACCTCGGGCGGTCTCGCGCTCGCCGGAGTCGCCGGATACGCCGACGGCTGGTCCCTGCCCGTCCTGCTGTGGGCGCTCACCACGACCGTCGCGTACGGGCTCGCGGCGCGCTACTGGCGCACCGACCGCCGCGCCGCCGTCACCCACGAACGGCACACCGCTGAACAGTGCGAGAACCACGCCCACGTGGAGCGGGTGGAAGCCCTGCGTGCGGGAGCGCAGATCCAGGTGGCCCGCGAGGGCGCCGCCTACGCGGAAGCCCTCGCCGCCGCACTCAACGCCCGCGCCGCGCTGCCCGGCTTCGACCCCGCCGCACTCACCCGAGCCGGGCTGCCCGAACTCCCCACCATCGAGACCATCCAGGAGCACTGAGCCATGTTCGAAATCCGCGTCATCTGCGACCCGGCCGACACCGAAAGCGTCACCAAGACGCTCACCGCAGCGTTCCTCACCGGCTCGGTGCGCCAGCACGGCACCCGCGACGGACAGCGCACCCGCCTCTACATCACCGCCGACCACCGCCCTGCCAGGGTCCCGGAGCTGGACACAGAGAAGTGGCCCACTCCCGAAGAGGCCTACGCGCTCGCACCGAGCATCGTCAGCGAAATCGGATGGACCGCCAACGCAGCGATCGGCCGGCCCACCTACGCCCTGCTCAACCGGGAGTTCTGGCTCCGCAAAGCCGCCGTCCTCGACCGCATCGCCCTCACGGACGAAGCCGAAGGCATGACGGGCGACGCATGCACATTGGCCGACCAGACAGCCCGCCGCGTGATGGACATCGACGGGGCGGAGACGGTTCCCGACCCGCGCGTTTACATCCGCCAGCAGTACGCCCACTGGGCCAAGCACCAGTAGATACGCCCGGGGCGGCCGCCTCTCACCACAAGACCGCGACCGCCCCGGCTCTCCGTCCCTTCGCAGAAACAGGAGGACCACCAGCATGACCCATTCCGTCCCCATCCGGCGAGACAGCGAGCGGCTGTTACTCGCCTTGCGCCTAGCCGCCGCTGGCGTGCCGGTCCTGCCCCTGCGGGCCGGGAAGGTCCCGTTTGGCAACTGCCCCACATGCACCGGCAACGTGTGTGGTGGTCGGCCGAACATGAAGACCCCCGGCCCCTGCGCCTGCCCCCTGCCCTGCCACGGATGGGCCGCCGCAGCGACCGACCCCAACGTCCTCGCCTCCCCGGCCTGGACGGCCGCATGGCAGCAGGCAGAGACGGTCGCCTACCACCCCGGCGGCGCCGGGGCCACCGTGGTCGACTTGGACGACGCCGACGCCATCGCCTGGGCCCGCGAGACCCTGCCCCAGACCCGGACCGTGGCCACGACGCGGGGAGAACACTGGATCTACCGGGGCGCGATGCGCTCCGCCAACCACGTACGGCCCGGTGTGGACATCAAGTCGTCCATGTCCTACGCCCGCTGGCTCGGCCCCGGAACCGGCACCCTGGCACCACTTCCGGCAGGCGTCCGCGCCCTGGTCGTCAAGGACCCCGCCACCGTCCGGCCGACGCGGTGCGCCGTAACCGTGCCCGCGCCGGCCGGGGGCGGGGAGTGCCCTCACCGTTCGCCTGTCTACCTCGAGCGCGGCATCACGATGGCCGAGCAGCGCATCACCGAGGCCCGCAGCGCGATCCACACCACCGTGTACCGGACGTTCCTCGCGGTGCTGTCCGCCCACGGCCGGTGCGGCTGCCTCACCAACGCACACACCACTCGTCTGTTCACCGCCGCCCAGGCCAAGGGCGAGTCTCTCCGGCACTGCACCGATGCCTGGACCAACGCCCGCACGAGCTTGGGACTGTGACCATGTCCGACGACGACAAGACCCCGGCCCGCCAGATCATCACCGACTACGCGCAATCCCACTTCCGGTACTTCCGCACGGCCGACGGCACGGTGTACGCGCAGAAGAACGGCCACCCCGTCGCGCGTCCGATCCGTTCACAGGGAACTGCGGGCAGCCACCGGCAGGAACTCATGGTCGGCCTCTTCGCGGACGGGTGCGGCGTGTTCAACGGAACCGCCCTGAAGGAGGCATTGGACTTGATCGAAGCGCTCGCGATGAGCCAGGAGGTGCAGCCCGTTCATATCCGGGTCGCGCCCGGATTCGACGGGGCGACGTGGCTCGACCTGGGCCGCAACGACGGACAGTCCGTACGCATCCATCCCACCGGCTGGGACATCGCCACCCCACCGCCGCAGGAGGTGTGCTGGCGGCGGACACAGCTCACCGGAGAACTGCCCCTGCCGGCCAAGGACACCGATGGCAAGGGTCTCGACCTCCTGCTCCGGCTGTGCAACTTCGCAGGCGCCGAGACCGAGTGCCTGGCCATCGCGTGGCTGATCGGCTGCCTCGGGCCGTCCGTACCCGTCCCCGCACCCTTTCTCACCGGCCCCCAGGGCGCGGGCAAATCGACCGGCGGGCGGATGCTCGTACGGATCATCGAGGGCATGAGCGGCGATCTGCGCCGCGCCCCGAAGGACGAGGAGAACCTGATCGCGGCCGTGGCCGCCGGATGGGTCACCGCCCTGGACAACCTCTCCCACCTCGCCCCGGACCTGTCCGACGCCATGTGCTGCATCGTCACCGGCGCCGAGACAGTGAAGCGCGCCCTCTACACCGATGGCGATGTCGTACGGGCCCGCTACCGCCGCCCCTTGCTCCTGACCGGCATCGACGTCGGCGTCATCCGCCCCGACCTCGCCGAACGACTCCTCCCGCTCCGCCTTGAACGCCCCCGCGTACGGCGGACGGAAGCGGAGCTGTGGGCGGAGTACGCAGAGATCCTGCCCGTCATCCTCGGCTCCCTCCTCGACCTCACCGTCAAGGTCCGTGCCGCCGATGCCGACATCCCCACCGATCTGCGGATGGCCGACTTCGCGCACCTGTGCGCGCAGCTCGACGCAGCGACCGGCCTCGGAGCGCTGGACGCCTACCGGGCCAGCCTGGACGACCTCAACGACGACGTCATCGAAGGCGACCTCCTCGCCCAGACCGTGCTCAAGCACGCCGCCGGCCTCGACGCGGGCGTGGAAGTCCGGATGACGTCTGCCGAGTGGCTGCACTGCCTCACCCAGCTCTACACCGGAGAGGACTTCCACCCCCTGCCTAAGGGATGGCCCACCACAGGCAAGGTCCTCTCGGACCGCCTGAAGCGACTTCAACCGACCCTCGCCGCACGTGGCGTCCTCGTCGACTGGGGCCGCACTAAAACCGCCCGCTACATCGAGATGACCCGACCGCCCGCCCTGCCTACGCCAGACCAGCAGAAGCCGATGTTCTAACCGGCGCCGCCACGGTCACCGCACAAGCAAGAGGAGCACCCCGCCGGGGGCGCCTGGCGTGCTCCTCTTGCTGTTCTGGCGGCAACGCCGCCCCTGCATGGGGCGCGCCGCGCAGCGGCTCTGTCGTCGCGTTCTAAGGCGCGCACCACAACAGACACCCCTCCCTCTTGTCCCAAGAGAAGAGACGCTGCGTCACCTGCGTCACCACACGGCGGAATGCGGCCGGTGACCTGCGGTGACGCCGGTGACGCAAGAGCCCGAAGGCTGCGTCACCCCGCGTCATCGGCGTCACCGGTGACAGACACCACCACGGACCGGTGACACACGGCCGCGCCCTCTCCGTCACCGAAGACCGCAGGTCAGCTCAGCGAATGACGCGGATGACGCGGTGACGCAGAAATCGCCGCCTCGGACAGGAGGGACGTTCCGAGGAGCCCCACGCCCGCCCCTGGCTCGCGACTCAAAGTGATCTCACTCCGACTTTCACCCGAGGAGTCTCCCGTGACCACGCTCGCCCGCCGCCGTCGGCCATCCGCCGACGAGTGGCTGCCTCTTAGCGAGGCGCTCGAAGAGATCGGCATCACCCGCGCCACGTACTACCGCTGGCGCAACAGGGGCTATGCCCCCGAGGTCCGGCGCCTGCCAAATGGCCACCTCCGCGTGCGCCGGAGCGTCCTGGACGCGTTCATGAACGAGCTGGAGGCCGCGTGAGCGAGTGGAGCTACACCGTACGGATCTGGAGTATCCGCAAGCGTCCGTACCGCAAGCCGTTCCAGCTCCGCTGGCAGGTGGGCACCCGGCCCCATTCCGAGTCCTTCCTGACGCGGGGGCTCGCCGAGAGCCGCCGCGCGCAGTTCGTCACGGCCGCTCGCGACGGCGAACCCTGGGACGTCGAAAGCGGCCTACCGAAGTCGATGGTCCAGAAGTCCAAGGACATCACTTGGTACCAACACGCCAGGAACTACGTGGCAATGAAGTGGGATCACTCCCCCGCCTCCACGCGCCGGAACCTCGCTGAGGCCATGGCCACGGTGACGCTCGCCCTCGTGAAGGACACAAAGGGGATGGCCGACCACAAGGCCGTCCGGCGAGCGCTCTACACCTGGGGCCTCAATGTGAACCAGTGGAAGGAGGAGCCGCCGGCCGACATCAAGGAGTTGCTTGAATGGGTGGAACGGAAGTCCGTGGCCACCTCTGCTCTTTCGGACCGAATGCTCGTACGTAAGGCCCTGGACGCTTGCTCCCGGCGCCTCGACAGCAAGACGTCGTCGGGGTCGGTCATCGCACGGAAGCGTGCCATCTTCCACCAGGCCCTCGGTTACGCCGTGGATGCCGAACTGTTGGCGGAGAACCCGCTCCCAGCGGTCCGGTGGAAGGCACCCGAGCGTGTGGAGGAACAGGTAGACCCCGAATGTGTCCCGGATCCCGCTCAGGCGGCCGCCCTCCTGGCCGCCGTACGAAAGCAGGGGTATCGCGGGCGGCACCTCGAGGCGTTCTTCGGATGCCTCTACTACTCGGCAGCCCGCCCCGGCGAGTTGGTCGGGCTTCGACTCCAGGACTGCGATCTGCCCCGGCGGGGCTGGGGCCTGTTCCGGCTCCGTGAGAGTCGAGCCCGCTCCGGTAGTTCATGGACGGATACCGGCGAGGCTCATGACCGCCGAGGGCTCAAACACCGGACCCGAAAGAGCGTCCGCTACGTACCGATCCCACCCGAGCTGGTGGCCATGCTCCGGTGGCACGTCACCCTGTACGGCACCCACGCCGATGGTCGGCTGTTCCGTACCGCTCGCGGCGGCATGGTGCAGGAAAGCGGGTACGGCGAGGTCTGGGCCAGGGCCCGCGAGGACGTCCTCTCACCCGCCGAACAGGAAACGAAGCTCGCCAAGCGGCCGTATGACCTTCGTCACGCAGCCGTGTCCACCTGGCTGAGTTCCGGAGTCGAGCCGCAGCTGGTCGCCCAGCGGGCCGGCCACAGCACAGGCGTCCTCTTCCGCGTCTATGCAAAGTTCCTGAAGGGTGGCGACGAGGCGGCCAACGCCAAGATCTCCGCGCGCCTCAACCAGCACCTCGTACCTGCGTCTGGCGGCTGAGCCAAGGGCGCCGTCCATCAGTGCTGGTGGCGGCCAGAATCTCCGTCCACGCTCCGTCCACACACGCTGGTAGAGAGCGTGGTGGAGCGAGACACCGCGAGACAGCCCGGCCAGTCACACTTACACACGAAAACGGCCCCTGATTCGCGTTTCCGCAGATCAGGGGCCGTTTCTATCGCGTGGCGGCGCCAGGATTCGAACCTGGGTAGGCTAAGCCGACGGATTTACAGTCCGCTCCCATTGGCCACTCGGGCACACCGCCATGGGATGCGTTGCCGAGAGTGACCGCTTGGGGCGGAGCTCCGTGGCAACGACGTAAACGATACCTGATGACCGGGGGTGCTTCGCCACCGGATTGATCAGCGCCCGGGGTGGGTGGGGGTGGCTAGGCTTTGGGGTGGTGGTCAGGGCAGCCCGGCCGCCCCTCTGAGCTATCCCTCAGCAGCCCCTACGCACCCGATACAAGGAGCCACAGGACATGGCCGACTCCAGTTTCGACATCGTCTCGAAGGTCGAGCGGCAGGAGGTCGACAACGCCCTCAACCAGGCCGCCAAGGAGATCTCGCAGCGCTACGACTTCAAGAACGTCGGGGCCTCGATCTCCTGGTCCGGCGAGAAGATCCTGATGGAGGCGAACTCCGAGGAGCGGGTCAAGGCCATCCTCGACGTCTTCGAGACGAAGCTCGTGAAGCGCGGCATCTCGCTGAAGGCGCTGGACGCCGGCGAGCCGCAGCTGTCGGGCAAGGAGTACAAGATCTTCGCCACGATCGAGGAGGGGATCTCCCAGGACAACGCCAAGAAGGTCGCGAAGATCATCCGCGACGAGGGCCCGAAGGGCGTCAAGGCGCAGGTGCAGGGTGACGAGCTGCGGGTCAGCTCGAAGAGCCGTGACGACCTCCAGGCCGTGCAGCAGCTCCTGAAGGGCAAGGACCTGGACTTCGCGATCCAGTTCGTGAACTACCGCTGATCACGGCGGCCGGCCCCCCGCGGCAGCCCGGTGTTCGCGTCGGCGATCTTGCGCGCCCCTGTGTGAGCCCATCCGTCACCGCGGATGGGCTCGCGGTGCTTCCAGGGCGGGGCAGAACCCTTTCCGGCGGGGTTTCGAGGCGCCCGGGGTCTCTTATGTACTCGCGTTCCCGCGTTATGGCGTTGATCTGTTGATTGCGCCACGCGAGTGAACTCGCGGAACCAATCCGGTTTCCCGGCGGTTGATCAGCTCGCTTCGGTAACGGAGCATGCCAGGGCTCTTCAGCACAAGAAGGAAAACTCGTGATCAAGAAGATTCTTGCTACGACGGCGATGGCGGCCTCCGTCCTCGGTGTTTCGGCGACTGCTGCCCCGCACGCCATCGCGGACGACGGTAACCACGCGACCCAGATCGGCAACAAGGCCTCGCAGAACATCGGCGCCACGACCACCTACGGCGAGATGAGCCCGAACATGGCCCTCATCCAGGGTGGCGTGCTCAACTGCGTGCCCATCCAGGACATCCACGCCCAGGTTGCGGCCCTCATCGGTGTCAACGTTCAGGACCTCCTGGAAGGCAAGGCGCAGCAGAACTGCAGCCAGATCTCTGCCAACCAGAACGGCGACAACCCGCTGTCGCACGTCCTGGACGGCCTCATCTCGGACAACGGCTCCAACAACCAGAGCTGATCGTCGGTGATGTGAATCCCCGGCCACCGCGGGCCATTCCTCCGCCTGCGGCAGCCGGGGCTTCGTCGTCTCGTCTTCGGCTTTTTGCTCGTTTTTCGCTCGTTGAATTGCGGGCCCCGGTTTTTGCGATGTTTTCCGGTGCTCGATTCCTCAGCCCCCTGCCAGGCGCATTCCATGCCGGGTGAGGGGGCTGAGTCATGTCCGGCACCGTGTCATGGCTGCGAGATGATGTCCGAATACCGCCAGCAGCGACGAGGCGCCGGACGCAGACTCGTAGAGGACAGCAGGGACGCGAGTGGAGGAAGACGAGCCATGACGGTGTACGCGAGGGTCGGCGGTCCCCTGGGCGAGATGCTGCTGGTCGGTGAGGTGTCCGCCACGGCGAAGGGTGGGACCGCGCTCGCCTCGCTCTCGCTGACCGGGCAGAAGGGCGCCGTCGCCGTCCAGGACGGCTGGGTGCACGACCCGGCGGCGTTCGAGGAGATCGGCGGCCGGCTGCGGTCGTACTTCGCCGGGACGCTGAGGCGCTTCGATCTCGAGTACGTGAGCGCTGGTACGGATTTCCAGCGGCGCGTCTGGCAGGCGCTGGAGGACATTCCGTACGGCACGACGACGACGTACGGAGAGATCGCCCGGCTCGTCGGGGTGGCGGGGGCGGGTGTCCGGGCCGTCGGGACCGCGATCGGGCGCAATCCGCTGCTGGTCGTGCGGCCCTGCCACCGGGTGATCGGTGCGGACGGGGCGCTGCGGGGGTACGCAGGCGGGGTGGAGCGCAAGGAGCGACTGCTCGCTCTGGAAGGCGCGCTGGCGCCGTGACGGACGGACTGTTCCCGCTGCCCAGTGCGCGGGCGGTCGTGGCGCCCGGCGCCGTGCACGTGCCGGGGTGGCTGTCCCCGGAGCGCCAGGGGGAACTGGTCGAGGCGTGCAGGGAGTGGGCCCGGGGGCCGCTGCCGTTCCGGCACACCGTGCTGCCGGGCGGCGGGGTGATGTCCGTACAGACGTTGTGCGTCGGCAGGCGGTGGGAGCCCTACCGCTACACCAGCGCGGCCGTCGCATTCCCCGAGTGGCTCGCGGAGTTGGGGCGTGAGGCCGTGGCCGAGGCGTACGGGGAGCACGGCGGGTACGCCCCGGACACCGCGCTGGTGAACTTCTACGACGCCGGGGCGGGCGCGAAGATGGGCATGCACCAGGACAAGGAGGAACGGTCGACCGCGCCGGTGGTCTCCCTGAGCCTGGGGGACACCTGTGTCTTCCGGTTCGGGAACACCGAGAACCGCGGACGGCCCTACACGGATGTGGAGTTGGTCTCGGGAGATCTCTTCGTCTTCGGTGGCGCCTCGCGCATGGCCTACCACGGCGTCCCCAAGGTCCGCCCGGGGACGGCCGATCCCGCCCTCGGGCTGACCGGCCGGCTCAACATCACCCTGCGGGAGACCGGCCTGCCGCTCTAGCGGGAGCGCGAGTGGCCGAAGAAGATCCGGTACACGATCAGCAGCACGAGCGAGCCGCCGATCGCGGCTATCCATGTCGCGCCGTCGTAGAACTGGTTGCTGATCGGCCGGTCCATGAAGCGGGCCGAGATCCAGCCGCCGATGAACGCGCCGGCGATGCCGATGAGGGTCGTGCCGATCAGACCGCCCGGGTCCCGCCCGGGCAGCAGGATCTTGGCGACGACTCCGGCGAGCAGGCCGAGAACGATCCAGCTGATGATGCCCATGCCCTGAACCTGCCTTTCCACGTGGTGTCCCCAAGGACGCGTACGGCGCCGGGGGTGGTTGCGGCGAACAGTAGGGTGCGGCACATGACACAGGAACTGCGCCGGTCACTGGGGGTCTTCGACGCGGTCGTCATCGGGCTGGGCGCGATGGTGGGAGCAGGGATCTTCGTGGCGCTCGGGCCGGCCGCCGCGGCGGCCGGGTCCTGGTTGCTCGCGGGCCTGGCGGTGGCCGCCGTGGTCGCGTACTGCAATGCGACGGCGTCGGCCCGGCTGGCCGCCCTCTATCCGGCGTCGGGCGGCACCTATGTGTACGGTCGTGAACGGCTCGGTCCTTTCTGGGGGTATCTGGCGGGCTGGGCCTTCGTCGTGGGCAAGACCGCGTCGTGCGCCGCGATGGCGCTGACCGTCGGCGCCTACGTGTGGCCGGATCAGGCGCACGCGGTGGCGGTCGCGGCGGTGGTGGCGCTGACTGCCGTGAACTACGGGGGCGTTCAGAAATCGGCGCTGCTGACCCGGGCGATCGTGGCGTCGGTGCTGGCTGTCCTGGTCGCGGTGGTCGTCTCCTGTCTGGGCTCGGGGCGGGCGGACTTGGGACATCTCGCATGGGGCTCCGACGCCTCGGCCAGTGGGGTGTTGCAGGCGGCAGGACTGCTGTTCTTCGCGTTCGCCGGGTACGCCCGGATCGCCACGCTCGGCGAGGAGGTCAGGGACCCGGCCCGGACCATCCCCCGCGCCGTGCCGCTGGCCCTGGGCATCGCGCTGCTCGTGTATGTCGCTGTCGCGGTCTCCGTCCTCTCGGTGCTGGGCGCGGGCGCGCTGGGCGGGTCGGCGGCGCCCCTCGCCGACGCGGCCCGGGCGGCGGGCGCGCGGTGGCTCGTCCCCGTGGTGAGCGTGGGCGCGGCTGTGGCCGCCCTCGGCTCGCTGCTCGCGCTGATCCTCGGTGTGTCCCGTACGACCCTGGCCATGGCCCGCGACGGCCATCTGCCGGCCGCGCTCGCCGCCGTCCACCCCCGGTTCCGGGTCCCGCACCGTGCGGAGCTCGCGGTGGGGCTGGTCGTCGCGGTGGTGGCGGCGACGGCCGACGTGCGGGGGGCGATCGGCTTCTCGTCGTTCGGCGTGCTGACGTACTACGCCATCGCCAACGCCTCGGCGTGGACGCTCGGCAGGGCGAGCGAGCCGAGCCGCATCGGGGGCCGGCTCCTGCCGGCGCTCGGCCTGGTGGGGTGCGCCGTGCTGGCGGTCTCGCTGCCGTGGGCTTCCGTGGCGGCGGGGGCCGCGGTGCTGGCGGCGGGCGCGGTCGTCTACGCGGTACGGCGGCGCTGAGGCGCTCCGCCGGATATCCGGTGGTGCGCCGACTGCTCGATGTCGGTCATGTGTTCATGGTGGACCACGGCACTGACAATCAGTCGGGGACCAGCTCCACGCCCGCTGCCGCGAGGGCGGCGGCGGGCTCGCCGAAGCTGGGCCCGCGACACGGGAATGCCGTGGGCCCGGCCGTCCCCCTCGAGGGCGTCCGGCAGCGCGCCGCGCGGGGAGCAGTCGATGAAGGTCACCTCGACGGGCCTGGCCCGCGCCGGGCCGTTTGGCGCCGCGCCGGCGAAGGGGCCGACCACGTCCTTCGCACAGGGCGTGGACGGACGGGCCCGCGGTCCGACTGCCGGGCGGGGTGACCAGGGCGACTTCGGGGAGTCCGCTAACGCGTGACGAACGGCTGGTCCGTGGGGACGATCTCCTTGCCCAGGGGGAGCAGTGAGACCGGGATCAGCTTGAAGTTCGCGATGCCCAGCGGGATGCCGATGATCGTGACGCACAGCGCGATGCCGGTGACGACATGGCCGAGCGCCAGCCACCAGCCGGCCAGGATCAGCCACAGGACGTTGCCGACGCAGGACGGCGCACCCGCGTCCCGGCGGTCGACGACCGTGTAGCCGAACGGCCAGAGGGCGTAGACGCCGATCCGGAAGGCGGCCAGGCCGAAGGGGATGCCGATGATCGTGACGCAGAGCAGTACGCCCGCGAGGAGGTAGCTGAGGAACATCCAGAATCCGCAGAGGATGAGCCAGATGATGTTGAGGATTGTCTTCACGGGCGGCGACCTGCCATCTGCTCGAGTCGGGCGATCCGCTCCGCCATCGGCGGGTGCGTCGAGAACAACCTGGAGACTCCCTGGCCCGGCCTGAAGGGGTTGGCGATCATCATATGGCTGGCGGTCTCGATCTTGGGTTCCGGCGGCAACGGGAGTTGCTTCGTGCCGGAGTCGAGCTTGCGCAGGGCGCTGGCCAGGGCCAGGGGGTCGCCGGTGAGCTGCGCCCCCGAGGCATCCGCCTCGTACTCCCGGGAGCGGCTGATGGCGAGCTGGATCACCGACGCGGCGACCGGCCCGAGGATCATGATCATCAGCATGCCGAGCAGTCCGGGGCCGTCGTCGTCGCTGGAGCGGCCGACCGGGATCAGCCAGGCGAAGTTCACCAGGAACATGATCACCGAGGCGAGCGCGCCGGCGACCGACGAGATGAGGATGTCCCGGTTGTAGACATGGCTGAGCTCATGGCCGATGACCCCGCGCAGCTCACGCTCGTCGAGGATCCGCAGGATCCCCTCCGTGCAGCAGACGGCGGCGTTGCGTGGGTTGCGACCGGTCGCGAAGGCGTTCGGCGCCTGGGTCGGTGAGATGTAGAGCCGCGGCATCGGCTGGCGGGCCTGTGTGGAGAGCTCGCGGACCATCCGGTACAGCGCCGGGGCCTCGAACTCGCTGACCGGACGGGCCCGCATGGCCCGCAGCGCCATCTTGTCGCTGTTCCAGTAGGCGTACGCATTGGTGCCGAGGGCTACGACAAGCGCCACGATCAGGCCCGTACGGCCGAAGAAACTGCCGATGAGGATGATGAGTGCGGACAGTCCGCCGAGGAGTACGGCGGTCCTCAGCCCGTTGTGCCGGCGGTGCACGGTACGCCCTCCAAATGGTGCGGCAGGGGACCTTTTGCCTGTGCTGGTCCACTGCTTCAGTGGACCCTCCCGTACCGGTCAACGCCAGGCGGGAGACGCAGGTTCCCCAGTGCGCACGGGAGGCCGCGTGGGCCGTGCGGGTGAGTCAGCGCTGGGCGGGGAGCCCGGCCTTCTCCATGGCCTCGACGATCGGCTCCACGTCGCTGGTGCAGTGGGCGCAGCGGGTGGCGATGGCCGGAATCTCGGTGTAGCAGCGGGGGCAGTCGCGGAGGGTGGCCTTGGCGTCCACCGGTTCGTCGCGGGTGAACTTCTCCTGGATCTTCATCATCGGGACGACGACGACGAAGTACAGCACCGCGGCGGTGATCACGAAGGAGATGGCGGCGGCGATGAACAGGCCGTACGGGAACTCCACCCCCCTGACCTTGAAGGTGACCTCGTTGAAGTCCCCGATGGAGCCCGTGGCGACGCCGATGAGCGGGGTGATGAAGGCCTTGCTGAAACCGGTCACGACGGCGGTGAACGCGGATCCGACGGCCAGACCGATGGCCATGGAGATCACGTTTCCGCGAAGGATGAAGTCCTTGAAACCGTTCAGCACGGTACTGCTCCTCGATGTGTGCACGTGTGCGCGTGCGTGATGGGGACTCTCGGTGGCGTCAGAACAGGGTCTTCGCCGCGTAGCGGAGCACCAGCTGCGGGTAGCCCGACAGCAGGACGCCCGCGGCCGCCGTCAGCACGATCGCCAGGGTGATCGGAGCCGGGGCGGGGTGCCGTGCGGGCTCCCGGGCTCCCGCGGGGGCCCGGAAGAGGATCGCGGTCCACTGCAGGTAGTAGTAGAGCGCGATCACGACGTTGACGCCCATGAGGACGGCGAGCCAGCCGAGGCCCGCGTCCACCGCCGCCGAGAACACCGTGACCTTGGCGAAGAGACCGATGATACCCGGGGGCAGGCCGGCCAGGCAGAGCAGGAAGAAACCCATGGCCAGAGCGGTCAGCGGCCGGGTGGCGTACAGGCCCCGGTAGTCGGAGATCCGGTTGTCCGGGCGCGTACGGGCGACCAGCGCGGCGACCGCGAAGGCGCCGAGGTTCACGACGGCGTACATCAGGGCGTACGCGACGGTGGAGCCGATCTGGTCGTCGCCGGAGTACGCGGCGGCGGCGATCGGCACCAGGAGGTAGCCGGCCTGGGCCACGGAGGACCAGGCCAGTAGCCGGATCGCGCTCCACGCGCGCGTGGACACCTGCCGCAGCGCCGCGACGTTGCCGACGGTCATGGTCAGGGCGGCGAGTACGGCGAGGGCCGGCCCCCAGACGTCGGCATACGACGGGAAGGCGATGACGGTCACCAGGATGAGGCCGGAGAAGCCGACCGCCTTGCCGACGACCGAGAGATATGCGGCCACCGGGAGGGGCGCGCCGACGTAGGTGTCGGGGACCCAGAAGTGGAAGGGCGCGGCCGCCGTCTTGAAGGCGAAACCGACCAGCGTGAGGGCCACGCCCGCCTCGGCGAGGGTCTCCAGCTGCGCCGGGACATCGTCCAGCCGCTGCGCGATCTCGGTGAGGTGCAGGGTGCCCGTCGTCGCGTAGACGAAGCTGACGCCGAGCAGCATCACGGCGGTCGCGGTGACCGAGGAGAGGAAGAACTTCAGCGCCGACTCGCTCGACATGCGGTCGCCGCGCCGCAGACCGACCAGGGCGAAGGCGGGCAGCGAGGCGACCTCCAGGGCGACGACCAGGGTCGCGAGGTCCCGGGAGGCGGGCAGCAGAGCGGCGCCGGCCGCCGAGGAGAGCAGCAGGAACCAGTACTCCCCGGCGGGGAGCTTCTCCTTGGTGTCGGCGAGCGACAGGAGGGCCGTCAGCAGCGCCCCGCCGAGGACCAGGAACTGGATCACCACGGTGAAGTGGTCGACGGTGTAGGAGCAGACGGCCGGATCGCTGGTGAGGCAGAAGGTCGAGCGGTCTCCGCGGCGCAGGGGCAGGAGGAGGACGGTCGCGGCGGCCAGTCCGACGATCGCGAACCAGCCGAGGAGCTGCTTGCGCCCGCTGGGGACGAAGAGGTCGGCGACGAGCACGATCAGCGCGACCACCGCGGCCACGGTGGGTGGCGCGATCGCGAGCCAGTCGACGGACTGGACGAGGGTGGCGGCGCTCGCGGCGGCGACGGTCACGACTTTCCTCCAGCGAGGAGCTTCTGCACGGCCGGGTCGGTGAGACCGAGGAGGACCGCGGGCCACAGGCCGGCGAGGACGGTGAGGGCGACGAGCGGGGTCCAGGCGGCGAACTCGTACCCCTGGATGTCGGTGAGCCGCGGCCGGTCGGCGGGCACGGCGCCCATGCAGACCCGGCGCACGACGACCAGCAGATACGCGGCGGTGAGCAGGGTGCCGAGGCAGGCGATCGCGGTGAAGGTGAGGAACGCGGGACGGCTGAGGCCCTGCGCGGGGTCGAACGCGCCGAACATCGCGAGCATCTCGCCCCAGAATCCGGCGAGGCCGGGCAGCCCGAGCGAGGCGACGGCGGCGAACGCGAGCAGCCCGCCGAACCGGGGGGCCCGGCCGTAGAGCCCGGCGCCGCCGGCTCCGGCGAGGGTGTCGAGGTCGGCGGTGCCGTACCGGTCCTTGAGCGCGCCGACCAGGAAGAACAGCAGGCCGGTGATGAGTCCGTGGGCGATGTTGGCGAACAGCGCGCCGTTGACGCCGGTGGGGGTCATCGAGGCGATGCCGAGGAGGACGAAGCCCATGTGACCGACGGAGGAGTACGCGATGAGGCGCTTGAGATCGCCCTTGTTCCCGCGGCGGGCGAGCGCGAGGCAGGCGAGGGATCCGTAGATGATGCCGGCGACGGCGAAGGCCGCGAGGTAGGGCGCGAAGACGTGCATGCCGTCGGGGGTGATCGGGAGGACGATTCGGACGAATCCGTACGTACCCATCTTCAGCAGGACGCCGGCGAGGAGCACGGAGCCGACGGTCGGGGCCTGGGTGTGGGCGTCCGGCAGCCAGCTGTGCAGCGGCCACATCGGGGTCTTCACCGCGAGGCCGATCCCGATCGCCAGAACGGCGATGACCTGCACCGATGTGCTCATGTCGCGGCCGTTGTCAGTGGCGAGTGCCACCATGTCGAATGTGCCCGCCTTCAGCCCGACGAGAAGGAGGCCGAGCAGCATGACCACGGAACCGAGCAGCGTGTAGAGGATGAACTTCCAGGCAGCGGACTGCCGCTGGTCACCGCCCCAGCGGGCGATGAGGAAGTACATCGGGATGAGCACCATCTCGAAGGCCAGGAAGAAGAGCACCAGGTCGAGGACGGCGAAGGTCGCCAGTGTGCCGGACTCGAGGACCAGCAGCAGGGCGACGAATGCCTTGGGCGAGGGGCCCGCGGGCATCTTGAAGTAGCTGTACAGCGCGCAGAGGAAGGTCAGCAGCGCGGTCAGGACCACCAGGGGGAGGGAAATGCCGTCGATGCCGAGGTGGATGCGCACGTCGAGTGCAGGGATCCACTTGATGTCCGTGGTGGCCTGCATCGTCGAGGGCTGGTCGTGGTCGAAGCCCAGCATGAGGACGAGGGCGACGACGAGCACGACACCGGTGACGATCACGCCGTGGCGGAGCACGGCCTGGTCGGGCGACTTCCCCTTCAGCCCGGGCGGGGCCGGCAGGAGGGCCGCCGCGGCGCCGATGAGCGGGCCGACGACGAGCAACGCGAGAAGGAACTTCATCACGGATTCGCTGATATCGATCACGGCTCACGCTCCGGCGGCGACGAGTACGGCGGCGATCGCCAGGACGACGGAGCCGGCGAGCAGGGCGCTGAGGTAGGTCTGCACATTGCCGGTCTGGGCGCGGCGGACGGCCCCGCCCAGCCAGCGGGTGCCGGTGCCCGCGCCCCGGACGTAGGTGTCGACGACCTCGCGGTCGAGGAAGCGCACCAGTGAGGCCGCCGCGACGACGGGGCGCACGAAGAGCGCGGAGTAGACGGCGTCGAGGTGGAAGCCCACGGCGGCGTGGCGGTGGAGCGGGCCGAGCAGCAGGCGTCCCGGGTCCGCGGGGTCGCCTGCGGGGTGCGGCAGCTGGAGTGCCTCGGCCTCGACCAGGGCGGGTTCGGCGTCGGGGTGGGCGACGGTCTCCGGGGCGGCCGGGCGGCTCGCGCCGGCGGCCTTGACCGAGAGCGCGCGCCAGGTGGCGTAGGTCATCAGCCCGCCGACGAGGGCGACGCCCGTGCCGAGGACCGCGGTGGTGACGGTGGGGGTGAGGGCGTTGCCGTCGAACCAGTCGTCGAGGCGGCCGGCCGTCAGGCCGAAGGCCAGTGACGGGACGGCGAGCAGCCACAGGACGGCCGTCATGGCGATCGGCTGCCTGCCGTGGTCGGGGGCCTCGGCTCCCCGGCCGCGGAAGGCGAGCAGCCACAGGCGGGTCGCGTAGGCGGCGGTGAGGAGGGCGGTGAGCAGACCGGCGATCAGTACGGTCCAGCCGGCTCCGGCCGGGGCGACGGTCCGGTCGCCGAGGGCGGTGTGCTCGGCGGCCACGAGGACGGCTTCCTTGGAGAAGAAGCCGGCGAAGGGCGGGATGGCGGCGAGTGCGAGCAGGGCGACGGTCATCGTCCAGTACGCGTCCGGGATGCGCTTGGCCAGACCGCTCATGCGGGACATGGCGGTCAGCGAGTTCGTGCCGGCCGCGTGGATGACCGCGCCGGCGGCGAGGAAGAGGAGGGCCTTGAAGGCGCCGTGGGAGAGGAGGTGGAAGACGGCGGCGCCACGGTCGCCCACGGCCAGGGCGCCCGACATGTAGCCGAGCTGGCCGATGGTCGAGTAGGCGAGGACGCGCTTGATGTCGTCCTGGGCGAGGGCGGCGAGCGCCGAGCCGACCATCGTGACGGCGGCCATCACGGCGAGGACGGTCATCGCCGCCGCGGAGGCGGCGAACACGGGGAGGAGGCGGGCCACGAAGTAGATACCGGCGGCGACCATCGTCGCGGCGTGGATCAGCGCGGAGACCGGGGTGGGGCCGGCCATCGCGTCGGGGAGCCAGGTGTGCAGCGGGAACTGCGCGGACTTGCCCGCGACGCCCGCGAGGAGCAGCAGCGCGATCACCGTGGGGTGGTCGATGCCGCCGCCGGCGACGGCGCCGAGGATCCCGGTGATCCGGAAGGTGCCCGCCTCGGTGGCGAGCGCGAACAGACCGATCAGGAAGGGGACGTCGCCGAGCTTGGTGACCAGGAAGGCCTTCAGGGAGGCGGCGCGCGCCTCGGGCGTCTCCCAGTAGTGGCCGACGAGGAAGTACGAGCAGATGCCCATGATCTCCCAGCCGACCAGCAGCACCATCAGGTCGCCGGAGTAGACGACGAGCAGCATCGCGGAGGTGAAGAGGGAGACGAGAGCGGCGTACGAGGGGTAGCGCGGGTCGTCGCGGAGGTAGCCGGTCGAGTAGATCTGCACGCACGAGGCGACGACACCGACGAGCACGGCGACGAGGGCCGCGAAGCCGTCGATGTGCAGGGCGAGGTCGATGGGGACCGAGCCGGTCGGGGTGAGCCGGGTGGCGGCGTCGATCGTCTTGCCGCCGTCCTGGTGGACGGCGACGACGACGGCGAGCGCGGCGGCGGCCAGCGTGGGCAGGACGGCCAGGGGGCGGACGAACCCGGGGGCGGTGCGGCCGAGGAGCAGACCGGCGGCCGCGCCGAGGAACGGAAGGAGGGGAACGAGGAAGGCGAGGGTCGTCGTGGTCACGCGGTGGCCTCGGCCTTCTCGCCGGCCCGGTCGCCGGACTCCTGGTCGCTGTCGGTGTCGGTGTCGCCGTCGGTGGTGCCGGACGCGTCGTCGCCGTCGCCGTCCGTCGGCTCGGCGGTGACGCGGAGCTTGTCGATGTCCGGTGTGCCGCCGTTGCGGTAGACCATCAGCACGATGGCCAGACCGATGCCGATCTCGGCGGCGGCGATGGCGATGGTGAAGAGGGTCAGGGCCTGGCCGGTGTGCAGGGTGTCGCGGAGCCAGACGTCGAAGGCGACCAGGTTGAGGTTGACCGCGTTGAGCATCAGCTCGACGGACATCAGGACCAGGATCGCGTTGCGGCGGGCCAGTACTCCGTAGAGCCCGGTGCAGAAGAGCAGGGCGGAGAGGACCGCGGGATAGGCGAGATGCATCAGCTCTGCCTCTCTGTGTCCTCGGTGTCCTTGCGGGACAGGACGATCGCGCCGACGAGTGCGGCCAGGAGAAGGACCGAGAGCGCCTCGAAGGGGAGCACCCAGTGCCGGAAGAGGATCTCTCCGGACACCTTGGTGGAGCCCTGAGCCGGCCCGTCCAGGTCGATCCAGGTGGTGCGGAAGGCGTCCACGACCACCCAGATCAGGGCGGCCGCGGCGGCCAGGGCGACCGCGAGGGCGGCCGGGCGGTTGGCCGAGTCGGCGTCCGGGGAGCGGCCGATGGGCGCCTTGGTGAGCATGAGACCGAAGAGGAGGAGGACCACGACGGAACCGACGTAGATCAGTACCTGGACCCAGGCGATGAACTCCGCGGTGAGGAGGAGGTACTCGACGGCGAGACCGCCGAGCGCCACGACCAGCCACAGGGCGGCGTGCACCAACTGCTTGGTGGTGACCGCGACGGCGGCCGCGCCGAGGGTGGCGATGCCGACGAGGACGAAGGCGATCTCCACGCCCGAGGGCGAGAGGAAGCCCGGGCCGTTGACGGCCGTGGCCGCGCTGGGGCCCGTGGCTCCCATGGCGATCCGGGCTGCGGTGTGGGCGGCGAGGATCACGCGGGGCCTCCCTCGGCCGGGGGCAGCTTCTGGTCGCCGACGGCGGGGGGCTGTGCCGGACCGGCGGCGTCCGGGGCGGTGCCGCCCTGGGCCGCGGCGGCTTCGTCGGCAGCGGCGGTGGCCTGGGCGGCGGCGAGCTTGTCGGCCGCCTTGCGGGCAGCGGCGATCTCCTTCGGCTCCTCCGCGCCCGGGTCGAGCGCGGGCGGGGCCGGGACCGTCCACATCCATTCGCGGAGCTTGTCCCGCTCATGGGTGAGTTCGTGGATGTCCGTCTCCGCGTACTCGAACTCCGGCGACCAGAACAGCGCGTCGAAAGGACAGACCTCGATGCAGATACCGCAGTACATGCAGAGCGAGAAGTCGATGGCGAAGCGGTCGAGGACGTTGCGGCTGCGCTCGCGGCCCCCGGGAGTGGCGGCCGGGAGCGTCTCCTTGTGGGAGTCGATGTAGATGCACCAGTCGGGGCACTCACGGGCGCAGAGCATGCAGACCGTGCAGTTCTCCTCGAACAGGCCGATCACGCCACGGGTGCGGGGCGGGAGGTCGGGCTGAACGTCCGGATACTGCGCGGTGTGACTCTTGCGGGTCATCGTGCGGAGGGTGACGGCGAGGCCCTTGGCCAGGCCGCTGCCCGGGATCGGAGCCATTACTGGATCACCACCTTGACGATGCCGGTGAGGGCGATCTGGGCGAGGGCGAGGGGGACGAGGGTCGTCCAGGCGAGTTTCTGCAACTGGTCCTCACGCAGCCTCGGGTAGCTCACCCGCAGCCAGATCACGACGAAGGCGAGCACGGCGGTCTTCAGCAGGGTCCACACCCAGCCGAGCCCGTCCGCCCCGAAGGGGCCGTGCCAGCCGCCGAGGAAGAGGACGGTGGTGAGACCGCAGAGGACGACGATGCCGGCGTACTCGGCGAGCAGGAACAGGGCGAAGCGCAGACCGGTGTACTCGGTGTACGCGCCGAAGATGATCTCGGAGTCGGCGACCGGCATGTCGAACGGCGGGCGCTGGAGCTCGGCGAGGCCGGCGGTGAAGAACACCAGCGCGCCGACGATCTGCCACGGCAGCCACCACCACTCGAAGGCGTTCAGGATGCCGGGGAGGGAGACGGTTCCGGCCGCCATGGCGACGGAGGCGGCGGCGAGCAGCATCGGCAGCTCGTACGCGAGGAGCTGAGCGGCGGTGCGCAGACCGCCGAGGAGGGAGAACTTGTTGGCCGACGCCCAGCCCGCCATCAGCGAGCCGAGCACGCCGACGCCCATGACGGCCAGCGCGAAGAAGATGCCCGCGTCGATGATCTGGCCCACCGCGCTCTCGCTCGGGCCGATCGGGATGACGATCAGAACGAGGAGGTACGGGAGCAGGGCGACGGCAGGGGCGAGCTGGAAGACGCGGCGGTCGGCGTTGGCCGGGACCACGTCCTCCTTCTGCGCGAACTTCACGCCGTCGGCCACGAGCTGGGCCCAGCCGTGGAAACCACCCGCGTACATCGGGCCGAGGCGGCCCTGCATATGGGCCATCACCTTGTGCTCGGTCTGGCCGACCACCAGCGGGAGGACCAGGAACACGGCGAAGACGGCGATCAGCCGAAGGGCGACGTCGAGTGCGTCGTTCACGCGGGGTCGCCTCCGGAGGTCTCGGGGTCGGGCTCGGTGGTGGGCTCGGGCTCGGGGCTCGCGGCCTTGGGCCTGGAGGCGGGCTCGGGGTTCTCCGGGCCGGCCTCGGGCTCGGCAGGCGGGGTGCCGGGGGTGGCCTCCTGACCTGCGCCCGGCGCGGGCTCCGCAGGCGGAGCGGGCTCCGCCTCCGCGCCCTGCCCCGGCTCCTCGAACGCCGGGCGCGCGTGGTGCCACGGCGCGTCGGCGCTGCGGGTCCGCGGGGCGGGCTTCGCCTCCGGTGCCGGCCCCTCCGGCGCCGCCGCCTCACGCGTCGGTGCCTCGGACGTCGGTGCCGTCTCGGGACCGGCCACCTTCTCAGGTGCCGTCTCGGGACCGGTTGCCGACTCAGCCGCCGTCTCAGGAACGGCCGTCGTCTCAGTACCGGCCGGTGTCGCCTCCGGGGCCTGGCTCGCCGAGCCGTCCGCCGTCGTGCGCGTGCGGCGCGGGGGCCTCGCGGGGGCGGGCTCGCCAGTGGCGGCCGGCGCTCCCGGCGGGACCGCCGTCGGCTCGGCCGACTGGGTCGCCGAGCCCTCGCCCGCCGTGCGGGCACGCCGCACCGGGCGGTCGCCGGCCGCGCGCGGGGTGCGGGCGGGGCGGGCCGGAGCGGGCGGGAGCTGCCCCTTGAGGGGGCCCCACTCGTTCGGGTCGGGGACGCCGGGCGGGAGCATCTGGCGGCGCTTGGGGCCGCCGTGTTCCGACTCGCCCGGCTCCTTGGCACCCGGCCACGCCTTGGCGACCCGGGCCGCCAAGACGAAGTCCTTGCGCAGCGGATGGCCCTCGAAGCCCTCGGGGAGCAGCAGCGGCACCAGGTGCGGGTGGTCGGTGAAGGTCACGCCGAACATCTCGTACGTCTCGCGCTCGTGCCAGCCCGCGCCCGCGTAGATCTCGACGGCGCTGGGCAGGGAGGGCGCGGCGTGCGGGACGGTCGTACGGAGCATCAGACGGCGGACGCGGTGGCCCTCCAGGGCGACGACATGGGCGCAGACCCGGAAGCCCGTCTCCGGTTCGTCGACCGCGCTCAGCCAGTCGAAGTAGGTGCAGCCGAGCTTGTCGCGGGCGGTCTCGAGCGAGGCGATCCACGAGCCGACGGGCACGTCGACCGTCAGGAGGTCGTACGCCCGCTCGGCCGTGGCCTCGTCGCCGAAGATCTCGGTGACGGAGTCCGGGAGGCCGTCGTACGCGTTTCCGGTCGCGGGCATCAGCGGTCACCGCCCGGGGCCGGCGGAGGCGTGACGAGGCCGCTGCGGAGCTGGCCGACGGAGGGCCCGTTCGCGTAGCGCTCGCTCAGCGACTCACGGGCGATCTTCTCCTGGAGCTTGAGGATGCCCTGGAGCAGAGCCTCGGGGCGCGGCGGGCAGCCGGGCACGTACACGTCGACGGGGATGATCTGGTCGACGCCCTTGGTCACGGAGTACGAGTCCCAGTAGGGGCCGCCGCAGTTGGAGCAGGCGCCGAAGGAGATGACGTACTTGGGCTCGGGCATCTGCTCGTACAGGCGCTTGACGGCGGGGGCCATCTTGTCCGTCACCGTGCCGGAGACGATCATCAGGTCCGCCTGGCGCGGCCCGGGCGCGAAGGGAATCACACCGAGCCGGATGAAGTCGTGGCGGGCCATCGAGGCGGCGATGAACTCGATCGCGCAGCAGGCCAGACCGAAGTTGAAGACCCAGAGGCTGTAGCGACGGCCCCAGTTCAGGACCACCTTCATCGGCTCGGGTGCCAGTCGGGACAGCACGCCAAGTCGCTTCGGCTCGGGCAGCAGCACGGGGCCGGAATCAGGAGCGGGGGTCACGTCCATGTCAGGACGCCCTTCTTGTACGCGTAGAGCAGTCCCACGGCCAGGAAGCCGAGGAAGATGAACATCTCGACCAGCGTCGCGGCGCCGTATCCGGCCGCCGCGAACACGGTCGCCCAGGGGAAGAGGAAGATCGAGTCGACGGCGAAGATCACGTACAGGAACGCATAGACGTAGTAGCGGACCTGGGTGTGGGCCCAGCCTTCCCCCACCGGGTCGACACCGCATTCGTAGGTGAGCAGTTTCTCCGGCGTCGGCACGACGGGTCGCAGCAGCCGGCCGGCTCCGAAAGCCACGGCCACGAACAGCACACCGAGCACGGCGAGCAGTCCGACGACCGAATAACTCTCGAAGTAGTCGGCTGCGACGGTCGATACGGTCGGTTCCGGCACGTCCGCCCCTCGCTCCCTCAGGCCCATTCGACGATCTGTACGCACGGGAGTCTAGGCCCTGCTAAAGGGACCGTAAGCAGGCCGTCCACAGTGCGAGTGGGGTTATCCCTACTTCGCGCCACCGCCTTGCCCCATGGCGTGTGGATCAGCGGCCCGGCAGGCTGGGCGCCATGACCGCGAGCATCGACACCGCCGGCCGTACGGACCAGGACCGGCCGCCCTCCATACGCACCGCCTTCGGCCGGAACACCTGGAAGGAAGTCGCCCACCTTCTTTCCAACCTTCCGATGACCCTGATCGGCTTCGTTTACGTCATGGTCACGGTGCTGCTCGGCGTGGCGCTGTCCGTGACGGTGATCGGTCTGCCGCTGCTGGCGGTCGGACTCGGCGGCGCCCGATGGCTCGGCCGGGCCGAACGGGCCCGCGCCCGCGCCCTGCTGCATGTGCGGATCGAGGAACCGAGCCCCCTGCCCCGCGCCGACCGGGCGTCCCACGCCGGCCTCTTCCCATGGCTGTGGAACCGGCTCAAGGACCCCGTGGGGTGGCGGGCGGTGCTCTACGGGTTCGTCAGACTGCCCTGGGGCGTACTGACCTTCACCCTCACCCTCGTCTGCCTCGTCCTGTGGCCCCTGCTCCCCTATGTCGTCCGCGGGCTCGCCCACCTGGACCGGGCGATGGTCCATGCGCTGCTGTCGCCCTCCGACGAGCTGGAGCTGCGGATCGCCGAGCTGGAGTCCGACCGAGGGGTGGTGGTGGATACCGCCGCCGCCGACCTGCGCCGCATCGAGCGCGACCTGCACGACGGCGCCCAGGCGCGGCTCGTCGCCCTCGCCATGGGCCTCGGCCTCGCCAAGGAGAAGCTGCTGGAGGACCCGGAAGCGGCGGCGGCGATGGTGGACGAGGCGCACGGCGAGGTGAAGCTGGCCCTGCAGGAGCTGCGTGATCTGGCCCGGGGCATCCATCCGGCCGTGCTGACCGACCGGGGCCTGGACGCCGCGCTCTCCTCCGTCGCCACCCGCTGCACGGTTCCCGTGCGGGTGACGGTCGATCTCGACGAACGCCCGGCGGAAGCCATCGAGGGCATCGCCTACTTCACCGTCTCCGAACTGCTCCAGAACGTCTCCAAGCACTCCGGGGCGCGCGGCGCGTCGGTCGAGGTGTGGCGTACGAAGGACCGGCTGCTGATCCAGGTCAGCGACGACGGCCGCGGTGGGGCCCGGCTGGACGGCGGTACGGGAATGGCGGGGCTGGCCGAGCGGCTCGGCGCGGTCGACGGGCTGTTCCTCCTGGACTCGCCGTCCGGCGGGCCGACCACCGTCACGGCGGAGCTGCCGTGGCGCGCGCGGGGGCCGGTCCCTTCCCGGTCGTAGGCCGTCCGCGCCCGCCGGTAGGGAAAACCCCCGGTCCAAGAGGGATACCGGCTCCATGGTGGGGACGTACCCCGCCCGGCCACCCTGGATTCACACGAGCCCGACAGATCGCAGAGGGCTGACGACGGCGGGCCGACAGCGGCGGGACCAGACCGCGGCGGGCAGACGACAGAACGGAACACACCGATGGCCACGGCATACGGACGGGACCTCCGGCACGACCGCCCCCACCGCGTTCCGGCAGCGCTGCGCGCACCGGTCGAGGCCCGCACCTGGCGGGAGTTCGGGTACCTGCTGCTGGGCCTGCCCCTCAGCGTCCTCTACTTCTCGCTCGCCCTCACCATGACGGCCCTGGGCGCCGGGCTGGTCGTCACCTTCCTCGGCATCCCGGTGCTGGCGGGAGCGCTGGCCATGTGCCGCGGATTCGGCGCGGTGGAGCGGGCCCGGGCGCGGGGCCTGCTCGGTCTCGAGGTCGCCGACCCCGCCCCCGTGCTGGACAGGAGCGCGAACGGCAAGGGGAACCGCGGGCTCATGTCCTGGGTCGGCGGCGTACTCAAGAGCGGCGCGTCGTGGCGGCACCTGCTCTACGCGGTGCTGCACATGCCGTGGGCGGTCTTCGCCTTCTCGGTCGCGGTGAGCTTCTGGGCGTACGGCTGGGCGCTGCTCACGTACCCGCTGTGGCAATGGGTCTTCCCGGTGTACGCGGGTGTCGACGGGCTCCAGCTCTACGGCGACCGGACGCACAGCTTCTTTCTGGACTCCTCCTTCGAGATCGCCGTGACCAGCGCGGTCGGGCTGTTCTTCGTCCTGGTCACCCCGTGGCTGATCCGGGGCATGACGTTCGTGGACCGGCTGATGGTCACCGGGCTGCTCGGCCCGTCCCGGCTGGCCGGCCGCGTCTTCGAGCTGGAGACCGACCGGGGGGTGGTGGTGGACACCGCCGCCGCCGACCTGCGCCGCATCGAGCGCGACCTGCACGACGGCGCCCAGGCCCGCCTCGTCGCCCTCGCCATGGATCTGGGCCAGGCGAAGGAAAAGCTGGCCGAGGATCCCCGCGCGGCGGCGCGGATGGTGGACGAGGCGCACGGCGAGGTCAAGACGGCCCTGCAGGAGCTGCGTGATCTGGCCCGGGGCATCCATCCGGCCGTGCTGACCGACCGGGGCCTGGACGCCGCACTCTCCTCCGTCGCCACCCGCTGCGCGGTCCCGGTCTCCGTGGAGGTGGACCTGCCGTCCCGGCCGGCTCCGGCCATCGAGGGCATCGCGTACTTCACGGTCTCCGAGCTCCTCCAGAACGTCTCCAAGCACGCCCGGGCCCGGAAGGCCTGGGTGGAGGTCTGGCAGGTGGAGGACCGGCTGATGGTGCAGGTCAGGGACGACGGGAGGGGCGGGGCGGACATCGCGGGCGGCAGCGGGCTCGCGGGGCTCGCGGAGCGGCTCGGCGCGGTGGACGGGATCCTCGCGGTCGACTCCCCGGCCGGAGGGCCGACGACGGTCACGGCCGAGCTCCCCTGGCGCGGCTGACAACGGCCGCTCCCCCGCCCCTCCCCCGGGCCGCGCCGTACCGCGCTGATCCGCTACCCGACGATCCCCGCACGACGATCCGAATACTGGAATGCTGGGCGCGCAGAGCGTGCGGGCACACAGCCGGTACACCGGAGCAGTCGGAGCATGGGGGACACACGGTCGTGAACGACGTCGTGGAAGACAGGGTGCGGGTGGTCATCGCCGAGGACTCGGTGCTGCTGCGGGAGGGGCTGACCAGGCTGCTGACCGACCGCGGCCATGAGGTGGTCGCCGGCGTCGGGGACGGGGACGCCCTGGTCAAGACGGTGGGCGAGCTCGCGGACCAGGGGGCGCTGCCGGATGTGGTGGTCGCCGATGTGCGGATGCCGCCCACCCATACGGACGAGGGCGTACGGGCGGCGGTACGGCTGCGCAAGGACCACCCCGGGATAGGGGTACTGGTCCTGTCGCAGTACGTGGAGGAGCGTTACGCCACGGAGTTGCTGGCCGGTTCCAGCCGAGGCGTCGGCTATCTCCTGAAGGACCGGGTGGCCGATGTCCGTGAGTTCGTGGACGCCGTGGTCCGGGTGGCCCGGGGCGGTACCGCGCTCGACCCCGAGGTGGTGGCCCAGCTGCTGGGCCGGAGCCGTAAGCAGGACGTCCTGGCAGGGCTGACCCCCCGCGAGCGGGAGGTCCTCGGTCTGATGGCCGAGGGGCGGACGAATTCGGCGGTCGCCCGGCAGCTGGTGGTGAGCGATGGCGCCGTCGAGAAGCACGTCAGCAATATCTTCCTGAAGCTGGGCCTGTCACCGAGTGACGGGGATCACCGGCGGGTACTCGCGGTGTTGACCTACCTGAACTCCTGAATAACTGACACCCTGTCAGATGGAACCCTCCCACGCCCGGAGGCCCCGAACCGGTCCTAGAACCAAAGGATGAGCGGCGAGCGTCTTCGAAATGAGCAGCCGGGGGGCTCCGGGACGTGATAATTCAGGGCATAAGGGCGTCTCAAGAAGGCGTCCATCATATGAGCGGTCCAGGGAAGGCGACCCTTACCGACGTAGGGTGGGCCTTGGGACGACCGGCCGTCCGGTTGTCCCGGGAGCCTGTCCCTGCCTCTGGCGGGGAGACCCCTTGCCTTGAGGGAGGTCCAGTTCAGTGACCAGCCAGGTCAGTAGCCCAGCCGAGCAGGCCGACGAGGCCGACGAGGCGAATGAGGCGGTCGTCGGGGAACAACGCGGTGTCCCGGCGCGCCACGGCTCGGAGAAGGAAGTCCGCCGTCTGGATCGGGTGATCATCCGCTTCGCGGGTGACTCCGGTGACGGTATGCAGCTGACGGGTGACCGGTTCACCTCGGAGACGGCGTCGTTCGGTAACGACCTGTCGACGCTGCCGAACTTCCCCGCCGAGATCCGGGCCCCTGCCGGGACCCTGCCGGGCGTCTCGTCGTTCCAGCTGCACTTCGCCGACCACGACATCCTCACGCCGGGCGACGCGCCCAACGTGCTGGTCGCCATGAACCCCGCCGCGCTCAAGGCCAACATCGGCGACGTGCCGCGCGGTAGCGAGGTGATCGTCAACACCGACGAATTCGCCAAGCGCGCCATGGCCAAGGTCGGCTACGAGACGTCCCCGCTGGAGGACGGTTCACTGGACGGTTACCGCGTCCACCCGGTGCCGCTGACGACGCTGACGATCGAGGCCCTGAAGGACTTCGGGCTCTCCCGCAAGGAGGCCGAGCGCAGCAAGAACATGTTCGCGCTGGGTCTGCTGTCGTGGATGTACCACCGGCCCACCGAGTCCACCGAGAGGTTCCTGCGGCAGAAGTTCGCGGGGAAGCCGCAGATCGCCGAGGCGAACGTGGCGGCGTTCCGGGCCGGCTGGAACTTCGGTGAGACGACCGAGGACTTCGCGGTCTCCTACGAGGTCGCGCCGGCGACGGCCGCGTTCCCCACGGGTACGTACCGGAACATCTCCGGGAACCTGGCCCTGTCCTACGGCCTGATCGCCGCGTCCCAGCAGGCGGACCTGCCGCTCTACCTGGGCTCGTACCCGATCACGCCGGCGTCCGACATCCTGCACGAGCTGTCCAAGCACAAGAACTTCGGTGTGCGGACCTTCCAGGCCGAGGACGAGATCGCCGGCATCGGGGCCGCCCTCGGCGCAGCGTTCGGCGGATCGCTCGCCGTGACCACCACGTCCGGCCCGGGCGTGGCGCTGAAGTCCGAGACGATCGGCCTCGCGGTCTCCCTGGAGCTGCCGCTGCTGATCGTGGACATCCAGCGGGGCGGGCCCTCCACCGGCCTGCCGACCAAGACCGAGCAGGCGGACCTGCTGCAGGCCATGTACGGCCGCAACGGCGAGGCCCCGGTGCCGATCGTCGCGCCGAAGACGCCCGCGGACTGCTTCGAGGCCGCGTTGGACGCCGCGAGGATCGCGCTCACCTACCGCACGCCGGTGTTCCTGCTCTCCGACGGCTATCTCGCCAACGGCTCCGAGCCCTGGCGGATCCCGGACGTGGACACCCTTCCCGACCTGCGGGTCCAGTTCGCCGCAGGAACCAACCACACGCTCGCCGACGGCACGGACGTCTTCTGGCCCTACAAGCGCGACCCGCGCACCCTGGCCCGTCCGTGGGCCGTCCCCGGCACCCCCGGCCTCGAACACCGCATCGGCGGCATCGAGAAGCAGGACGGGACCGGCAACATCTCCTACGACCCCGCCAACCACGACTTCATGGTCCGCACCCGGCAGGCGAAGGTCGACGGGATCGAGGTCCCGGAGCTGGAGGTCGACGACGCGGACGGCGCCCGCACGCTCGTCCTCGGATGGGGCTCCACGTACGGGCCCATCACCGCGGCCGTACGAAGACTCCGGAACGCGGGCCTCCCCATCGCCCAGGCGCATCTGCGCCACCTCAACCCCTTCCCGGCGAACCTCGGGGAGGTGCTGGCGCGGTACGACAGGGTCGTGGTCCCGGAGATGAACCTCGGCCAGCTCGCGACCCTCATCAGGGCGAAGTACCTCGTCGACGCGCAGAGCTACACGCAGGTCAACGGCATGCCGTTCAAGGCGGAGCAGCTCGCCACGGCTCTCAAGGAGGCCATCAATGACTGAGTCACTCCTGTCCCTGGTGCCCAAGGCCGAGGCGAAGCAGTCCATGAAGGACTTCAAGTCCGACCAGGAGGTCCGCTGGTGCCCCGGCTGCGGTGACTACGCCGTGCTGGCGGCGGTGCAGGGCTTCATGCCCGAGCTCGGTCTGGCGAAGGAGAACATCGTCTTCGTCTCGGGGATCGGCTGCTCATCCCGCTTCCCGTACTACATGAACACCTACGGGATGCACTCGATCCACGGGCGCGCCCCCGCCATCGCCACCGGGCTCGCCTCCTCGCGCCGCGATCTGAGCGTGTGGGTGGTGACCGGGGACGGCGACGCGCTGTCCATCGGCGGCAACCACCTCATCCACGCCCTGCGCCGCAATGTGAACCTCAAGATCCTGCTGTTCAACAACCGGATCTACGGCCTCACCAAGGGCCAGTACTCGCCCACGAGCGAGGTCGGCAAGATCACCAAGTCGACGCCGATGGGTTCGCTGGACGCGCCGTTCAACCCGGTCTCCCTGGCCATCGGCGCCGAGGCCGGTTTCGTCGCCCGGACGGTGGACTCGGACCGCAAGCACCTCACCGAGGTACTGCGGCAGGCAGCCGACCACCCCGGCACGGCCCTGGTGGAGATCTACCAGAACTGCAACATCTTCAACGACGGCGCCTTCGAGGTCCTCAAGGACAAGGAGCAGGCCGAGGAAGCCGTGATCAGACTCGAGCACGGCCGTCCCATCCGCTTCGGCGCCGACGGCTCCAAGGGGGTCGTGCGGGACCCGGCCACCGGGGACCTCGTCGTCGTCCCGGTGACGGCGGAGAACGAGGCCCGCGTGCTGGTCCACGACGCGCACAACCCGTCCCCGACCACCGCGTTCGCACTCTCCCGGCTCGCCGACCCGGACACCCTGCACCACACGCCCATCGGCGTCTTCCGCAGCGTCGAGCGGCCGGTGTACGACACGCAGATGGCGGACCAGCTCGACACCGCCATCGAGCAGAACGGCAAGGGAGACCTCGCCGCGCTGCTCGCCGGAAACGACACCTGGACGGTCGTCGGCTGATCCCGGCAGGCCGTTCCGCCACGAGGCGCCCTTCGTCATGGAGGGCGCCTCTTTCCTTGGGTCGAGAACCGAAGGTCATGACCGTATTGCAATACGGGCATGACAGGGCGCCCGGTCCGGCGCTACCTTCGACAGGACAGTGCGGCGCGTGGCGCAGGACGGGAGATGTGGTGAAGGCGAGCAGCGAAGAGCCGGCGGACGCGGCACGTGCGGGACTTCTGTACGGGATCGGTGCCTACGGAATATGGGGACTGGTCCCCCTCTTCTGGCCACTTCTGAAGCCGGCCGGGGCCGTCGAGATCCTGGCCCACCGGATGGTCTGGTCGCTGGCCGTCGTCGGCGTCGCACTGCTCGTGCTGCGCCGCTGGGACTGGGTGCGGACGCTGGTCCGCGACCCGCGCAAGCTCGCGCTCATCACCGTCGCCGCCGCGGTGATCACGGTCAACTGGGGCGTCTACATCTGGGCCGTCAATTCCGGCCATGTGGTCGAGTCGTCCCTCGGCTACTTCATCAATCCGCTGGTCACCATAGCCATGGGCGTCGTGCTCCTGAAGGAGCGGCTGCGGCCCTTCCAGTGGGCGGCGGTCGCCGTCGGCTTCGCGGCCGTGCTCGTGCTCGCGATCGGATACGGGCAGCCGCCGTGGATCTCGCTCACCCTGGCCTTCTCGTTCGCCACCTACGGCCTGGTGAAGAAGAAGGTCAACATCGGCGGTCTGGAGTCCCTCGCGGCCGAGACGGCGATCCAGTTCCTGCCCGCCCTCGGCTATCTGGTCTGGCTCGGCTCGTCGGCGTCCTCCGCGTCGGCCACCTTCGGCTCCGAGGGCGCGGGGCACGCGGCGCTGCTCGCGGCGACGGGCCTGGTGACCGCCGCGCCCCTGGTCTGCTTCGGCGCGGCGGCGATCCGGGTGCCGCTCTCCACGCTGGGCCTGTTGCAGTATCTGGCGCCGGTCTTCCAGTTCCTGCTCGGAGTCGTGTACTTCCACGAGGCGATGCCGGCGGAGCGGTGGGCGGGCTTCTCCCTGGTCTGGCTTGCCCTGACGCTTCTGACCTGGGACGCGCTGCGCACGGCGCGCCGCACGAAGGCGGAGGCGCTGCGCCTCGCGGCGATCGTCCGGACGCCGTCGGTCGCCCCCGCGCCGCCGGGCGCACCGGCCCGGCGGGAGACGGCAGCGGGTTAGGCGACCGGCCCCACCCGCCCGCGGCGGATCCCCCTCGCGGCCGCCCGAGCGCACCCTTCGCGGCACACTGCCCGCCCGCCCCGGCTCCCAGGGGCGGGCGGGCTCGCTCGTGCGCGCGGCTACCCGGCCGCGTCCGTCCCCACCAACGAGATCGCCGCGGCCCGCGCCGCCCACGGCGTGCGGGAGGCGGAGTCCGTGAACTCGACGCCCCGGTCCGGGAGTTGTCCGGCATTCGGACTCCGATGACCGGTTTCCGCCCTTGACGGTCAGTCAGTATCTCCCCGACCATTCAGCACGCACAGCACACGCACAGCTCCAGCGCCCTGCGACACCGCCGTCGTGGGGCGTCTCGCACGTTTCCGTTCCATCCCCGTACGGAATCCCGGAGCCCCCACATGACACTCTCCGTTCCCAGACGTACCGCCGCGGTCGCCGCGCTCGCCCTCGCCGGGCTGTTCGCCGCCACCGCGCCCGCCGCCACCGCGGCGCCAGCGTCGGCCCTCGCCGCGCCGGACATACCCGTCGCCAACGTGAAGGCGCACCTGAACAGCCTGCAGTCCATAGCCACCTCCAACGGCGGCAACCGCGCCCACGGCAGGGCCGGTTACAAGGCGTCCATCGACTTCGTGAAGGCGAAGCTGGACGCGGCGGGCTACACCACGACCATCCAGCAGTTCACCTCCAGCGGCGCCACCGGCTACAACCTGGTCGCCGACTGGCCCGGTGGTGACGCGAACCAGGTCCTGATGGCCGGCTCGCACCTCGACTCGGTGAGCGCGGGCCCCGGAATCAACGACAACGGGTCCGGTTCCGCGGCCGTCCTGGAGACCGCCCTCGCCGTCTCCCGCGCCCAGTTCAAGCCGACCAAGCATCTGCGGTTCGCCTGGTGGGGCGCGGAGGAGCTGGGCCTCGTCGGATCGAAGTACTACGTCAACAACCTGCCCACGACCGAGCGTTCCAAGGTCTCCGGGTACCTCAACTTCGACATGATCGGGTCGCCGAACCCCGGCTACTTCGTCTACGACGACGACCCGACGATCGAGAAGACGTTCAAGGACTACTTCGCCGGACTCGGCGTCTCCACGGAGATCGAGACCGAGGGCGACGGCCGCTCCGACCACGCGCCGTTCAAGAACGCCGGCATCCCGGTCGGTGGCCTGTTCACCGGCGCCGACTACACCAAGACCTCCGCGCAGGCGCAGAAGTGGGGCGGCACGGCGGGCCAGGCCTTCGACCGCTGCTACCACTCCTCGTGCGACACGACGGCGAACATCAACGACACCGCCCTGGACCGCAACAGCGACGCGATCGCCCACGCGATCTGGACGCTGTCGGAGGGGACGACGCAGCCCCCCGGCAAGGTCTTCGAGAACACCGCCGACGTCTCCATCCCGGACAACGGCGCGGCGGTCACCTCGGCGGTCAACGTCACCGGCGTCACCGGCAACGCGCCCTCGACCCTCAAGGTCGGCGTCGACATCATCCACACCTGGCGCGGTGACCTGGTCGTCGACCTGGTGGCCCCGGACGGGTCGGTCTACGGCCTGAAGCCCTTCAGCTCCTCCGACTCGGCGGACAACGTCCAGGCGACCTACACCGTCAACGCGTCGAGCGAGGTGGCGAACGGCTCCTGGAAGCTGCGCGTCCAGGACAAGGCCGCGCAGGACACCGGCTACATCAACGCCTTCCGCCTGACGTTCTGAGGCACTGCTCCGAAAACACGGTCGCCCGGCCGCGCCTGGAGGTGGCGCGGCCGGGCGACGCGGCTACTTCGCTTCGCCGGCCGTCTTGACCAGCTGGTCCTTCGTGACCGCACCGACGTAGACCTTGCCGTCGTCCGTCATCAGCGCGTTCACCAGGCGGGTCTCGAAGACCGTGCCCGAGCCGAACTTCCCGCTGACCCGGTCGCCCAGGGCGTCCAGGAACTTCCGGGCCTCCGGCGGGGCGTCCTTCGTGTCCGGCGCGGGGGCGCCGGTGTCGAACGTCGCGATGGTCGTCCAGCCCTTGCCGAGGACGTTCAGGCCCTTGAAGTCCTCCTGGGGGCCTCCGGCGCCCTTCCTCGCCTTCTCCTCGGTGCCGTGCGCCCCCTCGGTCTCCTCGGTCACCTTCGTGCCCTTGGGGGGCGTGAAGTCGAAGGTGGACGCGGCGGGCTTCCCGAAGTCGATCTTGGTGAAGCCGGCATCGATCGCGGCCTTGCCCCCGCCACTCGGGGTGAGCGTGAACTTCAGCGGCACGCCCTTCTCCGCGTCCACGGTGACCTTGATCGACCCGATGGTCGAGCCGCCCTGCTTCGGCTTGATGAGCAGCTGGTAGGCGTCGCGCCCGGCGATCCTCGCCGTACCGTCGACGGTCACCGATGTGGTGTCGTCCACGGCCTTCAGCGCCTCGGTGGCGAAGTCCTTCGGCGTGCTCGGCAGATCCTTCGGGGCCTCGCCCTTCCCGTTCCGGAGCTTGCCGCCCTCGTGGCCCTTGCGGCCCTCCGCGTTCTCCGGGTTCCGCGCGTGGAACGCCTCCTTGGAAGCGCTGTCGTACGCCCAGACCTCGTCACCGTTGTGAACGAGGCTGTACTCGTCGTCGGAGTCCCCCAGGATCGCCACCCGCTGCCGGTCCGGCCCGTCGGCCGCCACGCGCAGCGTGTGCGTCCCGGTGGCCAGCTCGGTCAGCTTGGCCTGCGGGTCGGCGGTCGAGCCACCGCCGCCTCCCCCGAGGCCGCCGAGGCCCGCCAGCGACGGCAGGCCCAGGTCGGTGCTGATCTTCACCGTGCCGGAGAGCTGCTGGACGTCCGAGGCGGCGATCTTCTCGATGAGTTCCTGGGCCGTGATCTTCGGCAGTTCCGGGTCGCCGGACGCGGCCAGTGCCGGTACCAGCCCGATGGTCGCCGCAGCCACTGAGGCCACGGCCACGGGGACGACGTAACGAGCTGCCTTGCGGCGCCCCGCGTCCGTGGTCGGTGTGCTGTCGTTCGGTGCCATGGTGTGCCTTACCTCCGTGGTCGATGACACCCATCTGACCAAAACGGCGGTACGAAGACGTCAGCCCCCGGGAGCAACTTCACGTACTGCTCCGGTATGACCCGACCCTGAGAGAGCTCCCCCAACAGGCAGGCGCCGCCTGCCCCGTGGGCCTCAGCCCGCCCGGTGCACCACCGCGTCGCACAGCTCCTCCAGAGCCGCCTTCGCGTAGCTCTCGGGCAGCGGCGCCAGCATGGCGCGTGCCTCCTGCGCGTACCGGACGGTGTCCCGCCGGGCCTGCTCCAGCGCCGGGTGCACCCGGAGCCTGCGCAGCGCCTCCGCGTGCCGGGCGTCGTCCGTCAGATCGCTGTCGATGAGCGCGACGAGCTCCACGTCCTCCGGCCGGCCGTGCGCCGCCGCCTGCGCCCGCAGACGCAGCACCGGCAGGGTCGGGATGCCCTCGCGCAGGTCGGTTCCGGGCGTCTTGCCGGACTCGTGGCTGTCGGAGGCGATGTCGAGCACGTCGTCGGCGAGCTGGAAGGCGACGCCGAGCCGCTCTCCGTACTGGCTGAGGATGTCGACGATGCCCTCGTCCGCGCCCGCCATCATCGCGCCGAAGCGGCAGGAGACGGCGATCAGCGAGCCCGTCTTGCCGCCGAGGACGTCGAGGTAGTGGTCGATGGGGTCACGGCCGTCGCCCGGTCCGGCGGTCTCCAGGATCTGGCCGGTGACCAGGCGCTCGAACGCCTCGGCCTGGATGCGTACGGCCCCGGGACCCAGGTCCGCCAGGATGTGCGAGGCGCGCGCGAAGAGGAAGTCGCCGGTCAGGACCGCGAGCGAGTTGCCCCAGCGGGCGTTGGCGCTCTCCACGCCGCGCCGCACATCGGCCTCGTCCATGACGTCGTCGTGGTACAGCGTCGCGAGGTGCGTCAGCTCGACCACCACGGCCGAGGGGACGACACCCGGCGCGTAGGGGTCACCGAACTGGGCGGCGAGCATCACAAGGAGCGGGCGGAAGCGCTTGCCACCGGCTCGTACGAGGTGCTGCGCGGCCTCCGTGATGAACGGGACGTCGCTCTTGCAGGCATCGAGCAGCCCTGCTTCGACAGCTGCCAGTCCGGCCTGGACATCGGCTTCAAGAGCCTGGTCCCGCACGCTCAGCCCGAACGGCCCGACGACGGTCACGAGGGGATCTCCTGTCTGCTGACGATCACATGGATTGTCGATGTGTCGCTGGATTCACTCAAGTCAGCGTATCCGGTCGCCTTTCGATCACCATCGGCGCCATGGGCGCCTACCCGCCTCCCCCGGTATGTTCGGAATCGACCCTTACAACCGGGAGCAAGGCCTTTGTCCGGAAGCGCGAGCGACAGCCAGGAGAGCGGCCGACAACCGCCGCCCGAGCACGATCATGCCTTCTTCGGGCCGCCCCTGGGGCCGCTCCCGCTCACCTGTCCGGGCGTCCGCTCCCGCCGGCGCGGGACGCCCCCGGCCGCCGTCCCCCGGCCGGACGCACGCACGCCGCCGACTTCGCCCGCGCCCCGGACGCCGCCCCCCGGCCGCGCCGCAGCACGCACCCCGTCCACCGAGGTGGCTCCCCGATGAAGATCAGCACCGACTTCCCGTACGAGACCACCCGTGAGGACATCCACATCCCCCTGCCTGACGGCACCCGGCTCTACGCCCGCCTCTGGCGGCCGGTCACCGACGAGCCCGTCCCCGCGCTCCTCGAATACCTCCCCCACCGCCTGACCGACTGGACCGCCCCGCGCGACTGGCAGCGCCATCCCTGGTACGCGGGCCACGGCTACGCCTCCGTGCGCGTCGATGTCCGCGGACACGGCGCCAGCGAGGGGATGCCCGGCGACGAGTACGACGCACTGGAGCTCGCCGACGGGGTGGCGGTGGTGCACTGGCTCGCCGGGCAGCCCTGGTGCAACGGCACGGTGGGCATGTTCGGGATCGCGTGGGGCGGCCTCAACTCGCTCCAGATCGCGGCGCTGGCGCCCGAGCCGCTGAAGGCCGTGGTCACGGTCTGCTCGACGGACGACCGCTACGACAATGACGTCCATTACATGGGCGGATCCGTGCTCGCCGTCGACATGCACGCCTGGGCGACGACGATGCTGGCCCATGTGTGCCGGCCGCCGGACCCGGTGTTCGCCGGACCCGGCTGGCGCGAGACGTGGCTGAGGCGGCTGGAGGCCGTGGAGCCCTTCCTCCACACCTGGCTCGCCCACCAGACCCGTGACGCGTACTGGAAGCACGGCAGCGTCCGCGAGGACTACGGCGCCATCGGCGCGGCCGTCCTGGCGGTCGGCGGCCGGCACGATCCCTCCCGGGACACCGTCCTGCGGCTGGTCGAGAAGCTTCCTCGCGACCGGGTCCGGGGACTGATCGGGCCCTGGTCGCACCAGTACCCGGACAGGGGCCTGCCGCCCGGCACGGCGATCGGCTTCCTCCAGGAGACCCTCCGCTGGTGGGACCACCATCTGAAGGGCGAGGACAACGGCGCCATGTCCGTCCCCCTTCTGCGCGCCTGGATCAGCGAGGCGCACCCCCCGGCGACGGTCCACCGGGAGCTGCCCGGCCGCTGGGTCGGCGAGGACGCCTGGCCGTCGCCCCGCGTGACGCCCGTGCCGTACGCGCTCGAGGGTGAACCGGTCCTCGTCCGCTCCCCCCAGCACACCGGCCTCGACGCGGGCCGCTTCCTCCCCCTCGGCCGCGACGCCGACCTGCCGCCCGACCAGCGGTGCGAGGACGCGCACTCGGCGTGCTTCGACTTCCCCGTCCCGGAGGGCGCGCCGGTGGAAATCCTCGGCCGCCCGCGTGTGCGCCTGTCGCTGCGCGCCGGGGCGCCGACCGGCCAGGTGATCGCCCGGCTCTGCGACGTGGCCCCGGACGGCGCCTCCACGCTGGTCACCCGCGGCGCCCTCAACCTCTCGGCCCGGCACGGCCGGGAGAAGGCGGTCGACTGCCGGGTGGGCGAGTGGGAGGACGTCGAGGTCCAACTGAACGGCATCGGCCACGCCTTCCCGCCCGGCCACCGGGTCCGGCTCGCGCTCTCCTCCGCGTACTGGCCCTGGATCTGGCCGCGGCCGGACGCCGCCGGCTTCAGCCTCGACCCGGCGGCCTCCACGCTCACCCTGCCCGTCCGCGCCCCCTCCAGCGGCGAGGAGGCCCCGATTGTCTTCGAGGAGCCCGAACACTCCGAACCGCTGGGTGTCAGTCTCCCGGCGACGCTGGACGAGGAGCGTCCGGAGCGGCTGGTCGTACGCGACGTGGCCAAGGGCGAATGGCGCCTGGAGGTCGACCCCGGGTACGGCGGGACACGGCTCTATCCGGACGGCCTCGAACTCACCGAGGACGCCCTGGACACGTACACGATCCAGGAGGGCGATCCGCTGTCTGCGCGCACCGGCTCGACCCGGACGATCCGGATGCACCGGCCGGAACTGCCATGGGACGTGCGGATCGACACCCGGTCCGAGATCACCTGTGACCGGGAGGCCTTCCACACGTCCGACGAAGTGGTGTGCAAGGACGGCGACGAGGTGGTCTTCCACCGCACCTGGGAGAAGCGGATCCCCCGGACGGCGGGCTGAGGGGCTCTGCCGCCACGCCGGAACACCGACGTAACGTGTCCCCCACACCCGTGGAAAGCGAGGCAGGCACCGATGTCCGAGCAGAGCCCGCTCGATCTGGCCGAGGGCGATCCCTTCGGCCCGCACAACCTTCCGTACGGCGTCTTCACCACCGCCGACGAGCCCGGTCGCCGCAGGCTCGGTGTCCGTATCGGCGGCTCGGTGCTCGACGCGGGCGCCGCGGCGCACGCCCTGGGCTCCCCCTACGCCGCGCTGCTCGCCCAGCCCAGCCTCAACCCGCTGCTGGCCGCCGGGCGCACCGCCTGGCGCGATGTGCGCCGGGCGCTCACCGCCTGGGTGACGGTGCCCGCGCACCGTCCGGACATAGAGCCACTGCTGCACCCCCTCGACACGGTCACCCTGCACCTTCCGTACGAGGTCGCCGACTACGTCGACTTCTACGCGAGCGAGCACCACGCGACCAACGTCGGTCACATCTTCCGCCCGGACGGCGACGCGCTGACGCCCAACTGGAAGCATCTGCCGATCGGTTACCACGGCCGCGCCGGGACCGTCGTCGTCTCGGGCACGGATGTCGTACGGCCCTCGGGCCAGCGCAAGGCCCCCGCCGACCCGGCCCCGGTCTTCGGCCCGACCACCAAGCTCGACATCGAGGCGGAGGTCGGCTTCCTCGTCGGCACCCCCTCCGCCCAGGGAAGGCCGGTCGGCCTCGGCGACTTCCGCGACCACGTCTTCGGTCTCACCCTGCTCAACGACTGGTCGGCGCGGGACATCCAGGCCTGGGAGTACGTGCCGCTGGGCCCGTTCCTGGGCAAGTCCTTCAGTACGTCGGTGTCGGCCTGGGTGACCCCGCTGGAGGCGCTGGACGCCGCCAGGACCGACCCGCCGGCCCGCGACTTCGACCTGCTGCCCTACCTCGACGACTCCTCCGACGAGGAGCCGGGCGGCTTCGACCTGCGGATCACCGTGCGGATCAACGGCGAGGTCGTCTCCGAGCCGCCGTTCTCCACGATGTACTGGACCGCCGCCCAGCAGCTGGCCCACATGACCGTCAACGGCGCCTCCCTGCGCACCGGTGACCTCTACGGCTCCGGCACGGTCAGCGGGCCGGAGGTCCACCAGCGCGGCTCCCTGCTGGAGCTGACCTGGAACGGACGCGACCCGCTGGAGCTGACCTCCGGCAAGCGCACCTTCCTGGAGGACGGTGACGTGGTCACGCTGACCGCCTGGGCCCCGGGCCCCGACGGCACCCAGGTCGGCCTCGGCGAGGTGACGGGACGGATCGTCCCCGCCTGACCCGCAAGGTGAAGTGCCCGGCCTGGAACGGCATGCGTCAGGGCCCGGCCCCCGAGGGGACCGGGCCCTGACGGCATGGGGCTAGCGGACGAAGACGCCCGCGTGGTTCGCCAGGTCCAGGAAGTACTGCGGTGCGACACCGAGGACGAGCGTCACGGCCACCCCGACGCCGATCGTCGTCATCGTCAGCGGCGAGGGCACGGCGACGGTGGGGCCGTCGGCCTTCGGCTCGCTGAAGAACATCAGCACGATGACCCGGATGTAGAAGAACGCGGCGATCGCCGAAGAGATCACACCGACCACGACCAGCGCGCCCGCGCCACCCTCGGCCGCGGCCTTGAAGACCGCGAACTTCCCGGAGAATCCGGAGGTCAGCGGGATACCGGCGAAGGCGAGCAGGAACACCGCGAAGACCGCGGCGACCAGCGGTGAACGCCGCCCGAGACCCGCCCACTTGGACAGGTGGGTCGCCTCGCCGCCCGCGTCGCGGACCAGGGTGACGACGGCGAACGCGCCGATCGTCACGAAGGAGTACGCGGCCAGGTAGAAGAGGACGGACGAGACGCCGTCCGGCGTGGCCGCGATGACACCGGCGAGGATGAAGCCGGCGTGCGCGATCGAGGAGTAGGCCAGCAGCCGCTTGATGTCGGTCTGCGTAATGGCGACGACCGCACCGCCCAGCATGGTGACGATCGCGACGCCCCACATGACCGGCCGCCAGTCCCAGGCCAGACCGGGCAGCACCACATAGAGCAGCCGCAGCATCGCGCCGAACGCGGCGACCTTGGTGGCGGCGGCCATGAAGCCGGTGACCGGGGTCGGCGCGCCCTGGTACACGTCCGGGGTCCACATGTGGAACGGCACGGCGCCCACCTTGAACAGCAGCCCCATCAGGACCATGGCGAAGCCGATGAGCAGCAGGACGTCATTGCCCATGGTGTCGGCGAGCGCCGGGTCGATGGCCGACACGTTCCCGTCGACCACGTGCGCGATGGTCGCGTACGAGACGGAGCCGGCGTATCCGTACAGCAGGGCGATGCCGAAGAGCAGGAAGGCCGACGAGAAGGCGCCGAGGAGGAAGTACTTCACGGCCGCCTCCTGCGACATCAGCCGCTTGCGGCGGGCGACGGCGCAGAGCAGGTAGAGCGGCAGCGAGAAGACCTCGAGGGCGACGAAGAGCGTCAGCAGGTCGTTGGCCGCGGGGAAGACCAGCATGCCCGAGACCGCGAACAGCGCCAGCGGGAACACCTCGGTGGTGGTGAACCCGGCCTTGACGGCGGCCTTTTCCTGGTCGCTGCCCGGCACGGCGGCCGCTTCGGCGGCGAACGAGTCGATCCGGTGACCCTGGTCCGCCGGGTCGAGCCGCCGCTCGGCGAAGGTGAAGACCGCGACGATGGACGCCAGGAGGATGGTGCCCTGGAGGAACAGCGCCGGGCCGTCGACCGCGACGGCGCCCATCGCGGCGATGTGCGCCTTGGTGGAGCCGTAGCCCCCCGCGGCGAGGCCGACGACCGCGGCGAAACCGGCGGCCAGGGCGACGACGCTGAGGAACACCTGTGTGTAGTAACGCCCGCGGCGCGGCACGAAGGCCTCGACGAGGACGCTGATGATCGCGGCACCGACCACGATCAGTACGGGTGCCAGCTGGGCGTACTCGATGTGCGGAGCGGTGATCTTGGTGATCGGCTCGGCGGCCGTCGTCCACAGGCTGTGGACAGTTGTTGCGCTCACTTGGCCGCCTCCACCTCGGGCCGGGGGTCCTTCTGCTGAACGTCGGACATGGTGTGCTTCACGGCCGGGTTGACGATGTCCGTCAGCGGCTTCGGATAGACGCCGAGGAAGATCAGCAGCGCGATGAGCGGCACGACCACCGTCAGCTCACGGACCCTGAGGTCCGGCAGTGCCCGCACCTCTTCCTTCACCGGGCCCGTCATCGTCCGCTGGTAGAGGACGAGGGTGTAGAGCGCGGCGAGCACGATGCCGATGGTCGCGACGATCCCGGCCACCGGATAGCGGGCGAACGTGCCGACCAGGACCAGGAATTCACTGACGAACGGCGCCAGGCCGGGCAGCGACAGCGTCGCGAGACCGCCGATCAGGAAGGTCCCCGCCAGCACCGGTGCGACCTTCTGCACACCGCCGTAGTCGGCGATGAGCCGCGAGCCGCGCCGCGAGATCAGGAACCCGGCCACCAGCATCAACGCGGCGGTCGAGAGCCCGTGGTTCACCATGTACAGCGTCGCGCCGCTCTGACCCTGGCTCGTCATCGCGAAGATGCCCAGGATGATGAAGCCGAAGTGCGAGATCGAGGCGTACGCGACCAGTCGCTTGATGTCCCGCTGGCCGACGGCGAGCAGCGCGCCGTACACGATGCTGATCAGCGCCAGGACGAGGATCACCGGCGTCGCCCACTTCGACGCCTCCGGGAAGAGCTGGAGGCAGAAGCGCAGCATCGCGAAGGTGCCGACCTTGTCGACCACGGCCGTGATCAGCACCGCGACCGGGGCGGTCGCCTCTCCCATCGCGTTGGGCAGCCAGGTGTGCAGCGGCCACAGCGGCGCCTTCACCGCGAAGGCGAAGAAGAAGCCGAGGAAGAGCAGACGCTCGGTGGTACCGGCCATGTCCAGCTGCCCGCTCGCCCGCGCCGCGGCGATCTCGGAGAGCGAGAAGCTCCCCGCGACCACGTACAGGCCGATGACGGCGGCCAGCATGATCAGGCCGCCGACGAGGTTGTAGAGCAGGAACTTGACCGCCGCGTAGGAGCGTTGGGCAGCCGCGTTCTCCTCGCTGCCCGTGTGGGCACGGTCGCCGAAGCCGCCGATGAGGAAGTACATCGGGATGAGCATGGCTTCGAAGAGGATGTAGAAGAGGAAGACGTCAGTGGCCTCGAAGGAGAGGACCACCATCGCCTCGACCATGAGGATCAGGGCGAAGAAGCCCTGGGTCGGACGCCACCGCGTGGAGTGCGTCTCCACGTCGGCGTCGTGCCAGCCGGCCAGGATGACGAAGGGGATCAGCAGCGCGGTCAGCGCGATCAGCGCCACCCCGATGCCATCGACGCCCAGTTCGTACCGGACGCCGAAGTCCTTGATCCAGGAGTGGGACTCGGTGAGCTGGTAGCGGTCGCCGCCGGGCTCGAAGCGGACCAGGACGACCGCCGCGAGGACCAGGGTGGCGAGCGAGAACAGCAGCGCCAGCCACTTGGCGGCGGTCCGGCGGGCCGCCGGAACAGCGGCCGTGACGATCGCGCCGACCGCCGGAAGGGCCGCCGTCGCCGTAAGGAGCGGGAAGGACATCTGGGTCACACCGCCCTCATCAGCAGGGTCGCGGCGATCAGCACCGCCGTACCTCCGAACATCGAGACCGCGTAGGAGCGGGCGTAGCCGTTCTGCAGCTTGCGCAGCCGGCCGGAGAGTCCGCCGACCGAGGCGGCGGTGCCGTTGACCACCCCGTCGACCAGGGTGTGGTCGACGTACACCAGGGAGCGGGTGAGGTGCTCGCCGCCACGGACCAGGACCACATGGTTGAAGTCGTCCTGGAGGAGGTCGCGGCGGGCGGCCCGGGTGAGCAGCGAGCCGCGCGGGGCGACGACCGGGACGGGCCTGCGGCCGTACTGGAGGTAGGCGAGGCCGACCCCGAGCAGCATCACCGCGACGGTGGCCGAGGTGATCGCACCGGCGCTGACGGGCGGGTGCCCGTGCTCGAACGCGGTGACCGGCTCCAGCCACTTCACGAACCGGTCGCCGATGCCGAAGAACCCTCCGGCGAAGACCGATCCGAAGGCGAGGACGATCATCGGGATCGTCATCGACCTGGGCGACTCGTGCGGGTGCGGCATCTGCCCGGCGTGCGATTCCGCGGCGGGCTCGGCGCTCGGCGTGGTGTCCGCGTCCGGGGCGGGCTGCCAGCGCTTCTCACCGAAGAACGTCATGATCATCACGCGGGTCATGTAGTACGCGGTGATCGCGGCGCCCAGCAGGGCGACGCCGCCGAGGATCCAGCCCTCGGTGCCCCCCTTGGCGAAGGCCGCTTCGATGATCTTGTCCTTGGAGAAGAAGCCGGACAGGCCGGGGAAGCCGATGATCGCCAGATAGCCGAGGCCGAAGGTGACGAAGGTGACCGGCATGTACTTCCGCAGGCCGCCGTACTTCCTCATGTCCACCTCGTCGTTCATGCCGTGCATGACCGAACCGGCGCCGAGGAAGAGCCCCGCCTTGAAGAAGCCGTGCGTGACCAGGTGCATGATCGCGAAGGCGTAACCGATCGGACCGAGACCCGCCGCCAGGACCATGTAGCCGATCTGCGACATCGTCGAACCGGCCAGCGCCTTCTTGATGTCGTCCTTGGCACAACCGACGATCGCACCGAAGAGCAGCGTGACCGCGCCCACGATGGTGACCACCAGCTGCGCGTCGGGCGCGGCATTGAAGATCGCGGCGGAGCGGACGATCAGATAGACGCCCGCGGTCACCATGGTGGCCGCGTGGATGAGGGCCGAAACCGGGGTCGGGCCCTCCATCGCGTCCCCGAGCCAGGACTGCAGCGGCACCTGGGCCGACTTGCCGCAGGCGGCGAGCAGCAGCATCAGCCCGATGGCCGTCAGCTTCCCCTCGCCGGTGTCGCCCACCGACGAGAGCACCGGACCGAAGGCGAAGGTCCCGAAGGTGGTGAACATCAGCATGATCGCGATCGACAGGCCCATGTCGCCGACCCTGTTGACCAGGAAGGCCTTCTTCGCGGCGGTCGCCGCGCTGGGCTTGTGCTGCCAGAAGCCGATGAGCAGGTACGAGGCGAGGCCGACGCCCTCCCACCCGACGTACAGCAGCAGGTAGTTGTCGGCGATGACGAGCAGCAGCATCGCCGCGAGGAAGAGGTTCAGATAGCCGAAGAAGCGGCGCCGGCGCTCGTCGTGCTCCATGTACCCGATCGAGTACACATGGATGAGCGAGCCGACACCGGTGATCAGCAGGACGAAGGTCATCGACAACTGGTCGAGCTGGAAGGCGACATCCGCCTGGAAGCCCTCGACCGGGACCCAGCTGAACAGCGTCGAGCGCAGCGTCCTGGCCTCCGCGTCCTTGCCCAGCATGTCCGCGAAGAGCACGGCGCCGATGACGAAGGAGGCGGCCGCGAGCAGGGTGCCGAGCCAGTGCCCGGCCCTGTCGAGGCGCCGGCCGCCGCACAGTAGTACGGCCGCTCCGAGCAGAGGCGCCGCGACGAGCAGCGCAATCAGGTTCTCCACGATTCAGCCCCTCACAGCTTCATCAGGCTGGCGTCGTCGACCGAGGCCGAGTGGCGGGAACGGAACAGCGACACGATGATCGCCAGCCCGACCACGACCTCCGCGGCGGCGACGACCATCGTGAAGAACGCGATGATCTGGCCGTCGAGATTGCCGTGCATACGAGAGAAGGCGACGAAGGCGAGATTGCAGGCGTTGAGCATCAGCTCGACGCACATGAAGACCACGATCGCGTTCCGCCGGATGATCACTCCGGCGGCGCCGATGGTGAACAACAGGGCGGCGAGATAGAGGTAGTTGACGGGGTTCACTTGGCGGCCTCCTCTTCCGCGCGGTCACCGTCGCGGTCGCGGTCACGGTCCGGGGCCGGAGTCAGGTTCGTGTTCGGGTCCCGGTCGCGGCCGAGTCGCTCCTGCGAGCGCTTCTCCAGCGCCTTGAGGTCGGCCAGCGCCTGCGGCGACACATCGCGGATCTGACCGCGCTGCCGCAGGGTCTGCATGACGGTGAGCTCGGAGGGGGTGCCGTCCGGCAGCAGTCCCGCGATGTCCACGGCGTTGTGCCGGGCGTAGACACCCGGGGCGGGCAGCGGCGGCAGGTGCTTGCCCGCGCGCACGCGCTGCTCGGCGAGCTCGCGCTGCGTCCGGGCCCGCTCGGTGCGCTCGCGGTGGGTGAGCACCATCGCGCCGACGGCCGCCGTGATCAGCAGCGCGCCGGTGATCTCGAAGGCGAAGACATAGGTGGTGAAGATCTTCCGCGCCAGGCCCTCGACATTGCCGCCGGCGTTGGCCGCGCCCAGCCCGTTGAAGTTCTTCAACGAGGCGTTGCCGATACCCGCGATCAGCAGGACACCGAAGCCGAGCCCGCACACGGCGGCCCACCAGCGCTGCCCCTTGATGGTCTCCTTCAGCGAGTCGGCGGCCGTGACACCGACCAGCATGACGACGAAGAGGAAGAGCATCATGATCGCGCCGGTGTAGACGACGACCTGGACGATGCCGAGGAAGTACGCGCCGTTGGCGAGGTAGAAGACCGCGAGGACGATCATCGTGCCGGCGAGGCAGAGCGCGCTGTGCACGGCCTTCCTCATCAGGACCGTGCACAGGGCGCCGATGACCGCGACGGTGCCCAGCACCCAGAACTGGACGGCCTCGCCGGTCGAGGTGACGGAGGCGGCGAGCGCGCTCATGCGCCGACCACCTTCTTCGACGCGGGCTCGTCCTCACCGAAGTCGGAGGCGGCTTCCTGCGGCGCCTCGCCCTTGGAGACGGCGACCTGCCGGACCGTGCCGGGGGCGGCCTCGGTGACCAGACCCCGGTAGTAGTCCTGCTCGTCCGTCCCCGGGAAGATCGAGTGCGGGGTCTCGACCATGCCCTCTTCCAGGCCCGCGAGCAGCTGTTCCTTCGTGTAGATCAGGTTCTCGCGGGAGCTGTCGGCCAGCTCGAACTGGTTGGTCATCGTCAGCGCCCTGGTGGGGCAGGCCTCGATGCACAGTCCGCAGAGAATGCAGCGGGCGTAGTTGATCTGGTAGACGCGGCCGTACCGCTCGCCGGGCGAGTAGCGCTCCTCGTCCGTGTTGTCGGCGCCCTCCACATAGATGGCGTCCGCCGGACAGGCCCAGGCACACAGCTCGCACCCGACGCACTTCTCCAGCCCGTCCGGATGCCGGTTGAGCTGGTGCCGGCCGTGGAAACGCGGAGCCGTCGTCTTCTGCTGCTCCGGGTACTGCTCGGTCAGCCGCTTCTTGAACATGGCCTTGAAGGTCACGCCGAAGCCGGCCACAGGGTTTTGGAAGTCAGACACCGTCCGTCTCCTTTCCGTCACTCGCAGTAGCAGTATCGGGGGCGCCACTGACAATCAACTCGCCCTCCTGGCGAGGCCTTCGGCGCGGCACCGGCGGCAGGCTCTGCCCGGGCTTGGGCGGTACGGGGAATCCGCCCGCCATCGGGTCGAACGCCCGGGTGTCCTCCGGCTCCCCCGCAGCCTTGGCCTTCTTGTCGCGGAACATGTCCGCGATGAAGGACAGCAGCAGCACGGCGAGGACGGCGCCGGCGACGTACAGCACGATCTGCTGGAAGTCGTAGTTCTCGTTCCGCAGGGCCCGCACGGTCGCGACCAGCATCAGCCAGACCACGGAGACCGGGATGAGGACCTTCCAGCCGAGCTTCATCAGCTGGTCGTAGCGGACGCGGGGCAGCGTGCCGCGCAGCCAGATGAAGAAGAACAGCAGCAGCTGGACCTTGATGACGAACCAGAGCATCGGCCACCAGCCGTGGTTCGCGCCCTCCCAGAAGGTGGAGATCGGGTACGGGGCCCGCCAGCCGCCGAGGAAGAGCGTCACCGAGACGGCGGAGACGGTGACCATGTTGACGTACTCGGCCAGCATGAACATCGCGAACTTGATGGAGCTGTACTCAGTGTTGAAGCCGCCGACCAGGTCGCCCTCGGACTCGGGCATGTCGAACGGCGCCCGGTTCGTCTCACCGACCATCGTGACGATGTAGATGATGAACGACACCGGCAGCAGGATGATGAACCAGCGGTCCGCCTGCGCCTCCACGATCGCCGAGGTCGACATCGACCCGGAGTAGAGGAAGACCGAGGCGAACGCGGCGCCCATCGCGATCTCGTAGGAGATCATCTGCGCGCAGGAGCGCAGTCCGCCGAGCAGCGGGTAGGTCGAGCCGGACGACCAGCCGGCCAGGACGATGCCGTAGATCCCGACCGAGGCGATGGCCAGGACGTAGAGCATGGCGATCGGCAGGTCGGTGAGCTGCATCGTCGTGCGGTGGCCGAAGATCGAGACCTCGTTGCCGGCCGGGCCGAAGGGGATCACGGCGATCGCCATGAACGCCGGGGCCGCGGCGATGATCGGCGCGAGGATGTAGACGACCTTGTCGGCGCGCTTGACGACCACGTCCTCCTTCAGCATCAGCTTGATGCCGTCGGCGAGGGACTGGAGCATGCCCCAGGGGCCGTGCCGGTTGGGACCGATGCGCAGCTGCATCCAGGCGACGACCTTGCGCTCCCACACGATGGAGAAGAGCACGGTGATCATCAGGAAGGCGAAGCAGAACACCGCCTTGATGACCACGAGCCACCAGGGGTCGCGGCCGAACATCGACAGGTCCTCTGCCGCGAGGACGCTGCTGTGGGCTTCCGCGAGTTGGGCGAGGGCAGTCACGCTCGCACCTCCGGTACGGGGAGGGCCGGGCCTGCGGCCGGCCGGACGACGTGGGCGCGAGACGCGCGGTGCGCGCTCATGAGGACACCTCCGCCGGCTCGGCGGCGGCGGCCGTGGGCGCCGAGCCGATACGGACGACCTGGCCGGGGACCGCGCCGACGTCGGACAGGACGCCCCCGCCCACCGAGTTCAGCGGCAGCCAGACCACCCGGTCGGGCATCTCGGTGACCCGGAGGAGGAGTTCGACCGAGCCCGACGGGCCGGAGACCGCGAGGATGTCGCCGTCCTTGACGCCCGTCTCGGCCGCGGTGGCGGCGGAGAGCCGGGCGACCGCGGCGTGCCGGGTGCCGGCCAGTGCCTCGTCGCCCTCCTGGAGGCGGCCCAGGTCGAGGAGCATCCGGTGGCCCGCGAGGACCGCCTCGCCCTCGGCCGGGCGCGGCGGGCGCTGTCCCGGCTCAACGGGCTCCGAGGCCCGTACGCCGTCCCAGCCGCCGAGCCGGTCCATCTCCTGGCGTACGGAGGTGAGGTCCGGCAGGCCGAAGGCCACGTCCATGACGTCGGCGAGCATGTGCAGCACGCGGGCGTCGGCCGGGGCGGGCGCGCGCGTCAGCAGTTCCGGTGTGATCGCGGCCTCGAAGAGCCGCGCCCTGCCCTCCCAGTTGAGGAAGGTGCCGGGCTTCTCCGCGACGGCGGCGACCGGGAGGACCACGTTCGCGCGCGCGGTGACCTCGCTCGGGCGCAGCTCGAGGCTGACCACGAAGGCCGCGTCGAGCGCCTCCCGCGCGCGTGCCGGGTCGGGCAGGTCGGCCGGTTCGACGCCGCCGACGAGCAGGGCACCCAGTTCGCCGGTGGCCGCGGCCTCGACGATCTGGCCGGTATCGCGACCGTAGCGGTGCGGCAGTTCGGCGACCCGCCAGGCGACAGCGGTCTCCTCGCGGGCCCGGGGATCGGTGGCCGGGCGGCCGCCGGGCAGCAGCGACGGGATCGCACCCGCCTCCACCGCGCCGCGCTCGCCGGCCCTGCGGGCGATCCAGACCAGCTGGGCGCCGGTCGCGTGGGCGAGCCGTACGGCCGCCGTCAGCGCGCCCGGCACCGACGCCAGCCGCTCACCGACGACGATCACGGCGCCCTGGGAGCGCAGCGCCTCGGCGGCGAGGGCACCCGGCCCGTCGAGTCCGGTGTCCGAGGTGAGGGCGTCGAGCCACTCGGTCTCGGTGCCGGGGGCGGCCGGCAGCAGCGTGCCGCCCGCCTTCTCCACGCCCCGGGTCGCGAAGGACGCGAGCGCGTAGGTCTTCTGGCCGTGCTTGCGCCAGGCCTTGCGCAGTCGCAGGAAGACGCCGGGGGCCTCTTCCTCGGACTCGAGCCCGGCGAGCAGGACGGCCGGGGCCTTCTCCAACGAGGTGTAGGTGACGCCCGTGCGGTCGAGGTCGCGGCCCCGTCCGGCGACATGGGCGGCCAGGAAGTCGGCCTCCTCGCTGCTGTGCACCCGCGCGCGGAAGTCGACGTCGTTGGTGTCGAGGGCGACCCGGGCGAACTTGGCGTAGGCGTAGGAGTCCTCGACGGTCAGCCGGCCGCCGGTGAGGACGCCCGTGCGTCCCCGGATCAGTCCGCGGGCCGCGGCCTCCAGGGCCTCCGGCCAGCTCGCCGGCTCCAGCTCCCCCGCCGCGTTGCGGACCAGCGGCGTGGTGAGGCGGTCGCGCTGCTGGGCGTAACGGAAGCCGAACCGCCCCTTGTCGCAGATCCACTCCTCGTTGACCTCGGGGTCCTCCGCCGCGAGCCGCCGCATGACCTTGCCGCGCCGGTGGTCGGTGCGGGTGGCGCAGCCGCCCGCGCAGTGCTCGCAGACGCTCGGCGAGGAGACCAGGTCGAAGGGGCGGGAGCGGAATCGGTACGCCGCCGAGGTGAGCGCGCCCACCGGACAGATCTGGATGGTGTTGCCGGAGAAGTACGACTCGAAGGGGTCGCCCTCTCCCGTGCCGACCTGCTGGAGCGCGCCGCGCTCGATCAGCTCGATCATCGGGTCGCCGGCGACCTGGTTGGAGAAGCGGGTACAGCGCGCGCACAGCACGCACCGCTCACGGTCGAGCAGTACCTGGGTGGAGAGCGGCACCGGCTTCTCGTAGGTGCGCTTGCGTCCGTCGAAGCGGGACTCGGCCCGGCCGTGCGACATGGCCTGGTTCTGCAGCGGGCACTCGCCGCCCTTGTCGCAGACCGGGCAGTCCAGCGGGTGGTTGATGAGCAGCAGCTCCATCACCCCGTGCTGGGCCTTCTCGGCGACCGGCGAGGTGAGCTGCGACTTGACGACCATGCCGTCGGTGCAGGTGATCGTGCAGGACGCCATCGGCTTGCGCTGGCCCTCGACCTCGACGATGCACTGGCGGCAGGCGCCGGCCGGGTCGAGGAGCGGGTGGTCGCAGAAGCGCGGGATCTCGATGCCGAGCTGCTCGGCGGCCCGGATCACCAGGGTCCCCTTGGGGACGGAGATCTCGATGCCGTCGATGGTCAGCGAGACGAGATCCTCGGGCGGTACCGCCGCCTCGCCGCCCCCGGAGGGAGCGCTCGTGGTGACTGTCATGCGTTCACCTCCAGGTGAGGGTTGTCCGCCCACGCGGTCGACTTGGCCGGGTCGAAGGGGCAGCCCTTGCCCGTGATGTGCTGCTCGTACTCCGCGCGGAAGTACGTGAGCGAGGAGAAGATCGGGGACGCGGCGCCGTCGCCGAGCGCGCAGAAGGACTTGCCGTTGATGTTGTCGGCGATGTCGTTCAGCTTGTCGAGGTCGCTCATCACGCCCTTGCCGGCCTCGATGTCGCGCAGCAGCTGCACGAGCCAGTAGGTGCCCTCACGGCAGGGGGTGCACTTGCCGCAGGACTCGTGGGCGTAGAACTCGGTCCACCGGGTCACGGCCCGCACCACGCAGGTCGTCTCGTCGAAGCACTGGAGCGCCTTGGTGCCGAGCATCGAGCCGGCGGCGCCGACGCCTTCGTAGTCCAGCGGGACGTCGAGGTGTTCGTCGGTGAACATCGGGGTGGAGGAACCGCCCGGGGTCCAGAACTTCAGCCGGTGGCCCGGCCGCATGCCGCCGCTCATGTCGAGCAGCTGGCGCAGGGTGATGCCGAGCGGGGCCTCGTACTGCCCCGGGGAGGCGACATGGCCGCTGAGCGAGTAGAGCGTGAAGCCGGGGGACTTCTCGCTGCCCATCGACTTGAACCAGTCCTTGCCGCGGTTGAGGATCGCGGGAACGGACGCGATGGACTCGACGTTGTTCACCACAGTGGGGCACGCGTACAGACCGGCGACCGCGGGGAAGGGGGGACGCAGCCGGGGCTGGCCGCGGCGGCCCTCGAGCGAGTCGAGCAGCGCGGTCTCCTCACCGCAGATGTACGCGCCCGCGCCCGCGTGCACGGTGAGTTCGAGGTCGAGTCCGCTGCCCAGGATGTTCTCGCCGAGGAACCCCGCCTCGTACGCCTCGCGCACGGCCTCGTGCAGCCGCCGCAGGACGGGCACGACCTCACCGCGCAGATAGATGAAGGCGTGGTTCGAGCGGATCGCGTAACAGGCGATCACGATCCCCTCGATGAGGGAGTGCGGGTTGGCGAAGAGGAGCGGGATGTCCTTGCAGGTTCCGGGCTCCGACTCGTCGGCGTTGACCACGAGGTAGTGCGGCTTGCCGTCGCCCTGCGGGATGAACTGCCACTTCATGCCGGTGGGGAAGCCGGCGCCGCCCCGGCCGCGCAGACCGGAGTCCTTGACGTACGCGATGAGGTCGTCGGGCGACATGGCGAGGGCCTTCTTCAGGCCCTCGTACCCCTCGTGGCGCTTGTAGGTGTCCAGGGTCCAGGAGTTCGGCTGGTCCCAGAAGGCGGACAGGACGGGCGCCAGCAGCTTCTCGGGGCTGCTGTTGTTGATCTCGGCTGCCAAGGTCATCACTCCCCCTCCTCGGAATCGGCGTTCCTCGGCTGGTCGCCGGACTCACCACGGGGGTGGATGACCCGGGGCGCGGACTTCTCGCCCTTGGCGAGCTTGAGGCCGGTCAGGGAGGCCGGGCCCGCGCCGCCGGATGCCTCGACGGCGCCGGGGCGCTCGTCGGGGAAGCCCGCGAGGATGCGCGCGGTCTCCTTGTACGTGCACAGGGGCGCGCCGCGGGTCGGCTCGACGGGGCGGCCCGCGCGGAGGTCGTCGACCAGCTTCTTCGCCGACTCGGGGGTCTGGTTGTCGAAGAACTCCCAGTTGACCATCACCACGGGAGCGAAGTCGCAGGCGGCGTTGCACTCGATGTGCTCGAGGGTGATCTTGCCGTCGGCGGTGGTCTCGTCGTTCCCGACGGCGAGGTGCTCCTTGAGCTCGTCGAAGATGGCGTCGCCGCCCATCACCGCGCAGAGCGTGTTGGTGCAGACGCCCACCTGGTAGTCACCGGACGGCTTGCGCCGGTACATCGAGTAGAAGGTGGCGACGGCGGTGACCTCGGCGGTCGTCAGACCGAGGACGTCCGCGCAGAACTGCATGCCCGTACGGGAGACATGGCCCTCCTCGGACTGCACGAGGTGCAGCAGCGGCAGCAGCGCGGAGCGGCTGCCGGGGTAGCGGGCGATGATCTCCTTGGCGTCCGCCTCGAGCCTCTCCCGGACATCGGCCGGGTAGGCGGGGGCGGGGAGCTGGGGCATGCCCAGGCTCACCTCTTGATTCGCGGTCACCGGTCGACGCCTCCCATCACGGGGTCGATGGACGCCACGGCGACGATGACGTCGGCGACCTGGCCGCCCTCGCACATCGCCGCCATGGCCTGCAGATTGGTGAAGGACGGGTCGCGGAAGTGGACCCGGTAGGGGCGGGTGCCGCCGTCGGAGACGACGTGGACGCCAAGCTCGCCCTTGGGCGACTCGACCGCCGCGTAGGCCTGGCCGGGCGGGACCCGGAAGCCCTCGGTCACCAGCTTGAAGTGGTGGATCAGGGCCTCCATGGAGGTGCCCATGATCTTCTTGATGTGGTCGAGCGAGTTGCCGAGCCCGTCCGGTCCGAGCGCGAGCTGAGCGGGCCAGGCGATCTTCTTGTCGCCGACCATCACCGGGCCCGGCGCCAGGCGGTCCAGGCACTGCTCGACGATCCGCAGCGACTGGCGCATCTCCTCCAGGCGGACGAGGAAGCGGCCGTAGGCGTCGCACGAGTCGGCGGTCGGCACCTCGAAGTCGTATGTCTCGTAGCCGCAGTACGGGTCGGTCTTGCGCAGGTCGTGCGGGAGGCCGGCCGCGCGGAGGATCGGTCCGGTGGCGCCGAGGGCCATGCAGCCGGTGAGGTCGAGGTAGCCGACGTCCTGCATACGGGCCTTGAAGATCGGGTTGCCGGTGGCGAGCTTGTCGTACTCCGGCAGGTTCCTCTTCATCTTCTTGACGAACTCGCGGACCGCGTCGACCGCGCCGGGCGGCAGGTCCTGGGCGAGGCCGCCGGGCCGGATGAACGCGTGGTTCATCCGCAGGCCGGTGATCAGCTCGTACAGGTCCAGGATCAGTTCGCGGTCCCGGAACCCGTAGATCATGATCGTCGTCGCGCCGAGCTCCATGCCGCCGGTGGCGATGCAGACCAGGTGCGAGGAGAGCCGGTTGAGCTCCATCAGCAGCACCCGGACGATGGAGGCCCGGTCGGGGATCTGGTCGGTGATGCCGAGCAGCTTCTCCACGCCGAGGCAGTACGCCGTCTCGTTGTAGAACGAGGTGAGGTAGTCCATGCGCGTGACGAAGGTCGTGCCCTGCGTCCAGTTCCGGAATTCGAGGTTCTTCTCGATACCGGTGTGGAGGTAGCCGATGCCGCAGCGGGCCTCGGTGACGGTCTCGCCGTCGATCTCCAGGATCAGGCGGAGCACACCGTGGGTGGACGGGTGCTGCGGGCCCATGTTGACGACGATCCGCTCGTCGTCGGCCTTGGCCGCGGACTGGACGACCTCGTCCCAGTCGCCGCCGGTGACCGTGTAGACGGTCCCCTCGGTGGTCTCGCGGGGAGAGGCGGGTGAAGTGCTCACGAGTACGACCTCCGCTGGTCCGGAGCCGGGATCTGGGCGCCCTTGTACTCGACGGCGATGCCGCCGAGGGGGTAGTCCTTGCGCTGCGGGTGGCCCTGCCAGTCGTCCGGCATCATGATCCGGGTGAGGGCGGGGTGGCCGTCGAAGATCAGGCCGAAGAAGTCGTAGGTCTCACGCTCGTGCCAGTCGTTGGTCGGATAGACCTCGACGAGCGACGGGACGTGCGGGTCACTGTCCGGGGCGCCGACCTCGAGCCGGATCAGCCGGCCGTGGGTGAGCGAGCGCAGGTGGTAGACGGCGTGCAGCTCGCGCCCCTTGTCGCCCGGGAAGTGGACGCCACTGACGCCCGTACAGAGCTCGAAGCGCAGGGCGGGGTCGTCGCGCAGGGTCCGCGCCACCCGCACCAGGTGTTCGCGGGCGATGTGGAAGGTGAGCTCGCCGCGGTCGACGACGGTCTTCTCGATGGCGTTGCCGGGCAGGAGGCCCTGCTCCTCGAGGGCTCCCTCCAGCTCGTCGGCGACCTCGTCGAAGTAGCCGCCGTAGGGCCGGGTGGCCGGGCCCGGCAGGCGTACGGAGCGGACGAGTCCGCCGTAACCGGACGTGTCGCCGCCGTTGTTGGCGCCGAACATGCCACGCTGGACGCGGACCTCCTCGCCGTGATCGCCACGCTGACCCGGCAGGTTCTGCGCGCTCAGGTCCTTGTCGGGATTCGGCCGTTCGCTGTCGCTCGCGCTCACCGCAGCAGCCCCTTCATCTCAATCGTGGGGAGTGCCTTGAGCGCGGCCTCCTCCGCCTCGCGGGCCGCTTCCTGCGCGTTCACGCCGAGCTTGGAACCCTGGATCTTCTGGTGGAGCTTGAGAATCGCGTCGATCAGCATCTCCGGACGCGGCGGGCAACCCGGCAAATAGATGTCAACCGGAACAATGTGATCAACACCCTGCACAATGGCGTAGTTATTGAACATTCCGCCTGAAGACGCACAAACGCCCATGGAGATCACCCACTTGGGGCTGGGCATCTGGTCGTAGACCTGGCGCAGGACGGGCGCCATCTTCTGGCTCACCCGGCCCGCCACGATCATCAGGTCGGCCTGGCGCGGCGAGCCGCGGAAGACCTCCATGCCGAAGCGCGCCAGGTCGTAGCGGCCCGCGCCGGTCGTCATCATCTCGATGGCGCAGCAGGCGAGGCCGAAGGTCGCGGGGAAGACGGACGCCTTGCGCACCCAGCCCGCGGCCTGTTCGACCGTCGTCAGCAGAAAACCGCTCGGCAGTTTCTCTTCGAGTCCCATAGGTGCCCCTCAGCCCCTCAGTCCCATTCCAGGCCGCCGCGCCGCCACACATACGCGTAGGCGACGAAGACGGTGAGCACGAAGAGCAACATCTCCACGAGCCCGAAAAGCCCCAGGGCGTCGAAGGTGACCGCCCAGGGGTAGAGGAAGACGATCTCGATGTCGAAGACGATGAAGAGCATCGCCGTCAGGTAGTACTTGATGGGGAAGCGGCCGCCTCCGGCCGGCGTGGGTGTCGGTTCGATACCGCACTCGTACGCCTCGAGCTTCGCCCTGTTGTACCTCTTTGGGCCGATAAGCGTGGCCATGACCACGGAGAAGATCGCAAACCCTGCGCCGAGGGCACCGAGCACGAGGATGGGCGCGTAGGCATTCACGCTCCTCGCTCCTTCCAGTCGTCCTTGACCGTTGGACCGCACCGGGCCTTCGTCTCACCACCTCGGAAGATCACGTACATGTGAGGCAGTTCACAAGCCCGACTGCTTCGCATCCTATGCCCGTGGATCTGTGATCTGCGACACGGGGTACGACAACGACTTTGTGATCTCCACCACCTGGCGAAGGATCATGAATTCGGATGAACGGTGATCTTCATACAGCAAGTAGCCGAGTGGCCTCGATACGTGACATCGCGAGGTGTTACCGCTGGTCGGAGCGGTCTTGCCCTATCAAGCGTTGGCGGCTACAGGCAAATTGGCGATGGACTCGCCTGAGTGATAAGGGAACTCGCCTCACCCGGGCGAGGGGCCCCGCGGGACGGAGGTGGACGCGTGCGCGCGTTCACGAACCTCCGCACAACCTCCACGCCGCTCGCGCAGTGACCTTCCTGTGACCTGTGCCACTTCCGTCGGGCCGCGATAAAACCGGGCTTGGCCACCGGTGCGAACGGGTGGTAAGCGAACGGCAATTCGGACCTTTCGCGGAAAACCCGTGATCAAGCCCATGATTGCCCCTGCCCGGATTGCCCGTTACGGCGTCAATAAGGGCGCCAGGAAAGCGGATTAGACCGTTCCGGACGTAACTGTGGCGCAACCCACGTTTCTTGAAGGGAACCGCGAAGCCCTGATAGCGGTTGTTCTCATGTCCCAGACCGCTCACATACCCAGCCACCGGAAGCCTCGCCGCAGCGCCTCCAAGCTCGCGCTCCGTGCCGGAGTTGCCGGTGGCGTCCTCAGCACCATCGCGGTGGCCGGTGCCGCCGGACCGGCGAACGCCGACCCGGTGACCGAGACCATCGAGATGCCCACCCTGACCGGCTTCGACGCGACCCTCGCCAGCACCGTCGCCGCGTCGGCCGAGGCGACCAAGCAGGGCGCGCTCGACCTCGAGCTGCGGGTCTCCGAGAACGAGGCCGCCGCCCAGGCCGCCAAGGACGCCAAGACGGCCAGGGCCGAGGCGGACCGCAAGGCCGAGGCCAAGCAGAAGGCCGAGGCGAAGGCCCGCGCCGAGGCCAAGGAGCGCGCCAACCGCTCCTCCGCGCGCACCACGCTCTCCGCCTCCGCGGACTCGGACGGCGGCTCGTTCAGCGACTCGGTCGCCACCGGCTCCGCCGCCGCCGTGGTCGCCTTCGCACGCGCCCAGCTCGGCGACGCCTACGTCATGGGCAGCACCGGACCCAACTCCTGGGACTGCTCCGGTCTCGTCCAGGCCGCGTACCGCCAGGCCGGCATCGACCTTCCCCGGGTCTCCGCCGACCAGTCGAGCCGGGGCACCTCCGTGTCGCTCGACAACCTGCAGCCCGGCGACATCCTCTACTGGGGCAGCCGCAGCAACTCGTACCACGTGGCGATCTACGTGGGTGGCGGCAAGTTCGTCGGCGCGCAGAACTCCAGCACCGGCGTCGTCGAGCGCTCGCTGGACTGGGACCAGCCCTCCGGCGCCGTCCGCATCCTCTGACCGACCCGCACGCGCGCCACGCGCAACGCACCACGTACGCGCTGAAGGGCCGTCGCTCCCCTCCCGGGGGAGGACGGCCCTTCGCGGTGTGCGGGACGGCCCAGGGCGCTCCTAGCGGTTCTGGCGTTGGCGATACCCACCGCGCAGATCACCAGGCAGATGGCCGCCAGCAGCAGGAAGAGCTGCTTGAGGTCGTTCGTCACGCCCGTGCGCAGCGTCTTGGGGTCCGGCGGTGGGACGGCCTTCAGGTACTCCGGGTGGTCGCGACGAGCATCTTCGCGTCGCCCTGCTGCGGCGGACCCAGAGCTTCTCGGCCGCCGGTCCGGGCGTCAGGCCTTCGGCGCGACCTTCGAGAGGCCGTTGATGATGCGGTCCATCGCGTCGCCGCCCGTCGGGTCCGTGAGGTTCGCCAGCATCTTCAGGGTGAACTTCATCAGCACCGGGTGCGTCAGGCCCCGCTGGGTCGCGATCTTCATGACCTTCGGGTTGCCGATCATCTTCACGAAGGCGCGGCCCAGCGTGTAGTACCCACCGTAGGTGTCCTTGAGGATCTTCGGGTAGTTGTGCAGGGCCAGTTCGCGCTGCGCCGGGGTCGCCCGGGCGTGTGCCTGGACGATGACGTCCGCGGCGATCTGGCCCGACTCCATGGCGTACGCGATGCCCTCGCCGTTGAACGGGTTGACCAGACCGCCCGCGTCACCGACGAGGAGCAGGCCCTTGGTGTAGTGCGGCTGGCGGTTGAAGGCCATCGGGAGCGCCGCGCCGCGGATCGGCGTCGTCATGTTCTCCGGGGTGTAGCCCCAGTCCTCGGGCATCGAGGCGCACCAGGCCTTCAGCACCTCGCGCCAGTCCAGCTCCCTGAACGCGGCCGAGGAGTTGAGGATGCCGAGACCGACGTTGGAGGTCCCGTCGCCCATGCCGAAGATCCAGCCGTAACCGGGCAGGAGCCGGTCCTGCGGGCCGCGGCGGTCCCACAGCTCGAGCCAGGACTCCAGGTAGTCGTCGTCGTGCCGGGGGCTGGTGAAGTAGGTGCGCACGGCCACGCCCATCGGCCGGTCCTCGCGGCGGTGCAGGCCCATGGCCAGCGACAGCCGGGTGGAGTTGCCGTCGGCGGCGACGACGAGCGGCGCGTGGAAGGTGACCTCGCGCTTGTCCTCGCCGAGCTTGGCGTTCACGCCGGTGATACGGCCCGTACGGTCGTCGATGATCGGCGCGCCGACATTGCAGCGCTCGTACAGCCGGGCCCCGGCCTTCTGGGCCTGCCGGGCGAGCTGCTCGTCGAAGTCGTCCCGCTTGCGGACCAGTCCGTAGTCCGGGTAGCTGGCGAGGTCGGGCCAGTCGAGCTGGAGCCGGACACCGCCCCCGATGATCCGCAGTCCCTTGTTGCGCAGCCAGCCGGCCTCTTCGGAGATGTCGAGGCCCATGGCCACGAGCTGCTTGGTGGCACGCGGGGTGAGACCGTCGCCGCAGACCTTCTCGCGGGGGAACGCGGTCTTCTCCAGGAGCAGGACGTCGAGTCCGGCCTTGGCGAGGTAGTACGCGGTGGTGGAGCCGGCCGGGCCTGCCCCGACGACGATCACATCCGCGGTGTGCTCGGAGAGGGGCTCGGTCACGGCGGGGTCTCCCGAAGACTCGACGATTTCCGTGCCGGACGGCACAGGACACAGGCAGTCTATGGGGGCCGGGGCGGGCGTCCGACGGCGGACCGGGCCCGCTCCTGCCGCCCGGGCGGCAGGGGGTCCCCCGGTGGTTCTACTTCTCCTTGAAGCCCCGGTGGAGAGCCACGACGCCGCCCGTCAGATTGCGCCAGGCCACCTTCGACCAGCCGGCCTTCTGCAACAGCCCGGCCAGCGTCGGCTGGTCCGGCCAGCTCTGGATGGACTCGGCGAGGTAGACGTACGCGTCGGGGTTGGAGCAGACCGTACGCGCCACCGGCGGCAGCGCCCGCATCAGGTACTCCTCGTACACCGTCCGGAACGGCGCCCACGTGGGGTGCGAGAACTCGCAGATCACGACCCGCCCGCCGGGCTTGGTCACCCGGTACAGCTCGTCGAGCGCGGTCTGGGTGTCCTGGACGTTGCGCAGACCGAAGGAGATCGTCACCGCGTCGAAGACGTTGTCGCGGAACGGCAGCCGGGTCGCGTCACCCGCGGTCAGCGGCAGCCAGGGGTGCCGCTTCTTGCCCTCCCGCAGCATGCCGAGCGAGAAGTCGCAGGGCACGACGTAGGCGCCGGCCTCGGCGAACGGCAGCGACGAGGTGCCGGTACCCGCGGCCAGGTCCAGGACCTTGTCGGCCGGGCGGGCGTTCACCGCCTTCGCGACCGCCTTGCGCCACAGCCGGGCCTGGCCGAGCGAGATCACATCGTTGGTGAGGTCGTACTTCGCCGCCACGTCGTCGAACATCGAGGCGACTTCGTGCGGCTGCTTGTCCAGGGATGCTCGGGTCACCCGGCCATTGTGGCAGCCGCTCCGCGACCGGCCCGCAGGCACTCCCCGGGAGCCCCGGCCGGCCGGGGAAATTTCTTTTCAACCCTTTCCTCACGAGGCGCTCAAGGATGGGTGACGGCGGCCGGACGGCCCAGGTGGGCGCGACGGCCGTCAACGACCTGGACACCCTCGGCTCACGGGTCGTCCTGACGTACGGCGGCAGCCACGTCCTGCCGGCCGTCGACCCGTCGCAGAAGACGGGGAGCGCCACGGCGGCCGGCGCGCCCGTGTCGCCGGACCAGCTCCCGACCGTCGTACGGGACTCCCGCTTCACCAATCTGGTGAGGTACGCGGACGAACGACCGGTGCAGACGAAGAGCGCCCCGGTCCGGGGCGGCTGAGGGCGGCGCGAGGGACGCGGTCCGGGGGGACCGTCAACCGCCTTGCCCGGCGGCCTCCCGTGGCGGCACGGGCGCGGCGCGGCAGACCTCGTCGGCGCTCCGGCGCCGCTACCGGCGGCGGTGGACGAGCCGGCCCCCGAGGACCGTCGCCACACAGCGGCCCGCGCCGCCGACCGCCAGGTTCTCGTACGGGTCGCCGTCCACCGGGACGTCGAAGACCGCGAAGTCCGCGTCCGCGCCGGGGAACAGGGGCACCCGGAACGCGTCCGCCACCCGCCGCCCGGCGAACGGATCGAGCGACGGCTTCCCTTCGGGGTCGGTGAACCGCTCCTCCAGGCCCAGCCCGACGCGCGTCACGGCGTCGACCACGGGCGCCTTCCGGAGATCCCCCGCGACCGCCACCGTTCCGTGCGCCAGCATCCGCTGGGCACCGCGGCGGGCGCTCGCGCCCCACCGTGCGTCCGTCATGCCGAGCGCGGCCAACGCCTCGCCGGTGAGCGGCTCGGTCCCGAGCTCGTCCGCCTCGCGCGGGTCGGGGTGGTACGCCTGCTCCAGCAGCTCCGGGCCGTACCGGTTCACCAGCCCCGGCGTGACGATGCCGGGCCAGCGGCGGACCCGGGCGTCCGGGTGGGCGGCGGCCAGCTGCTCGTACGGACCGACGGCCGCGATCTCCCGGTCCCGGACGGCGACCGCGCCCCCCGGAACGGGCGCGCGGCCCCCGCCGGGAAGCAGCAGCTCCGCCGTGTGAAGTGTCAGCACCCGGACGTCAGTTGGCGTTCAGGAGCTTCAGTTCGGGGTGCGCCGTCCCGCCCGCGATCGCCGTCGAGGAGATGTGGGAGACGACACGGTCGTCGACCGGGTCGTTCGCCGGGTCGTCGTGGACGACGAGGTGCTCGTACGTCGTCGCGCGCTGCGCCGGGACGCGGTCCGCCTTGCGGATCAGGTCCATGATCTCCTGGCGGTTGGAGCGGTGCTTGGCTCCGGCCGAGGAGACGACGTTCTCCTCCAGCATGATCGAGCCCAGGTCGTCCGCGCCGTAGTGCAGCGAGAGCTGACCGGCCTCCTTGCCGACGGTCAGCCAGGAGCCCTGGATGTGCGCGATGTTGTCGAGGAAGAGCCGCCCGATCGCGATCATCCGCAGGTACTCGAAGATCGTGGCCTGCGTGCGGCCCTTGAGGTGGTTGTTCTCGGGCTGGTACGTGTAGGGGATGAAGGCCCGGAAGCCTCCGGTCCGGTCCTGTACGTCGCGGATCATGGAAATGTGCTCGATGCGCTCGGCGTTGGTCTCGCCGGTGCCCATGAGCATCGTGGAGGTCGACTCGACGCCCAGGTTGTGCGCGGTCTCCATGATCTCCAGCCAGCGCTCGCCGGACTCCTTGAGCGGGGCGATCGCCTTGCGCGGCCGCTCGGGGAGCAGCTCGGCGCCGGCGCCCGCGAAGGAGTCGAGGCCCGCCGCGTGGATGCGCTGGACGGCCTCCTCGACGGACACCTTGGAGATCCGGGCCATGTGCTCGACCTCGGAGGCGCCCAGCGAGTGGATGACCAGCTGCGGGAACTCCTTCTTGATCGCCGCGAAGTGCTGCTCGTAGTACTCGACGCCGTAGTCGGGGTGGTGGCCGCCCTGGAACATGATCTGGGTGCCGCCGAGCTCGACGGTCTCCGCGCAGCGGCGCAGGATGTCGTCGAGGTCGCGGGTCCAGCCCTTGGCCGTGTCCTTGGGCGCCGCGTAGAAGGCGCAGAACCTGCACGCCGTCACGCAGACGTTCGTGTAGTTGATGTTGCGCTCGATGATGTACGTCGCGATGTGCTCCGTGCCGGCGTACCGGCGGCGGCGCGCCGCGTCGGCCGCGGCGCCCAGCGCGTGCAGGGGCGCGGAGCGGTAGAGGTCGAGCGCCTCTTCGGGGGTGATCCGGCCACCCTCGGCGGCACGGTCCAGGACGGACTGGATGTCGGCCTTCTCGGTCACCGGGTGTCCCTTTCGGCGGGTCTGCGGACGGACCGAACCAGCCTACGCCAGCGCGTCCGGTCGGTTTCCGGCCCCCTCACCGGGCCCGCTCCAGCGTGGCGTGCGGGTTGCCCGCCCGGGCCTCGTCGGAGGTGTACTCCAGCTTCCCGCCGGCCTTCCGCAGGGTCACGGTGTGGGTGTCACCGGTGCAGGAGTTGCCGGCCTTGTCGCTCGCGCTGCCCTGGGCGGTCAGCTCCTTGGCCGTCGCGCCGTGCAGGACGAGGTTGTCCTCGCAGGTGAAGTTGCCGAGCGCGTCGAACTGGTTGACCGTGCCGATCTTCTCTCCGGACCGGCCCGCCCTGATCTCCACGGTGAAGGTCCCGGCGGCGATCTCGCTGCCCACGAGGCTGACCTTGAAGGGCCCCTTCCAGGTGCCGATGAACGCCTGCGGGACGGTGCCGGACTGTGTGGCCGCGGTGGAGGCCTTCGGCGAGGACACCGGGGGCTCGCTGGTGGCGTTGTCCCTGTCCTTGCCGCCGGGCAGCAGGTCGAAGAGGAAAGCACCGCCGACCGTCACCGCCGCCAGCGCCCCGGCGACGGCGAGCGCGATTGTGCAGCTCAGCCTGCGACGCCCGGCGGTGACGGCGAGGGAGAGCCGGCCGTCCGGGGCGGTACGCGGCGACGGCACCGCGTCGGCGGGATACGGCCCCGGGAGCGGACCCTGTGTCGGAACGGACAGGGGGCCCGACATGGGACCCGACATCGGACCCGACATCGGACCGGACATCGGACCGGGCGGCTCGACCGGCGGCCCGAACACCCCGACCGCCGGACTGCTGAACGGAACCGGCCCCGACGCCACCGGGTCCCCCGCCACCGGCTCCAGGTCGAGAAGCGCCACCGCCGCCCGGCTGACCTCCTCCACCAGCGCGCCGGGCAGCCAGCCGCCGGCGACCAGCGCCGCCGCGCCCTGGGGCGCGAGGCGCCGGGCGATCTCCTCCGGGGCCGGACGCGCGCCGGGATCCTTGGCGAGGCAGGCCCCGACCAGCTCGCGCAGCTCGCCGTCGAGCGCCCCGAGTTCGGGCTCCTCGTGGACGACCTTGTAGAGGAGGGCGGCCGACGAGTCGCCGGGGAAGGGCGCGGCCCCGGTCGCCGCGTACGCGAGCACGGCCCCGAGCGAGAAGACGTCGGCCGCGCCGCTCGCGTCCCCGCCGAGGATCTGCTCGGGCGACATGTAGCCGGGCGAGCCGACGGAGACGCCGGTGGTGGTGAGGGAGGCGGTCCCCTCGGTGGCCCGCGCGATGCCGAAGTCGATCAGCCGGGGGCCGTCGAGGGCCATCAGGACGTTCGACGGCTTCACATCGCGGTGGACGAGCCCCAGGGCGTGGACGGCCGCGAGCGCTTCGGCGAGTCCCGCGCCCAGGGCCCGTACCGAACGCTCCGGCAGGGCTCCGTGTCCGGCGACGGCCTGGCTCAGCGGGGGTCCGGCGACGTAGCCGGTGGCGACCCAGGGCACGGGTGCGTCCGGGTCGGCGTCCAGGACCGGCGCCGTCCAGGCGCCGCCCACCCGTCGGGCCGCCTCGACCTCGCGGCGGAACCGGGCGCGGAACTGCTCGTCGAGCGCGAAGTGCGGATGGACGACCTTGACGGCGACGGTCCGGCCGCCTTCGCTGCGGGCGAGGTACACCCGCCCCATGCCGCCCGCCCCGAGCCTGCCGAGGAGGCGGTAGGCACCGATGGTCCGCGGTTCGCCGGCTTCCAGCGGCTGCATTGGTTCTCCCCCTCGGACCCCCGGGTGCGCCCGTTCTTCCAGCAGCGTAGAGCCCGCGTGGGCCGGATCACTGCGATTGCCCCCGACATCGGGTCAACCGATCGGGCCGCACGTCACTCTTCCGTTCCGCAATCGCACCTCTTGTCCCGGATCCCCACTCGGAGTTACGCCATGAACCGCCTGCCAAAGGCCCTCGTAGCCGCCGTCGCTCTCGGCTCCCTCACGCTGGTCGCGGGCTGCTCCGGGGAGGGCGACCCGGTCTCCTTCGACGCTCCCAGCCCGTCCGCGCCCGCTTCCGGCACGGCGCGGACGCCCGGCAAGGCGCCCGCGGGCCAGGACCGGCCGGCGGTGAGGACGCTGATGCCGACGGGCCCCAAGGCCGAGTTCCGGACGCAGAACACCATCGACGACGGCACGAAGATCGGCGTGACGACCCTGGAGGGGAAGAAGTCCGGCTTCACGGGCAAGGTGTGGGTGTGGGCGCCCCCGCAGTACTTCGATCCGAAGTACGCGAGCAGTGGCTTTCCGGTGCTGATCGCGCTTCCGGGCGGCAACGGGTATCCCAACAACTATTGGATGGGTACCGACTTGAAGCTGCAGAGCAGCATCAGCAAGTGGTCGCGGGAGGGAAAGAGCCTTCCGTTCATCGTCGTGATGCCCGTGCTCAACCCGGACGCCAAGCACTACTACGACGGCAGCGATATTCCGGGGCAGCCGAAAATGGGCACCTGGATGACCGAGGACGTCCCCGATTTCGTGAAGGCCAATTTCCGCACGTTCGAGTCACGGGACGGCTGGGCGTTCATGGGCTCTTCCTCGGGCGGCTTCGTCGGTCTGAAGTCCGTACTGAAGCGCCCGGACAAGTTCAAGGCCGTGATCGCCTCCGGTCCCGACACCGTGCCGGATTCCCCGCTCTGGGCGGGCCATGAGCAGGAGAAGCAGGCGAACAACCCGGAGAGGCTCGCCAAGGCCCTTGCCGCCGGCCCCGCGGGCAAGGGCGGGGACAAGGACAAGGAGGTCTATCTGGCTTTCCAGATCGGCAGCAAGGAGTCCGGTCTGGGCAGCCTGAAGGCGTTCATCAAGAACTATGGCAAGGGCCCGGTGAAGACCCGTCTCCAGGTCATCCAGGACGGGCGGCACAACGCGAAGACGTATGTGCGGGGCATGGGTGACGGCTCGATCCAGTGGATCAGCGAGCACATGCAGGCCCCGATACCGGCGTCCTGAGGCGAGCGCCCTCTCTCCGCGCCCGCGCGGAGAGGTGCCTACTCGGCGCCGAGGAGCTCGACCCGCACGTCCGCCGGATAGCCGGTCGTCGGCCCCGTCCGGCGGGCGAACTCCCGTACGCCCGCGAGCTGCTCGGGCCCGAAGCGGAAGTCCAGCGTCGTGAAGTAGCGCTCGAGGAGCTCGGCGTCGAAGGCCTCCCAGCGGGCGGCCTGCTTGGAGACCTTGGTGACCTCCTCCAGGGAGAGGTCCCGCGAGGCGAGGAAGGCCGCGTGGGCCTTCCGCACGACGTCGGGTTCCCGGGCCAGGTAGTCCTTGCGGGCCGCCCAGACGGCGAAGACGAACGGCAGCCCCGTCCAGTCCTTCCACATCAGCCCCAGGTCATGGACCTGCAGGCCGAGCCGCGGCGCGTCGTGCAGCGAGGCGCGCAGGGCCGCGTCCCCGATCAGTACGGCCGCCTCGGCCTCCTGCATCATCACGCCGAGGTCCGGCGGGCAGGTGTAGTAGTCGGGCGCGACGCCGTACCGCTCGGCGAGCAGCAGCTGCGCGAGCCGTACGGACGTACGGGAGGTGGACCCGAGGGCGACACGTGCCCCGTCCAGGTCCTCCAGCGGCCGCTGGGAGACGATCACGCAGGACATGACCGGGCCGTCGCAGCCGACGGCGATGTCGGGGAAGGCGACGAGATCGTCGGCGTTGCGCAGGTACTCGACCAGGGTGACCGGTCCGATGTCGAGATCGCCGCGGATCAGCCCCTCGCTGAGCTTCTCCGGGGAGTCCTTGGTCAGCTCCACGTCGAGGAGCGTCCCGGTGCGTGCCAGGCCCCAGTAGAGGGGCAGGCAGTTCAGGAACTGGATGTGGCCGACGCGGGGCCGGCTCGGACGATCGCCGGGCGTGAAAGAAGTGTCCACATCGCGAGGCTAGTCCCGTCTCGATGGGTGGACCTCCCCGGGGCCGCCGGGGCCCCGTCCGTCAGCGCTTCAGAGGCACGTCAAACGTGTGAGTGACGTGATCTTTCCCTCTAGTGCGTCCCACATCCTGCGTGCTACGCTCATCGCAAGTTGCAGTTTGGTTTCCCTTGCAGTACAGAGCCTGCGGAGCATGTAACCCGCAGGCTTTTGTAGTTTTCAGACTTGTTTGCAGGTTCTGGAGCAGGGCAACCCTTTGGCCCAAGGAGGGCTTATGGCTACCGGAACCGTCAAGTGGTTCAACGCTGAAAAGGGCTTCGGCTTCATCGCCCAGGACGGCGGCGGCCCGGATGTCTTCGTCCACTACTCCGCGATCAACGCGTCCGGGTTCCGCTCCCTCGAGGAGAACCAGGTCGTGAACTTCGACGTCACGCAGGGCCCGAAGGGTCCGCAGGCGGAGAACGTCACCCCGGCCTAAGTTGCCCGGGTCGGCGATCGCGCACGGCTGAGAGCAGTACCCAAGGAGCCCCCTCCGTACCGCGTGTACGGAATGGGGCTCCTGCCTTTTTTCCGGGCCGGAAAGGCGGCTAGCCGCCCGCGTACAGCTTCTCGATCTCGGCGGCGTACCGGTCCAGGACCGCCCGGCGGCGGACCTTCAGGGTCGGGGTGAGCACTCCGTTCCCGACGGTGAAGTCCTCGTCCAGGACCGTGTACGCGCGGATCCTGGCCGGCCGGGAGACCTGGGCGTTCGCCGCCTCCACCGCCTCCCGCACCAGGCCGCGGACGGTCGCCGGGTCCTTGTCCCGGATCTCGTCCGCGTCCAGGGTGATCAACGCCACGGGATAGGGCCGGCGGTCGCCGACCATCACCGCGTGGGAGACGACCCGGGACCGCTCGATGGCGAGCTCCACGTGCGAGGGCGTGAGGTTCTTGCCGGAGGACGTGATGATCAGGTCCTTCTTGCGGCCGGTGATGGTGAGGTAGCCGTCCGCGTCCAGCGCGCCGAGGTCCCCGGTCCGCAGCCACCCGTGGGCGTCGATCGCCTCGGCGGTGGCGGCCCGGTCGTCGTGGTAGCCGGGGAAGACCATCGGCCCGCGCGCCAGCACCTCGCCGTCCTCGGCGATGCGCACCTCGCATCCGGTGACCGGCCGGCCCACGGTGCCGTAGCGCACGGCGCCCGGGTGGTTGAGCGAGATCACCCCGCCGGACTCGGTCATGCCGTACCCCTCGAAGACCCCGATGCCGCAGGCCCGCAGGAAGTCCAGGGTCGCGGGTGCGATGGGCGCGGCGCCGGTGAGGGCCCACCGCAGCCGGCCGCCGAACGCCGCCCTGACCAGGCTGTAGAGCTGCTGGTCGGCCTCCTCGTACGCGTCTCGCAGCTCGTCCGGCAGCCTGCCCTCGGCGGCGAGGACACCGATCCTCACGGCCTCCTCGACGCTCTCCCGGCCCCCCTCCCGCGCCTCCGCCAGCGACAGCACCGCGCTGTGCACCTTCTCGAAGAGCCGGGGCACGGACGGCAGGTGGGTGGGCCGCGCCTCGGCGAGCTCTCCCACGACGTCCTCGACGCGCCCGCCGAAGTAACTGAGCTCGCCGCCCTGGAGGAGGGTCGTGTACTCGACGAGTTGGGCGAGCAGGTGAGCGAGCGGGAGGTAGAGATAGGTACGGTCGCCGGGTCCGCCCTCGATGAGGGGGAGGGTGGCGTCCTGCACCGCCCCGATGTTGCCGTGGGTCAGCCGACAGCCCTTGGGCGGGCCGGTGGTACCGGAGGTGTAGACGAGGGCGGAGTCGTCGGCGGGCCGGACGGACCCGGCCCGGGCGAGGAGCGCCTCCAGCGTCACCTTCCGCGGCAGCGCCCGCATGTCCCCGTCCATGAGCACCACGTGCCGCAGCGCCGGGAGCCTTCCGCGCAGCCGCTCCACCCGTTCCGCCCGGGCCCGGTTCTCCGCGATCAGCACCGAGGCGCCGGAGTCGGCGAGCACCCAGGCGACCTCCTCGTCGCCCGCCGTCGGATAGACGGGCACGACCACCGCCCCCGCCGCCAGCGCCGCGAAGTGGGCGTACGTCCACTCCAGCCTGGTCTCCGCGAGGATCGCCACCCGGTCCCCGGGGCCGGCCCCGAGACCCATCAGGCCCCTTCCGATGTCGCGTACGGCGGCCCGCAGCTCCGCGTAGGAGACGCTGGTCCCCGCGGACCGCAGCGCGGGCAGGTCCCCGTACCGCTCCCCCGCCCACTCGGTGAACACCGCAAGCGTCTCCGGTCGCCCGTGCAGTCCTTGTCCGGTCATGCACCCGACGGTAGGGACGCACCCGGTCCCGGCGGGATGACGGAAAACGTCACCCCCGCTGACCCGGCCGCTCAACCCCGCTACCGTCGTTGACCATGGCCAAGCGGACGATCACCGTGCACCATGTGCGGGCCCTGCTGCGCGGCGCCCGCCGGCGCGGCCTCGACACCGCGCCCCTCCTGCAGGCCGCCGGGATCCCGCCGCTGCTGCTCGGGGACGACCGGGCGCGCGTCACACCGGACCAGTTCGCGCTGCTCTTCCGGGCGCTGTACCGGGCGACCGACGACGAGTTCCTGGGCCTCGGTTCCGCCCGCAGCCGCCCGGGCACGTTCGCCATGATGTGTTACGCCTCGCTGGGCTGCCGCGACCTGGGCGGTGCCATCGAGCGCGGCACCACCTTCTACGGGCTCTTCCCCGGTGGGCCCGACCTGAGGCTCGAACCGGGCGCCACCGAGGCCGTGTTCACCGTCCACAACAACCTCGAAGGCGACGAGGACCGCTTCCTGACCGAGTGCCTGGTCATCATCTGGCACCGCCTGTGCAGCTGGCTCATCGGCCGCCGCATCCCGCTGCTGCGCGCCGGGTTCGGTTATCCCCCGCCGCCCCACAAGGACGCGTACGAGGAGCTGTTCGGCTGTCCGGTGCGCTTCGGCGCCCCGGTCACCGGGGTCGCCTTCCACGCGCACTGGCTGGCCGCGCCGCTCGTGCGCGACGAGGACGACCTGATTCTGATGCTGCGCCGCTCCCCCTTCGAGCTGCTGAGCCGGCGCGCGTACGGCACGACCGTCGGCGAACAGGTCCACCGCGCCCTCGCCCGGGCGCTCCAGTCCTCGCCCCGGCTGCCCTCGCTCGGCGAGCTGGCGGCGCGGCTGGCGGTCAGCCCGGCGACCCTGCGCCGCCGGCTCCAGGAGGAGGGGACCTCCTACCAGCGGCTGAAGGACGCGGTCCGGCGCGACGCCGCCATCGCGGGGCTCGCCGAGGGACACGAGCCGATCGCGGCGATCGCCGCGCGGCTCGGGTTCTCGGAGGACACGTCGTTCCACCGGGCGTTCCGGCGCTGGACGGGGACGACACCCGGCGCGTACCGGGGCCGGTGAAGCAGGGGCAGTGAAGCGCGGTCAGTGAAGCTGAGCTTCCCGGTCAGCTCCGTACCTACTGGTCAGTCACTACGGTCTCCCCAACTGCCCACCCCCACCACAGCATTGGGAGCCGCAATGCGTGCACGCACCAGAGTGCTGGCCTTCCTGGCCGCGCTCGCCCTCTCGGCAGCCACCCCCGCCGCAGCGCAGGAGGCCACCACCGACACCCCCCGCCCCGGCGACCTCGTCGGCGTCCAGGACTCCTCCTTCCACCCGCTCCCCGGCCAGCCGACCCTCACGAAGGCATGGAAGATCCACTACCGCTCGACCACCGCGTCCGGCGCCCCCAACGTCGTCTCCGGCACGGTGATCGTCCCCCAGGACGGCCGCACGGGACCCCGCCCGCTCATCACCTACGCCGTCGGCACGGTCGGCCTCGGCGACTCCTGCGCACCCAGCAACGGCTTCCCGACCGGGACCACCATGGAGGCCAATCTCATCCAGCAGCTCACCTGGCGCGGCTGGGCCGTCGTCGTCACCGACTACGAAGGCCTCGGCACCCCCGGCGAGCACACCTACACCGCCGGCCGCGCGGCCGGGCACTCCGTCCTCGACGCCGCCCGCGCCGCGATCCGCCTCCCCCAGGCCGGACTGTCCGCGTCCTCCCCCGTCGGGATCATGGGCTACTCCCAGGGCGGCCAGGCCTCCAGTTGGGCCGCCGAGCTGCACGACTCGTACGCCCCCGAGCTCAACGTGAAGGGCACGGCCACCGGCGGCGTCCCCGCCCAGCTCGACAAGCTGGCCCCGGTGCACGACGGCTCCTACGGCTCGGGCCTGCTCTTCATGGCTGCCGCCGGACAGGACGCGGCCTTCCCCGAGCTGAAGCTCGACTCCTATCTGAACGCCGCCGGCAAGGCCCTCGTGGGCTTCTTCCGGAACAACTGCGTCGCCATCGACACGACCGTCGGCTCGTTCAAGAAGATCTCCGACCTGACGGTCAGCAACCCGCTCGCCACCCCCGAGTGGCAGAAGCGGCTGCACGAGTCGGACCTCGGGACACACGCGCCGGACCGCCCGGTGTACCTGTACCACGCACTCGGTGACGAGCTGATCCCGTACGCGCTGGGCGACCAGCTCCGCAAGGACTGGTGCGCCCGGGGCGCGAACGTGAAGTGGCGGACCATCCTGCTCGGCGAGCACGTCTCGGGGGTCATCACGGAGGCCACGGCGGCGCAGAACTGGCTGGCCGACCGCTTCGCGGACCGGCCGACGGACGGCACCTGCTAGCCCGGCCCCTGCTTGCCCGCGCGGCCGGTCCCCGGCCGCGCGGGCCGCTCCGGCCTTCAGCCCATCGCGGCCTTGACGTGATCGATCACGGCCCGCATGTCGCCCGTCGGCGAGAAGTCGACGTACTCGCAGTCCTCCAGGGCCTCCGGAACATGCCCGGGGGGCCAGTAGAAGGCCTGCCCCTCCTCGTACACCTCATCGCCCGTGGCGGTCTTCATCTTCAGCCGCCCCTTGAAGAGATAGCCCCAGTGCGGGCACTGGCAGCGGTCGTCCGGCAACCCCTGCACGGCCGGTCCCATGTCCGTGCCCTTGGGGAACTGCACGAACGCGACGGTGAAGTCTCCACCGAGCTCCTTCATGCGCAGCTCCACACCGCCACCCTCGATCTCGACGGGCGTGTCGTTCCGTTTCGTCGCCGTCATGCTTCCTCCTCATCCCCCGCCGGCCCCCTTCCAGCTTGGGGCCGACACCTGCGCGGTGCGACACGGGCGCCGTAGGCTTGAACGCATGACCGAACGCAAACCCCCCGGCGTCAGCTTCGAGTCATTCGTGGACAAGCAGATCCGCGAAGCCGAGGCGCGCGGTGAGTTCCAGCGCCTGGCCGGCTTCGGAAAGCCGCTCTCCGACGACACCGCTCCGTACGACGAACTCTGGTGGATCAAGGGCAAGTTGCACCGCGAAGGAGTCTCGGTCCTGCCGCCCGCGCTCGCGCTGCGCAAGGAGGCCGAGGACGCCCGAGAGGCGGTCGCGAAGGCCACGACCGAGGCGGCCGTACGGCGCGTCCTCACCGGGGTCAACGAGAAGATCACCGCCGCGATCCACCGCCCGCCGCCGGGTCCACCGCTCAATCTCCAGCCGTTCGACGTGGACGCGATGGTCGACGCGTGGCGCGCGGCGCGGGACCGGTAGCGGCCCCCTCACTCTTCGTAGCATGCCCGGTGGTACACCTCTCACGACACCGGAGGAATGGCGATGAAGACCGCAGACCTGCTGACAGACGCGTTCGGACGCATCCAGGAAGCCGTCCACGGCGCGGTCGAGGGGCTGTCCCCGGAGGACCTCGCCGCCCGGATCGACGACGAGGCGAACTCCATCGCCTGGCTCGTCTGGCACCTGACCCGCATTCAGGACGACCATGTGGCCGGCGTCGCGGACCTCGACCAGGTCTGGCTGGCCCAGGACTGGGCGGCCCGCTTCGACCTGCCGTTCGCGAAGAAGGCGACCGGTTACGGCCACAGCAGCAAGCAGGTCGGCGAGGTCCGGGCCACCGAGGAGCTCCTGCTCGGCTACTACGACGCGGTCCACGAGCAGACCCTCGAGTACGTCGCCGGGCTCACGGACAAGGCCCTGAGCCGGGTCGTGGACGACGCGTGGGACCCGCCGGTCACCCTGGGCGTCCGACTGGTCAGCGTGATCGCGGAGGACAACCAGCACGCGGGCCAGGCGGCCTTCGTCAGAGGAATCCTGGAACGCCGCTAGCACCGAGCGGGACGGTGGCCCAGACGGTCTTCCCGACGGTCCGCGCCCTGACCCCCCAGGCGGTGGCGAGGGCGGCGACCAGCAGGAGCCCGTACCCGCCCTCGTCGGGAACCCGCGCTTCCGGCCCGCGCTCACCCCGCGCGTCGGAAAGCTCGACGCGTACGTGATCGTCCCCGAGCGCGAGCCGCACCTCGAAGTCCCGGCCGGGCACGCGACCGTGCGTGACGGCGTTACTGGCGAGCTCGGCGACGACCAGGGCGACACGCTCGATGTCGTCGGGACCCGGGACCTGCCAGGTGCGGAGCTGCTCCACGGCCAGGAGGCGGGCGAGCCGGGCGCCTCGGCGGGTGGCGGAGAGCCGCAGGGCGAACTCCCCCGTCGGAGTGGGGATTTCCGTCTTCATGTGACCGAGCGTGGCGGGTTGGTCGTACGCTGACCAGGAGCGACGCCACGACGCTGCGTAGCGGTACGACCACGCCAAGAGGGCGGTACGGATGTCGGGGAACGAGGAGGAGCGGCCGGAAAGGCCGTCCGAAGTCGATGGAACGGCGCACCTGTTCAGTGCGCTCGGAAAGCAGATCAAGGCCCTGCGGGGGAACGCGCGCCTGAGCCAGGCGGAACTGGCGACAGCCACGCACTGCAGCGAGGACCTGATCTCCTCGGTGGAGCGCGGGGTACGGACGCCCCAACCGGACTTCCTGCTGCGGGCGGACAAGGCGCTGGGGGGCAGGGGCGTACTGGCGGCGGCGGTGGACGACGTACGGGAGGCGCTGGCGAGGGCGCGGACGCGGCACCCGGACTGGTTCCGGGACTTCGCGAAGGCGGAGGGGGAGGCGGTGGCGCTGCACTATTACGCGGTTCAGGCGGTCCCGGGCATCCTCCAAACCGAGGCGTACGCGCGAGCGCTCTTTCAGCACCGCCGTCCCATGCTCGACGAGGAAACAGTCGAGAAGCGGGTGGCCGACCGCCTCGCCCGTCAGGTCATCCTCGACAAGTGGCCGGCACCGACCATCAGCTTCGTCTTAGAGGCGGCAGTGCTGCTCCGGCCCTTCGGTGGCACTGACGTTCATCGGGAGCAACTGCTACGCATCCTGGAAATCGCCATGCGGAGGACGATCGACCTTCAGGTACTGCCCCAGGACCGGCCGGAACACCCCTATCTGGATGGCACCTTCACGCTGCTGACTCCGCGCGGGCGACGAGAGGTCGCGTACACCGAGCTCTACGGGCATGCTCGACTCATCACCGACCCGGAAGAGGCGCGTACCTACGCCGAGCGCTATGGGATCATCCGGGCGCAGGCACTCACCCCTCAGGAGTCCCTGGCCTGGATCGAGAAATTGCTGGGAGAGCGATGAACACCATGGAACTGGCCTGGTTCAAGAGCAGCTACAGCAGCGGCGAGGGCGGCAACTGCATCGAAGTCGCATACAACTGGCGCAAGTCCAGCTACAGCAGCTCCGAAGGCGGCGAGTGCGTCGAGGTCGCCGCCCACCCCGCCGCCGTCCACGTCCGGGACTCCAAGAACGTCGACGGCCCCGTGCTCACCCTCACGCCCTCCACCTGGGCCGCCTTCACGAAAGCCCTGCCCAGCCACTCGGGCTGAACGGGACCGTTTCGGCCGGACAACACGGAAGGGCAGCCCCGGACTCACGTCCGGAGCTGCCCAGTGAGCCGGCCTCAGCACCTAGAGCAGGCCGCCGCCGAGAAGCCCGTTCAGGAAGCCGACTTCAGCCGACGAGTCGGCACTGGCCCCACTGGCGGCAGTGCCGTCGCCGCAGACCTGCGACACCGCCGTGGCCTGCGCCGGACCGGTGCCGAGGAGCGTGATGTTGATGTGCGACAGGTTGATGAGGCCCGAGGAGTTGTTGAGAGCCACCCGCTGGTCGCACTCGATGCCGTTGCCGCCGCCGCCCCCGGTGTTGTGGGCGTTCGTGGCGGAGGCAACGGAGGCCCCGAACATGGTGACACTTCCGACCATGGCAGCCACGAGAGCAGCCTTACGAAGCTTGTGCACTACATCTCCACTTCCGTCAGAGTCGACGTGATCCGTTGTCGAGCGATTCGTGCGAAAGTGGACGCTAGGCGCGATATGCGGCTTTCGTCCTGCAACACGCCGAGTCACTCACATCAACCCCGGCACCACCACCCGTGTGCCCCAGCCCCAGGGCAGCCGAGCCGGGTGGATGGTGCGGCCACGTAACGCCCCCGACGCCCCCTTACGCGTCCGGGTTCTGCCCCTCCGCCGTCGTCTTGATCCGGTCGATCTGGAGCTTGGCGAGCGACTGGTAGTCGGGCTCCTCCTTGAGGTCACGGCCCCGCACACGGACGACCGACGCGCCCATGCGCATGATCACCTCGGTGTCGTCCGTGCCCTTGAACGCGTCGGTCTCGTCGGCGCCCGCGTCGACCTCCACGGACTTCGGGGAGGTGCCCGCCTTACGGCGCTCCTCGACCACCAGGCTCTTCATGGCGGCCGACGCGTCCTCCGGGGTGTTGAAGGAGTAGATCATGAACTCCACCTCGCCCTCGCCGTCTGCGGGATCGATGTCCGTGCCGCCGACGGACGACAGCCCTCCGCAGTTCGACTCCGTGTGGCTCTCGCAGGCCTCCAGGGCCTCCTCGCCCACCTCGACCTCGACGTCGCTGCCCTCCCACCCCTTGGGGGTGCCGGCCTTGCTGACAAGAGCCGTGCGCACCTGGTCCGGGGCCAGGACGATCGGATCTCCGGCCCCGCACGCCGTGAGCGTCGCGAGTGCCGCCACGAGCGCCGAGCCCGCCGCCATCCCCCGTACTGCCTTGAACACCCTCAACACCTCGTACTCATAGATCAAGTTGGCGTGGACACTTAATCCCATGAGGCCTGAACCTGCCAACTGAGGATCACAGAGGGTCCGTTCACCGAGCACCCGTCGGCCGACCGCCCCCGCCGCAAAGTCGCGGCGCGCGGCACGAACGTCAGGGCACGGTCAGCGCGGGGACCAGCGCTTCCCGTCCATGAGGTTGCCCAGGCCCGCCCAGGCGAAGTTCATCAGGGTCGCGGCCGCCTCCTTGGCAGTCATGCCCGGGGTCTCGTTCGCCCACCCGGCCAGCGACTCGGCGGCCCCCACCAGCGCCTGGGCGAGGCCTGCCACATCGCGGTCGGCCAGCTCGGGCGCGCGGTCGGTGCGGTGGTGGGTCTCCTCGGCCGCCGCCCCGATCAGTACGGTCACGAACGCCACGACCTCGTCGCGCATCACCATGACCTCGGTGGTGAACGGCTCGCCGTGGGTGCGTGCCTGACGGTGCAGTACCGCCCATCCGTCCGGGTTCTCCGCCGTGTGCCGGAAGAAGGCCGCGAGCCCCGCCCACAGCTGCCGGTCGGCGGGGAGGCCGGGCTCGACGGCCCCTCGCACCGCGTCGAGGAGCGCGGCGGCCTCCCGGCGGATGCACGCGGTGAAGAGGTCCTCCTTGGAGTTCAGGTAGAGATAGACCAGCGGCTTGGAGACTCCGGCCAGTTCGGCGATCTCGTCCATCGACGCGGCCCGGTACCCCCGCTGCCCGAACGTCTGCACGGCGGCGTCCACCATCTGCCGCTCGCGCACCTCGCGCGGCATCCGCTTGGCCTTCGTCGCACTCACCTGGACTTCCCTCCACCCCCCGCAGTCCTGCTCTGCGGCCGGCGCCAGCCTACGGCGCCCCCCGCACGACTGTGCCCCCTGCCCGGCGGGGCAGGGGGCACATCCACTCACGTCGTTCAGGCGGTGGCCGGAACCTTCACGGCGCTCTCGGTGTCCCGGGCGTCGTACTCGTCAACGGGCGACGAGGAAGCGGCGTTGTACGCGTCGAGGTCGAGGATCTTCTCGCGCGAGGCGACAACGACCGGAACCAGCGCCTGGCCCGCGACGTTCGTGGCCGTGCGCATCATGTCGAGGATCGGGTCGATCGCCATCAGCAGACCCACGCCCTCCAGCGGGAGGCCCAGCGTGGAGAGGGTCAGGGTCAGCATGACGGTCGCGCCGGTCAGACCGGCGGTGGCCGCCGAGCCGACGACCGAGACGAAGGCGATCAGCAGGTAGTCGCCGATGCCGAGCTGTACGTCGAAGATCTGGGCGATGAAGATCGCGGCGAGAGCCGGGTAGATCGCGGCGCAGCCGTCCATCTTGGTCGTGGCGCCGAACGGCACCGCGAAGCTCGTGTACTCCTTCGGGACGCCGAGGCGCTCGGTGACCTTGACGGTGACCGGCATGGTGCCGACGGAGGAGCGGGAGACGAAGGCCAGCTGGATGGCGGGCCAGGCGCCCTTGAAGAACTGGATCGGGTTGACCTTGGCGACCGTGGCCAGCAGCAGCGGGTAGACGCCGAACAGGACGAGCGCGCAGCCGATGTAGACGTCGGCGGTGAAGGTCGCGTACTTGCCGATGAGGTCCCAGCCGTAGTCGGCGATGGCGTAGCCGATGAGGCCGACGGTGCCGAGCGGCGCGAGCCGGATGACCCACCACAGGGCCTTCTGGAGCAGCTCCAGGACGGACTCGCTGAGGGTGAGGATGGGCTTGGCCTTCTCACCGAGCTTCAGCGCGGCGATACCGGCGACGGCGGCCATGAAGACGATCTGCAGGACGTTCAGCTCGGTGAAGGGCGTGATGACGTCCGTCGGGATGATGCCGGTGAGGAAGTCGATCCAGGTGCCCTCGTGCTTGGGCAGCTTGCCGTCCTTGGGCGTGAGGCCGGTTCCGGCACCCGGGTCGGTGAGCAGTCCGATGACGATGCCGATGGCGACCGCGATCAGCGACGTGATCATGAACCAGAGGAGGGTCCTGGTGGCCAGCCGGGCGGCGTTGTTGACCTTCCGCAGATTGGTGATGGACACCAGGATCGCGAAGAAGACGAGCGGCGCGACGGCCAGCTTCAGGAGCTGGACGAAGATCGAGCCGATCTGCTCGAGGGTGTCCTTGAGCCAGGCGACATCCTGGCTGCGGGTGACCCATCCGAGCAGCACACCGAGCACGAGACCGGCGACGATCTGAACCCAGAACGGGATCTTCGATATGCGGAAACCGGAGCCGGACGGCTGCCCGGTGGTGGCGGACGCGGAGTTCGCGGACACGAACACACTCCATGGGTGCGTATCGGAAAAAGGGGGACGAGATGCGGCGCCCGCGCGCTCAAGGGCGACGCCGCTGCATGATGCCGGGTCAGACAGCGCGGCAACAGACCGCGGACATACAGCGGCACAGATCGACGTGCAGGCGCGCCACGAGCGGGATGCTCACGGCTTCGGGGCGGCGCACTGCTGTCTTCATGTCGACACGTTAACACTTGAACTTTGAGATGCTCAAAGCACTTCTTTGGGCAAGGGGCATGGAACACCGGCCATGGAACGCCGAAACCCCGGCGCGGTGACCGGGGTTGGGTGCGGGCGGGCGAGCGGTGTGAGGAACCTTACGCCGCGTCCTCCCGGGACTTGCTGGTCTCCAGGCGCGTCTTCGCGTGGTCGACCCTGGCGGCGATCTGCGCCGACATGGCGTCCCGCTGCTTGCGCAGCAGGACGAAGCTGAGCGGGGCGGAGATCACGACGGAGAGGACCAGGACCCACAGCAGGTTGGAGTCGCCGAGGCCCCGCGGCACCACACCGAGGTAGACCAGACCCCACAGCGCGAAGAAGCAGCCGGCGAAGACGCCGATGCGCAGGAGGGTGTACCGGAGCGTTGCGGCGCTCGTCCCGTTCTCGGACACGACGGCCCCTTTCTCTTCACTGGGTTGCCCGTCCAGTGAAGCACGGGACAAATGGATCAATTCAGGGGGCTCCGCCCCGGACATCAGTACAGCGGCAGCAGCATGGTGATGTCGTCGCGGTCGTCGCCGTCGGCGACCCGGATGGCGCCGGGCACCCGGCCGACCTCCTTGTAGCCGCAGGCGGCGTAGAAGACGTCGGCACCGGTGCCGCCCCGGCAGGTCAGCCGGATCGCGTCGATGCCGTCGAAGCCGCGGGCCGCCGCCTCGGCCGCGGCCATCAGATCGCGGCCGTAGCCCTTGCCCTGGTGACGCGGGTGGACCATGACCGTGTAGAGCCAGACCCAGTGCTTCATCAGACGGTGGGTGTTGTGCGTGAAGAACGCCGTGGCGGCCACGGCGCCCTCCTCGTCGTACCCGACCAGCAGCCGGGTGCGGCCGTCCGCCATGGCGGAGAGGTGCTTGACCCATTCGGGCCGGACGTCCTCGGCGGTGACGGGCGGCACGAACCCCACCGCGCCGCCGGCGTTGGAGACGTCCGTCCACAGGTCGACGACCCCGTCGGCCAGAGCTCGGTCGGCCGACGGGTCGAGGCGGAAGGTCAGCGGCATGGTCGCGCCCTGCCTCAGATCCGCATGGGCTGGGGCGACTCGCGCAGCCCCGCGTCCGGACCCGGGTACTCGCGGATGATCTCGTAGCGGGTGTTGCGCTCGACGGGACGGAAGCCGGCCTCGCGGATCAGGTCCAGGAGGTCGTCACGCGTCAGCTTGTTGGGCGTGCCGTAGTTGTCCGCGTCATGCGTGATCTTGTACTCGACGACCGAGCCGTCCATGTCGTCGGCGCCGTGCTGGAGCGCGAGCTGGGCGGTCTGCACGCCGTGCATCACCCAGAAGACCTTGACGTGCGGGACGTTGTCGAAGAGCAGCCGGGAGACGGCGAAGGTCTTCAGCGCCTCGGCGCCGGTCGCCATCGTGGTGCGCGCCTGGAGCCGGTTGCGGACCTTGCCGTCCTTCATGTCCACGAAGTCGTGCTGGTAGCGCAGCGGGATGAAGACCTGGAACCCGCCGGTCTCGTCCTGCAGTTCACGCAGCCGCAGCACGTGGTCGACGCGGTGGCGGGGCTCCTCGATGTGCCCGTACAGCATCGTGGAAGGGGTCTTGAGGCCCTTCTCGTGCGCCAGCCGGTGGATGCGCGACCAGTCTTCCCAGTGGGTGCGGTGGTCGACGATGTGCTGCCGGACCTCCCAGTCGAAGATCTCGGCGCCGCCGCCGGTGAGCGACTCCAGACCGGCTTCGATGAGCTCGTCGAGGATGTCCGAGGCGGACATGCCGGAGATCGTCTCGAAGTGGTGGATCTCCGTCGCCGTGAAGGCCTTCAGCGAGACGTTCGGCAGCGCCTTCTTCAGCTCGGAGAGCGAGCGCGGGTAGTAGCGCCACGGAAGGTTCGGGTGCAGGCCGTTGACGATGTGCAGCTCGGTGAGGTTCTCGCCCTCCATCGCCTTGGCGAGGCGGACGGCCTCCTCGATGCGCATCGTGTACGCGTCCTTCTCGCCCGGCTTGCGCTGGAACGAGCAGTACGCGCACGACGCGGTGCACACATTGGTCATGTTGAGGTGGCGGTTGACGTTGAAGTGGACGACGTCGCCGTTCTTCCGCGTGCGCACCTCGTGGGCGAGGCCACCGAGCCAGGCCAGGTCGTCCGACTCGTAGAGGGCGATGCCGTCCTCACGCGTCAGCCGCTCGCCGGAGCGGACCTTCTCCTCCAGCTCGCGCTTGAGCCCAGCGTCCATGTACCGGTCGCCTCCTCTATATGTCCTGCAACCCTGACCAACCGTACTCCCCCACTTTTCGGGCGCGAGGGGCGCCCGTGTGCCCGGCGGGCTAGCCCTCCTCGGGCAGCTCACCGACCCTGTTCTCCCACTTGGTGGAGAGCACGATCGTCGTGCGCGTACGGGAGACGCCCTTCGTGCCGCTCAGCCGGCGGATCGTCTTCTCCAGGCCGTCGACGTCGCTGGCCCGCACCTTGAGCATGAAGGAGTCGTCACCCGCGATGAACCAGCAGTCCTCGATCTCGGCGAGGTCCTTGAGCCGGCGTGCCACGTCCTCGTGGTCGGCGGCGTCGGAGAGCGAGATGCCGATCAGCGCGGTGACACCGAGGCCGAGCGAGGCCGCGTCGACGGTGGCGCGGTAGCCGGTGATGACCCCGGCGGCCTCCAGCCGGTTGATGCGGTCGGTGACGGAGGGCCCGGAGAGCCCGACGAGTCGGCCGAGCTCGGCGTACGAGGCCCTGCCGTTCTCCCGCAGAGCCTGGATGAGCTGCCTGTCCACGGCGTCCATATGCCTGAAGCCTTCCATTGTCCAGCGATACCGCGAGTCTAAGTGTAGAAACTAAGGCATGCAGGGCTAACACCCTGTGAATCTTTTACCTGATCAAGGGCGATCTCAGGAATGATCGCCCAGAGAGCCCAGCTCTCCCTCCCAGCGGCGGTACAGGCCGTGCGGCACCCCGGCCGCGTCCAGCACCCGTCCGGCGACGAAGTCCACCAGATCCTGGATGTGCCTCGCCCCCGCGTAGAAGGCGGGGGAGGCGGGCAGGACCACCGCGCCCGCCTCGTCCAGCGCCACCAGCTGCTTGAGCGTCTGGCCGTTCAGCGGGGTCTCCCGCACCGCGACCACCAGGGGCCGCCGCTCCTTGAGCGTCACGCTCGCCGCCCGCTGGAGCAGATCCTTCGACAGCCCGAGCGCCACGCCGGCCACGCACGCCGTCGACGCCGGCACGATGAGCATCCCCTTCACGGGGTACGACCCCGAGGACGGTCCGGCGGCCAGATCCCCCGCCGCCCAGTACCGCACCCCATCGACGTCCGGCCGGAAGGTGTCCGGCTTCCCGTCGGCTCCACGGGCCAGCCAGGCCCGAAGGTCGTCCCGCCAGTGCGCGTCGCGAAAAGCGATGCCGGTCTCGTCGAGCAGGGTGAGCCGCGAGGCCCGGCTCACGACGAGATCCACGCTCTCCCCCGCGTCGAGCAGCCCCCGCAGCACGGCGGCGGCGTACGGGGTTCCTGACGCCCCGGACACCCCGACGACCCAGGGACGACGCTGTTGCTCTACCGGCTCCACGCCGATGAGCCTATCCGGCGGCGCGCACCCACGAATGAGTCAGGTGGCGCTCGGGTCCGGTGGTACGTCGGCCTCCCTGCTTCTGCACTCGATGGCAGGCCGCAAGCTACGCGAACGGCCGGACTCGCACCCGGAGATCGAAGAAGGCGCCCACGACCGGGTCACACCGTCAGGCCGCGCACCAGGAGGTCCAGGAGGGCGCAGATGAAGAGGGAGATGCCGATGAAGCCGTTCGTCGTGAAGAAGGCGCGGTTCAGGCGGGACAGGTCGTGGGGCTTGACGACGTTGTGTTCGTAGACGAAGGCCGCCGCCACGATCGCCAGGCCCGTCCAGAAGAAGACACCCGCGTCCGTCGCCACGGCGTACCAGGTCAGCAGGGCCGTGGTCAGGACCGCCGACGCCCGGGCGCCGTACAGCGCCGCCGGGATGCCGAAGCGCGCCGGAACCGACATCACGCCGTGGGCGCGGTCGGCCTCCACGTCCTGGCAGGCGAAGATCAGGTCGAAGCCGCCGATCCAGATGCCGACGGCGAGACCGAGGATCACCGCGTCCCAGGACCAGCTGCCGGTGATCGCCAGCCAGGCGCCGATCGGGCCGATGGCCTGGGCGAGGCCCAGGATCGCGTGCGGGAAATTGGTGAACCGCTTCCCGTACGGATAGACCACCATCGGAACGACCGCGAGCGGCGCGAGGGCCAGGCAGAGCGGGTTGAGCAGCGCGGCGGCGCCGAGGAAGATCACGACGGCGACACCCGCGCCCGTCCACGCGGACTTCACCGACATCGCGCCGGTCACCAGCTCGCGGTTGGCGGTGCGCGGGTTACGGGCGTCGATCTCGCGGTCGATGATCCGGTTGCAGGCCATCGCGAAGGTGCGCAGGCCGACCATGGCGACGGTGACGAGCAGCAGCTTGATCCAGTGGACGTTCCCGTCCAGCTGGAACATCGCGCTGAGCGCGGCGATGTAGGCGAAGGGCAGCGCGAAGACCGAGTGCTCGATCATCACCAGCCGTAGGAAGGCTTTGGTACGGCCCGGCTGCGCGCCGGGCACGGCGGCCGTGGTCACAGCCCGTACTCCTTCCACCGGCGGTCGACCTTCGCCGCCGTCTCGGGGTCCGACTCGACCATGTCCGGCCAGCCGCCGTCGCGCGTGTACCCCTCCTCGGGGAGCTTCTTCGTGGCGTCGATGCCCGCCTTGCCTCCCCAGAACTGCTGGTACGAGGCGTGGTCGAGGTGGTCCACCGGACCCTCGACGACGGTCAGGTCGCGCGCGTAGTCGGTGTTCCCGAGGGCCCGCCAGGACACCTCGTGCAGATCGTGCACGTCACAGTCGGCGTCGACCACGATGATCAGCTTGGTCAGCGACATCATGTGCGCGCCCCAGATGGCGTGCATGACCTTCTGCGCGTGCTTCGGGTACTTCTTGTCGATCGAGACGATGGCGCAGTTGTGGAAGCCGCCCGACTCGGGCAGGTGGTAGTCCACGATGTCCGGGATGATGATCTTGAGCAGGGGCAGGAAGAACCGCTCGGTCGCGCGCCCCAGCGGGCCGTCCTCCGTCGGCGGCCGTCCCACCACGATCGACTGGAGCAGCGGGCGCTTGCGCATCGTCACGCAGTCGATCGTCAGCGCGGGGAACGGCTCCTGCGGGGTGTAGAAGCCCGTGTGGTCGCCGAAGGGGCCCTCGGGGAGCGTCTCGCCCGGCTCCAGCCAGCCCTCGATGACGACCTCGGCCTGCGCGGGGACCTGGAGCGGGACGGTCTTGCAGTCGACCATCTCGATCCGCTTGCCCTGGACGAAACCGGCGAACAGGTACTCGTCGATGTCACCGGGCAGCGGCGCGGTCGACGCGTACGTCACGGCGGGCGGGCAGCCGAAGGCGATGGCGACCGGCAGCCGCTCGCCGCGCTTGGCGGCCACCGCGTAGTGGTTGCGGCTGTCCTTGTGGATCTGCCAGTGCATGCCGATGGTGCGCTTGTCGTGGCGCTGGAGGCGGTAGAGACCGAGGTTCCGTACGCCGGTCTCGGGGTGCTTGGTGTGGGTGAGGCCCAGGTTGAAGAAGGACCCGCCGTCCTTGGGCCAGGTGAACAGCGCGGGCAGCTGGTCGAGATCGACGTCGTCGCCGGTGAGGACGACCTCCTGGACGGGGGCGTCCTTCACCTTCTTCGGCGGCACGTGGACCATCGAGCCGAGCTTCCCGAAGGCCTCGCGGACACCGATGAAACCCTGCGGCAGCTCCGGCTTGAGCAGCCCGCCGATCTTGTCGCTGATCTCCTCGTAGGACTTCAGGCCGAGTGCCTTGAGCAGGCGGCGATCGGTACCGAAGACGTTCATGGCGAGCGGCATGGAGGAGCCGCGCACGTTCTCGAAGAGGAGAGCGGGACCGCCGGCCTTGTTCACCCGGTCGACGATCTCCCCGACCTCCAGGTAGGGGTCGACTTCGGCCTTGATGCGCTTGAGGTCGCCCTCGCGCTCCAGCGCTCTGAGCAGCGAGCGGAGATCGTCGTAAGCCATGGGGCCCAGTATCCCTGAGGCACTCGGGCCGCTGCGCGCGCCCCGGGAGGACAGCGCCCTCACGGGCCTTGCGGGCGCCGCGCGCGGCCCGGCGCCCGACCGCTAACCTTGGGCCGTCACCGGGGCCGGTCAGTACGGTCCGCCAACGCTTCCAGGGGGCTGTTCCACATGCTCAGGGCACTGATGTACATCCTGCCGCTGGCGTTGACGATCTACGCCTTCATCGACTGCCTCAACACCCCCGAGGACGAGGCCAAGCACCTCCCGAAGGTCGCCTGGGTCTTCATCATCCTGCTCTTCTGGGTCGTCGGTCCGATCGTCTGGCTGGCCGCCGGCAAGATGCGCCACGTCCCCTCCGGCGGCCGCACCCCCTCCGAGTGGCACCGCAACCACCGCCAGGAGTGGGTGGCTCCGGACGACAACCCCGACTTCCTGAAGTCGTTGCGCGAGGAGAACAAGAAGGACGAGTCGCTCCTCAAGGACTGGGAGGCGGACCTGCGCCGCCGCGAGGAGGAGCTCAAGCGCCGCGAGCAGGACGACGACCCGAAGTCCTGACGTGGAACTCCGCCTGCTGGTGACCTTCGAGAAGGTCGCCACCGTCCTCAGCTTCACCCGGGCCGCCACCGAGCTGAAGTACGCCCAGTCCAGCGTGACCAGCCAGATCCGTTCGCTGGAGACCTCGCTGGGCGCCGAGCTCTTCGACCGGCTGGGCAGCCGCATCCGCCTCACCGCGGCCGGTGAACGGTTCCTCCCGTACGCCCGCCAGATCATCGAGCTGAGCGACGAGGCGCGGGCCGCCGTCGCGGACGCGGGAGAACCGGCCGGCTCGATCACCATCGGCACGATGGAGTCGCTCACCTCCTACCGGCTGCCGCCGCTCCTGGAGTTGTTCCACCACCGCTACCCCAAGGTGCGTCTGTCGCTCCGCCCCACGCTGGGCGACGAGACCCGGCAGGCCCTGCGCCGGGGGACCTATGACATCGGGTTCCTGATGGAGCCGGTGACCGAGCACGCCGGCCTGGAGACCGAGGTCCTGACGGCCGAGCCGCTGGTCCTGGTGAGCGCGCCCGGCCACCCACTGGCCGGCCGGCCCGGGCTGACGACCGCCGCGCTCGCGGCCGCGCAGCTGGTGGGGACCGAGCCGGGCTGTCCGTACCGCGACCTCTTCGAGGACGAGGTGCGCGAGCGTACGGGGACGCCGCCGCCGTTCATGGAGTTCGGGACGATCGAGGCGACCAAGCGCGGGGTGGCCGGCGGCCTCGGGGTGGCGCTGCTGCCTCGCGTCGCCGTGGCGGCGGAGCTGACGGCCGGGACGCTGGTGGAGCTGGACTGGGAGCCGCCGTTCACGCTCGTCACCCAGCTCGCGTGGCGGAGGGGGAAGCGGCTGCCGGCGCATGTGCGGCTGTTCGTGGAGCAGGCGCGCCGACTGGTGTCGGAGCAGGGGTCCGCGCCGGAAGCGTGACCCTGAGGCTCGCGAGCACGATCAGCGGGACGCCGAGCGCCTGGACGAGAGAGATGTGGTGGCCGTAGACCGCCCAGTCGGCGACCATCGCGACGGCCGGGTAGGTGAACGCGAGCACGGCGATCTTGGCGGTGGGCAGCTTCTGGTAGGCGGCGTACATCAGGACGTACATCAGGCCGGTGTGGATGAGGCCGAGGCCGACCAGCCACGCCCATCCGGAGCCGAGGGTGGCCGCCTCGGCGAAGTTGGCGAAGGGCAGCAGCAGCGGGATGCCGACGAGTACCTGCACCAGGGCGACCAGGTGGGGACGGACGCCGGTGACCCGCTTGGTGATCACCGTGGAGATCGCGTAGAAGACGGCGGCGAGCAGCGCGAGGCCGAGGCCCTTGAGCGAGCCGGTGTCTCCGGGGCGGATGCCGGAGACCAGGATCAGGCCCGCGAAGGCGACGACCAGCCAGCCGAGCCGACGGGCGGTGAGCCGCTCCCGCAGGAGCACCGCGCCGAGCAGCACCACGTAGAACGGCTGTGTGTGGTAGACGACGGTGGCGAAGGAGATCGAGGTCGCTTCGTACGCCTCGAAGAGGAACGCCCAGTTGAAGACGATGAAGACACCGCCGAGCGCGGCGAGGGCGAACTTTCGCGGGGTGAGGCCGTGGTCGGTGAAGTAGCCGCGGGCGAGGCTGTACGCGCCGAGGGCGAGCGCCCCGAACAGGCACCGGAAGAACACCACGTTGAAGGGCGACGCCCCGGATTCGACGACGAAGACGCCGAGGGTGCCGGAGAGCACCATGGCGAGGGTGAGTTCGATGCTTCCCCTGGTCTCGTTTCTCATGACGCCGACGCTACGGACGGAGGCCTGGGCCGGTCCACGGGCCACTGGGGCGTCCTGCCGATGGGTCCATCGGCGCAGCCGATGGGGGACGGCGGCGCGTCGTGGGTGATGTCGCCGTCCCTCCGGGGAAGGGTCGTGGCATGGATCTGGAAGAGGCACGGCGCTGGCTGGGGACCGCGCTCGCGGAGGCCCGTGCCGGGCTCGCGGAGGGCGGGATTCCGATCGGGGCGGCGCTGTACGGCCCCGACGGCACCGTCCTCGGGCGCGGGCACAACCGGCGCGTCCAGGACGGGGATCCGTCCCTGCACGCGGAGACCGCCGCGTTCCGGGACGCCGGGCGGCAGCGCTCGTACCGGGGGACGACGATGGTGACGACACTGTCGCCCTGCTGGTACTGCAGCGGTCTGGTCCGGCAGTTCGGGATCTCCCGGGTCGTCGTCGGCGAGGCCGAGACCTTCCACGGCGGGCACGACTGGCTGGCGGAGCACGGGGTCGGGATCGTGGTGCTGGACGACCCGGAGTGCACCGCGCTGATGCGGGACTTCATCGAGGAACATCCGGCCCTGTGGAACGAGGACATCGGCCATGGCTGAGACGCGCATTCCGACCATCGACCTCTCCGGGGCGCCCGAGGCGGCGGCCGGGACCATCGACCACGCGCTGCGGACCGCCGGATTCCTGCTGGTCACCGGGCATGGAGTGGATCCCGCGCTGCGGCACGAGATCCGGGAGACGGCCCGGGGCTTCTTCCGGCTGCCCGCCGCCGCCAAGGAGCCGTACGCCGTGAAGGTCGGCGGGCGCGGCTGGCTCGGGCCGGGCGCCGAGGCCAACGGGTACGCGGAGGGGACGGCGACCCCGCCCGATCTGAAGGAGTCGCTGTCGTTCGCGGCGGACGAGCCGACCGGGGAACGGGCGGTGGACGAGGAGTGGTTCCTGCCCAACACCTGGCCGGCCGAAGTACCCGGCCTGAAGCCGCTGGTGACGACCTACCTCGCGCAGATGCGCGTCCTCTCCGACCGGGTCCTGGAGCTCCTCGGGACGGTTCTCGGGGAGGGCGAGGACTTCTTCACCCGGCACACCGGCCACCCCACCTGGGGATTCAACATCAACTGGTATCCGGGCCGTGAGGTGACCGGCGAGCCGCGGCCGGGCCAGTTCCGGATCGGCCCGCACACCGACTTCGGTACGGTCACCGTCCTGGACCGGCAGGCGGGCAGGGGCGGGCTCCAGGTCTTCACCGACGAGGGCGGCTGGGAGGACGCGCCGTACGATCCGGCCGCCTTCACCCTCAACATCGGCGACCTGATGGCCCATTGGACCGGCGGACGCTGGCGCTCCGGCCGCCACCGGGTGCTGCCCCCGCCGGCCGACGCGCCGTCGGAGGAGCTGATGTCCCTGGTCTACTTCTACGAGTGCGATCCGGGCACCACCGTGCGCGGAATCGAATCCCACACCTATCTGCGCGCCCAGCTCGACGCGATCACCGCGAACTGACGGATCGCGCGACCTTCGTCGCAATCCTTGACCATGAGGCAACTCCCTGTGGTTATCGTTGATGTGACGCTGTGACAGGAACTGTCTCGTGACACTGGGGGGTGGCGGTGGACAGAGAGCTGCACGGCCGCGAGGCGGTCTTCGACGGGACCGGTCTCGCCGCGCGCCTCATCGGCCTGGCCCCGTACAGCTTCACCCGCGTCGAGTACGAACACGGCGACGATCCGCCCGTCACCGTCTTCACCGGCGGCCGCGGCATGGGCAAGACCGCGCTGCTCAAGCAGATACGCAACGCCTACCGTGGCGGCACCCCGCTCGCGCTGATCGACTGCGCACACATCGAGCCGCCCGCCGACCACGGGCCCGGCTGGAATCCGCTCACCGGCGCCCTCGCCGAACTGGCCGTCCAACTGGCGCCCAGGATCCACACGGCCAAGCCCGTGCAGTTCCCCCGGCTGTCGCTCGGGCTGGTCGCCGTCGCGAGCATCAGCTGGTCCCACGAGGACGACGAGCGGGCCCGGCGCGATCTGCAGCGGCTCGGACCCGTCCTCGCCACGGTCGACGCGACCAAGGGCGCGGCCGCGAACTGGGTCACCAAGGTCCTCGCCAAGATGGCGGCCAACGCGGCGGAGACGACGGCCCCGATGGCCGGGCTGCTCGCCGAGGCCACCGTCGAGACGGTCCTGGAGGAAGTGTTCGGCCGCTTCCAGCAGAAGTCCGACAGCTGGTACGGCGCCTACCGCAACGCGGGCGGCCGCGGAAAGGCCGGACTCCAGCAGCTCGCCATGGACTTCGAACAGGGCGGCCGCCGCCGCGTCGAGGCCGAGGACTTCCTCGTCGGCGCGCTCGTGGAGGACGTCTGCCGCGCCTACACGGGCCTGACCCGGCGCGGCACCCGCCGGGGCCGCCCACTCGTCCTCCTCGACAACGCCCATCTCCCGCTCGGCCGACGTCTCGTCGAACCGATTCTGCGCGAGCGCGCCGGCGGCCGCCGCGACCAGGTCGTGGTGATGGCCTCCTCCCGGGTCCGCGACCACACCGGACTGCGGCACGCCACTCGGCTGCGGCTGCCGGAGACCGCGCACCGGGCGCCGAGTCCGCGCGGGACGGACATCACCTCCGGGATCCTCGCGGTGGAGCTGACCCCGCTGAGCCCGACCCAGACACAGACCGCCTTCGACCGGTTCGACCCGGCCGGCCGTACCCCGTCCGACCTGGCCCGCGGGGTGCACCGGCTGACCGGCGGACGGCCGCTCGGGGTCGCCCTGCTGGGCCGGGCGGCGGGCGAGGCCCCGGCCTCGATCCGGTCCACTCTCACCCCTGGCGCGCTGCTCGATCTCACGGTGGAGCTGCGCGAGGACAGCCCCCCGGTGCCGGTCGCCGCGACCCTGCTCGGCGAACTGCTCCCGGGCCTGCGCCCCGAGCCGCTCGCCGTCCTCGCCGCCGCCCACGGCGAGGAGTCGGCGCGCACCCTCGCCAGGACCCGGCTGCGCGGCGAGTCCCTGGACGGCGACATGGCCCTGCGCGTGCGGGACATGCTGCGCGCCGACGACTGGCCGGGCGGCGCCGAGCACTTCGTCGGCGACCCGCTGCTGCGGGCCCTGCTGCTGCACCGGCTGCGCTTCCACGACGCCGACCACCCCGCGTACACGGCCTGGCGCGCCGTGTACGAGACGCTGAGCGGCTTCTACGGCCCCGAACCCGGCCCGTACCGCCTCCACCAGGAACTCGCCCTCGGCCGGACCGAGGAGGCCGTGGCCCGGCTGCGGCTGACCTTCCCCGAGCCGGACGTGGTGGGCTGGCTGGGGCGGCTGCGGTTCATCGCCTCGGCGCCGTACCCCCGCGAGCCGCGGGCCACCGGGCCCGATCCGCGCCGCGCGGTGGCGCTGGGGCAGGAAGCGGCGGCGCTCCCCGACGGACTCGACGGCGACGCGGCCGAACTCCACCTCTGTCTGCGGCGGCTGCTGCACGCCGTGTGGCTGCTGACCGATCCGCTCGCCCTGCCCGACGACACGGTCGTCGACAAGATGGCGCACGAGCTGCGCCAGCTGTCCGGACGGCACCGGACAGGCAACAGTCCGCTGTGGGACGCGGCCACCCACTGGCCGAAGGACATCCGCGCCTGGCAGGAGCTCTCGCTGCCGCCGGGCCGGGAGGACGGAGCCTGACGAGCGTGCCCAACCGTTTGCGCTACCGCGTCTTCTACACCACCCGCCAGAAGATCATCACCTCCGTCCTGGTGCTGGCCCTGGTCATCGCCGGTGCCGTCTATGCCATCAACACCGTCACCGCCCCGGAGGACCGTTCCTGCGCGAGCGGTGTCGCCCGCCCGCAGGGCAGTACCGAATGCGTCGGCGTCAACGGCGACGGACATGACTTCGGTGTCCCGGCGCTGACCCAGGTCGCGCGCGCGATCGGCCGGGAGAACGCGACCCTCAAGACGGGCGACTACGCCACGGTCGCCGTGCTGCTCCCGCTGACCTCGCCCGACACCGGAATGCGGGACAAGGTCCTGCACGAGGTGCAGGGGGCGTTCGCCCAGCAGTACCGGGCCAATCACGAGTCCAACGACCAGATGCCCCGCATCCGCCTCGTCCTCGCCAACACCGGCAAGGGCAACGCCCACTGGCGTGCGACGGTGGCCATGCTCAAGGGGATGACCGGCGCGCCGCACCAGCTGCGGGCGGTCTCAGGGGTCGCCACCAGCTCCACCGAGATGCGCGGCGCGGTCACCGAGCTGACCGCCGCGCGCATCGCGGTCGTCGGCACCACCATCACCGCGGACGACATCGCCAACGGTCCGGGCCGCAACCCGTATCCGGGTCTGGCCCGGGTCTCCCCCACCAACACCGACGAGGCACGGGCCCTGGCCCACTTCGGCAAGGTGAACGGCGCGAAGGCCCTCCTCGTGCAGGACACCCGCACCGGCGACCACTACACCGACACCCTCAAGAACGCGTTCGCCGCTTCGCTGAAGGGCGCTCCGTACGAGCCACAGCTCTTCACCTCCCCGGCGGACCCCACCGAGGAGGGCACCACCGCCAATACCTTCCGGCAGATCACCCATCTCATCTGCGACACCGACGCCGAGACGGTGTTCTTCGCCGGACGCCACACCCAGCTGCGGCAGTTCATCAACGCGCTCGGCGCCCGGGGCTGCACCCGGCGTGCCTTCACCGTGCTCACCGGTGACGAGGCCTCCTATCTCGGCGGTGACGCCAAGCTCAAGCGGGAGGCGCTGCGCGCGAAGCTGACGGTGCGGTACGCCTCGCTGGCCCACCCGGACGCCTGGAAGCCCGCTGAGGACCGGCCGGTCCCGGCGACGGGCGGCTCGACGGCCTCGTACGACGCGTTCCTGGCGACGATGAACCGGGCGGCGGCCGGCCCGGTCGGCCCCATGGGCGAGGTCGAGCTCGCCGACGGCCAGTCGATCGTCGCGTACGACGCGATGGCGATGGCCGTGCACGCCGTCCGGCAGGCGACCGTGGACGGCCGGAAGCTGCCGGCGCTGCCCGACGTCGGGGCCCAGTGGCCCCAGGTGAAGGGGTCGCTGCGGGTGGAGGGTGCGAGCGGCTGGATCTGCCTGGACAACTACGGGAATCCGTACAACAAGGCGGTGCCGGTGGTGGAGCTGGCGGGGGACGGGAGTCAGCGGTTCGTGCAGATCGCCTGGCCGGAGGGCAAGCCGCCCGCCGGGAACTGTCTGCCGCCCGCGGCCGGCTGAGCTTCGCCCTACGGCTCCCAGCGCGGCCAGCGCTGCTCGTCGCGTGCGTAGCCGTCCCGCAGCTGCTGCCAGCGGTCCGGGGTCCAGGACTCCCAGTCCGTCATGGGACCGCCCTCCAGGGCGTCGATCAGCAGCTCGAAGTGGTGGTGCCAGCCGGCGAGGCAGTCCAGCCGCAGCTCGTCGGTGCCCTGGAACTCGTTGGTGAAGCGCAGGACGGTCCCGCCGTCACGGGCCGGCTCCAGGTGGAAGCGGATCCGGCCGTGCGGGGCGCCGACGGTGTACTCGGCGACGTACTCCGGGTCCCAGGCCGTCACCCGGCCGGAGACGGTCGTGTGGTGGCCCTCGCTGTCCGTGTTGAGCCAGCGCAGGGTGACCGCCCCGCCGAGGCGGGGCTCCAATGGATCGGCCGCCGCGAGCCACCCCGGAAGACCCTCCGGTGTGGCCACGGCGGCCCAGACTCGTACGACGGGGTACGGCAGGCTCAGCACGTACCGCAGCACGTGCGTATCGCCATGGGTCTCACTCGCTCCCCGGGTGATCGCATCTGCCATGCCTCCAGCGTCACGCGCGGGCGCGCCCGGCGCGAGCCAGGCGGACCGCGCCGGGGAGTCAGACCCCGGCGTAGGAGTGCTTGCTGTTCACGAAGATGTTCACGCCGTAATAGTTGAAGAGGAAGCAGCCGAAGGCGATCAGCGCGATGTACGCGGCCTTGCGGCCCTTCCAGCCGGCCGTCGCCCGGGCGTGCAGATACGCCGCGTAGCCGACCCATGTGATGAAGGACCAGACCTCCTTGGCGTCCCAGCCCCAGTAGCGGCCCCACGCGTCGCCCGCCCAGATCGCGCCCGCGATGATCGTGAAGGTCCACAGCGGGAAGACGGCCGCGTTGACCCGGTAGGAGAACTTGTCGAGGCTCGCCGCGGACGGCAGGCGCTCCAGGACGGAGCGGGCGAAGGAGCCCGGGTTGCCACCGCCCGCGAGCTTGTTCTCGTAGGAGTCGCGGAAGAGGTACAGCAGCGTGGCGACCGCGCCGAGGTAGAAGACCGCGCCGCAGAAGATGGCGGTGGAGACATGGATCCACAGCCAGTACGAGTCCAGCGCCGGAACCAGCTGGTCGCTGTCGGTGTAGAGCCATGTGGTGGCCATGCCCAGGTCGAGCAGGACGGTGGTGACCAGCGGGAGTCCGATCCAGCGGACGTTCTTCCTCGCGACGAGGAAGCCGAGGTACGCGCCGGTCGCCACCGTGGAGAAGGTGATCGAGAACTCGTACATGTTGCCCCAGGGGGCGCGCTGCACCGAGACCGCGCGCGCCACCACGCCCGCGGCCTCGATCAGGAACGCGAGCGCGGTGAGTGAGACAGCGATACGGCCGTACAGGTCGCCCTTCACGTCTCCGCCGGCGGCCCCGGGGCCGTCCGGCACGTCCCGCGTGCCGGCGGCGGACCGGGTGATCACCCGCGGCCGGTCCATGACGGTGGTCCCGCCCGCCTTATTGACCTGGACCTTCACGGCGGGGGCGGCGGAGGCGGTCAGCGCGGCGGCCGTGCGGCCGACCTTGCTGCGGCTGCCGAGGACCCACTCGGCGATATGGGCCAGGAAGGCCAGCGTGTAGACGGCCATCGAGGAGTAGACGAGCACGTTGCTCATCTGCGCCAGGCTCTCGTTGGTCGCGGCGGCGAGCGTCACTTCTCAGCCCCTTCGGCTTCGGCGGGTCCTGCTGCGTGGTCCGGCGCGGTCGGCGCCTGTGTGGTGAGCGTGACCGCCAGATCGGCCAGCTCCTCGGGAAGCTTCGCGGACTCGCTGCGGCCGAGGCCCGCCATCTCGACGACGGTCGTGCCGTCCTCTTCCCGTACGGCGCGGACCCAGATCCTGCGCCGCTGGATGAACAGCGAGCCGGTCAGACCGGCGATCGCGGCGACGGCTCCCCCGAGGGCGAGCCCGTTGCCGGGCTGCTGGGAGATCTGGAAGCTGGCCCATTCCCTGATGTCCTTCTCGAAGGTGATCGAGCCGGCACCGTCGGGCAGGGTCATCGACTCACCGGGCAGCAGCCGCTGCGCCAGCTTGTTGCCGTTCTTGTCGGTGAACTGGGTCATCTTGTTCTTGTTCAGCTGGTACACGTTCTGCGGCAGGCCGGAGTCGACGCCCAGATCGCCCTTGTAGCCGGTGAGCGCCATGACCGGGAAGTCCAGGGCCGGGAACTGCGAGAACATGCTGCCCTGGCCGGCGCCCGCGAAGGTCGGCACGAAGAAGGCCTGGAAGCCGAGCTGGGTCTTCCTGCCCGTCTTCGCGTCGCGGTAGCCGTCCATCACCTTGATCGCGCCGGTCGAGGTGACGTTGTTGTCGATCGGCAGCAGAGGTACGGCTCCGTTGTAGACGACCTTGCCCTTGCCGTCCCTGACGGTGACGACCGGCGCGTACCCGTGGGCGATCAGATAGACCTTGGAGCCGCCGACCTTCAGCGGCTCGTTGACCCGGATGACGGCCTTCTTGTCGGCGCCGCCGTTCTCGGAGTAGGTCACGGCCGCCTCGAAGGTGCGGGGAGTGCCGCGCTGGGGGCCGTTCTTCTCGTACGTCCCGGTGAAGGTGTCCAGCTTGAAGCTGAACGGCTCCAGCTCGTCCGTGCTGAACAGCGACCCGGACTTGAAGTCGTCGTACTGCGTGAGCGTGTTGGAGAAGCCGTCGCCGCTTCCCTCGACGATCAGCTTGCCGCCCTCGGACTTGAAGAGCTGTCCGGTGGCGAACGCCACCAGCATCACGATCAGCGCGATGTGGAAGAGCAGATTGCCCGCCTCGCGCAGATACCCCTTCTCCGCGGCGACGGCGTCGCCGACCGCGTGGGCACGGAAACGGCGGTCCCTCAGCAGCACGAGCGCGGCCTCGCGGACCTGCTCCGGTTCGGCCTCCGTGCGCCAGGTCGTGTAGGCGGGCAGCCGGTCCAGCCGCTTGGGCGCGCCCGGCGGCCGGCCGCGGAGCTGGCCGACGAACTGCCAGCTGCGGGGCACGATGCAGCCGATGAGGGAGACGAACAGCAGGATGTAGATCGCGGAGAACCACACCGAGCCGTAGACGTCGAAGAGCTGGAGCTTGTCGTAGAGCGGCGCCAGCGTCTCGTGGGCCTGCTTGAAGGTGCGTACCTTCACCTCGTCCACGCTGTTCTGCGGGATGAGAGAGCCCGGGATCGACCCGAGGGACAGCAGGAAGAGAAGGATCAGGGCGACCCGCATGGAGGTCAGCTGCCGCCAGAACCAGCGGATCCAGCCGACCACGCCGAGGGTGGGCCCGCCGATGGCGGTCTCTTCCCTGGGCGCGGTGGAGAGCTGGGACCCCGCGGCGCCGAGCTCCCGCTGGTCGTTCTGCTCGCCCGGGTCGCCCGGACCGCTCCGGTCGCTCTGGTTGGTCGTTTCGGTCGTGCCCATGGAACTCAGATCCCCACCTGGAAGCCGTCGGTCCAGCCCTGCATCTGCTGGACGATGCCGTCCCACGCGCCCGTGAGCAGCAGCAGACCGGTCGCGATCATCATGCCGCCACCGATCCGCATGACCCAGGCGTAGTGCCGCTTGACCCATCCGAACGCGCCGAGCGCCTTGCGGAAGGCGACCGCGGCGAGGATGAACGGCACGCCGAGGCCGAGGCAGTACGCGACGGTCAGTATCGCCCCTCGGCCCGCGCTGGCCTCCTGCGCCGCGAGCGCGTTGACCGAGGCGAGCGTGGGGCCGATGCACGGCGTCCAGCCGATGCCGAAGAGCGCGCCCAGCACGGGCGCCCCCAGCAGTCCGGTCACCGGGCGCTTGTGGAAGCGGAATTCCCGCTGGGTGAACCAGGGCATCAGGCCGAGGAAGAAGATCCCCATCACGATCATCAGCACCCCGAGGACGGTGGTGAGGATCTCGCGGTGTGCCTGGAGGGTCCAGCCGAAGTATCCGAAGAGCGCCCCGCCGGAGACGAACACGGCGGAGAAGCCGAGCACGAACAGCGCGGCACCGGCGGTCATCCGGCCGCGCCGGGCCTCGGCAAGGTCGGTTCCGGTGACCCCGGTGACGTACGAGAGATAGCCCGGGACCAACGGAAGGACGCAGGGCGAGAAGAAGGAGACGAGACCCCCGAGCAGGGCGAGGGGCAGAGCGAGCAGCAGCGCCCCGCTGAATACCGTCTGGTTCATCACTTCTCCGCGACCAGCGGGTCGATCATGGAGCGGAGCTTCTTGTCGTCCACGGCCATCAGAGCGCGCGCCGCGATCTTTCCGTCCTTGTCGAGAACGATCGTGGACGGAATGCCGGACGGATTCAGGCTGCCCTTGGGGAAGCCATTGACGATCAGCTTCCCGGTCGGGTCGTACAGACTCGGATAGCCGAGGCCGTAATCCTCCTCGAACGCCAGGGCGGGCTGCTTGTTGGCGTCGCGGGTATTGATCCCGACGAACTCCACGCCCTGGGCCTTGAGCTCCTTGGAGACCTTGGCGAAATGCTTCGCCTCGGCGCGGCACGGCGGGCACCACGAGCCCCAGAGGTTCATGACGACGACCTTGCCCTTGAGATCGGCGACATCGAGCTGCTCGCCGTCGAGCGTCGCGCCCGCCAGCTTCTTGGGAGCCACGCGCTCGCCCTTCGCGACCGTGTCGATACCGCCCGTACTGCTCACGAAGTTGGTGTCTCCGCCACCGCCGGACTTGCCGTTGGTGTCCGAGCTGCAGGCCGTCAGGACAAGGGCGGCCGAGAGGGCTCCGACGGCCAGCAGGGTGCGTCGGGGGGCGCGGCTAAGGCTCATGTGAAAAGTTTCGCATGGACGTTCCACGGATCTTGGGCGCCCCCCTCGGTGCCCGTAAAGCCCCTTGTCAAGCGGCCTTAAAGAAAGAGTTCCAGCCACCGGTCGGCGATTGACCGACATCGAGGGTGCGGAGCTTGTCGAGGACCTTCGGGTCCTGGACGTCCAGCCAGTCCACGAACTGCCTGAAGGAGACGAGGCGCACGTCCTTCTTGGCGGCCATGCCCTTCAGGGCCTCCTCGACGGCGTCCATGTAGATGCCGCCGTTCCACTGTTCGAAGTGGTTGCCTATGAAGAAGGGGGCGCGATTGGACTCGTACGCACGCGTGAATCCGGCGAGATACGCCTCGGTGGCCTGCTTGCGCCAGCCCGGATAACGCGAGGGCATGCCCTTGGTCGAATTCTTCGACTGATTGGCGAGCATGTTGTAGTCCATCGAGAGCACCTCGAAGGAATGACCGGGGAAGGGCACGGCCTGCAGGGGCAGGTCCCAGATGCCCTGGCGCTTCTCGGGCCAGCGCTGGCGGCCGCCGGGGGAGCTGGCGTCGTAGCGCCAGCCGAGCTGCTTGGCGACGGGCAGCAGCTTGTCCTGCCCGAGGAGGCAGGGGGTGCGACCGCCGACGAGCTCCTTGCGGTAGTCGAAGGGCAGCGGGTCGAGGTCGGTCCAGCCGCTGTGGGTCTTCCACTCGGTGACGAACTTCACCGCCTGGTCGATCTCACTGCGCCAGTCCGCGGACGACCAGTTGCCGACGGATCCGGAGCCGCCGCAGAAGTGGCCGTTGAAGTGGGTGCCTATCTCGTGTCCGTCGAGCCAGGCCTGACGGATGTTCTTCAGCGTCTCCTTGATGTGGTCGTCGGTGAGGTAGCCGATGTCGGAGGCGCCGATGCCGTTGTTCGGCGGGCGGTAGAGGGACTTCTTCGACTCGGGGAGGAGGTAGATCCCGGAGAGGAAGAAGGTCATCGCCGCGTCGTGGTCCCTGGCGAGCTCGAGGAAGCGCGGGAAGAGACCGTTGCCGACCTCCCCGGCGCCGTCCCAGGAGAAGATCACGAACTGCGGGGGCGTCTGGCCGGGTTCGAGCGGGACCGGCCGCCCGGGCTGGTGGGGCTGCTTTCCGGTGTCGGAGGTGGAACCGTCACCGATGGGACGGCCCTCTTGCTTACTGGGAGAGGCACTTGGCCGACCATCGTGACCGGCCTGTCCGCCTTTGCCCTGATCTGCCCACCCGGGCGACCCCGGGTCCGTACCGCATCCGGCGATTCCGATCGCAGCCGCGGCCCCAACTCCCGCTCCGAGCAATCCCCTTCGACTGATCCCGCGCATATCGTCCCCATCCGCGCTCGCGTATTACCGGATAAGTAATTCAAACCGGCAATGAGTGAGATGCAGGAACGAAGGCGGAGGTTCCGGGAATTAGTACAAATTTTCAGGGGCGGCCGGATGACGTGTCGTCAACCAGCCGCCCCCGCAGTGTGCCCCGGGCGTCAGGTGTTGAACCTCCGGCGCCGGGTCCGGCGCCGGGTCTCAGGCACCGAAGGCCTTCGACTTCCCCTTCACCGGCTTCGCGCCGGCGAGCAGATGCGCCGGCACCAGATCGCGGGCCGGCTCGCTGTAGCCGACCGAGACGATCTTGTCGCCCTGGTAGGTGAAGGTGGTCAGCGAGGCGAGCGTGCACTGCCGGCGGCGCGGGTCGTGCCACAGCCGGCGGCGCTCCACGAAGCTGCGGACGATCCAGATCGGCAGCTGATGGCTGACGCAGACCGCCTCGTGCCCGCGCGCCGCGTCCTTCGCCGCGTCCAGGGCGCCCATCATCCGGACGACCTGCTCGACGTACGGCTCGCCCCAGGACGGCTGGAACGGATTGGTGAGGTGCTTCCAGTTGCCCGGCTTGCGCAGCGCGCCGTCGCCCACGCCGAAGGTCTTGCCCTCGAAGACGTTGGCGGCCTCGATCAGCCGCTCGTCGGTGTCGAGCGTCAGACCGTGCGTCTTGGCGATGGGCGCCGCGGTCTCCTGGGCGCGCTCCAGCGGAGACGCCACGACATGCGTGATGTCCCGCCCGGCCAGGTGCTCGGCGACCCGGTCGGCCATTTGCCGGCCCAGCTCGGACAGGTGGTAGCCGGCCCGGCGGCCGTAGAGGACACCGTCCGGGTTGTGCACCTCGCCGTGACGCATGAGGTGGACGACGGTGAAGTCGTCGCCGCTGTTCTCGGGGCTCATGCGGTCGCCTCCGCGGCGGCGCGGGCGGCGGCGGGCAGCGCGGCGGCGATCCGCTCGACCGCCTGCGCGTCATGGGCCGTGGACACGAACCAGGACTCGAAGGCCGACGGCGGCAGGTAGACGCCCTGCGCCAGCATCGAGTGGAAGAACGCGGTGAAGCGGAAGGATTCCTGCCGCTTGGCGTCCTCGTAGTTCACGACCTCGTCCGGCGTGAAGAAGACCGAGAACATGTTGCTCGCCGTCTGGAGCCGGTGGGCGACGCCCTCCTTGGTGAGCGCGCCGGTGACCAGGCCCTGGATCTCCTCGGAGACCGCGTCGACCTTCGCGTACGCGGCGTCGTCGAGGAGCCGCAGCTGGGCGAGACCGGCGGCGGTGGCGATCGGGTTACCGGAGAGCGTGCCCGCCTGGTACACCGGGCCGGCCGGCGCGAGGTGCGCCATGACATCGGCGCGGCCGCCGAAGGCCGCCGCCGGGAAGCCGCCGCCCATGACCTTGCCGAAGGTCATCAGGTCGGGCTTCACCCCGTCGACGCCGTACCAGCCCGCCTTCGACGTACGGAAACCGGTCATGACCTCGTCGGAGATGTACAGCGCGCCGTTCTCGGCACAGATCTCCTTGAGACCGGCGTTGAAGCCGTCCTTCGGCGGGACGACGCCCATGTTGCCGGGCGAGGCCTCGGTGATCACACAGGCGATCTCACCGGGGTGCGCGGCGAACGCGGCGCGCACCGCCTCCAGGTCGTTGTACGGCAGCACGACCGTGTCACCGGCCTGCGCACCGGTGACCCCGGGGGTGTCCGGCAGCGCGAAGGTCGCGAGACCGGAGCCGGCCGCGGCCAGCAGCGCGTCCACGTGCCCGTGGTAGCAGCCGGCGAACTTGACGACCTTCGCCCGGCCGGTGAACCCGCGGGCCAGCCGGATCGCCGACATGGTCGCCTCGGTGCCGGACGACACCAGTCGTACCTGCTCGACGGGCTCGATCCGGGCGACGATCTCCTCGGCGAGCTCGACCTCGCCCACCCCCGGCGTACCGAAGGAGGTGCCGCGCGCGACCGCGTCCTGAACCGCCGCGATCACCTCGGGGTGAGAATGGCCGAGGATCATCGGCCCCCACGAGCAGACGAGGTCGACATAGTCCCGTCCGTCCGCGTCGGTGAGATACGGACCGGTACCGGACACCATGAACCGGGGCGTACCACCCACGGCCCGGAAGGCACGCACCGGAGAGTTCACGCCGCCGGGCGTCACGAGGGACGCGCGGTCGAAAAGCGTCTGTGAGACTGGGGCTTCGTATGAATACGGCACTTTGGTCCTGACCTGCGAGTACGGAGAGACGGCTGACGATCGACGGCGTGGGCCCCCGGGATCACGACGGATTGTTTCCCCTCCGCGTCTGCGAAACTGGGGCGTCATAGGGAAAGCTCACGAATCCATGGTGTCAGAGGCCAGGACGTTCTTGCGGACAGGTGTTTCACCGCACGAGCGTGGGGGAGGTCACTGTCACGATGATCGGGTTGCGCGGCGGGGGCTGTGTTGCCTAAAAAGCAGTCGGGTGGAGATATGCATCGCGGTGGCGGACTGGGCGAGGGGACCGACGATCTGGGTCCCGAGCCTGCCCGGCGGGGGAAGCACCGGCGACACGAACGGGACGAACCCACGGGAAGCAGGAGTGGCCGAGTGGGGGTGACCTACAAGTACTTCGGCGCACCCGACGGCGCGACGGCCGCCCGCGTGCCCATTTCCATGCGCCCCGAGGAGCTCGGCGGCGACGAGCTCGGCATGGGTGGCATGTTCACCAAGATCAAGCCGGAGACGATAGCCGCGATGGTCCTCACCGGCATCCAGGGCATGCCCCTGCACAAGGTGCCCCCGCTGGAGCTCGTGGTCCTGCATCCCGACTACGCCGTGGTGAAGCTGCCCATGACCGTGGTCGACCCGCTGCGCGGCATCGGCGAGGAGTCGGTGGGCGCGGCGGCCTTCATCTGGTCGACGGTCCCCGACCGCGGGGGCCCGCGCGACGCGTTCAACGTCTACCAGCTGCTCCACGAGTGGCAGGACTTCTCGGTCCGCCTCCACGAGGCGGGACACCAGCCGTACTGTCTGGTCTGGCCCTGACCCGGGCCGACACGCTCGCGCGGTGATCCGGGCCGAGCCCGCCCGCACGGCACGCCCCAGGGCCGACGCGCTCCCACGGTGACGCGGCCGACGCGCCACACGGTGCTTCCGGGCCCGTTCCGGGAAAATGGTCATGGAATTTCCTCCGAGGCGCGTCGAGAACGCGCCATCGGCTCCGACGTCCCCTGTGAGAGCCGCCCCCGTCGCCCACAAGGGGCCAGGGCGCATCCAGAAGGAGCGAGACCATGAAGTACCTGGTGATGGTGCAGGGAACGCAGGCGGACTACGACGCGATGAACGGCAAGCCGTCCACGCACAGCCCCGCCTGGAGCGAGAAGGACCTGCAGGCGATGTTCGCCTTCATGAACCAGATCAACGACGACCTCGCCGAGTCCGGTGAGCTCGTCGACGCGCAGGGGCTCGTGGAACCGGCGCGGACCCGGCTGGTGACCGCCGACGCCGACGGCCGTCCGGTGATCACGGACGGGCCCTACGGGGAGACCAAGGAGCTGCTGGCCGGCTACTGGGTCCTCGACTGCGAGAGCCTGGACCGGGTCACCGAGATCGCGGCGCGGGTCGCGCAGTGCCCGGTCCCCGAGGGCGTCACGGACTACCCGGTGGTCATCCGGCCCATCCAGGACGGCGGCGGAGGCGATGTCGTCTGACAGCGACCGGGTCGTGGACCTGCTGCGCCGGCACGCGCCGCAGGTCCTCGGCGCGCTGGTGCGCCGGTACGGTCACTTCGACCCGGCCGAGGACGCCGTCCAGGAGGCCCTCATCGCCGCCGCCGAGCAGTGGCCCCGGACCGGCGTCCCGGACAATCCGCGCGGCTGGCTCATCAAGGTCGCCTCGCGCCGGCTGACCGACCGGCTCCGCGCCGACGAGGCCCGGCGCCGCCGGGAGGAGACGGCCGCGCGGCTCCAGCCCCGTGACGCCTCCACCGCGCCCCCACCGGGTGAGAGCCGCGCCCCGGCCGACGACGACACCCTCACCCTGCTCTTCCTCTGCTGCCACCCCGAACTGACCCCGCCCGCCCAGGTGGCGCTCACCCTGCGCGCGGTCGGCGGTCTGACCACGGCCGAGATCGCCCGCGCGCATCTGGTCCCGGAAGCGACCATGGCGCAGCGGATCAGCCGCGCGAAGGCGAAGGTCAAAGGCGCCCCCTTCCGCCAGCCGGCGACCGAGGACCGCGATCAGCGGCTCGCCGTCGTCCTCCAGGTGCTGTACCTGATCTTCAACGAGGGCTACACCGCGACGTCCGGCAGCTCGCTGCACCGCGCCGACCTGGCCCGCGAGGCGATCCGGCTGACCCGCGCCGTGCGCCGCCTGCTGCCGAGGGAGGGCGCGGTGACCGGGCTGCTGGCGCTGATGCTGCTCACCGACGCCCGCAGCGCGGCGCGCACGGGACCCGGCGGCGAGCTGATCCCGCTCGACGAGCAGGACCGCGCCCGCTGGGACCGGCACGCCATCGCCGAGGGCACCGACCTGGTCGAGGAGGCCCTGTCCGAGGGCCCGGCCGGCGCCTACCAGCTCCAGGCCGCCATTGCCGCCCTGCACGACGAGGCGAAGCGCCCCGAGGACACCGACTGGCCCCAGATCCTCGCCCTGTACGACCTGCTGGTGACCCGTGCGCCCGAGCCGATGGCCGAGCTCGGCCGGGCGGTGGCCGTCGCCATGGTGCACGGCCCCCGGGCGGGCCTCGACGAGGTCGCGCGCCTGGAGGGCCGGCTGGCGGGCCACCACCGCCTGGACGCCGTACGCGCGCATCTGCTGGAGAAGGCGGGAGACGCCCCGGCCGCGCGTGACGCCTACCGGCTGGCGGCGGGGCGCACGCTGAGCCTGCCCGAGGCGCGGTATCTGCGCGGCCGGGCGGCGCGGCTCGCCTGACCAGCCGCCCGGGACGACCCGAAGCCGACACCGAAGCGCCCGCGAGACAGGGCGTGGCGCGTGACTGCCAGGGCGGCGGCGTTGGGCATCATGACCGTACGGACATAGGACATAAGGGATGTACGTACGAAAAGAGGGTCGGTTGCTGTGATCATCGAGCACACGCAGGTCTCCGAGCACATGCAGATCGGCGAAGTCGCCGCACGGACCGCGCTGTCGCTGCGCACCATCCGCCAGTACGAGGACAGCGGCCTGGTCATCCCCTCGGCCCGCACCCAGGGTGGATTCCGGCTCTACACGGAGACCGATGTCGTCCGGCTGAAGGTGATCCACCGCCTCAAGCCGCTCGGTTTCACGCTCGACGAGACACGCGAGCTGCTGGCCGCCACGGACCGGCTGGACTCCGGCGAGATGCTGGAGCCGGGCGAGCGGCAGGCACTCCTCGCCCGGGTCGAGGGCTTCGAGCGGGCCGCCGCGCGCCGGGTCGCGGACCTTCGCACACAGCTGGCCCGGGCCGAGGAGCTGGCGAACGCCCTCCGCGATCGCCTCCTCGGCCCGGCCGGTCACTTCAGGGGCTGAGCGTCAGGCGGTGCCCCCCAGGCCGCCCAGCGCCTGGGCCACGGCGCGGAAGAAGCGCCCGTACGCGGCAGGGCTCGGCGGAGTCTCCGGGTTCCACGGCTCCACGCGCGCATGGGCGGTGAGCGCGCTCCACGCCGGGTACGCGGCCGACACGGCGGGCTGCACGGCGTTGGCGCGGCTGTCGACGAGCACCAGGTCGGGGTGGAGCGCGGCGACCCGGTCCCAGTCGGCGGTCAGCCAGTTCGCCCCGGCACCGGGCCCGGGCTCGATGAGCGGAACACCCAGCGTCAGCAGATGAGCCAACTCGGGCCACGCCTGGGGACGGGCGAGGTGGACCTGGTCGGGCCCCGCCCCTGAGAGGGCGAGGACACGGAGAGGCGGGGTCCCCCCGGGATCTGTCGCCGGGCCGGGGTCGCCCGGCGTGCGGGGTTCCTCGGTCGTCGCCGTGCGCGCCCTGCGTACCGCCTCCACCACCGCCGTGCGCACCGCCTGCTCCGCCGCCGCGAAGTCGTGGTCCGTGGGGACGGTCGCGGCGCCCCCACCGCCGAGCCCGCTCAGCCCTCCGCCCATCCCTCCGCCCATCCCTCCGCCCTGTCCTCCGCCCAGCGCGCGGCTCAGCTCCGCGAAACGGCCCAGGATCGCCCCCAGGGACAGTTCGCTGCCGACCGAGAGGGCCAGGAGCGGGACACCGAGCCGGTCCGCGACCGCCTCGTCGAGCGCGTACGGGCTCTTCCCGTCGTAGGTCACCTCCACGACGAGGTCCGGCCCCACCGCCCGCAGCGCCTCGTCGTCCAGTGTCCTGCCCGGCCCGAGGTACGCGACCCCGGCGTCGCCGAGCGCCCCCGCCTTGACCGGGTCGAGCACGTCCCCGTCGTGCCCCGATCCGTACACCGCGACCGGCGTCATTCCGGCGTCCTGGAGCGCCGCCCCGGCGCGTATGTAGGCCACCACTCGTTCCGGCCTGCGCGGCAGCCGTAAGACCGCGCCTCTGTCGTCGGTGAATTCCCATGCCCCGGCGTTCGTCACGCGCTGCTCCCTCCCGGCGGGACCTCTCCTTTTCGGACACCTTGAGGGGGATCAACGGACCGCACAAGGGCGCAGGCGTGCGCCCCCCACGGACCCGCCCCGCCCCGGGCCCCGGATTGGTCAGCGCTTCCCCCTGCCGCGAGCCCCTGAGCTGGTGTTAACTGGCCGAGTCGGGAGGAAGCAGCAGGAATCGCCCATGCCGCTGTACGGCCTCTGGCAGGGCCCGCGTAGCGGCCGTCGCGCCCCGGAGACCGCCATGTCCGACCACTTCACCGACCCCCGTGTCGTCGTTCTCTGTCTGCTCGGCCTGTCGGCCGTCGCCTGGCTCGCACTGGGTGCCCGTGGTCGGCGTGCGGCCGGCCGGGCGCGCGCCGTTCCGCTGGAGCGCGTGTGGCATCCGCAGGAGACGGTGACACTCACACCCGCCGAGGAACAGGCGTTCCGGCAGGTCGTCGCGCACGTCAGGCTCCGCTCCGAGGGCCGCAGCCGCTGACGGGGCGGGTGCGGGCTGTGGGACCTCCGCCCGGTCGGCCCGCTCGGCTCAGCCGGCCCACACGCGCGGATCGCGCCCCGTCAGGGCCAGCAGCCGGTCGAACGCCGACGCCCCCTCCGGCAGGGTCACCGCGTCCCCGAACACGTCCATCTGGCGCGCCATGGGCGCCATCGCCTCCACCGCCGCGTACAGCCCGTCCACCACCTCGGCGTCGGGTTCGAAGTGCTGCCCGGTGGCCTTGGCCAGGTCCCACGCGTGCACGGTCAGGTCCAGCAGCACCATTGAGGCGACCGTCCGGGCCGGCATGTCCATCGAACCCGTGGTGCCCTCCTCGGCACCCGGGCGCGCCCACGCCTCCACCAGCTTCCGCACCTCCTCCTCGAAGGCCTTCCGCCAGTCGCCGTGGAGTCGGTCGGGGATGTCGCCGTACGGGGACTGCTCCTTCGCCGCGAGCGCCTGGAAGTGCACGACCACCTCGAAGAGGTGGTTCACCAGCTCCCGTACGTCATAGGCCGAGCAGGGGGTCAGGGACGGAAACTGGGTGTCCCGGATGCCGCGCACGACGGGCACGGCGTGCGCGGCCGCCTTCTCGAGGAGTTCACTGATGCGGTACGTCATACGGCGAAGGTACGAGGGAAGGTCCACCCGGTCTTGAACAAACACGACACCGGATCCGGTCCGCGCCGCGACACCCGGGGCATCGTCGACGCCGACGAGCTCTTCGCCCGCGTCCGTTTCCGCCGCCATGAACCGGCGCCCGCGCTGCGGCCGTATCTGGAGCACTACTGGCTCATCGACTGGGATCTGACCGAGCCGTACGCCAGCCATGTCGTGCCGCACCCGTCGGTCAACGTGGTCTTCCAGCGGTACGGCGACGAGCGGTCCGTGCACGCGTCCGCCGAGGTCTCCGGCATCGGCCTGGAGCTGTTCACGCAGAAGCTGACGGGTGCGGGCCGGGTGTGCGGGGTGCAGTTCCGGCCCGGGGGCTTCCATCCGTTCGCACCGGACCGGCCGGTCTCGGAGTGGACCGGCCGGAGGGTCCCGCTCGCGGAGGCCTTCCCGGCGGCCGCGTCCCCCGAGGCGGTGGACGCCGTCCTCACGCCCGGGACGGAGCACGCGCGCGTGGCGGCCCTCGACGCCTTCCTGCTGTCCCTCGAACCGCGGCCGGACCCCCAGGCGGACCGGGCGATGGCCCTCGTCGACCTGGCGCGCACGGACCGCTCGGTCCGCAAGGTCTCCGAACTCGCCCGCGCCGAAGGGGTGTCGGTGCGCTCGCTCCAACGGCTCTTCGCCACCTATGTGGGCGTCGGACCGAAGTGGGTCATCCTCCGCTACCGCATCCACGAGGCCCTGGAGCGCGCCGAGAACGAATCCCACGGCCCGGAGGAGCACCACCCCCGCGCCCTGGACTGGGCGCGGCTCGCGACCGAGCTCGGATACAGCGACCAGGCCCATCTCGTACGGGACTTCACGGCGACGGTGGGTGTGCCGCCGACGGCCTATGCCACTGTCAGACCCCCGATCTAGAGTGCGGCCATGGAGATCACCGTGTCGCCCGTACGCATAGAGCCGTGGTCGGACGAGGACTTCGAACTGCTCCGCGCCCTGAACGCACCGGAGTTGATGGGCCATCTCGGTGGCCCCGAGACGGAGGAGAAACTCGCCGACCGGCACCGCAGATATGTGAATCTGAGTGCGGACCGCGCGGGGACGGGCCGGATGTACCGCGTGGTGCTGCTCCCGGAGGAAGCCGTGGTCGGCAGCATCGGGTTCTGGGAGCAGACCTTGGACGGGGAGCGGGTCTACGAGACGGGCTGGACCGTGCTGGCCGGGTTCCAGGGGAGGGGCGTCGCGACAGCGGCGACCCGGGCCGTGATCGAGGCGGCCCGGGCCGAGGGCAGGCACCGCTGGCTGCACGCCTTCCCGTCCGTGGACAACACCGCGTCGAACGCGGTGTGCCGGAAGGCCGGGTTCGAACTCCTGGGCGAGCGCGCCTTCGAGTACCCGCCGGGGAACCCGCTGCAGAGCAACGACTGGCGCATGGACCTGGGGTCTTGAGAGGGGTCGTCAGGTCTGGAGGGCGTCCCGGGGTCTTGGGCGAGAGCCCTGAGCACGCGCCTCAGACGAGGGTCCTGTCGAAGTTGAACGCCACGATGTCGAGCCGCTCCCGCAGGTAGAAGCGGTGCGCGCTGGTCCGGTGCGTGCCGGAGTCCAGGTTGAGGTGGTGGCAGCCGGCCGCGCGGGCGCGCCCCTCCAGATGGGCCAGGAGGTGGTGGCCGACGCCGGTGGAGCGGGCGTGTTCGGCGGTCACCAGGTCGTCGACGTAGAGCTTGCGGATCTGACTGGTGTTGTCGACGATCCGCCAGCCCGCCGCGCCCACGCACGCACCGTCGTCCGCGTAGGCGGCGGTGAAGCGCAGGCCCTGCGCGTACCCCTTCTCGTAGATGTCGCGGAACAGGTCCTCGGTCAGATGGGGACGCAGCTCGCGCAGAACAGGCAGCAGGTCGGCGTTCAGACGGGCGTCGCCGGGCTCAAGGTCGATGATCTTCATGCCGTGCACGTTATCCCCCGCTGAAAAGAGTTGACGGGAGGGCCGGTCTCTTACATATTTATCTGCGTGACGCAGATTCTGCATCTCGCACTCGATTCTGAAGGGACCACCCCATGACTGTTCTCGTGACCGGAAGCCGCGGCCGCGTCGGCTCCGCCCTCATCCAGCTGCTCCACGACGCGCGGATCGACGTACGGGCCGCCTCCAAGAGCCCCGAGGACCTCACTCCCCCGCCCGGCGTCCCGACCGTCCGCTGCGACCTCGGCGACCCGGCCACCTTCGCGGCCGCCCTCGACGGCATCGACTCCGTCTTCCTCTACGCCGAGGCCTCGCACATCGACGCGTTCATCGACGCCGCGCAGTCCGCCGGTGTCGAGCACATCGCGCTGCTCTCCTCCAGCTCGGTCCTCTACCCCGGCGCCGCCGACAACCCGATCGCCGCGCCGCACCTCGCCGCCGAGCGCGCGCTCGAAGCGGCCGCCGCCCGTGGCGCCTTCGACGTCACCCACCTCCAGCCCGGCGCCTTCGCCGGCAATGCCCGCCCCTGGTCGTGGTCGGTGAAATCCACGGGGTCGGTCGACCTCCCGTACCCCCACTCCTACGGCGACCCGATCCACGAGACCGACCTCGCCGAGGCCGCCTTCGCGATCCTGACCGACGCGCGTCTGCGCGGCTCGTCGTACCTGCTCACGGGCCCCGAAGCGCTGACCTTCACCGAGCAGATCGCGATCCTGGAGAAGGCCTCGGGACGCGAGATCACCATCAACGCCGTCACGCCCGCGGAGTGGAAGGCCTCGGTCGCGCAGTTCATACCGGACCTGTTCGCGGACGCGCTGCTCGACTACTGGGCCATGCACGACGGCAAGCCGGGGACCCTCACCCGTACCGTCGAGGAGCTGACCGGCCACCCGGCCCGTACGTTCGCCGACTGGGCCGCCGCGCACGCGGACCTCTTCCGCGCCTGACCCGTCCGCTCCTCAGGCACTTCCCCCTCGCGCGCCTCTCTGCTTCACACCCCTTCCCACTCTCCGGCCCGGCATCGAAATGCCTGGCTGACGCGGCACCGGCGATGACATGCTGGCCGGGTGAACGGACCGGAGATCCACATCAGCTTCGCCCCCGGCCTGCGCCTCTTCGTGCCCCCGGACCGCCGCGAGGGGCGCACGATCCTGATGACCGACGGGGCGTCGACGCTCGGCCATGTCGTCGAATCCCTCGGCGTTCCGCTCACGGAGACCGGCCGGATCCTGGTGGACGGCCGCCCCGTCCCGGTCTCGCACATCCCCGCCGCCGGCGAGATCGTCGAGGTGCGGGGCATCGAGCGCCCGCAGCCGGTGCCCGGCGCCCCTCTCCGCTTCCTGCTCGACGTCCATCTGGGGACGCTGGCCAGGCGGTTGCGCCTGCTCGGCGTCGACGCGGCGTACGAGAGCGAGGACCTGGGCGACCCGGCGCTGGCCGCCCTCTCGGCCAAGGAGCGCCGGGTGATGCTCTCCCGGGACCGCGGGCTGCTGCGCCGCCGGGAACTGTGGGCCGGGGCGTACGTGTACAGCGACCGGCCCGAGGACCAACTCCGCGACGTCCTCGAACGCTTCGCGCCCCCTCTGGCCCCGTGGACCCGCTGCACCGCCTGCAACGGCGAGCTCACCGACGCGGACAAGGACTCGGTGCGGGGCAGGCTGGAGCACGGCACCGAGCGCACGTACGACGTGTTCGCGCAGTGCACCGCCTGCGAGCGCGTCTACTGGCGGGGCGCCCACCACGCCCGCCTGGAGGCGATCGTCGACAGCGCCCTGCGCGAATTCGGCGGTGCGCGGGCCTGACGGGAGCGGCCTGGCGCCATGGGCGCCGGGGCGTCACCCCCCGCCGAGGTCTCCCCGCCGCAGCCGGTCGACCTGAGCGGCGCTCACCTCCACCGTCCGCCGCATGTGCCTGGTGAGCAGCGCGATCTCCTCGTTGCTGTACGCGTCGAACATCGCCGCCCAGTCCTGCCGCAGCGCGCCCCAGACCTCGCCCAGTCGTTCCATCCGCTCGGGCACGGTCGCCACGAGGACCTTGCGCCGGTCCTCCGTGTCGCGCTGCCGGGTGACGTACCCGGCCCGCTCCAGCCTGTCGACGAGACGGGTCGCCGACCCGGTGGTGAGCCCGGTGAGCTCGGCGATCCGGCCCGTGGTGACCGGCGCGGCCTCCAGACTCAGCAGGTTGAGACACTGCACGTCGGTGGGGTGCAGCCGCAGATGGTCGGCGACGGCCTGGTTGAACAGCGCGTACGCGGCCATGTAGCGGCGCGACTCCCCGATCAGCTCACCCATCAGCTGACCGCGCGCGGAGGAATTCTTCTGCGTCATGCAGATATTGTAGGGACAACTGACGCTCAGGGCGCCGAGGGAACCGCAGGGATCACCCGGACCGCTCGGCCGTCAGATAGCGCTGCACGGTGGGCGCCAGCCAGGCGATCACCTCGTCGCGGGTCATCTCGGCAGCCGGTGGGAGGCACAGCACATAGCGGGCGAGCGCCATGCCGAGGATCTGGGAGGCGGCCAGAGCGGCCCGCCGGGGGGCCTCGGCCGGATCGGGGCAGACGCCCGCCGCTATCGGACCCAGCTGAGTCCTGAAGATCTCCCGTACGCGTTCCGCCCCGGCGGTGTTCGTGACGGCGACGCGCAGCAGAGCGGTGAGCACCTCGTCCGACTCCCACCGGTCGAGGAAATGCGAGACGAGAACGGCGCCGATGTGCTTCGCCGGCAGCGCGCCGACCTCGGGGAGCCGCAAATCGAACGCGGACGCCGCGGCGAACAGCCCCTCCTTGTTGCCGTAGTAGCGCATCACCATCGAGGGGTCGATCCCGGCGTCCCGGGCGATGGCCCGGATGGTGGCGCGCTCATAGCCGTCCTGGGCGAACCGCTCGCGGGCGGCATCGAGGATCGCGGCGCGGGTGGCGTCCGAACGGCGAGGGGCTGTCGTCATGCCAACAACTGTAGGCCAACAACCGTTGACACGCCAGACCGTCGGCTCTACATTTGCCTACGAGCGTTGGCCACAAGCGTTGACATCAACGATTGGCCTCAGGGAGGCAGTCAATGAGCGGCAAGCCGAACGACACCACCCCCACTCCGAACCCCGCGCCCAGCCCCACGGACGCCGACGTCCTCGTCGTGGGCGCGGGCCCCACCGGAATGCTGCTCGCCGGCGATCTCGCCGCCGCCGGCCTCAGGGTCACGGTCGTCGAGCGCCGGCCTCACGAGACCAGCAACATGACGCGGGCCTTCGCCGTCCACGCCCGGACGCTGGAGCTTCTCGACGCCCGGGGCCTCGCCGACGAACTGGTGAAAAAGGGCAAGCCCCTCACGCGACTGCGCCTCTTCCGTTCGCTCTCGCTCGACCTGTCACGCCTCCCCTCCCGCTTCCCGTACCTCCTGATCACCCCGCAGTACGAGATCGAGCACCTGCTGGAGCGCCGGGCCCTGTCGGCGGGCGTGGACTTCAGGTACGGAACGGAACTGCGGGACCTGCGCCAGGACGGCGACACGGTCACCACCGAGCTGACCGGCCCCACAGGATCCGCTCCCACAGGGAGCGACGCCACGCCCCGCACGCTGACCGCCCACTACCTCGTCGGCGCCGACGGCGTCCGCAGCGCCGTGCGCCGATCACTCGGCCTGCCCTTCCCGGGCGCCTCCGTGATCCGTTCCATCGTTCTCGCCGACGTCAAACTGACCGACACCCCCAAGGAAGTGCTCACGGCCAACGGAGTGGGCGACGCCTTCGCCTTCATCGCCCCCTTCGGCGACGGCTGGTACCGCGTCATGGGCTGGAACCGCGACCGCCAGGTCGCCGACAGCGAGCCCGTCGACCTCGACGAGCTGCGCGAGATCACCCGCCGCGCGCTCGGCACGGACCACGGCATGCACGACGCCCGCTGGATCTCCCGCTTCCACAGCGACGAACGCCAGGTCGCGAACTACCGGTCGGGCCGCGTCTTCCTCGCCGGAGACGCCGCCCACGTCCACTCCCCCGCCGGCGGCCAGGGCATGAACACCGGCCTGCAGGACGCGGCGAACCTCTCCTGGAAACTCACGGCCGTCCTGCGCGGCGACAAGGCCGCCGCCCCCGACCCCGAGGCCCTCCTCGACAGCTACGACTCCGAACGGCACCCGGTGGGCGCGATGGTGCTCCGCACCAGTGGCGGCATGCTCCGCCTCGCCATGGCCCGCACCCCGCTCCAGCGCGCCGCCCGCTCTCTGGCGGCCCGCTTCCTCACCAGCGTGCGCCCGGCGTCCGCCAAGGCCCTGGGCATGGTCAGCGGAATCGGCATCGCGTACGGCGCGGGGCACGGCGCGCACCGCCTCACCGGACGGCGCGCGCCGGACGTCCGACTGGCACAGGGCCGGCTCTACGAGCTCCTGCGCGAAGGCGAGTTCGTGCTGATCACCCCGCAGAGCCCGACCGGGCCGCACACCACCCCGAACACTCCGCTTCCCCCGGCCGTCCCGGAGCGCGCGGTCCGCGCCCACTGGGCGAACCCGGACCGCCGGGCCTCGCTGCTCGTACGGCCCGACGGATACGTGGCATGGGCCGGCCGATGAACCCCCGGCGGCCCGAAACCCGACCGGACGCCCCAGCGATCAGAAGACGTACGCGTCGCCCGTCGCGGGGACCAGCACCCGGTGCTCGTTGTTCTGCGGGTTCCGGTCCGTCGCACCGCCGTTCCAGAGGGTTGTGACCTTCACGGTCACCTCATTCGGGGAGCCGGTGACCTTCAGATCGAGAGCGGTCTCCTGCCGGGCGCCGTCCGCCCTCAGCGCGCCCGTCGCACAGAGCACCACCCGGTCACCGGCCCACAGACAGCCCAGCGGCAACTCCTGCGCGGTCGCCGGCGGCTCGGACAACTCCACCCGCACGGTCGCCTGCGAAATGCTCGACGGTCCGTGGTTCTCGCTCACCAGCCAGACCCCGAGCCGCCCGCCCCAGAGCGAGACATGCCCGTGGTGCGCCACGTCCGCCTCGGGAGCGATCACGTCACGGGTGCCGGCACCGGCGTCCGTACCCGCAGCCACCACCGTCGCCACCGCGAGCGACACCACCACCAGTGCATTGCGCATGACCCTCATGAAGGGAAGATACCCACCGCCATCCGATTCTTCCGCTATATCCTGATTATCCGTCAGCACGGCGCGCCGCTCCCCACGCGTACCGCCCACGCCACCCTGGCGTCATGGTCATCGCCCGCTCCGCCGCTCTCTTCCTGCTCGCCGCACTCTTCGAGATCGGAGGCGCCTGGCTCGTCCGGCAGGGGGTCCGCGAGCACCGCGGCTGGATCTGGATCGGCGCCGGAGTCGTCGCACTCGGGGCGTACGGCTTCGTCGCCACCCTCCAGCCGGACGCCGACTTCGGCCGGATCCTCGCCGCGTACGGAGGCGTCTTCGTCGCCGGATCCCTCGCCTGGGGCATGATCGCCGACGGATACCGCCCAGACCGCTGGGACGTCACCGGCGCGCTGATCTGCCTGACCGGCATGGTGGTGATCATGTACGCCCCGCGCGCCCGATGACCCCCCGGCGCGCCTATCCTGACCCCATCTTCGATCACATGCTCGACCACACGCGCGAGGAGCACGTCATGACTGCCGCCGGGTCCCGGATCGCCGTCGTCACCGGAGCGAGCAGCGGCATCGGCGCCGCGACAGCCCGGCAACTCGCCGCCGCCGGCTACCGCGTGGTGCTGACCGCCCGCCGTAAGGACCGCATCGAGGCCCTGGCCGCGGAGATCAACGAGGCCGGCCACCAGGCCACCGCCTACGCCCTCGACGTCACCGACCGCGAGGCAGTCCAGACCTTCGCCACCGCGTTCCGCAGCATCAACGTCCTCGTCAACAACGCGGGCGGCGCCCTGGGCGCCGACCCCGTGGCCACCGGCGACCCCGACGACTGGCGCCAGATGTACGAGGTCAACGTCATCGGCACCCTCAACATCACCCAGGCACTGCTCCCGGCCCTCACCGCGAGCGGCGACGGCACCGTGGTCGTCCTCTCCTCCACCGCGGGCCACTCCACCTACGAAGGCGGAGCCGGCTACGTCGCCGCCAAGAACGGCGCCCGGGTCATCGCCGAAACCCTCCGCCTGGAGATCGTCGGAACCCCGGTCCGCGTGATCGAGATCGCCCCCGGCATGGTCAAGACCGACGAGTTCGCGACCACCCGCTTCCGCGGCGACACCGAGAAGGCGGCCAAGGTCTACGCCGGCGTCCCCGACCCGCTGAGCGCCGACGACGTGGCCGACACGATCACCTGGGCGGTCACCCGCCCCGCCCACGTCAACATCGACCTCCTGGTGGTCCGCCCCCGCGCCCAGGCCTCCAACACCAAGGTCCACCGCGAGCCGCGATAGCACCTCACCCGTACAGGTGAACGATCCGGATCACCCACTCGCCGCAGGGAAGGGCGACCTAGGCTCGCGAACAACTCCACAAGCGGAACGGCCCTCGGACAGGACTGCAATCCCGACCGAGGGCCTCACCACCAAGGAAGAGAGGCTTCCTCGTGGCTGAACAGGACACTAGCGCGCCCGCGCTCTTCGACCTCAGCGCCCTCCCGACCGCTTCGACGCCCTTCATGGACCTCAAAGATCCCCGCTACGCGTACATGTTCGGCTTTCTGCAAGCCGACGGCCATCTCGCTGCAGGGGCAGGCCAAAAGGGAAGGCTCTCCGTCGAGATCAGCATTCGGGACATCGCCGTCCTACGCGAGTTCAAGAGTCTGACGCCGTACAACAGCACCATCACCGAGCGCATTCGACCCACAAACTTCTCAGCGAGTCACCACTCCGCCACCTGGACCGTGTGCTCGCTCGAAGCGCGTACGAAGCTTGCCGAGCTCGGGCTTCCCTACGGACGCAAGTCGTCTCGCATCACGCCGCCGCGGACCCCGTTCTCACCAGCTGACTACCTCCGAGGCATCATCGACGCCGACGGCTCGGTGGGTTTCACCTCCGAAGGCCTTCCGTTCGTCAGCCTGACAACGGCCAGTACCGCTCTCGCCGCCTATTTGTGCCATTACGTGAAGCGAACGCTCGGCATCCAGCGTCTAGCCGGACGCAACGCCCGGGACAACGTGTACACCGTGATGTACATGCGGGAAGCCGGGGTGGCTGTGGCGCAACACCTCTACACACCGCAAGGTTTGGCACTGGAACGCAAAAGCTCGGCAGCAGCCAGGATCAGCGCCTGGGTACGCACCGCGGACATGGGGCCTGCCCATTCGCGACGCACCTGGACCGCGATAGAGGACGCCATTCTGCTGAATGCTCCACACCTCCAAGAGGCCGCCACGCAGCTGAACCGGTCCTACCAATCCTGCCAACTCCGCCGTTGACGCCTGAGGCGACAGGCCCCTTCCAACTGACGCTTCGCGCGGACGGGGGTCCTGGGACAATCCCCTGGGCCCCCGTTCGCTCTCTGGCGTCAGCCCTTCACGCAGATGACCTGCTTCAGCTTCGCCACGACCTCCACCAGGTCCCGCTGCTGATCGATGACCTTCTCGATCGGCTTGTAGGCGCCCGGGATCTCGTCCACGACGCCGGAGTCCTTACGGCACTCCACGCCCCGCGTCTGCTCCTCCAGGTCCTGTGTCGAGAACGTCCGCTTCGCCGCGGACCGGCTCATCTTCCGGCCGGCTCCGTGCGAGGCGGAGTTGAACGACTTCGCGTTGCCGAGGCCCTTCACGATGTACGAGCCGGTGCCCATCGAGCCCGGGATGATCCCGAAGTCGCCGGACCCGGCGCGGATCGCTCCCTTCCGGGTCACCAGCAGGTCCATACCGTCGTACCGCTCCTCCGCCACGTAATTGTGGTGGCAGGAGATGACCTGCTCGAAGGTCACCTTCGCCTTCTTGAACGCCCGGCGAATCACGTCCTGAGAGAGCGCCATCATGATCGCGCGGTTGTACTTCGCGTACTCCTGCGCCCAGAACAGGTCGTTCCGGTACGCCGCCATCTGCGGGGTGTCCGCGACGAAGACCGCCAGGTCACGGTCGACGAGCCCCTGGTTGTGCGGCAGCTTCTGCGCCTGCCCGATGTGGAAGTCGGCCAGCTCCTTGCCGATGTTCCGCGATCCGGAGTGCAACATGATCCACACCGAATTGTCGGAATCGACACAAAGCTCCCAAAAATGGTTTCCGCTGCCCAGCGTTCCCATCTGCTTCGTGGCGCGGTCCTGACGGAATTTGACCGCATCCGCCACCCCCTCGAACCGCCCCCAGAAGCCGTCCCACCCCGACGCCGAGAACCCGTGCAGCCGTCGCGGGTCCACCGCCTCGTCGTGCATCCCCCGGCCCACCGGGATCGCCTGCTCGATCTTCGACCGGAGTCGCGACAGGTCCCCCGGCAGGTCGTTCGCCGTCAGTGAGGTCTTCACCGCCGACATCCCGCAGCCGATGTCCACCCCGACCGCCGCCGGGCAGACCGCCCCGTGCATCGCGATCACAGAGCCGACCGTCGCGCCCTTGCCGTAATGCACGTCCGGCATCACGGCCAGGCCCTTGATCCACGGCAGCGTGGAGACGTTTCGCAGCTGCTGCATCGCGCCGCCCTCGACCGTGGAGGGGTCGGCCCACATGCGGATGGGCACGTTCGCGCCCGGTACCTCTACGTACGACATACTTCCTCGATTCCCCCGAAAAGCCATATAACGCAAAAACCGGCGCCAAGGCCCGTATAGGTGATGAGGGACCGGCATCGACGGCAGCGCGTGCGATACACATTGTGTCCACCGGCCGACATCGGGCGGCAACCAGTTTTTGGGCAGAAGGGAGCCTGGGACCGTGCAGCGAAAGGCGTACGTACCCGGCCTGGCGGCGCTCGTGGCGGCGCTCGCCGCCGGCGTCACCGGCTGCACCGCCGGCGGCGGTACCGACGGTTCCACCGTCGACGCGAAGGCCGGCCCCGCCACCTCCGCGGTGCCGCCCGGCAAGTACCGCACGCTCTTCGAGCCCTGCGGATCCGTCCAGCTCGCCACGCTCAAGGACCTGCTGCCAGGTGGCGCCGAGCTGCCGGAGGACCAGCAGGAACGCGTCTACCAGGGCGCGGCCTCCGTCACGTACGACACCGACCGCCGTGTCGGCTGCACCTGGAAGACCGACTCGGCGGAGGCGACCCACGAGCTGACGCTCGACTTCGAGCGGGTCGTCTCGTACGACACCGCCGTGAGTGACGACTCCAGGGCGCAGGAGGTCTACGCCCGCAAGCAGGTCGCGGCGGCGCTGCCCGCCCCGGTGAACACGATGACCGGCACGCCCGGCGCGCCGAGCACCGCCGCTTCGTCCGGCAGGCCGGGCGTGGCGGCCCCGAGCGCACCGGCGGGCAAGCCGTCCACCGGCGCCCCGTCGGGAACGCCGTCGGGGAAGCCGTCGGGGACGCCGTCCGGCCCCGGCTCGAGCCCGGGCTCGAGCCCGGGCTCGATTACCGGCTCCGCCTCCGGTCTGGAGCCCCGCGTGCTGGAGGGTCTCGGCGACGCCGCGTTCCTGAACGACGTGCTGACGGGGGCCGGCACGGCCGCCCAGCAGCGCACCGTGAGCGTGGTCTTCCGCACATCCAATGTGATCGTGACGATCCAGTACGCGGAGCAGCCGGCGGGGGTGGCCGTGGTGCCCGACAGCAAGGAACTGCAGGAAAAGGCGCAGGGGCTGGCGCGGAATCTGGCCGAGCGTTTCAACGAGTAGGCCCGTCGTGCGGTGCCCCCGGGCGTCCGGGCCGGAGGCGGCCGGCGCCCGTTGCCGCGTACGGTGTCGGCGTACCGTGACCGGACGGACCGTACGCCGTGTGACCGAGCACCCGAGTGATGACTGAAGGAACCATGCACCGATCAGCCCCGCGTCTCACCCGCATACTCGCCTGCGCCGCCGTCCCGGTGATGCTCGTCGTCGCCGGCTGCTCGTCGGACTCCGACGGCAAGGACGCCGCGGCGAAGGACCCGTCGGGTTCGTCGTCGTCCGCCCCGGGCGGCCAGGAGTCGAAGCCGGTCGTGGCGCCGGCGAAGTACTCCAAGCTGCCGGTTCCGTGCAAGGCGATCGTCGCGAAGTCGATCGACGAGCTGGTGCCGAAGGCGAAGACGAAGTCCGGTACGCCGGGCAAGTCCAGCGACACCGCGAACCGCGGCGGCTGCTCGTGGAACGGCCTGGACGACAAGGGTCTGAAGGGCTCGCAGTACCGCTGGCTCGACGTCTCCTTCTTCCGCTACGGCTCCGACGAGGTTCTCGGCAGCGGGGAGAAGCGCGCCAAGGACGGTGCCGCCAAGGAGACCTCCAAGGTCCAGGCGACGGAGGGTGCGAAGAACGTCGTCACGAAGCCCGCCACCGGCATCGGCAGTGAGGCGAGCTCCATCGCGTACTCGCTGCGCAAGACCGGCGAGGACTTCTCGCACGCGACGATCGTGGCGCGTACGGAGAACGTGGTCATCGTGGTCGATTACAACGGCACGGGCTACGGGGGCGCCGGGGCGCCGGCCGAGAAGGCGATGATGGACGGCGCGACGAAGGCCGCGAAGGAAGCGGTGGCCGCGGTCGCCGCCGCCAACAAGTAGCAGTACACAGCGGGCATTTGCGGAGTCCGGCCCTCCCCCGGGGGCCGGGCTCCGTACGCGTGTGCCACGCTGTGCGCGCCGGATGGTGACTACGGGAGGGAACGAGGGTGGCCGCGACGCAGCTGACACGCACGCACCGGATCTTGATCGGTGTCGTGGTCGCGGGGGCGCTGGTGATCGCCGCGATCGGTTTCGCGGGGTCGTACTCGGCCGTGCGCGCGCTCGCGGTGCAGAAGGGCTTCGGCGACTTCTCGCTCGTCTTCCCGATCGGTATCGACGCCGGTATCTGTGTGCTGCTGGCCCTGGACCTGCTGCTGACGTGGATGCGGATACCGTTCCCGCTGCTGCGTCAGACGGCCTGGCTGCTGACGGCGGCGACGATCGCGTTCAACGGCGCTGCCGCGTGGCCGGACCCGCTCGGGGTCGGGATGCATGCCGTGATCCCGGTTCTCTTCGTGGTGTCGGTGGAGGCGGCCCGGCACGCGGTCGGCCGGATCGCCGACATCACGGCCGACAAGCACATGGAGGGCGTGCGGCTGACGCGGTGGCTGCTCTCTCCGGTTCCCACGTTCAAGCTGTGGCGGCGGATGAAGCTGTGGGAGATCCGCAGCTATGAAGAGGTCATCAAGCTGGAGCAGGACCGGCTGATCTATCAGGCGCGGTTGCAGGCCCGTTTCGGTCGGGCGTGGCGGCGCAAGGCGCCGGTCGAGTCGCTGATGCCGCTGCGGCTTGCGCGGTACGGGGTGCCGCTCGCCGACACGGCGGCGGCGGGACTCGCGGCGGCGGGCATCGAGCCCATGCTGCTTCCGCCGGACCCGACGCGTCAGGCGGTTCAGTCGGCCGAGGTGGAGGCTCCGGTGCACGCGCGGGCCCCTGAGCTGCCTCGGGGCCCTCAGGCGCATCCCCAGAACCACCCGCAGCAGGACCGGGAGCACCAGGAGTCGTTCCCCGGCTGGCACGAGGAGCCTCCCGCCGACCCGTACCCGGAGCCGGAGTCCGACCAGCATCCCAGTCCCTGGTTCGACGCCCCCCGGCTCCCGCAGGCGGCGTACGAGGGGTCCTACGACCCCGCTTACGTGGAGGGTCTGGAGCCGACCCCGGTGATGGTTCCCCAGGGGCCGGACGGTGTTCCCATCCCCGGCCCCCGCGCCGAGGCCACGCCGCTGCCGGAGCAGCCCGCCGAGCCGCAGGAGCAGCAGTACGAGGGGCCGGACGCCGATGAGTTCGCCGAGCTGGCCTACCCGGTGTACCGGGCGTACGTCGACGAGAACGGCGTGTTCCCGAGCAATGAGCAGCTCGACATAATCCTCACGGACGTGCACGGCATCCGGCACCCGCTGAGCTCCACCCTGCTGCGGCGTCTGACGCCCATGTTCCGGCACAAGTACCAGGCGGAGCTGGAGGAGAACCACATCGCCTGAGGCGGGCCGGGGTTCAGGTCCTGGCGCGGTGCTTGGCCGTTTCGCCGTAGATCGCGAGAGCCGCGCCGGCGACGGCCAGGGTGAGATAGACGGGCGTGGGGACGTCCCACCACTTCTGGAGCAGTCCCCAGGGACCGTCTCCGAAGATCCGTCCGGCGGGGCCGAGCGCGCCCTGGATTCCGATGAGCCAGCCCAGGGCCGCGATGAGTTCGTTCTTCATGCCTCCACGGTCTCCCGCGGGGCGCCTGGTTTTCGTCGTGCGCACGTCGGAATGCCCGGTAGTCCGAAGGATGCAGTCCGTACGGCGGGGCTGCCGTCCGGCAGCCCCGGCGCGGGACGCGAGGGCACGTCACGGCTGCCGTGCGGGAGCCGGCGCGGTACGGCGAAGGGCCGCCACCGCGAGGTGACGGCCCTTCTCGATCAGTCCGAGGGCTACGCGCCGAGCAGCTTCCTGACCCGGTCCGCGCCCACCGCCAGCAGCAGCGTGGGCAGCCGCGGCCCCGTCTCCCGGCTCACCAGGAGCTTGTAGAGCAGGGCGAAGAAGGACCGCTGGGCGACCTTCAGCTCCGGCGTGGGCTTGGCGTCGGGCTCGAGCCCGGCCATCACCTTCGGGACGCCGTAGACCAGCGTGGTCAGGCCGTCGAGGGACCAGTGGCTGTCCAGGCCTTCGAGGAGCAGCCGCAGCGACTCGCGGCCCTCGTCGTCGAGCGAGCCCAGGAGTTCCTTGTCGGGCTCGTCGCGGACGATGGTGCGCTGGTCGGCCGGGACCTGGGTGGTGATCCAGTTCTCGGCGCGGTCCAGGCGCGGGCGGACCTCGTCCAGCGACAGGACCGGCTTGTCCGGGTCCAGCTCGGTCAGGATGCGCAGGGTCTGCTCGTCGTGTCCGGCCGTGATGTCCATGACCGAGGCGAGCGTCCGGTACGGCAGCGGGCGCGGCGTGCGCGGCAGCTCGCCGGCCGCCGTGCGCACGGCCCGGGAGTACGCGGCGGCGTCCGCCGGCAGCACGCTCGCGTCCTGGACCTTGCTCTCCAGCTTGTCCCACTCGTCGTAGAGCCGCTGGATCTCCTGGTCGAAGGCGATCTTGAAGGACTGGTTGGGGCGGCGCCTGGCGTAGAGCCAGCGCAGCAGCGGCGCCTCCATGATCTTCAGCGCGTCGGCCGGGGTGGGCACGCCGCCGCGCGAGGACGACATCTTCGCCATGCCGCTGATGCCGACGAACGCGTACATCGGGCCGATCGGCTGCGTTCCGCCGAAGACGTCCCGCACGATCTGGCCGCCGACGACGAAGGAGGATCCCGGGGAGGAGTGGTCGACGCCGGACGGCTCGAAGATCACGCCTTCGTACGCCCAGCGCATCGGCCAGTCGACCTTCCAGACCAGCTTGCCGCGGTTGAACTCGGTCAGCCGGACGGTCTCGCCGAAGCCGCACGCCGTGCAGACGTAGGAGAGCTCGGTGGTCTCGTCGTCGTACGACTGGACCGTGGTCAGGTCCTTGCCGCACTGCCCGCAGTACGGCTTGTACGGGAAGTACCCGCCGGCGCCGCCGGAGCCGTCGTCCTCGTCGGCCGCGCCGGAGCCCTCGGCGGCCTCCACCTCGGCCTCGTCGAGGGGCTTCTGCGACTTCTTCGCCGGTGCCTTCTTGGTGCGGTACTGGTCGAGGATCGCGTCGATGTCGCCGCGGTGCTTCATGGCGTGCAGGATCTGCTCGCGGTAGGCACCGGCGGTGTACTGCTCGGTCTGGCTGATGCCGTCGTACTCGACGCCCAGCTCGGCGAGCGACTCGACCATGGCGGCCTTGAAGTGCTCGGCCCAGTTGGGGTGCGCGGAGCCGACCGGGGCCGGGACCGAGGTCAGCGGCTTGCCGATGTGCTCGGCCCAGGAGTCGTCGACGCCCTCGACGCCGTTCGGCACCTTGCGGTAGCGGTCGTAGTCGTCCCAGGAGATCAGGTGCCGGACCTCGTGCCCCCGGCGCCGGATCTCGTCGGCGACCAGGTGTGGGGTCATGACCTCGCGGAGGTTGCCGAGGTGGATGGGGCCGGAGGGGGAGAGTCCGGACGCGACGACGACCGGTTTGCCAGGCGCACGTCGCTCCGACTCGGCGATGACCTCGTCCGCGAAACGGGAGACCCAGTCGGTCTCGGTGCTGCTCTGAGCCACGGTCGGCACGTCCTTGATGCTTGATCTTGAATCTGTCGGTTGCTGGCGTCAGCCATTCTCCCAGACGAAACAACCCTCCCGATGGTTGTCCACAGGGTCAGGGTTGTCGGTTGCCGGTTGTCCACAGACGGTGGCCGCCGGGAGAAACAGGTTGCTCACCCATGGTCGCTGTACACGACGTTCTACGACCAGTGCCCGGTCGTGAAGCCCGCCCCGCCGCAGGAGATCGCGGAGAACCGGCTGTTCCTCTGCGACCTGACCGCGCGCACGCTCCACCGGGGCATGGCACTGCTCGGGATCCGTACGCCCGAGCGCCTCTGAGGTAGTTCACCCCGCGCCACCGGGAGCGATCCCCGGTGGCGCGGCTACACCCCGGCAGAGGGACCCGTCAGATGGGCCCCCGGCAGGTCAACGGCCGCCGGGGGGCCGGTCGTTGACGGCGACCGCCTGGGTGATCCTGCGCAGCGACGCGCTCCGCCGCGGGGCCGGCCGGTTCGCGATCTCCGTCCCTCCGGTGCGGGTCACCTCAGGGGGTGCGACGTCCGTCCCGACGCCTCGTCGATCTCGTTGTGGGCCTTCTGGAGCAGTTGGGAGGCCAGGTCCATGAGGGCGCGGGCGCCGGCGATCTCCTCCCCGACTCTCAGCTGTTCCGGGTCGGACGGGTGACGGTTGGCGTTGCCCTGGGCGCGGAATTCCGTGCCGTCACCGAGCCTCACCAGCGCCGCCGCCCGCGTCCGGTCGCCCTCTTCCTTGAATTCCATCTCGATGTGCCATCCGACGAGTGTCTGCATGATGGATCACCTCCAGCGGTACTTCTTCCAGGGTGCGCCGCCGGACCGCTGATCACCACACGTCACCGGCTTCTTTACTTACCAAAAGGTGAGTACCTCACTAATTAGTCGGTACTTGTCGCCCTCGGCGCTCCGGTCGAGGATCGACGCATGCCCACGCGCACCAGCCCCACCCCGGTCTCCGCTGTCTCCGTCCTCGGCCTCGGCCTGATGGGCACCGCCCTCGCCTCCGCATTGATCAAGGCCGGCCATCAGGTCACCGTCTGGAACCGTTCGCCCGCGAAGACGGGTCCCTTGGTCGCCCAGGGCGCGACCCCGGCCGGGACACCCGCCGAGGCGATCGCCGCGAGCCCGCTGGTCATCGTCTGCCTCACCACCAACGACGACGTCCTCGAGGCCCTCAACGGCCTCGACCTCACCGGCAAGACCCTGGCCAACCTCACCAACGGCACGCCTGCCCAGGCACGTTCCCTCGCCGAGTGGGCCACGAAGGCGGGCGCGTCGTACATCGACGGCGGCATCATGGCCGTGCCCCAGATGATCGGCGGCCCGGCCGCGTACGTGCTCTACAGCGGCGACGAGGAGGCGTACCGGGCCCATCAGCCTGCCCTGGCGGCCTTCGGCGGTACGAGGTGGGTCGGCACGGACCCGGGCCGCGCCGCCCTCCACGACCTGGCGCTGCTCACCGGCATGTACGGGATGCTGGTCGGCGTGACCCAGGCCTTCGCCCTGGTCCGTACGGAGAACATCACGGCCACCGAGTTCGCCGAGCCGCTGCACGCCTGGATCTCCGCGATGCTCGGCAGCGTCGTCCCGGGCGTGGCGGCGGCGGTCGACTCGGGCCGGCACCTGACCGACGTGTCGAGCCTCGCCGTCAACCAGGCGGCCTTCCCCAACCTCCTGGACACCTTCGAGAGCCAGGGCGTGCGCCCCGACCTCTTCGTACCCTTCCAGAAGCTGCTGGACCGGTCGGTCCAGGAGGGCCACGCGGCGGACGGCCTGTCCCGCCTGGTGGAACTCCTCAGGGCCTGACCCGCGACTGTCGCAAAAGCCCCACGACAACCCCTTCGCCGGAGGAGCAGACTCGGGCCCGTGGTCCGCGACTGTGGGGAAACAGGGGGCTCCATGCTGCGCTACGCGTGTCCCGAGGGGACCTGGGAATCGGTCTTCTCCTTACCCGACCGGCGCCTGTGGCCCGGGGTCCGCTGCTATCGGGGCTTCCGTTTCGCGCTGGACCGCCCCCGTCGCAGACTGGAGGTGCCCAACGCGTCCGTGACCCTCATGCTCGGCTTCGGGGACCGTCTGAAGCTCCATGGGGGCGGGGCGACACACGCGTACACCTCACTGCTCGCCGGCTTGCGCACCGGCCCGGTCATCGGGGAGCACGAAGGCCGCCTCCACGGCGTGGAGATCATCCTCTCGCCATGGGCGGCCTTCTCGCTGTTCGGGACGGGACTGGACGAGCTGGCCGGGACCACCGCCGACCCCGTGGACGTCCTCGGCCCCCGCGCGCGGCGGCTCACCGAGAAGCTGGCCGGCGCCGGCACCTGGGACGAGCGGTTCGCGCTGCTCGACGCGACGCTGCTGCGGTGGGCGTGCGCCGGCCGCCCGTACGCCCCGCAAGTGGCCTCCGCCTGGGACGAGTTGCGACGGACGTCGGGCACCGTTCCCCTGGCGGACCTGGCCGCCGGCTCGGGCTGGAGCAAGCGGCAGTTCCACCATCATTTCGTGGAGCAGATCGGTACGGCTCCGAAGACGGCCGCCCGGATCCACCGGCTCGGCCGGGTCCTGCGGATGCTCGCCGCTGACCGCCCCCACGCCCAGATCGCGGCGGCCTGCGGCTTCTTCGACCAGTCGCACCTGATCAGGGAGTTCTCGGCGATGACCGGCCTGACCCCTCGCCGCTTCCGTGCCGAGCGGACCTCCGGCGCCGGCGCCCCCTACTCGGGCGACCGGCTGCAGGGGGAGGTCACCAGCGTGCTCTTCCCACCGCCCGGCCGCCCCCGCCCGGCCCCGGCCCAGCCCGTCCCGCCGCGGCCCGTCTGACCCACCGGCCGCAGTTTTCTCCAATCCGCCGTCCCCACCCCCATGGCACGCTGCCCACGAACGACCGACCGCATCACAGGGGGACCCATTGCGCTTCCGTGTGCTCGGACCCGTCACCGTCCACGACGGGCCGCATCGCATCGCACTGCGCGGCGGCAAGCAGCACGCCCTGCTCGCGGCGCTCCTCAGCCGCCCCAACTCCGTACTGTCGAGAGATCTGCTCGTCGACGCCCTGTGGGGCTCCGAGCCTCCGCCCTCGGCCGCCGACATGCTCCGCTGGCACGTCCACAAGCTGCGCAGGACCGTGGGCGGCTCGCGCGTCCTCACCTCGCCGACCGGCTACACCCTCACCGCGGACCCGGAGGACATCGACGCCCAGCACTTCGAATCCGCCTGCGCCGACGCCCGCCGCCTCCTCGGTCACGACACCCGCGTGGCCGCGGCCCGCGCCGGTACGGTCCTCCAGGAAGCGCTGGCCCTCTGGCACGGCCCCGCCTACGGCGACCTCGATGTCCCCCTGGTCCGTACGGAGGCCGTCCGCCTCCAGGAGCTGCACCTCGCTGCCTGCGAACTCCTCGCCCAGGCCGATCTCCTCACCGGACAGGACACCACCGCCGCCGCCCGGCTGCGCCCCCTCGTCGCCGATCACCCCTTCCGCGAACGGTTCCGCGCCCAGCTCATGCTGGCGCTCTACCGCTCGGGCCGCCGCGCCGAGGCGCTCGACGTCTTCCATGACGGCCGCCGCCTCCTCGACGAGGAACTGGGACTGCTGCCGGGTCCCGAACTCCAGCGCCTCCAGCACTCGATCCTCGTCGGCGAAAGCGTCCAGGCCGCCACCTGAGCCGGTGACGGCCTGACGCTCACCTCGGCTCGGCTAGCAGTTGCGCACCTTGTAGACCGGGGTCCAGCTGCCGGACGTGTCGTAGCTGCGGGCGCCGGGCGTCGTGTAGATCAGCGATCCGGACGAGTTGTACATCCGGGCCCTGGTTCCCGACGACTGGTTGTTGTCCCATGAACCGTTGCCCGTCCAGGGGATGTTGTAGCTTCCGCAGGTGTACATGGTGATCTGGCTGCCGGTGAAGTTGGTGCCGCTGTACGCGCAGAAGCGCAGGTAGGCGCAGGCGGCCATGGTCCCGACCGGGGCGCTGAGGTCACGCGCGTACTTCTCGCCCGGCACGACGACCGTCAGCTCGGCGCCGGGGCCCAGCTTGATCTTGTTCGGCGCGATCTGCACCCCGCCCGTGCGGTGCTTGAACCCGTCGACCTTCGCCTGGAGACCCTGGGCCTGGTCGGCGCTGAGCCCGGCGCTCCGGGCCTGAGCCGTGAAGTCGGCGGCGGAGGCGGCACCGGCGGCGCCGAGCCCCGCCACCAGGACGACGAGGATCCCTGCGAGTGCGGTGACGATCCGAGCGATCCCCCGGAAAGTGCGGTGGTCAGTCACAGAACTGCCTTCCCTCTCTCGACGTACGGAACGAACGAACGAACGAGGGAACGCTCTCAGCCGCGCGTTGTGCGGCCGTTGTCATCCTGTTGTGCCACCGGGCGGGATCAGGCCTGCCGCAGGTTCTGCGCGACCTCGGTCGCCCAGTACGTGAGGATCATCTGGGCACCCGCCCGCCGGATCCCGGTGAGGGTCTCCAGGATCGCTCGGTCCCGGTCGATCCAGCCCTTCTCGGCGGCGGCCTCGATCATCGCGTACTCACCGCTGATCTGGTACGCGGCGACCGGCACGTCCACGGCCTCGGCGACCTTGGCGAGGACGTCCAGGTACGGTCCGGCCGGCTTGACCATGACCATGTCGGCGCCCTCGTCGAGGTCCAGCGCCAGCTCCCGCATGGACTCCCGGAGGTTGGCCGGGTCCTGCTGGTACGTCTTGCGGTCCCCGGTCAGCGACGAGCCGACGGCCTCGCGGAAGGGCCCGTAGAAGGCCGAGGAGTACTTGGCGGTGTAGGCGAGGATCGACACGTCCTCCTTGCCGATGGTGTCCAGCGCGTCGCGGACCACCCCGACCTGGCCGTCCATCATCCCGGAGGGCCCGACGACATGGACGCCGGCGTCGGCCTGGACCTGGGCCATCTCGGCGTACCGCTCCAGCGTCGCGTCGTTGTCGACGCGGCCGTCGGCGTCCAGGACACCGCAGTGGCCGTGGTCGGTGTACTCGTCCAGGCACAGGTCCGACATGATCACCAGGTCGTCCCCGACCTCGGCCTTCACGTCGCGGATGGCGACCTGCAGAATCCCGTCCGGGTCGGTGCCCGCCGTGCCGGCCGCGTCCTTCTTGGCGTCCTCGGGCACCCCGAAGAGCATGATTCCGGAGACTCCCGCGGACACGGCCTCGACGGCCGCCTTCCGGAGGGTGTCGCGGGTGTGCTGGACGACGCCGGGCATCGCGGCGATCGGAACGGGCTCGCCGATGCCCTCCCGCACGAACGCGGGGAGGATCAGATCGGCCGGATGCAACCGCGTCTCGGCGACCATGCGCCGCATCGCGGGACTCGTCCGCAGCCTGCGCGGCCGCGCACCGGGAAAGGATCCGTACACAGTCATACGCTCCACGCTACGCCGGGCGGGGGTGTGCTTTTGCCGACCGGTTGTGGGCAACGCCCCCGACGCACGGCGCCCTCGCGGTGAACACGCACCACGAGGGCTCCGGGAGGTAGGGGGCCTCTCACAGGGCCCCGCACCCCGCGATCGTCAGGTCGTCCGCCTCCGTCGCGCCCCCGGCCTGCGCTCGCTCGGCCGCGTCACCGGGTCACCCGCCTCGCGCGCGGCCTCCCGGCGTCGCACGCCGAAGTCCGCCAGCGCCTCGGCCAGCTTGTTCACCGACGGCTCGGGCGACAGCACGTCCACCCGCAGGCCGTGCTCCTCCGCCGTCTTCGCGGTGGCCGGCCCGATGCAGGCGATGACCGTCACGTTGTGCGGCTTGCCGGCGATGCCGACGAGGTTGCGGACCGTCGAGGACGACGTGAAGAGAACGGCGTCGAAGCCGCCGCCCTTGATCGCCTCGCGGGTGTCCGCCGGCGGCGGCGACGCCCGTACGGTCCGGTAGGCCGTGACGTCGTCGACCTCCCAGCCCAGCTCGATCAGACCGGCCACCAGGGTCTCGGTGGCGATGTCGGCGCGGGGCAGGAAGACACGGTCGATCGGGTCGAAGACCGGGTCGTACGGCGGCCAGTCCTCCAGGAGCCCCGCCGCGGACTGCTCACCGCTGGGCACCAGGTCCGGCTTCACACCGAAGTCGACCAGCGCCGCGGCCGTCTGCTCGCCCACCGCGGCGACCTTGATCCCCGCGAAGGCCCGCGCGTCGAGCCCGTACTCCTCGAACTTCTCACGCACCGCCTTGACCGCGTTGACGCTGGTGAAGGCGATCCATTCGTAGCGGCCGGTGACGAGTCCCTTGACCGCGCGCTCCATCTGCTGCGGCGTCCGCGGCGGCTCGACGGCGATCGTCGGGACCTCGTGCGGCACGGCGCCGTAGGACCGAAGCTGGTCGGAGAGCGACGCCGCCTGCTCCTTCGTACGCGGAACCAGCACACGCCACCCGAAGAGCGGCTTCGACTCGAACCACGACAGCTGGTCGCGCTGGGCGGCGGCGCTGCGCTCACCGACCACGGCTATGACGGACTGGTGGCCGTCGGGGGACGGCAGCACCTTGCCCTGCTTGAAGACCTGGGCGATGGTGCCGAGCGTCGCCGTCCAGGTCCGCTGCCGAGTGGTCGTACCGGCGACGGTGACCGTCAGCGGAGTGTCCGGCTTGCGGCCGGCCGCGACGAGTTCACCGGCGGCCGCGGCGACCGAGTCCAGGGAGGTGGAGACCACGACGGTGCCGTCGGAGGCGCCGACCTCGTTCCAGCAGCGGTCGTTGGCCGTGCGGGCGTCGACGAAACGGACATCGGTGCCGTGGGCGTCGTCGCTCAGCGGGACACCGGCGTACGCGGGTACGCCGACCGCCGTCGCGACTCCGGGCACGACCTCGAAGGCGATGCCCTCGGAGGCGCAGGAGAGCATCTCCCGGCCCGCGTTCCCGTCGAGACCGGGGTCACCGGTCACCGCACGGACGACCCGCTTGCCGGACCGCGCGGCCTCCATGACAAGATTGGTCGCATCCCTCAACACGGGGACACCGGCGGTCTTTGACGCTTCGTCAACCACCGTCAGCTCAGGCGTGCTCACGCCCGCCCGGGCATGGCCTCGTACGACCTCGAGCACATCCGGCTCGGCGATCAGTACGTCCGCCCGGGCGAGTGCTTCGACCGCGCGGAGGGTCAGCAGTCCGGGGTCGCCGGGACCGGCGCCCAGGAAGGTGACGTGTCCGTGCCCGGAGTATGCCGAGGCAGCGATGGTGGTGGGGCTGGTGGGGCTCAAAGTGCTCGCTCCCCCATAAGACCGGCCGCACCCTTGGCGAGCATCTCGGACGCGAGTTCGCGACCGAGCGCGAGTGCGTCGCCGTGCGACGTAGGTACGGGACCGGTGGTGGACAGCTGCACCAGCGTGGATCCGTCGGTCGTGCCGACAACACCGCGCAGGCGCATCTCATGAACAGCCTGTCCGTCGGCCAGCAGGTCGGCCAGCGCACCCACAGGTGCGGAGCAGCCGGCCTCCAGGGCGGCGAGCAGGGATCGCTCGGCGGTCACGGCGGCCCTGGTGTGCGGGTCGTCGAGCTCGGCGAGCGTGGCGGCGAGAGCGGCGTTGGCCGCTGTGCACTCGATCGCCAGTGCTCCCTGACCGGGAGCGGGCAAAACAGTGTCGACCGAGAGGAAGTCGGTGACTTCGTCGGTCCGTCCGATGCGGTTCAGACCGGCCGCGGCGAGAACCACCGCGTCCAGCTCCCCGCTGCGGACGTAGCCGACGCGGGTGTCGATGTTCCCGCGGATCGGCACGGTCTCGATGCGCAGGCCGTGGCTGCGGGCGTACGCGTTGAGCTGCGCCATCCGCCGCGGCGAACCGGTGCCGATCCGGGCCCCGTGGGGGAGCCGGTCGAGCGTCAGACCGTCCCGGGCGACCAGGACGTCACGCGGGTCCTCGCGCTTCGGGATCGCGGCCAGTGTCAGATCGTCCGGCTGCGAAGTCGGCAGGTCCTTGAGCGAGTGCACGGCGAAGTCGACCTCACCGGCGAGCAGCGCGTCGCGCAGCGCGGTGACGAAGACGCCCGTGCCGCCGATCTGCGCGAGGTGCTCGCGGGAGGTGTCGCCGTACGTGGTGATCTCCACGAGCTCGACGGGCCGGCCGGTCAGCTGCCGTACGGCGTCGGCCACATGCCCGGACTGGGCCATGGCGAGCTTGCTGCGCCTGGTCCCGAGCCTCAGTGCCCTCTCGGTCATACTCGCCCTCGGTTCTTGACATCGGCGTCATTCAGGTCGGCCCGGGAGACGGAGGCGACCGTCTCCGGGTCGAGGTCGAAGAGTGTCCGCAGCGCGTCGGCGTACCCGGCACCGCCGGGCTCGCTGGCCAGCTGCTTGACCCGCACGGTCGGCGCGTGCAGGAGCTTGTCGACGACGCGGCGCACGGTCTGGGTGATCTCGGCGCGCTGCTTGTCGTCGAGGTCGGGCAGCCGCCCTTCCAGCCGGGCGACCTCGCCGGCGACGACATCGGCGGCCATGGTGCGCAGGGCCACGACGGTCGGGGTGATGTGCGCGGCGCGCTGAGCGGCGCCGAAGGCGGCGACCTCGTCGGAGACGATGCCCCGGACCTGGTCGACGTCGGCGGCCATGGGCGCGTCGGCGGAGGCGTCGGCGAGCGACTCGATGTCGACCAGCCGGACGTTGAGCATCCGGTGGGCCGCGGCGTCGATGTCCCGGGGCATGGCGAGGTCGAGCAGCGCCAGCGGGGCCGTACGCCCGCGCATCGCGCTCTCGACGGCCTCGGCGGTCAGGACGAGACCGGTGGCACCCGTGCACGACACGACGACGTCGGCACGTGTCAGCTCGTCGCCGACGGCGGCCATGTCGACGGCGCGGGCGCGCACGCCCGTACCTCCGGGCTCGGTGAGGATCTGGACGAGACGTTCGGCGCGGGCCGGCGTCCGGTTGGCGATCACGATCTCGGAGACACCGGAGCGGGCCAGCGTCGCCGCGGCCAGCGAGGACATCGAACCGGCGCCGATGACGAGCGCCTTCCTGCCCTTGGCCCAGGTGTCGACGTCGCTGCCGACGGCGAGCTGCTCCAGGCCGAAGGTGACGAGCGACTGCCCGGCCCGGTCGATGCCGGTCTCGCTGTGGGCGCGCTTGCCGACCCGCAGGGCCTGCTGGAAGAGGTCGTTCAGCAGGCGTCCGGCGGTGTGCAGCTCCTGGCCGAGCGCGAGGGCGTCCTTGATCTGGCCGAGGATCTGACCCTCGCCGACGACCATGGAGTCGAGCCCGCAGGCCACCGAGAAGAGGTGGTGGACGGCCCGGTCCTCGTAGTGCACATAGAGATAGGGAGTGAGCTCCTCCAGGCCGACCCCGCTGTGCTGGGCGAGCAGCGTGGACAGCTCGGCGACACCGGCATGGAACTTGTCCACGTCGGCGTAGAGCTCGATGCGGTTGCAGGTGGCCAGGACCGCGCCCTCGGCGGCCGGTTCGGCGGCGAGGGTGTCCTGGAGCAGCTTGGCCTGGGTGTCCGCGGCGAGCGAGGCCCGCTCGAGGACGCTGACCGGGGCGCTGCGGTGGCTGAGACCGACGACGAGGAGGCTCATGCCGGCATCACGGCGGGCATGTCCCCGTCGGGTCCCTTCGGGGTCGGGGCGGCGGCGCCGCCGCGGACGGAGGGCGGCACGGCGGCACCGGCCGCTTCGGCCTCCGCCTCTTCGCCGGCCTTGCGCTGCTCGTGGAAGGCGAGGATCTGCAGCTCGATGGAGAGGTCCACCTTGCGCACGTCGACGCCGTCGGGCACGGAGAGCACGGTCGGGGCGAAGTTGAGGATGGAGGTGACACCGGCGGCGATGAGCCGCTCGCTGACCTGCTGGGCGGCACCGGCCGGGGTCGCGATGACGCCGATGGAGACGCCGTTCTCCTTGATGATCTTCTCGAGCTCGTCGGTGTGCTGGACCGGGATCCCGGCGACCGGCTTGCCGGCCATCGCGGGATCGGCGTCGATCAGCGCGGCGACGCGGAAGCCACGGGAGGCGAACCCGCCGTAGTTGGCGAGGGCGGCGCCGAGGTTACCGATACCGACGATGACGACGGGCCAGTCCTGCGTGAGCCCGAGCTCGCGGGAGATCTGGTAGACGAGGTACTCGACGTCGTAGCCCACGCCCCGCGTGCCGTACGAGCCGAGGTAGCTGAAGTCCTTGCGCAGCTTCGCGGAGTTCACTCCGGCGGCCGCCGCGAGTTCCTCGGAGGAAACCGTGGGTACGGAACGTTCCGAGAGCGCGGTGAGCGCGCGCAGATACAGCGGAAGCCGGGCGACGGTGGCCTCGGGGATTCCTCGGCTGCGGGTCGCCGGTCGGTGAGTTCGGCCAGTTGCCACGGTGCTCCTGCGGGATGAGCGGGGCTGCAGGCGGCCATACGTCCCAGGACCGCCCCGTCGAATGCAGGCTATGTCTTTGTGAACGCGTGCACAAAGATGGTGTCCGGTTTGTCCGGGCAAAGTGACCGGGGTCACGCGGTCAGTTCGGTGAATCCTGGAACCGCGGGCCGTACGGAAGCGTTGCAGAGCCGAGGGGGGCAAAACCGTACACACTCCTCACGACTACGCCCCCGAAACCCAACAAAACGTCCACGATGGTAACCGCCTTTCGCTTCAGGCAACCAATTCGCGGCGGAGCCGCTCGGGGTCCACACGCCAGAAGGTGTGCTGCTCACCGTCGACGAGGACGACCGGGATCTGCTCCCAGTACGCCCGGTGGAGCTCCTCGTCCTGGGTGATGTCCTTCTCCTCCCAGAGCGCTCCGGTCTCGGCGCACACCTTCTCGATCACCGCCCGCGCGTCGTCGCAGAGGTGGCATCCGGGCTTCCCGATCAGGGTCACCGTCCGCGGTCCCGACTCCTGACCCGTGTTCTTCTTCGTTCGCCGCAACATGCCGACCATTCTCCGCCCACGGCCCGGCGCCGGATCCACACCCGTTATCTCCAGCTTGCTCCCCCTTGGCCGGATTAACAGCGCGGTCGCCGAGAGTTCACGCCGTCGCATCCCCGGCGCGTCGGGAACGACCGAACAGACTGGCTATGCTCACGACATGGCCGCACTGGGATGGCTCACCCCGCGTAAACGCTCCGCCACCGCGCGCAGCGTGCTGGCAGGCGAGGCCGCAGCCGAGGCGGCGCGCAAGACGTCGCAGGAACTGGAAGAGGCCGCCGCCCAGCAGGAACCGGCGGCGGAACCCGTCTTTCCGGTCGTCGGCGACGAACACGCCGCCGCCTTCTTCGACCTCGACAACACCGTGATGCAGGGCGCCGCGATCTTCCATTTCGGCCGCGGCCTGTACAAGCGGAAGTTCTTCCAGCGCCGCGAGCTGGCCCGTTTCGCCTGGCAGCAGGCCTGGTTCCGGCTGGCGGGCGTCGAGGACCCCGAGCACATGCAGGACGCCCGCGAGAGCGCCCTGTCCATCGTCAAGGGCCACCGCGTCTCCGAGCTGATGTCCATCGGCGAGGAGATCTACGACGAGTACATGGCCGACCGCATCTGGCCCGGCACCCGCGCCCTCGCCCAGGCCCACCTCGACGCGGGCCAGAAGGTGTGGCTGGTCACCGCCGCCCCGGTCGAGACGGCCACGATCATCGCCCGCCGCCTCGGTCTGACCGGAGCGCTGGGCACGGTCGCCGAGTCGGTCGACGGCGTCTACACCGGCAAGCTGGTCGGCGAACCGCTGCACGGCCCGGCGAAGGCCGAGGCGGTCCGCGCCCTGGCCGCCGCCGAGGGCCTGGACCTCAGCCGCTGCGCCGCGTACAGCGACTCGCACAACGACATCCCGATGCTCTCGCTGGTCGGCCACCCGTACGCGATCAACCCGGACGCCAAGCTGCGCAAGCACGCCCGGGCCCGTGAGTGGCGGTTGCGCGACTACCGGACCGGCCGCAAGGCGGCCAAGGTCGGCATCCCGGCGGCCGCGGGTGTCGGCGCGCTGGCCGGCGGCACGGCGGCCGCCGTCGCGCTGCACCGCCGTCGTCGCTGACCGCCCTCCGGCGCGGCTGACAGGCAGGACAACCCCGGCCGAGCCCGGTTAACCCGTACGTGGTCGAACACGTCCGCACAGGGCGACGCACAGCCATTCCCCGACCCCTACCCCCGAGTGCATCCGGTCAGTCACGCCCTTAGCACTCGGGCACAACAGGTCAGCGGCGTATGCAGATCACGAAGCAATCCGATCAATAAGCGATCACCAAGTGCGACTCGATACGCCTCGTAGCAGTAACAGTTGCGACGTAATCGATGATTTGAGCAACTGGGTGTAGTGCTGCCTGTACGAAGCGTTATTCTCCTCAGACGCATGCCGGGACCCACACGTCGCTACGACGGGTGAACGGTCCCGTACTGCACGTGATGGAAGCTCTGCCTCTGGGAGTCCCGTGTCCTCACACGTCGGGGTTGACGCCTCGGGCCTGGCTACGCTCCGCGCAACGGTCCTCGACCACTTGCGCGGCTTCGTCCCCACCGCGTACGCCGTCCCCGCTTTTGCCGCACCGGCACTCGCCGGTCCCTGCTATGCCCTGGCCGACGGCGGTCCCGCCGTCGGCAGACGGGGCGGTCGCGGCGGCTCCGGAACCTCGACCACCGCCCGCCGCCCCACCGCCGACAGCGACAGCGCGCGCATGATGGACCTCGTCGAGCGCGCCCAGGCCGGCGAGGCCGAGGCCTTCGGCCGCCTGTACGACCAGTACAGCGACACCGTGTACCGCTATATCTACTACCGCGTCGGCGGCAAGGCGACGGCGGAGGACCTCACCAGCGAGACGTTCCTGCGCGCCCTGCGCCGCATCTCCACCTTCACCTGGCAGGGCCGCGACTTCGGCGCCTGGCTGGTGACGATCGCGCGCAACCTGGTGGCGGACCACTTCAAGTCCAGCCGCTTCCGCCTCGAAGTCACCACCGGCGAGATGCTCGACGCCAACGAGGTCGAGCGCAGCCCGGAGGACTCCGTCCTGGAGTCCCTCTCCAACGCCGCCCTGCTGGAGGCGGTCCGACGCCTCAACCCCCAGCAGCAGGAGTGCGTCACGCTGCGCTTCCTGCAGGGCCTCTCGGTCGCCGAGACCGCCCGCGTGATGGGCAAGAACGAAGGCGCCATCAAGACCCTTCAGTACCGGGCCGTGCGCACCCTGGCACGGCTCCTCCCGGAAGACGCCCGCTGACCCCAACTCACAATCGGTGACGCCACGATGACGCACTGGTCCGATCATCTTTCGCGCGTAACCCAAGTGCCGCGCCGCTCGTTGTGCGGGATGCAGGCTCCCTGTGGTCGCGCCATGTCCACAGCCACTCACTCGATCGTGTGGATGTGCTCAAGGCGTGCAACCTTCCGACCACCCAGGGGAGTCGACCGTCACGACGAGAGGAGGTGCCGCCAGTGATCGCGAACGTATCGGCGCACCGGCGGGCGAACGCCTTCGCCCAGACCCTGGAGGATCGGACGCCCCAGGGCACGGCGGCCGAGCAGCCCGAGGCAACGGCCGAACCGGCCGAGCATGGGCGGCTGTTGGCCCTGGCGAACGGCCTCGGCGAGCTGCCGAAGCCACAGATGGACCCCGAGGTCAAGGTGGTGCAGCGGGCCCAGCTCGTGGCCGCCATGGAAGCGATGCTCGCAGAAGGGTCCGCCGGCACAGCGGTGCCGGAGCAACGGACATCGAGCTCCCGAGGCGCCCACCGCGCTTCACCACTGGGGAAGCTGCGTCCCAGATCCCGCTGGTCCAAGGGTCTCGCGGCCGGCGGTCTCACCGTCGGTGTCGCCGCGGGAGCCTTCAGCGGAGTGGCCGCGGCCAGTTCGGACGCACTCCCCGGCGACTCGCTGTACGGGCTGAAGCGGGGCATGGAGGATCTCAAGCTGGGGCTGGCGGACGATGACGCCGACCGCGGCGGGATCTATCTGGACCAGGCCTCCACCCGGCTCAGCGAGGCCCGCAGGCTCATGGAGCGCGGCCGGCTCGGCGACCTCGACCACGAGTCACTGGGCGAGATCCGCCGCGCGCTCAACGGCATGCAGCACGACGCGTCCGAGGGGCACCGGCTGCTGCGACTGGCCTACCAGCGGGACGGCGCTCTCGGCCCCATGGCCACGCTCAACTCGTTCGCCCAGAACCACCGATCCACCTGGAACGGTCTTCGCGACCGGCTGCCCGCCCAGCTGACCGACGTCGGAAACGAAGTGAGTTCGGTCTTCGACGCCATAGACGAAGAGGTCGGCCCGCTCCAGTCGGTGCTCCCCCAGGCCCCCCGGAAGGGCCGCGGAGGCAGCAGCGACCGCCCGGGCGCCACCCAGGACAGTACGAGCAGGGGTACGGGAACGCACTCCCCGTCCTCCCCCGCCGGACCGTCCAAGGACGGCACCCGGCCGCACCCCTCCGGATCCGGCTCCGGCAGCGCCATGGACGACGGCCTGCTGGACGGCAATTCGGGCGGGATCCTCGACCAGCCGACACCGGGCGTGCCCTCGGCACCGGAGGGCAGGCCGTCGGTGCCCCCGGCACCCGACGTCACCATCCCGCCGATCCTGCCGGGGATCATTCCGGAGCTCGGCATCGACGGCGAGGACGCGCGGGACTAGCAGGCACGGCTGTACGTGAAGGGGCGCCCCTCGACAGGGGGGCGCCCCTTCACGTACCGGAAGGTCCGTAGACCGGCTGTCACATGATGCGCCGCCAGAAGGAGGTCCGTCAGAAGAAGGGCCTGGCGGAAGGACCTCGGAGGAAGCCTCAGAAGAAGACCGACCGGCGCTGTACCAGCAGCTTGTACAGCGTGTGCTGGATCTGCTCCCGCACCTGGTCCGTCAGGTTGAACATCAGCATCGGATCCTCGGCCGCCTCCGGCGGATAGCCGTCCGTGGGGATCGGCTCACCGAACTGGATCGTCCACTTGGTCGGCAGCGGCAACACCCCCAGCGGCCCGAGCCACGGGAACGTCGGCGTGAGCGGGAAGTACGGGATGCCGAGCACCCGCGCCAGCGTCTTGGCGTTGCCGATCATCGGGTAGATCTCCTCCGCGCCGACGATCGAGCACGGCACGATCGGCACCCCCGCCTGGAGAGCCGTGGAGACGAAGCCGCCCCGCCCGAAGCGCTGCAGCTTGTAGCGCTCGCCGAACGGCTTCCCGATGCCCTTGAAGCCCTCCGGCATCACCCCGACGACCTCGCCACGCCGCAGCAGCCGCTCGGCGTCCTCCGCGCAGGCCAGCGTGTGCCCGGCCTTCCGCGCGAGTTCGTTGACCACCGGCAGCATGAACACCAGGTCCGCGGCCAGCAGCCGCAGATGCCGGCCCGCCGGATGGTTGTCGTGGACGGCGACCTGCATCATCAGGCCGTCCAGCGGCAGCGTCCCCGAGTGGTTGGCCACCACGAGCGCCCCGCCCTTCGACGGGATGTTCTCGATGCCCTTCACCTCGACCCGGAAGTACTTCTCGTACAGGGGCCGCACCAGCGACATCAGGACCTGGTCGGTCAACTCCTCGTCATAGCCGAACTCGTCGACCTCGTAGTCCCCGGTGACGCGGCGCCGCAGGAAGGCCAGCCCGCCGGCGAGCCGTCGCTCCCAATCGCTGCCGGGAGTCCGGCTTCCGCCTCCCGGCGCCTCGGCGGGCCCTTCAGCGGCCGTCTCGGGGCCTTGCTGACCCGGCAGGGAGCTGACCGCCGCATCGCCCCCGGCAGGCGGCAGGGCGTCGCTCTTCCGCCTGCCACCCGCCCCGGGGCGGCGACGCGAGGAACGCGGCGCGCCCGTGCGTGACCGGTCGTCGTCGAACGGAATGACCTTGGCGTCCGCCATCGTTGCCCGCGCTCCTTAGTCGGCGCTCAGTGTGGGTGTCCCGGTGCGGTCCGCGGCGCCCACCAGGCGGGAGGCCGCGATCCGGTCGACCGCCGCGGCGACGGTCTCCGGAGGAAGCAGGCCCGGGCCGCGGCTGCGCGCGAAGTCCGCGAAGGTCTCCGCGGTCGAGAACTTCGGCGCGAAACCTAGCGTCTCGCGCATCTGCACCGTACTGACCACCCGGCCATGGGTGAGCAGCCGGATCTGCTCGGGCGAGAAGTCCGTCATGCCGACCGTACGCAGCGCGGAGCCGACCCAGGTGACGGCCGGAAGCAGGACCGGGACGGTCGGCCGGCCCAGGCGCCGCGAACACTGCGACAGCAGCAGCACCCCGTCGCCCGCCACGTTGAAGGTCCCGCTGTTCAGCGTGGCGCGCCGCGGCTCGTGCGAGGCGAGCCGCAGCACATCGATGACGTCGTCCTCGTGGACGAACTGCAGCCTCGGGTCGTAGCCGAACACCGTCGGCAGGACCGGCAGCGAGAAGTAGTCGGCGAGCGGGGAGTCGGCGCAGGGGCCGAGGATGTTCGCGAAGCGCAGGACGCAGACGGCGACATCGGGCCGGCGCCGGGCGAAGCCCCGCACATATCCCTCGACCTCCACGGCGTCCTTGGCGAAGCCGCCGCTCGGCAGCGACTTGGGCGGGGTGGTCTCGGTGAACACGGCCGGGTCGCGGGGCGCGGAGCCGTAGACGCTCGTACTGGACTTGATCACCAGCCGCTTGATGCTCGGGCTCTTCTGGCAGGCCCCGAGCAGCTGCATGGTGCCGATGACATTGGTCTCCTTGACCGTGGCACGGCCGCCGGCTCCGAGAGGCGTTCCCGTGACGTCCATGTGCACCACGGTGTCGACGCCGTACTCGGCGAGGACCCGCGCTATGGCGGGCTGCCGGATGTCCGCCCGGACGAAATCGGCGCCGCCCAGGTGGTGCTCGGGAACCACGGCGTCCACGCCGACGACCCGGTCCACTTCCGGATCCCGGAGGATGCGCCGTACGAAACGGCCGCCCAGCTGCCGGGCCACTCCGGTGACGAGCACGACCTTGCCCAAGATCAGCGCCTTCCCTTCGGTGCTCCCGCTCCGTCATGCGTCACCGTAGCGGGTTGATGTTGCGCTGTGATGACCGCACGGGCCGTTGCCGGCCCATTGACCCCGAATACACCGCAGGCCCCCGGACACACCGCAGGCCCCCCACCGAATCGGTGGGAGGCCTGCGAATGCCGCACGTACAGCCGTCGCTTACTTCTTGTTGCGACGCTGAACGCGGGTGCGCTTGAGCAGCTTGCGGTGCTTCTTCTTGGCCATCCGCTTGCGCCGCTTCTTGATAACAGAGCCCACGACTACCCTCGCTCACTTCTCTTCACTGGTGCGGGGCGTCTGGGCCCACACGACCTACGTCGGCCTAGCCTACCGGCCCGAGCGCTGAGCTTGTAATCCGAGGGTCGCGGAGGGCTCCGCCTACGCCGTCTCCACCCCCACAAAAGACTCTCGGAGGTACTCGTGAACCGCTTGCTCCGGGACCCGGAAGGACCTTCCCACCCTGATCGCCGGCAGATGACCGCTGTGCACCAAGCGGTACACGGTCATCTTCGACACTCGCATCACCGAGGCGACTTCCGCCACGGTCAGAAACTTGACCTCGTTGAGAGGCCTCTCGCCAGCAGCCATGACCCACCTGTACCTTCCGCACACGACGCCCACCGGCTTCCCCTCCGGTGACTCTTCGTCGCGGTGCGCTCACGCTCCAGACTAGGGGCGGGTGGTACGAGTGGGGAAGAGGAGCAGCCATCCGCCGTTTACCGTGACAGACACGCTCGATTGAGTACATAGCGAGTAAGTGGTCGGTAGTAATCGGACCGCACACCGTCATCGAGCGGAACGGCGACGGACACCCGGCCCTCCGCCTCTCCGACGAACAGCGCCGGATCGTCCGTGTCACCCAGGCCGATGGCTTCAATACCCAGCTGACCTGCCCCGCAGACCCATCCGTGGTCTCCGACGACGAGCTCCGGAAGCGGCCAGCCGCCGTCCACGGTCCCCTCCAGAGCGGCCCTGATCGGCAGCGGCGAGTGCGTGTGCGCCCCGGTCTCACGCCCGGCGCCCGGAACGCCGGGTTCCCGTACCAACGCAACTCCTCGTACGTAGTCGAGGCAGTGCGTGCGTACGCCGAACCGGGTCGTTATGTCGACACATCGCCCCTGCGCGGGTGTGAGAACAAGACATCCCGCCGCCGACAAAGCGTCTGCGAGATCGCCGTAGAACCCCAGCAGCCGATGCGGATGCCCCGTCCCCAACAGCACCGGAGCCCGCCGCGCCGCCGCCTCGGCGAGCCGCCCGGCGAAGGCGTCGAGCCCGCTCAACGTCCGCTCGGGGTCGATCACGTCGGGCCCCGACACATGGTCCGGGTCGGCGGAGACCCCGCACTTGTCGGCCATCACCGCCATCACGTCCCGCTCGCTCCACCCCCAGGCGGGGTCGAGCCCGAGTGTCACCCGCGGATCGCGTGCGGCGAAGAGCCGATAGCTCCGCAGACTCTCCTCCCGTGACGTGGCCACGGGACCGGCCAGCCTGGCCGCCAATAAGTGCGCGCGCAGCGCCCCGGTGCTCAACACCTCCCCGATGCTGCCGAAAAACCCCCCGCGAAGTACCAAAACCCCGGACACACCGCACAGTCGGCGTAACAGCCGTAACCTGTGCCGTCGCCAGAGGACCGGGCAGGTGGCGATCCGTCAGGAGGACCCCGTGGCAGTCGTCTACGCGAGCAGCCCCCGCAGCGGGAACACGGCGCGCCGGGTCGCCAGCACCGCCTGGTCCAGACGGTCCGCCGGGTCGTAGCCCGCCTCCCATTCACGCCACTCCACAGGCCACAGCCCGTCCGTCATCCGGCCGGGAGCCAACTGCCGCGTCCGCGCGTACACCTCGTCACGCCACGACGCCGGGATGACCGACTCCGGCTCGATGGGGTGATGCGCCGCGATCGCCACCAGATGCGTCCACGAGCGCGGCACGACATCCACCACCGCGTACCCGCCACCGCCGAGCGCCACCCAGCGCCCGTCGGCGTGCTCGTGCGCCAGCTCGTGACACGCCGTCTGCACCGCCCGCTGCGCGTCCAGCGACACCGCCAGATGCGCCAGCGGGTCCTCGAAATGCGTGTCGGCGCCGTGCTGCGTCACCAGCACCTGCGGCCGGAAGTCCGCCAACAGCTCCGGCACCACCGCGTGGAACGCCCGCAGCCAACCGGCGTCACCCGTCCCCGCCGGCAACGCCACATTCACCGCCCCGCCCTCGCCCGCACCCGGCGCGCCCGTCTCCTCGGGCCACCCCGTCTGCGGGAACAGCGTCCTGGGGTGCTCGTGCAGCGAGATCGTCAGGACCCGGGGGTCCTCCCAGAACGCCGCCTGCACCCCGTCGCCGTGGTGGACGTCCACGTCCACGTACGCCACCCGCTCCGCCCCCAGTTCGAGGAGCCGGGCGATCGCGAGCGACGCGTCGTTGTAGATGCAGAACCCCGACGCGGCGCCCGGCATCGCATGGTGCAGCCCGCCCGCGAAGTTCACCGCGTGCGCGGCCTCGCCCCGCCACACCGCCTCGGCCGCCCCCACCGACTGTCCGGCGATCAGTGCGGAGGCCTCGTGCATCCCGGCGAAGGCGGGGTCGTCGACCGTACCGAGCCCGTACGACTGGTCCGCCGCCCTCGGCTCCGCCGAAGCCGCCCGCACGGCCGCCACATAGTCCTCCCGGTGCACCAGCCGGAGCGTCGAATCCCCCGCCGGCTTCGCGGCCCTCACGTCCACGGCGCGATCGAGCTCGTACGCCCGCACCAACCCCATGGTCAGCGCGAGCCTGACCGGATCCATCGGGTGGCTGGACCCGAAGTCGTAGCCCGTGACAGCTTCATCCCACATCAACAGTGCGCGGCCGCTCATGCCCGCCACCGTATCTGGCCGGTTGAGAACCGAACGACTTGGCGTACACCACGGTCACAAGCACCAACACCATCGGCACAAGCATCGCCCCCCGATAGCTCCACGCGTCCCCGAGCGCCCCCACCAACGGCGAGCCGACCAGGAACCCCACATAGTTGAAGACATTCAGCCGCGCCACAGCGGCATCACTGGCCCCGGGGAACAACCGCCCCGCCGCCGCGAACGTCTGCGGCACGATCACGCTCAGGCCGAGCCCCAGCACCGTGAACCCGGCCATGCCGATCCACGCACCCGGCGCCCCCGCCACCACCATGAACCCGAGCGCCGCCAGCACGGCACCACACCGCACCACGGCCGTCGCCCCGAACCGCCGCACACCGAAGTCCCCCACGGCCCGCCCCAGCAGCGTCGTGACCATGTAGGCGTTGTACGGAACGGTCGCCATCTCCTCCGAACTCCCGAGGACGTCCTGCAGATACTTCGCGCTCCAGTTGGAGACGGTCGAGTCCCCGATGTACGCGAACGTCATCACCGCGCAGAGCGGCAACAGCAGCCGGAAGACAAGACCGCCCGCCTCTGCCGCTTCCGCTGTCTCTCCGGCCCCCGCGCCCACCGGGGCCGCCGCGCCGCCGTCCACATACGACCGGCTCCACACCACCACAACCGGCAACAGCACCACCACAGCCGGCAGATACGAGACGAACAGCGCCAGGTCCCAGTGCGCCCCCGCCCACGCCATCGACGCACCGGCGATCCCTCCCAGGCTGTACGCGGCGTGGAACCCGAGCATGATGCTGCGCCCGTATGCCCGCTGCAGACTCACGCCGAGCATGTTCATCGACGCGTCCAGCGCCCCGACCGCCAGCCCGAACACGCCGAGCGCCACGGCCACCTGCCACATGGCGGTCCCGGCACCGACCCCGAGGAGCGCCAGGAGCACCACGGGCTGGGCCCACCGCAGCACCACGCTCGGCGGGACCCGTACGACCACCTTCTCGGTGATCACGCTCGCCACCCCGGCCAGCACCGGCACCGCCGCCAGGAAGGCGGGCAGCAGTGCGTCGGATATCCCGTACCGGTCCTGGATCGCGGGGATCCGGGTCACCAGCAGCGCGAAGGTCACCCCCTGCACAAAGAAGCTGACCGCCAGAGCACCCCGCCCACGCCGCAACCGCGCATCTGTCATGGGCGCACATTAGGCGGCCGACCTACCCATGGGTAGATCGATCACACAAGCAATCCGGGCAGTTCCGCCATCTCCCCGAAGTACCCCGTCGACCCGGCCAGTCGGGACGCCGGCGTCATGGCCGTGAATCCGTACACGTCCATCCCCGCGGCCCGCGCAGCGGCCACCCCGAGCGGACTGTCCTCGACGACGACGCACCGCTCGGGTGCCACCCCCATCCGCTCCGCCGCGTGCAGAAACAGATCCGGCGCCGGCTTTCCCTTTCCCACGTCCTGGGCGCTGAAGATGTTCTCGTCCCGGAACCAGCGGTCGAGCCCGGTCTTACGGTGCCCGACCCGGATCCGCTCATGGCTCCCCGAGGAGGCGACGCAGTAGGGCACCCCGTCCGCCACCAGCTTCTCCAGCACCTCGGTGGCCCCTGCCACCGGCTCCAACTCCCGCTCGAACGCGGCGAAGACACGGGTGTGCAACGTCTCGTCGAACTCCTCGGGCAGACGGCGTCCCGTGCGCTCCTTCACGAGGTCATGGACCCGATGCACGGCAGCACCCATGTAGTCGCGCAGCGACTCCTCGTACGAGGTGGGGTGCCCCAACTCGGTCAGGTAGCCGGCGAGGATGGTGTTGGAAAGGGGCTCGCTGTCGACGAGCACCCCGTCGTTGTCGAAGACGACCAGTTCGTAGCGCATGGCCCAACCCTAAGAGGCAGCGAAAACCCGAGAGGCAACGAAAGACCCCTGAACGCAGAAAAGCCCCGCACCATAAGGTGCGGGGCTTTCCCACAATGATTGTTCGGCGGCGTCCTACTCTCCCACAGGGTCCCCCCTGCAGTACC
>NZ_JBVJYZ010000005.1:0-325965 GCF_055600045.1 Streptomyces sp. NPDC038280
CGCCAGGGCATCCCGCTCGCCATCGAGAACTACGCCCTCCTCCACCGGCTGTGGCGCGAGGACGTCGTCAACTGGGAGGGGAAGTTCCGTACGGCGCTCCAGGGCTTCACCTCCACACCCCGCCCGCTGGACGGCGTCCCGCCGTTCGTCTGGCACGGCTCCATCCGCTCCCCCGAGATCGCCGAACAGGCCGCGTACTACGGGGACGGCTTCTTCGCCAACCACATCTTCTGGCCCAAGGAGCACACCGAGAAGATGGTCCGCCTCTACCGGCAGCGCTACGCCCACTACGGCCACGGCACCCCCGAGCAGGCCGTCGTCGGCCTGGGCGGCCAGGTCTTCATGCGCAAGAACTCCCAGGACGCCGTACGGGAGTTCCGGCCCTACTTCGACAACGCGCCCGTCTACGGACACGGCCCGTCCCTGGAGGAGTTCAGCTCGCAGACCCCGCTGACCGTCGGCTCCCCCCAGCAGATCATCGACCGCACGCTGTCCTTCCGCGACTATGTGGGCGACTACCAGCGGCAGTTGTTCCTGCTCGACCACGCGGGGCTCCCCCTGAAGACCGTGCTCGAGCAGCTCGACATCCTCGGCGAAGAGGTCGTGCCGGTGCTGCGCAAGGAGTTCGCCAATCTGCGACCGGCCGGTGTGCCCGCGACCGCGCCGCTCCACCCCGCCGTACGCACCCAGGAGGCCTGAACCCCATGCACACGCTGCCCACGCTGAAGCTGGTCGCCATTTCCGCGGGTCTGAGCCGGCCCTCGTCCACGCGGCTGCTCGCCGACCGGCTCACCAGGGCTGCCGAGGAGCGGCTCGCCGAGCGGGGCCGGCCGGTGGAGATCCAGGTCGTGGAACTGCGCGACCACGCCGTCGACATCGCGAAGAACCTGGTCACCGGCTTTCCCTCGCCCGAGCTCGGGGCCGTCGTCGACGCGGTGACCGGCGCCGACGGGGTGATCGCCGTGTCGCCCGTCTTCACCGCCTCCTACAGCGGACTCTTCAAGTCGTTCTTCGATCTGATCGACCCCGAGGCACTGAGCGGGAAGCCGGTCCTGATCGCGGCGACCGGAGGCACGGCCCGCCACTCGCTCGCCCTCGACCACGCGCTACGGCCGCTGTTCGCCTACCTGAGGGCGCTGGTCGTGCCGACGGCGGTGTACGCGGCGTCGGAGGACTGGGGCTCGGGCGGCGACGAGTGGACGGCGGGCCTGCCGTCCCGGATCGACCGGGCCGGCGGCGAGCTGGCGGAGCTGATGGAGGCCCGTCCGGCTCCGGTTCGGGAGGAGGACGAAGTCGTCCCCTTCGCCGAGCAGCTGGCGGATCTGCGCCTGAAGTAGCCGGCGCCGGGCCAAGGGTGCGGGGCCGGTCCTCGGTCGGGCTCGCCCCCGCTCCCGCCTTCTCCTACGTGCGGTTGCAGAGACCCGCGCCTCGCCGCCGTCGGGGCGCCGGGGTGGCCGGGCGGGCCCTGACGGGCGACGGCCCTCCACCGGCGGGAGTTCCCGCCCGCGGGGGGCCGTCGTACGCGTTCGGTTCAGGCGTCGCGCAAGGTCAGGGGCTCAGCGCCGGCTCCGGGACCCGTCACTCGCGTGTGTAGAAGACGTAGAACGCCGCGCAGAACATCGCCGCGGCCATCGCGAGCGCCAGCACCGTCCCCTGGAGCACGCTGCCGTTGGACAGGCTGAAGAGGAAACCCACCGCGATGCCGGTCAGCGCGGCGTAGGCGGCGGCCCTCAGCTCGCGCGGAAGCGACTTCTGCGTACGGCCCAGGAGGAAGCAGGCCCCGGCCAGCACCGCGCCCGAGACCACGCCGAGAAGAACGATTCCCCAGGTGATGACCCCACCGCTGCGCTCGATGGCCGCCGCGTACAGGCCGTAGATCACGCCCAGGGTGAGGGGCAGCGCCCAGCCGAGTGTGCTGTGCCGGGCCCGGTGTCGTGCTTGATGCCGCGGGGGCACCGCCGATTGTGTGGCCATGGCAGGAGCTCCTTCGCGCTCGGACACTCTCACTTCCCTCAAGGGCACACCCGGCGGCGGCGCCGGCGCAAGTGGATCAGGCCCGGGCCCCTGGCCGTACGGCGACGGCGTCGATCTCGAAGAGCATTCCGGGCAGGGCGAGCGAGGCCACCCCGCTCAGGGTCTGGGCCGGCAGCCGCTCGCCCCAGGCCGCGTGGAGGGCCTTGCCGAGGATCTCCAGCTTCGTGAGGTCGTGGTCGACGATGAACGAGCCGAGGCGTACGACGTCCTCGAAGCCGAGGCCGACCGCCTCCAGCGCGGTCCGCAGATTGGCGAAGGACCGCTCGACCTGCGTCGCGAAGTCCTCGGACACGACCTGGCCGGTTTCGTCGGAGGCGTACTGCCCCGCGATGAAGACGAGTTCGCCGGGGGCCGAGGCGGCGTGGCTGTAGCCGAAGGGGGCCGGGTCGTGGAGGCCGGCGGGGTTGGTGAGGGTGCGGTGGTCGCTCATGAGCGGTCCTTCCGTAGAGGCCGGAAAGGACACCCGGGGTGCCGGGGGCCTTCCGTCCATGGCCGTGAAAGCGTCAGGTGCCGGCGAACGGCGGAAAGGGCACCCCGAGGTGCCGGGAACCTCCGTCCGCGGCCGTGAAAGCGTCAGGTGGCGGCGAACCAGCGGCGGACGCGGTCCGGTGCTCCCGGCGCCTGCTCTTCCGCCCGCTGCCGGATGGTGTCGAGCGTCTGACCGGCAAGTTCGCGGCGCCAGGCCAGCTCGGCCCGCCCCATCGCCCCGGCGATCGCGCACTCGGTGGCACCGGGCCCGCCCGGGGCGGCGCCCGGTCCGCGCTGCCGGATCTCGGTGCAGCGGAAGGCCTCGTCCGGTCCTTCGATCGCCACGACCACATCCATCAGCGTGATCCGGTCCAGCGGTCTGGCCAGCCGGAATCCACCCCTGGGGCCGGAGACCGAGGAGACGATCCCGGCCCGGGAGAGCGCCTGGAGCTGCTTGTTGAGGTACGCGGCGGGGAGATCGTGGTACGCCGCGAGGCGGGCAGCGGTGACGGCACGTTCTCCGCCGATCCAGGCCAGGTTGAGGCAGCTGTGCAGCGCCCACTCCACGCCTTCGTTCATCCTCATGATTCTGGATACTAGACATCCAGAATAGAGGAGGCAAGGAGGGCGAGCCGGCCGAGCGCGTCGGCCAGGATCCCGGACGGCGGTGAGGCCAGACCGATCCGGACCGCGTCCGGGGCGCTCCCGGAGCCCACGGCGAACGCGCTGCCCGGGGTCACCGCGACACCCTCCGCGGCCGCCGCGGCGACGAAGGTCTCGGCGCGCCAGGGGGCGGGAAGGCGCCACCAGCAGTAGTACGCCCGGGGATCGGTGACGAGGTCGAAGCGGCCCAGGTGATGGCTCACCCAGTGGTGCCGCGCCTCGGCGTCCGCGCGCTTGGCGGCGACGATCTCGGCGACCGTGCCGTCCTCCACCCAGCGCGTCGCCGCCGCCAGCGGGAACCCGGCCGCCGTCCACGCGCCGGACCGCAGGGTCTGGGCGAGGCGCTCCCGGTGGGCGGCGGGCGGCACGAGATAGCCGACGGTCAGACCGGGGGCCAGCCGCTTGGAGAGGCTGTCCACCAGGATCGTGCGCTCCGGAGCGTGCGCGGCCAGCGGCGCGGGGGAGTCCGGCGCGAGAAAGGCCCAGGTGGTGTCCTCGATCGCGATCAGTCCCGACTCCCGCAGCACGTCCGCGAGCTCCTGGCGCCTGCGCTCCCCCGCCGTCAGCGCGAGCGGGTTGTGCAGGGTGGGCTGGACGTAGACGGCGGCGAGCGGCGCGGTCCGGTGCGCGGCGGCCAGCGCGTCGGGCCGCATTCCCTCGTCGTCGACCGCGAGCGGCACGAGCCGTACGCCGAGCCGCTCCGCGACCGCTTTGACCAGCGGATACGTCAGCGCCTCCACGCCCAGTCGGCCACCCGGCGGTACGAGCGAGGAGACAGCCGCCGCGATGGCCTGGCGGCCGTTGCCCGCGAAGAGCACCCGGTCCGCGTCGGGCACCCAGCCGGCCCTCGCCAGAACGGCCGCCGCGGCGGCGCGCGCACCGGGCGTACCGGCCGCGGCCGCCGGGCGGGTCGCCTCCGTCAGCACGTCCGGGCGCGCCAGGGCGGCGAGTGCCCGGCCCATGAGCTCCGACTGGCCGGGCACGACGGGGTAGTTGAGCTGGAGGTCCACGGGGGCGGCCCCGGAGGCCTCGGCGAGCGCGGGCCCGGGCTGCGGCGGCGCCGCCCGGACGAAGGTGCCGCGTCCGACCTCGCCCACGACTAGGCCCCGGCGGACCAGCTCGCCGTAGACCCGGATCGCCGTGGACGGCGCGATCCGGTGGCGGCGGGCGAAGGCACGCTGGGTGGGCAGCCGGTCGCCGGCGCGCAGCCGCCCGGCGGCGATGTCGGCCGCGATCAGGTCAGCGATCCTCCGGTAGTCCATACGTCCCCCACGCTCGTGCCGCGCCCCGACGGCATTGCACCGAGAGCAAAGATTTTATTGCACCGAGTCAGGCGGGCTGCCTAGCCTCGGACCATGCCTTCCGCGCAGATCAACGGAGTTCCCGTCGGCTATGAGGACGAAGGCACCGGCCCCGCGCTGGTCCTGGTCCACGGCCACCCCTTCGACCGCACGATGTGGCAGCCGCAGCTTGCCGCGTTCGCCGCCACCCACCGCGTGATCGCCCCCGACCTGCGGGGCTACGGCGCCTCGGGCGTCACACCCGGGCTCACCCGGCTGTCCCGGTTCGCCGACGACATCGTGGCCCTCCTCGACCACCTGGGCGTGGACCGCTTCGTGCTCGGCGGCCTGTCCATGGGCGGCCAGATCGTCATGGAGTGCTACCGCACCCACCCCGGCCGCGTCCGGGGCCTGATCCTCGCCGACACCTTCCCCGCCGCCGAGACCCCCGAAGGCAGGACCGCGCGGAACGCGCAGGCGGACCGGCTGCTCGCCGAGGGGATGCAGGGGTACGCGGACGAGGTCCTGGACAAGATGGTCGCCCCGTACAACACGCACGCGGCGCCCCACGTCCACCGGATGATGCTGAACACCCCGCCCGAGGGCGCGGCGGCCGCCCTGCGCGGGCGCGCCGAACGCCCCGACTACCGCGAGCTGCTCACCCGGGTCACGGTCCCGTCCCTGGTCGCGGTCGGCCGCGACGACACCTACACACCGGTCGCGGACGCGGAGGCGATGCACGCCGCGCTGCCGCAGTCGACGCTCGCCGTGATCGAATCCGCGGCCCATATGCCGAACCTGGAACGCCCCGAGGAGTTCAACGCGGCCCTGAGCGACTTCCTGGCCACGCTCGACGCCCCGGGCTCCACTACGCGGGGCGTGTCCCCCGAACGGCCCAGCTGAAAGGTCGTCGCGGCGGATCCGTCCGACCATGAGTTCCATGAGCCAGAACACCGCACCCTCCCGGCCTCCCCGCACCTCCGACACGGCCCACGAGGGCTGGGCCGCCGGAGGCGCCCTCTTCGCCGGCGTCCTGATGCTGGTGACGGGCCTGCTGGACATCTTCCAGGGCATCGCCGCGATCGCCAAGGACGACGTCTACACGCGCATCGGGGACTACGTCTTCGCCTTCAACCTCCCCACCTGGGGCTGGATCCACCTGATCCTCGGCGTCGTCCTCGCGTTCGCCGGCTGGGGCATCCTCAAAGGCGCCGAGTGGGCCCGGGCCCTGGGCATCGCCCTGGCATCGCTGAACGTCGTGGCCCACTTCCTGTTCCTGCCGTACCACCCGGTGTGGGCGGTGTTCGAGATGGCCATCTCCGTCTTCGTGATCTGGGCCCTGGCGACGGTCGGGACGCGGCACAGGGCCTGACCCTCGGTCCGGACACGCGGCAGGGACCGGCACCCGAGGCGCCGGTCCCTGCCGCGTACGACCGATGACCCGTCCGACCGCCCACCGATGGCGCCCGCGCCGCCCCGGCCGCACCGTGGAGGGATGAGAGCCAGCCGCAGCGCCGTCGCCCCACTGACCGCCGTCCTCGTCCTGGCCGCCGGGGCCGTCGGGTGCACCGAGGAGGACCGGGCCGGGGTCGGGGAGACCGTCGCGTCCGCGACCGCGGACGCCGCCTCCAGGATGGCCGAGATCAAGGACGGGGTGGACGGGAAGGGGGACGTGCGGGCGGGAGCGGTCAAGGACGACGACGACCGGGCCACCGCCCCTGTCACCGTCACCAACAGCACGGACAAGAGCGCCGACTACACGATCGCCGTGAACTTCCGCGACAGCGGCGGGAATCTGCTCGACACCGTCGTACTGAACGTGAACGACGTCCCGGCCAACGGCTCGAAGACCGGCACCGCCCGCAGCCACCGCTCGCTGAGCGGGGCCACGAAGGCCGAGATCGGTCAGGCGCTGAGGCACTGACGGCGGGCGGGGCTTCGCCGCCGAGCCCGTCGAGGAATCCGACCGGTGCCGGGCCACCCACGGCGCACCCGGCCACGGTGCGGGCGGCCCAAGGGCCGGAGCCCGCCCGGCGCAGAACCCCGGGCAGGCCACGGGCCCGCCGACGCGCACCTGGCCCGGGCCTGCCGCGCGACGCGCAGGCCACCGAGAAGCGCATCCGGCCACGGGCCGGCGCCCGCGCGGCGCGCAGGGCGCGGGCGTCGCCCCCGCGCAACCCCGGATCGCGCCACACCGTCCTTGAAGAGCGTGACGTCCTTGCAAAGCGTGAAGCACTCCTCGCGGGCGACCGCCTGGGCCGCCGCCCTGCTGCTGGCCGGGCCCGCCGTCGTCGTCGGATGCCGGCTGGCCGGCACCGACGGGATCACGCCCGTGCCGCAGCTGCTCGCGTTCCTGCCGTGGCTGACCGTCCCGGCCGGCCTCGCGCTGCTGCTGGCGCTGGCCGGGAGGCGCGCTCTCCTCGCGCTGCTCTCGCTCGCCGTCCTCGCCGTCGGTGGATGGTTCGTCCAGCCGTACGGGCCGAGCTCCACCGACGCCGAGGGCCCGGTCGTGGCGAAGCTGCGGGTGCTTGCCTCCAATGTGGAGTTCGGGCGGGCCGCCCCCGAGTTGATCGAGGTGATCCGGCGGGAGCACCCCGGTGTCGTGTTCGTGTCGGAGTGCGACCGCCCCTGCGCGGCCGCCCTGGACGCGGCGCTGCGCACCGCCTATCCGTACCGGGCCCAGGTCGCCGCGGACGGGTCCGCCGGGTCGGTGATCCTGAGCGTCCACCCGCTGGCTGAGGAGCCCGCGGTCCCCGGCGTCATGGGGATGCCCGGCGCCACCGCACGGGTCGGCGGCAGGGACGTACGCCTCCAGCTCGCGCATCCGATGCCGCCGCTGCCCGGCCGGACCGCGCTGTGGCAGAAGGAGCTGGGCCGGCTGCGGACCTTCGCGGCGGAACACCGGGGCCGGCCCACCCTCCTCGCCGGGGACTTCAACGCCTCCGCGGACCACGCCGCCTTCCGCCAGGTGCTCGACGCCGGGCGGCTGCACGACAGCGCCCGGGTCGCGGGCGCCCCCCGCACCCCGACCTGGCCGCGCGGCGGCCCGCTCCCCCCGTTCGCCCAGATCGACCATGTGCTGGTCAGTGACGACTTCTCGGTACGCGGCGTCCGTTTCCTGGACGTCGGGCCGACCGACCACCGGGCCCTGCTGGCCGACCTCGACCTGCACGCCGGCGGCTGACGCGCCACCGGCGCCCGCCTCCCGGACGCCGCCCCGCGACCACCGGACCCCGCCGGCATGCCTCGACCTGCAGGCCGGCGGCTGACGCGCCACGCTGGAGGGCATGGACAACGAACAGATCCTGGGCACCATCGGCGACCTCGTCTCCGAGGAACGCGCCCTGCGCGACCGGGTCGGTGGGCTCTCGGAGGAGGAGCAGGCGCGTCTGGCGGGGATCGAGGTACAGCTCGACCAGTGCTGGGACCTGCTGCGCCAGCGGCGTGCGAAGGCCGAGTACGGCGACGACCCGAACTCGGCGGCGGTCCGCCCGGCCGCGGAGGTCGAGGGGTACGAGAGCTGAGAGGGGTACGAGAGCTGAGCCCGGGCCGGGCCCCCGGCCGCCGCCCGCCCCTGCGAGGCCTCACGTGACGACGGCAAGGACACGGACCGCACGGCTCTCCCCGCCCCAGTGGCTGGTCCAGGGCCTGCGGCCCCAGCCCGCGCCCGTCCCCTGGGCCGCCGTCGCCCGGGCCTCGGTCGCCCTCTCCGCCCCGCTCGCCGTCGGTCTGGCGGCGGGCCGGCCCTCCTACGGCGCCCTCGTCTCCATGGGCGCCCTCTCCGGGGTCATCGGTGACACCGCCGACGCCTACCGGATGCGCTTCCTGAACATCGCCGTCCCCCAGCTCTTCGGCGCGGGCGGCATCCTGCTCGGCTCGCTGGTGTACGGCGAGGGATGGTTCGCGGTCGCGGCGCTCACCCTGGTCGCGCTGGTCTCCGGGATGATCTCGTCGATCGGCGCCATCGCCTCCGTATCCGGTCTGCTTCTGCTCCTCAACACCGTCGTGGGTGCCGGGCTCCCCCTCCCGGGCCCCTGGTGGCAGGCGCCGCTGCTGCTCACCCTCGGCGGGGCGGTCGTGCTCGCGCTGACCCTGCTCGGCTGGCCGCTGCGCGGCGGGGTGCCCGAACGGGCCGCCGTCGCCGCCACCTACCGGTCCGTCGCCGAGCTCCTCGCCGCCGCGGGCACCGACGCCTACGAGGAGAGACGCCAGGCCGTCACCCAGTCCCTCAACCAGTCCTACGACCTGGTCCTCGGCCGCCGGGCCCGCGAGCACGGCCGTGCCCCGGTCCTGGTCCGGCTGCTCGCCCAGCTCAATGTGGTCATCCCGCTGGTCGAGGCCGCCCCCGCCGCGCAACAGCGGGCCAGGAGGCTGGGGCCGCTGCCGGAGGCGATCCCGGCGGCCGTACGGGAGCTGGCCGACGCCGTCGAGGAGGGCCGCACGGGGATGCCCGCGCTCGACCTGCCGCCGCCGGCCACGCCGGCCGAGCGGGCCGTCGACCACGCCCTGCGGCACGCGGCCACGGTGGTGCACGCGGCCGAGCCCGACGCCTACAACGTCGACGACCGGCTCGGCCGGCCCGCGGCGCTGCGGGTCCGGATCCGGCGGGCCGTGCGCGGGGCGCTGCTGTCGGGGGCCTCGTGGCGGTACGGACTGCGGCTCGCCCTGTGCATCGGTCTCGCCCAGTCGCTGGTGTCGCTGATCGACGTCCCGCGTTCGTACTGGGTCGCCCTGACCGTCACGTTCGTCCTCAAGCCCGACTTCGGGTCGGTCTTCTCACGCGCGGTCATGCGGGCCTTCGGCACGGCGGCCGGTCTGGTCGTCGCGGCGGCCGTGCTCGCCGAGGTGCCCCGGGGGTGGTGGGACGTGCCGGTGATGGTGGTCCTCGCCGCGCTGATCCCGGCGTTCTCGGCCAAGGGATACGCCTTCCAGACCGCTGCGATCACCCCGGTGATCCTGCTCCTGTCCGACCTGCTGAACCGGCAGGGCTTCGGCCTGGTGCTGCCGCGCTTCTGGGACTCCCTCATCGGCTGCGGGATCGCGCTGGTCGCCGGATATCTGCTGTGGCCGGAGAGCTGGCGGACCCGGATCGGCGACCGGCTCGCCGACGCCGTCGCCGACACCGCCTCGTACGTGTCCCGCGCGTTCGGGCCCGCCACCCCCGAACCCGACCGCGCCGAGCGCGTGCGTGCCCGGCGGCGGCTCTACCGGGACCTGTCCGTCGTACGCTCCGAGTTCCAGCGGGCGCTGACGGAACCGCCGCCGACCGGTCCGCGCGCCGCCGCCTGGTGGCCCCTGGTCGTCGCCGTCGAACGGATCGTGGACGCGACGACGGCCGCGCGGGTCCGCGTGGACCACGGGGCGCCGCCGCCCGCGCCGGTCGAAGTCACCGACGTCACCGACCAGTTGCGCGCTCTGGCGGACGGCCTGCGGACGAGCGACGTCCTGGTCGGGGTACGGGCCGAGCTGGAGGGCGACGACGAGGGCGTCCTCGCCCCGCTGCGCCGGGAGGTACGGGCGGCGCGGGCGATCGCCGCACCCGACCCGGTGGCGGGATAGCCGCCCGCCCGGCCGAGACGTCCCAGGAAAGCGGAATCCTCCACACCGCCGTCACCGCATTCCACCCGGGCGACTACGATGCGCACGATTCACCCCACACGCGCCCGGCGCCCCACCGGTCCGACCGTGCGCCCTCTTCGTCCTGACTTACCGCCACATGCCGTGCCACACAAGGACATTCGCCATGCGCAAGAACACCGGCAGAGACACTGGCAGAGGGCTACAGCCCAACGTCCTCGGTACGTTCGACACCATCGTCATGGCGGTCGCGGGCAGCGCCCCCGCATACTCCCTCGCCGCCACCACCGCTGTCCTCTTCGGCGCGGTCGGATTCGCCGGGCCGGCCGCGCTCCTCTACTGCGCGATCCCGATGCTCGGCATCGTCCTCGCCTACAGCCGCCTCGGCCGGATCGACGTCAACGCGGGCGCCGGATACTCCTGGGTCGGCCGCACGCTCCACCCGTTCCTGGGGTTCCTCTCCGGCTGGGCCCTCGTCGTCTCCGCGACGCTCTTCATGGTCGCCGGTTCGCTGCCGGCCGGTGCGATGACCCTCGCCCTCTTCGATCCCGCACTGGCCGAGCACACCGGTCTCTCCGCGGCGGTCGGCGCGGGCTGGTTCCTGATGATGCTGCTGGTCGTCCTCGGCGGCGCCCGGCTCACCGTGCGCGCGCAGCTGCTCATGTCCGGCGTGGAGCTGGTCATCCTGCTGGCGTTCATCATCGCCGCGCTCCTCCACCGGGGCAGCGCCCAGGCCTTCGACTGGTCGTGGCTCGGTTTCGGCCACTTCGAGGGGGCGGGCGGCTTCGCCTCCGGGGCGCTGATCGCCGCGTTCTACTACTGGGGCTGGGACGTCACCAGCAATCTCAGCGAGGAGACACGCGACAGCCGCCGCACCGCCGGGCTCGCGGCGCTCGTCGGCGTCGGCGTGGTCTTCCTGCTCTTCGAGGCGTTCACCATCGCGGTCAACGTCCTGCTGACCTCGCGTCGGATCGAGGAGAGCGGCGCCGGAGTGCTCGCCGCCCTCGGACAGGAGATCTGGCCCGGTGTCGGCGGGAAGCTCCTCGTCGCGGCCGTCATGCTGTCCACGGTCGCCACCCTGGAGACCACGCTCATCCAGGTGACCCGCTCGCTCTTCGCCATGGGGCGCGACCGCACCCTGCCCGCCGCGCTCGGCACCGTCCACCGCCGCTGGAACACCCCCTGGGTGGCGATCGTCGTGGTCGGCGGGGCCGCCGCCCTGATGTTCGTCGCGGCGACCGCCCTCGGCTCGGTGGGCGACATCCTCAGCGCCGCGGTCAGTGCCATCGGCCTGCTGATCGCGTTCTACTACGGTCTCGCCGGCATCGCCGCGGTCGTCGCCTACAGGTCGATGCTCCTGACGTCCGTACGGAACTTCCTGCTCGGCGGCGCCTGGCCGCTGCTCGGGTCCGCGTTCATGTTGTGGGTGTTCGTCGAGTCGCTGGCCGAGCTGTCGACCGCCTCCGTCGCGATCGGGCTCGGCGGGCTCGTGGCCGGGGTGGCGCCGATGCTCTGGTACTGGCGCGGGGGCAGCGCCTACTACCGCCCCGCGAAACTCGACGCGGTGCGAGCACTGGCGGCCGCGGAGCCGTACAACCCTTCGGGCCGCGGCGGTGGCAGTCGCACCGGCGAGGCCCTGGCCACCGACTTCTGACACCGAGGGAGGAACCTGGATGGCCTCTCGCCGCCGCCCCGCACGCTTCGTACCGGACTTCGACCCCGACTTCGGCGACCGCCCGCTCACCGAGGCTCGGCACGACATCGTCATCGGCCGCTGGCAGGGTGTCCGCGATCTGCTGCGCGCCACGGGCGACCACTGGCCGCGCCGCACCCACCGGCTGCGGCTGCTCTCCCACGCCGCGGCGGGCAGCTCCACCGTCGAGGCATGGCGGGCGGCCGAACCCGACAACCCCGACGCGGCCGTGCTGCGGGCCGCCACCGATGTCGTCCGGGTCTTCAACGAGGCCATCGCGGTGGGCCGGGGCACCTGCGTGGAGCGCGCGCGGCTCGACGCCGCCGTGATGGCGTGCCTCGGCGCGGCCGACGCACGGCCCACGGACCCCATGCCCTGGGTGTCGCTGCTGACGGTGGCCCGGCTGTACGAGGGCGGCGTCGGGCGGCACGAACTGCGCCGCTGGTGGGACGAATTGCGACGCCGCGACCCGTACAACACCGAAGGCCACGCGCAGCTGCTGCGCTACTGGTCGGCCCGGTGGCACGGCACGCACGGCGCCATGTACGACTTCGCGCGCGACGCCGCCGGGGTGGCGCCTCCCGGGTCGCCGCTGCCGGTTCTGGTGCAGGTCGCGCGGGTCGAGGAGTACCGCTACATCGCCGAGGGATCCAGGGGCCGCGCTCCGGTGCGCGGCTTCGACCAGCACTGGAAGCACGAGCTGGCGGTGACGGACATCCGGCGGACCTGGGAGCGCTGGATCGGCGGCCGCGCGCCGGGACCGGTCGCGCCAGAGGAGGTCGCCGATCTCAACTATCTCGCGCACGCCGCTTGTTACGCGAACGAGCGGGAGATCGCCCGGGGAGTGTTCGGGCTCCTCGGGGCGCGGGCGGCACCGGTGCCGTGGGCGTACACGGGCGAGCCCCGGGAGCAGTTCACCCGTTTCCGGGAGAGCGTGGGCGTGGTCTGACGGAGGGCGTGCGGGGCGACGGGCCCGGCCGGTCGTGGCACACCGGCCGGGCCCGTCCCCGCGGGAGCGGACGCGGGCTCGGACGTCGGGTCAGACGCCGATGCCGTTGCCGTCCGCGCGCCAGACGGCGACCACCGAGGGGCGGACGATCCGGCCCGGCCCGTCCGGCCACACCGACGCGGGCTGCTCGACGGACGCGCCGTCGACCTCGCCGGGGTGCTGGACGGCCACCAGGACACGGCGGTCCTGGACGATCGGGCCGCAGGTCTCGGCACCGGCCGGGACGGTGAGGAACTGCTTCAGCTCACCGCGCCGCTCTCCGTGGGTGGCGACGGCGAACAGGCCGTCGTGCGAGCCGAGCTGGTTGCCGTCGGTGGAGATCCACAGGTTGCCGTACGGGTCGAAGGCGACGTTGTCCGGGCAGGAGATGGGGCTGACCTTCTCCTTGGGGAAGCCCGCGAAGTACGTCGCCGGGTCGTTCGGGTCGCCCGCGACCAGGAACAGACGCCAGGCGAAACCGTCACTCGCCGGATCGTCCCAGTGCTCGGCGAGCTCCAGGATCTGGCCGTGCTTGTTGGCGTTGCGCGGGTTGGCCTCGTCGGTGGGGGCCTTGCCGGCGGCGCCGCGGTCCTTGTTGTTGGTGAGCGCGACATAGACGCGGCCGGTGCGCGGCGACGGCTCGACGTCCTCGGGGCGGTCCATCTTAGTGGCGCCGACCTTGTCACCGGCGAGGCGGGTGAAGACGTACACCTCCTCGGCGGTCATTCCGGGGACGTGCGAGACGTCGCCGGTGGCGAGCGGGATCCACTGGCCGCTGCCGTCGAACTCGCCGTCGTTCGGGAGCTTGCCCGTGCCGTCGATCTCGGCGGCCGGGCTGTCGCCGGTGAGCTTGGCGACGTAGAGGGTGCCCTCGTCGAGCAGCGTGAGGTTGTGCTCGCGGGCGGCCCGGGAGTTCCCCTTCTTCATCCGCTTCGACGAGACGAACTTGTAGAAGTAGTCGAAGCGCTCGTCGTCACCCATGTAGACGACGGGACGGCCGTCCTCGGTGAGTCGCGGCTGCGCGGCCTCGTGCTTGAAGCGGCCGAGCGCGGTGCGCTTGCGCGGCGTGGAGTCCGGGTCGTACGGGTCGAGCTCGACGACCCAGCCGAAGCGGTGCACCTCGTTGGGCTCCTGAGCCAGGTCGAAGCGCTTGTCGAACCGCTCCCACTTGCGCTCGCTGGCGCCGGCGCCGACGCCGTAGCGCTTGTCCGTGGCACTGGATCCGTTGGCGAAGTACTGGTTGAAGTTCTCCTCGCCGTGCAGCGTCGTCCCCCACGGGGTGGTGCCGCCGGCGCAGTTGTTGAGCGTGCCGAGCACCTTCGTACCCGACGCGTCGGCCGAGGTCCGCAGCAGCGGCGACCCGGCGGCGGGGCCGGTGAGCCGGAACTCGCTGGTCGCGGTGAGACGGCGGTTGATCGGGTGCCGCGTGACGGCGGTGAGCTTGCCGGTGCGGTGCTCCTCCTGGACGACGACGACCGACAGACCGTGCGCGGCCCAGGCGGTCTCGACCTGCTCGCGGGTCGGGTTCGCGGCGTCGTAGCCCTTGAACATCAGGATTTCGTCGGTGTACTCGTGGTTCGCGACGAGGACCTGGCGGCCGTGCTCACCGCGCAGCGGGAGCAGCGAGAGGAAGTCGTTGTTGTAGCCGAACTGACCGGCCTGGGCCTTCGCCGTCTGCTTGTCGGGGTCGAAGGCGGGGGCGCCGCGGAGGATCGGCTCGCCCCAGCGGATGACGACGTTCTGGGCGTAGCCCTCGGGGACGGTGACCTTGTCGTCCCGGTTGGGGGCGACGGGCGCGAAGCGCAGACCGCGGGCCCCGTCCTTCCCGGGCCTGCCACCGCGGCGGTCCTCGGCCGGGGCGGCGACCGCGGGGGTGCCACCCGCGCCGACGACCGCGCCGCCGGCGGCGGCCGCGACGGTGACCACGGCGGCGGCGCGCATCAGCGAGCGACGCGAGTAGGCGCCGGCTATGACATCGCCGACGTACTCGTTGTCACTGGTGTTGGGCACCTCCTGGAAACATGCGTCGCCGCAGCGGAAACGGCAGGTCAGAGCGGATCGCCCACCCGCGTGGGAGTGGGTGCTCAGCAGCGGCAGCAGATGGCGCACGTGGTCCTCCTCCGGCGCGATCCGCGCCGACATGGTGCCGACATGGTGTCGGTGTTCCGTCCGGCGGTGACGTTATGTGCGCTCATATGCACGGCGGCTGCGGGAGGATGAACGAGGGATGAATCCGGGGCGACTGGGGCGCGGTTGACGTAATTGACCCTTGCCTTTTGCCGACGCACGGGGCCGCTAACCTTACGTGTCCGCCCTGGCCAGGGATGATTCCTACCAGTACGGACATACACCGCACCCAACTCATGCGAAAGGCCTCGCCCATGGGCATTCGGAGCTTGCTGCGCAAGGTGTTTGGACGCGACCGTGCGGAGCGTAACGAGTCGGCGGCAGCCTCCGTCCCGGCCCAGACGGAACGCACGGCCCAGGACGCGCCCGCGCAGGCGTCGGTCCCCGCACAGGAACGACCCCGGGAGCGGGCGCAGGACGCGGCCTCTTCGCCGGTGGAGAAGGCGGCGGCGGACCTGGTGGCCGCCTCCTTCGACAACCCGAAGCCGACGGCGACGACGGTGCCGGCGGCGCGGGAGGAACCGGAGCCGGTGAAGGAGCCGGAGGCGGTGGCTGCCGTCGAGGAGCCGGCCGGGCCGGAGGCGGTGGACGCGGTCGAGACGGCTGAGGCGGTCGAGAACCGCGAGATCGTCGAGGCCCCCGAGACCGTCACGGAACCCGAGGTTCTGCCCGAGGCCGAGCCGGTGGCCGAGCCGGAGCCGGTCGCGGCCGCCGAGACCCCCGAGCCCGTCGAGGCTCCCAAGACGGTCGAGGCTCCCGAGCCCGTCGCGGCCGCCGAAACCGCCGAGCCCGTCGAGGCTCCTGAGCCGGTCGCGGCTGCCGGGGCTCCCGAGACCCCCGAGCCCGTCAAGGCTCCCGAGGCCGTCGAGGAAGCCGCGCCGGAGGCCGTCGCCCCCGCCGGTAAGCCCGCTCTCGCCCTCGCCCGGGTCAAGAGCCGCGCGCCCCAGCTCGCCGACGCCTACAAGGCCGCCGGCGCGGTCCTCAAGAAGCAGGGCCTCACCGGTACCCGCGCCCGTGTGTACCTGGTGCTCGACCGGTCGCTGTCCATGCGCGGGTTCTACAAGGACGGGAGCGCCCAGCACCTCGCCGAGCAGGCCCTCGCCCTCGCCGCGCACCTCGACGAGGACGCGACCGTGCCGGTGGTCTTCTTCTCGACCGAGATCGACGGCACCGGCGAGCTGACCCTCGACAACGTCGACGGCCGGATCGAGGTACTGCACGAGTCCCTCGGCCGGATGGGGCGGACGAACTACCACCGCGCCATCGAAGAGGTCCTGGCCCAGCACGAGAAGGCCGGCCCCCAGCGGCCCGCGTTCGTCGTGTTCCAGACGGACGGGGCCCCGGAGTCCCGTACGGCCGCCACCCAGGCGCTCGCCGACGCGGCCGGCAAGCCGGTCTTCTGGCAGTTCGTGGCGTTCGGCGAGGAGGACGCCAAGGGCTTCGACTACCTCCGCAAGCTCCAGGCGGAGAACGCGGGCTTCTTCCACGCGGGCCCGACGCCCGCCGAGACCCCGCACCCGGCGTTCTTCCGCGCGCTGCTCGGCGCCTGGAAGGGCGACGGCGCGGACGACGCCGACGGCGAGACCAAGGGCTAGGAACCGGACCTCGCCGTCACCGGGAGCGTCACGGTGACGGCGAGGCCGCCCCCCTCGGGGCCGGGCACGGCCGTGACCGTGCCTCCGTGGGCCATCGCGATCGAGCGGACGATGGAGAGCCCGAGGCCCGCGCCGGGGCCCATCCGGTCCCGCCCCTCGCCCCGCCGGAAGGGTTCGAAGAGTCCGGGGATGTCCGACGCGGCGACCGGCGGACCCGTGTTGGTCACGACCAGCACCCCACCCTCCACGGCCACCTCGGCCCGCCCGCCCGGCACGTTGTGGGCGAGCGCGTTGGCGAACAGGTTCCCCACCAGCTGGGCGAGCAGGGCCCGGTTGCCCCTCACGACCCCGCCGCGCCCCGCCACCGCCCGCAGCCCGTGCCGTTCGGCCTCCTCCGTGACGACCTCCTCCAGGTCGACGTCCTCGCGTTCCTCCAGCCCCCGTTCGCTGCGCGCGAGCACCAGCAGCCCCTCGATGAGCCGCTCACTGCGCCGGTTGCTGTCCAGGAGCACCCGCCGGGTCGCGGCGAGTTCGTCCGCCGACGCCGACTCGTCCAGGCCCACCTGGATCGCCGTACGCTGCGTCGCCAGCGGCGTCCGCAGCTCGTGGGAGGCGTTCGCGATGAATCGCCGCTGGCTGTCGAAGGCCGCCTCCAGGCGCCCGAGCAGCGCGTCGATCGTGTCGCCGAGCTGCTTCAGTTCGTCATCGGGGCCGCTCGCCGCGATCCTCCCCCAGACCCCGTCCGAGGGCGCCCCCACGCGCAGGTCGCGCTCGGACAGCTCGCGCGCCCTCTCCGTCATGGTGTGCACGGGCCGCAGCACCCGCCCGGCGGTCCACCAGCCCACGGCGACCGCGCACAGCGCCATCGCGAGGAGGGCGAACGACGACCAGATCAGCATCTGCTGCCAGGCCACGTCCTGGACGGTGTCGGTGAGCCGGTAGGCCAGCACCCGCGAGACCTCGGACGCCTCCGACGCCTCGGACGCCTCGGACGCGGGTGAGGCGGGCATGAAGACCCCCGGGACGGACTCCGAGCGGAGTTCGGCGACGCGGTTCTCCGTCCCCGCCCGGGACAACAGGTTCACGATCACCAGCAGGCCGGCCCCGAGGACCAGGAAGGCACCGCCGTAGACGAGCGCGATCCGCGTACGGATCGTGGACCCCGGGCCGATCACAACGCGTACCCCACACCCTGGACCGTGCGGATCACGGCCGGTTCCCCGAGCTTTCCGCGCAGCTTGCTCATGCAGACCCGTACCGCGCCCGTGAACGGGTCGGCGTGCGCGTCCCAGGCCCGCTCCAGCAGCTCCTCGGCCGAGACCGGCGCCCCGTCGGCCTCCAGCAGGATCTGGAGCACCGAGAACTCCTTCGGTGAGAGATCGAGGTCCCGGCCGTCCCGGGAGGCCGTCCTGCGGACGGTGTCCAGCCGCAGCCCCTCGCGCTCCAGCAGCGGCGGTACGGGACGGGCGCTGCGCCGTCGCAGGGCCCGCACCCGGGAGACCAGCTCGGGAAACTCGAAGGGCTTGCCCAGATAGTCGTCGGCGCCCAGGTCCAGGCCCTCGACCCGGTCCTCCGTGGACGCGGAGGCGGTCAGCATCAGGATCCGCGTCCGGGACGCCCCGGCGACCAGCTCCCGCGCGACGTCGTCGCCGTGGACGCGCGGAAGGTCCCGGTCGAGGACGACCACGTCGTAGTCGTGCAGCCCGAGGTAGGCGAGGGCCGCGTCTCCGCTGTAGACGGTGTCGACGGCGAATCCCGCCCGCCGCAGCCCGGTGGCGACGAGCTCGGCGAGCACCTGCTCGTCCTCCGCGACCAGTACCCGCATGCTCTCGTCCTCGCTCACGCCGCCGCTCCCCCGTCCTCCCCGGATGAGCCTTTCTACGCGAGTGGAGGTTTCGCAAACCTCTCCGCCTCTTATCGATGTGAATGGATCTTCAACGGACCGTTAGGATTTCGACCATGGCGGCCACTGGATCCGAGAAGCAGGGGGCGAAGGCGTGAAGGCTTTCTACGTATCGACCCCCATTTACTACGTCAACGACGCTCCTCACCTGGGCCACGCCTACACGACCGTCGCAGGCGACGTGCTCACGCGCTGGCACCGTCAGCGTGGCGAGAAGGTGTGGTACCTCACCGGCACGGACGAGCACGGTCAGAAGATCATGCGCACCGCGGAGGCGAACGACGTCAGCCCGCAGGCGTGGTGCGACAAGCTCGTCGAGGAGGCCTGGAAGCCCCTCTGGGAGCACCTGAACATCGCGAACGACGACTTCATCCGTACGACGGAGAAGCGGCACACGGACCGTGTGCAGGAGTTCGTGCAGGACCTGTACGACAAGGGCGAGATCTACAAGGGCGGGTACGAAGGCCCGTACTGCGTGGGCTGTGAGGAGTACAAGCTCCCCGGTGACCTGATCGAGGACGAGCAGGGCGTGAAGCTCTGCCCGGTCCACAAGAAGCCGGTGGAGATCCTCAAGGAGGAGAACTACTTCTTCAAGCTGAGCGAGTACGGCCCGAAGCTGCTGGAGTTCTACGAGGCGAACCCGGACTTCATCCAGCCCGAGTCGGCCCGCAACGAGGTGCTGAACTTCGTCAAGCAGGGCCTGCAGGACCTGTCGATCTCCCGCTCCACCTTCGACTGGGGCATCCCGATCCCGTGGGACGACAAGCACGTCATCTACGTGTGGGTCGACGCGCTCCTGAACTACGCGACGGCCGTCGGCTACGGCGCGAACCAGGCGAAGTTCGACGAGACGTTCCCGGCGAACGTGCACCTGGTGGGCAAGGACATCCTCCGCTTCCACGCGGTGATCTGGCCGGCGATGCTGATGGCGCAGGGCCTGCCGGTCCCCGGCAAGGTCGCGGCGAACGGCTGGCTGATGGTCGGCGGCGAGAAGATGTCGAAGTCGAACCTGACCGGCATCAAGCCGCAGGACCTGACCTCGCACTTCGGCGTGGACGCCTACCGCTGGTACTTCCTGCGCGCGATCGCGTTCGGCAGCGACGGCTCGTTCTCGTGGGAGGACTTCACCGCCCGCTACACCTCCGAGCTGGCCAACGACTACGGCAACCTCGCCTCCCGCGTCGCCGCCATGGTCGGCAAGTACTTCGGCGGGACCCTGCCGGAGGCCACCGCGTCCGGCGAGGCCGAGAAGGCCGTCGCCGAGGGGATGGCGAAGGCCGTGTCCGAGGCCGACCGGAAGATCGGCGAGGAGCTGGACTTCCAGGGCGGCATCCTGGCGATCTTCGACTTCGTGAAGCAGGTCAACGGCTACATCACGGAGCAGGAGCCGTGGAAGGTGGCCAAGGACGACTCGGACGAGGGCCGGGCCCGCCTGGCGACGATCCTCTACACCGCCGCGGAGTCCCTGCGCGCGGTCGCGGTCCTGCTGAACCCGGTCATGCCGGAGACCTCACAGGCGCTGTGGGACTCGCTCGGCGCCGAGCCGGCCGACCTGGGTCCCCTGGCCGCCCAGCGGATCCAGGACGCGGGCACATGGGGCCTGCTGCCGGTCGGCGCGACGGTGACGAAGGGCGCGGTGCTGTTCCCGCGCCTGGAGGAGCCGAAGAAGGACTAGCGGCTCCCGCGGGAACACGCGGACGTACGGCGAGGGGCCCCGCACCGGTACCGGTGCGGGGCCCCTCGTACAACCATTCGGGGCCACCGGCTGTCCCACCTCATGATCAACAAGTTGAGGGGGACTGCTTCATGGGCGTACACGCCCACACGCGCGGCCGACTGGCCGCATCCATCACCGCCGCCGCGCTGATCGTCTCGGGTGGCCTCGCCCATCCGCTGCTCACCGCCAGCCCGGCGGCCGCCGCGACGCTGCCGCCGTGGAACCGGTCCACGCAGGTGAGCGGCGACGAAGAACTCATCAACGCCCAGGACCTGGTGATCGCCTCCGACGGCTCGGCGGTGGCCCTGTGGAACGGGCGGAACCCCGACGACTCGCGCAGGCTCTACGCGGCGGTCCGCCCCGCGCACAGCGACAGGTTCGGGCCCGCCCGTACGCTCGCGACGACGCCGACTTCGCGGGGCGACGTCACACTGGTCGCCGGGGGCAATGGCCAGGTCACCGCCCTGTGGGTCGAATGGCCCGAGGACGCCGGCCCCGACGCGCCCGCCTCGGCGGCCCGGGTGGTCTCCGCCACCGTGACCGCCGGCGCCTGGTCGGAGTCGAAGGAAGTCCTCGGCACCGACGCCGGCCTGTCCGTGACGAACCTGCGCCTGGCCGCCGGGCCCCAGGGCACCGTCACCGCGGTCTGGTCCTCGCGCCCGACGGGCTCCGACACCGGCGCCGTCATCATCACGGCGAGCCGCTCCGCCGACGGGACCTGGACCGCACCCGCTCCGGTGGCCACCGCCGCCGAGAAGGAATCGGTCGACGGCCCCGACGTCGCCGTCGACACCCAGGGCACGGCCGTGATCGCCTACCGGCACACCACCCCGGACGGCCTGGCGGTCGTCGAGACGGTCACCCGCCCCGGCCCCGCCGCCGCGTGGGGCGCCCCGGTGCCGATGTCCGTACCCGACGCCGGGACCAACGACCCCAACATCGGTGCGGGGCCCGACGGTTCGCTGGCCCTCACCTGGTCACTGCAGGACGTGCGCGAGGGCGAGGAAGGCACCCAGAGCCTGCGCGCGTCCGTCCGCAGGAGCGCGGCGGCCGGCTGGGACGCGCCCAAGGCCGTGCCGATCTACGCGAACGAGACCACCGTCCCGTCACCGGAGCCGCTGATCGCGCCCGACGGCGACGTGACGCTCGTCTGGTGGGACTGGCGGGACGGCGGCGACAGTGCCCCGACCACCATCCGCAGCTCGACCCTGACCGCGGGCGCCCCTGCCTGGGGGCCGACCAGGGCCGTCTCCCAGGGCGGCAACGCCCACTCCCGACACGAGGTCTCGATCGGCCCGGACGGCACCGCGCGCGTGGTGTGGACCGAGCGGGTCTACTCCAACGGGTCCTACCACCCGATCGTGCAGCAGGCCGCGCGGACCTCCTCCGACGACACCTGGACCCAGGCCGCCGGGCTGCCCGACAGCGAGGGCTTCGGCGCGAACCCCGTCGCGGACATCGCGGCGGGTCCCGCCGGGCAGGCCGCCGTCCTGTGGCACGACGACCGACCCGACCGGACGGTGAGCCTCCACTCCGCCCGGACCCTCGCCGAGCCCGCGGTCGCCGTGACCGGCTCCACGGTCCCCGTGACGGTCGCCCTCGCCGGGACCACCACCGGCAACACGGTGTGGACCCCGTCCTGGTCCCTCAACCAATCGGCCGACTGGACCCTGACCCTCAAGGACCGGTCCGGCCAGGTCTTCAAGACCTTCGGCGGCAGCGGGACCAAGGCCGCACCGAAGTGGAACGGCCGGGGCGACAAGGACCCCAACGCCACCGCCCCCAACGGCCGGATGACGTGGACCCTGAACGGCCAGCAGCCGTACGCCACGACCAGCGCCGTCCTCGCCTCGGGCAGCATCACCGTGACCGGTGGGGCCGCCGTGCCGCGGGACTTCGGCGGCAGCGCCAAGACGCCGGACGGGATCGGTGACCTCTTCTCCGTCACCACCGGCGGCGGCCTGCGCATCTCCTACGGCGACCCCGCCACCGGAAGGCCCGCCGGCACCGTCACCGGCACCGGCTGGCCGGCCGGCGTCCGGCCCGTCCCCATGGGCGACATGAACGGTGACCGCTGCAACGACGTCCTCGTACGCATGCCGAACGGCGAGATGCGGCGCTACACCCCGGCCTGCGGGGCCGCCGTCACGCCCACCACCGCGCACAAGGTCCTCGGCTCGGGCTGGAACGCCTTCGACGTCCTCACGTCGCCCGGCGACGTCAACCGCGACGGCCGCCCCGACCTGGTCACCCGCAACCCCTCGACCGGCGCGCTGTACCTCTACGCGACCAACAGCACCGGGTACCTCGCCCCCGCCGTGAAGCTGAGCACCGCCTTCAAGGGCTACAAGAAGATCGTCGGCGTCGGCGACACCAACGGCGACGGCAACGGCGACCTGCTCCTCCACGACAACTCGAACGAGCTGTGGCGCGTGTACGGCACCGGCACCGGCACGTTCGGCACCCGCGTCCTGCGCGCCACCGACTGGGGAAGCTCGTACAACGCCCTCGTCGGCACGGGCGACATCACCGGGGACGGCCGCGGCGACCTCCTCGCCCGGGACACCTCGGGTGCCCTGTGGCGTTACGACGGCACGGGCAAGGGCACCTTCGGCCCGCGCACGAAGATCGCCACCGGCTGGCAGGGCTACACCCTCCACTGACCCGGATCGATCCGCTCCCACACGCGGAAGGGGCCCGGGATCCCTTTCGGATCCCGGGCCCCTTCCGGCTGGGCTCCTGGTGTTACCGCGCGGCGTCCGGGTGGACGGCCTCGGTGACCGGGCGGCCGTCGGCCGGCTTCTCCTTGGCCGCGACCGGCTTGCGGAGCTGGAGGTTGAGCTCCCGCAGACGGGTCTCGTCGAGCTCCGTGGGGGCACCCATCAGCAGGTCCTGGGCGTTGCCGTTGAGCGGGAAGGCGATCGTCTCGCGGATGTTCGGCTCGTCGGCGAGCAGCATCACGATGCGGTCGACACCCGGGGCGATGCCACCGTGCGGCGGGGCGCCGTACTCGAAGGCGCGGAGCATGCCCGCGAACTCGTGCTCGACGGTCTCGCGGGAGTAGCCCGCGATCTCGAAGGCCTTGAACATGATCTCGGGCTCGTGGTTCCGGATCGCGCCGGAGGACAGCTCGATGCCGTTGCAGACGATGTCGTACTGCCAGCCGAGGATGTCCAGCGGGGCCTGGGTCTCCAGGGCCTCCAGACCGCCCTGCGGCATGGAGAACGGGTTGTGCGAGAAGTCGATCTTGCCGGTCTCCTCGTCCTTCTCGTACATCGGGAAGTCGACGATCCAGCAGAAGCGGAAGACGCCCTCCTCGAAGTGGCCGGCGCGCTTGGCGGCCTCGACGCGGACCGCGCCCATGATCTTCGAGACCTCGTCGAACTCGCCCGCGCCGAAGAAGACGGCGTGGCCGGCCTCGAGGCCGAGGCGCTCGGTGAGGACCTTGACGTTCTCCTCGGTGAGGAACTTGGCGATCGGGCCGGTGAGCGAGCCGTCCTCGGCCACGCGCACCCAGGCCAGGCCCTTCGCGCCCTGCTCGACGGCGTAGTCGCCGAGGCCGTCGAAGAACTTCCGCGTCTGGTCGGCGGTGTTCGGCACGGCGAGCGCGCGGACGTGCTTGCCGGCGAACGCCTTGAACTCGGAGGCCTCGAAGACGTCGGAGATGTCGACCAGTTCGAGCTTGGCGCGCAGGTCGGGCTTGTCGGAGCCGTACTTCAGCATCGACTCGCGGAACGGGATCCGCGGGAACGGCGAGGTGACGTGGCGGCCGCCGCCGAACTCCTCGAAGAGCTCGGTCATCAGCTTCTCGACGGGCTGGAAGACGTCCTCCTGCTCGACGAAGCTCATCTCGATGTCGAGCTGGTAGAACTCACCCGGTGAGCGGTCGGCGCGGGCGTCCTCGTCGCGGAAGCAGGGCGCGATCTGGAAGTAGCGGTCGAAGCCGGAGATCATCAGCAGCTGCTTGAACTGCTGCGGGGCCTGCGGGAGCGCGTAGAACTTGCCCGGGTTCAGGCGGGACGGGACGACGAAGTCGCGGGCGCCCTCGGGGGAGGTCGCGGCGAGGATCGGGGTCGCCATCTCGTTGAAGCCGAGCGCCGTCATCTTCTGCCGCATCGCGGAGATGACCGCGGTGCGCAGCATGATGTTGCGGTGCATGCGCTCGCGGCGCAGGTCGAGGAAGCGGTACTCCAGGCGCCGCTCCTCGTTGACGCCGTCGTCGGCGTTGATGGTGAACGGAATCTGCTTGGCCGCGCCCAGGACCTCGACGTCGGCGGCCTCGATCTCGATCTCGCCGGTGGGGAGCTCCGGGTTGACGTTCTCGGCGCCGCGGGAGACGACCTTGCCGTCGATCCGGACGACCGTCTCCTTGGTCAGCTTGTCGAGGACCTCGGCGGCCTTGGTGCCGGGCCGGGCGACGAGCTGCGTGATGCCGTAGTGATCGCGCAGATCGATGAAGAGGATGCCGCCCAGGTCACGCCGATTGTGCAGCCAGCCACTCAGCCGGACGTCGGTGCCGACGTCAGAGGCGCGGAGCTCGCCGCAGGTGTGGGACCTGTACCGATGCATCGTCGTTCATCCAGTCTTCAGGATTGGGATAGGGCTCGACTGGTCAAGGTTACCGTCCACCCCAAGATCCCTTTTCGAATACTCTCAGTGGCGATTTCCCGCACGATCTTCTTATGGTGGGGCAATGCGTACCGAGGACGTCCTGGCCGCGATCGCGACCGGTCTGTGGCGCTGGGACAACGCCTCCGGGATCGTCACCCTCGACGCGGAGGCCGCCCGGCTGCTCGGGCTGCCCGCCCAGCCAGCCGAGCTCACCGAGGCGGCGGTGCGCGCGCGTTTCCATCCGGTCGACTGGAACGAGATCGACGGGGTCGTCCATCTCGCCGTCGCCGAGGGAACGCTCGCCGAGGCCCGTCTGCGGATCATGGACGAGAGCGGCCGGGTCATCCGTACCGTACGCAGCCGGTCGAAGCCGATGATCGAGGGGAACGACTACCAGCTCGTCGGCACGCTCCAGGAGGTCGCCGAGCCGCAGCCCGGCACCGCCGCGGCCACCCCCGTGACCGGCGACTGGCGGCGCTCGCGCGAGGCGTTCCTGCTGGACGCGGGGCGGGCGCTGGCCGAGGCCCGGTCGACGGCGGAGGTGCTGCGGGTCGCAGCCTCCCTCTCCATGCCGGGGTTCTCGCCGGACGGGCTGGCGGTCTTCGGGGTGCGCGGCGACCGGCTGACGATCATCGGGCACCACGGGCACGACTCCGGCGACGAGGGCCCCTTCACGGACCTGGCGCTGGACATGGACTACCCGGCGGCGGAGGTCGTGCGGACCGGGCGGGCGATCTATCTGCCGACTCCGGAGGAGTACCGGCGCCGCTTTCCCGCGACCTGGCCTCTGGCGAAACGATTCGGCCGGGAGTCCTGGAGCTTTCTGCCCCTGATCGTCGCGGGCAGCACGATAGGCGCCTGGATGGCCGCCTTCAAACACCCCGTCGCCTTCACCCCCGACGAGCGTTCCGTGCTGACGACGGTGGCCCGGATGCTGGCCCAGGCCCTCGCCCGGGCCGGCGTCGCCGAGTCGGAGCGCGAGCTGTCGCTGGGCCTGCAGCGCTCGATGATGCCGGTCCTCGGTCCCGGCATCCCCGGGCTCTCGGTCGCCGCGCGGTACGTACCGACCGGCGGCGGGCTCCAGGTCGGCGGCGACTGGTACGACATGATCCAGCTCCCTGGGGGCCGCATCGCCCTGGTCATCGGTGACGTCCAGGGCCATGACGTACGGGCCGCCGGGCTGATGGGTCAGCTGCGGATCGCGCTGCGCGCCTACGCCTCCGAGGGCCACCGGCCGGACGCGGTGCTCTCCCGCGCCTCCCGCTTCCTCTACGGCATCACCGACGGGGCCGAGGAGGACCATTCGCCCCGCTTCGCGACCTGTCTCTATCTGGAGGTCGACCCGGCCACCGGCACGCTCGACATCGCCCGGGCCGGGCACCCGGACCCGGCCGTCCGGATGACCGACGGAACGGTCCTGCTGCGGCCCACGGCCGGCGGGCTGCCGCTGGGCATCGTCCCCGACACGGACTATCCGACGACCCGGCTGACCCTGGAACCGGGCGAGACCCTGATGATCTGCACCGACGGTCTCCTGGAAACCGGCGGGCACGACCTCGACTCCGGCTGGGCCCGGATCCGCAAGCTGCTGGAGGCGCACGACGGCGCATCGCTCGAGGAGCTCGCCGACACCCTGGTGGAGGCCGTCCACGGGCCCGGCTCCCACTACACGACCGGCCCCCTCGCCGACCGCCGCGAGGACGACATCGCGATCCTGCTGCTGTCCCGCCTGGGCAGCGCCGCCCCCGAGGCCCCCCGGCGCACCGCCATGACCATCGCCCAGGCCGAGCCGGAGCGGATCGCGGCGGCCCGGCAGCAGATCCGCCAGCTCCTGCACGACTGGACCGACGACGAGCAGCTCGACTCGGCGGTTCTGATGGTCTCCGAGATGATCACCAACGTCCTCGTCCACACGGACGGCGACGCACTGCTCGTCGCGGAGGCGACGGGCGCGCACGGGGCGCGCCGACTGCGGGTGGAGGTCGCGGACGCCAGCGACGAACTGCCGCACAGGCGGCGGCCGGGTGAGATGGCGTCGTCGGGGCGCGGTCTCGTCCTGATGGAGATGCTGGCGCACGCGTGGGGCGTGGACCCGAGGGGCGAGGGCAAGTCCATCTGGTTCGAGCTGTACGAGGACATGGCCGCGCCGGAGTAGCCCGCCCTTCGCCGGCCGGCGGGCATCCACGACCGGCGGCCGACGGGCGTCCGGTACCCCCCTGGAGGAGACTGGTTCCTGTACGGCCGCAAGGGGGGACCCCCGGAGCCCGCCATGAGTACTCAGAAGGTCGGAAGTGACACCACGGTCCTGCGGGACTTCCTGGAAGTGCCCGGAATCGGCTACCTCCCGGTCAACGCGTTCGTCCTCTTCTCCGAGCAGCCCGTCGTCATCGACACCGGGCTCTCGCTGCCCGACCGGGACTTCGTGGCCACGCTCGGCTCCGTCATGGACCCCGCCGACGTCCGCTGGATCTGGCTGACCCACCCCGACCGGGACCACACCGGTGGTCTGTTCGCTCTGCTCGACGCGGCACCCGAGGCGCGGATCGTGACGACGTTCCTCGGCGCCGGGATCATGACCACCGAGCGGCCGCTGCCGATGGACCGGGTCTACCTGCTCAACCCCGGGCAGTCACTCGACGTCGGCGACCGCACGTTGCACGCCTTCCGGCCTCCGCTCTACGACAGCCCCGCCACGGTCGGCTTCTACGACGACCGCTCCAGCACCTGCTTCAGCTCCGACTGCTTCGGCGGGCCTGTGCCCAGCGCCGAGATCGCCGACCAGGGACAGGCCGCCGACATCCCCTCCGACGATCTGCGCGACGCGCAGCTGCTGTGGGCGACCATCGACAGTCCGTGGGTGCACCTCGTCAATCCGGACCAGTACCTCGCGACCGTGGAGCCGCTGCGGACCATGGACCCGGAGACGGTCCTCTGCACGCATCTGCCACCCGCGGTCGGCCTGGCGCCGCGGATGATCGCCACGATCGCCGCCGCGACCTCTGCGGACCCCTTCGTGGGACCCGACCAGAAGGCACTGGAGCAGATGCTGGCCGGATTCGAGCCGGGCAGCGCCGCTGCCTGACCCGTGCCGGCCGGGGCGCCGCACGTCACTCGGCCCGTTCGGGCGTCTCCGCGTCGGGGGGTGATCCGTAGTGCGTGCGCAGCACCCCGATCACGCCGAAGGCGGCGGCGGTCACCGGGACGGCGAGCAGCATGCCGAGGATCCCGGCGACGGATGCCCCCGCGGTGATCGCCAGCATGACCACGGCGGGGTGCATCTGCACCGTCCGGCTCTGGATCATCGGCTGCAGCACATGGCCTTCGAGGACCTGCACCGCGAGCACCACGCCGAGCGCCCAGAGCGCGATGACGAATCCGCGGTCGGCGAGGGCGACGAGGACGGCGACCGCGCCGGAGAGGAAGGCGCCCAAGTAGGGGATGTAGGCGCCGACGAAGACCAGCGCGCCGAGCCCCACCGCGCCGGGCACCCGGAGGATCAGCAGGCCGACGGTGATGCAGAGGGCGTCGATGAGGGCGATGAACGTCGTCCCGCGCATGAACCCCTCGACGGCCTCGAAGGCGCGGCGGCCCATCGCCTCGACGGTGTCGCCGGTGGAGTGGGGCGCGAGCGACTTGAGGGCGTCGGCGGCCTTGTCCGAGTCACGCAGGAAGAAGAAGACCAGCAGCAGCGCGAGGACCGCGATGGCGACCATCTCGCCGACCACGCTGAGGCCGCTGATGACCCCCGAGGCCGCCGTGCCGCCGAACTTGGAGAGCAGTTCCCTGGCGTTCTTGGCGAGGTCGTCGAGGGAGGTGCCGGCCGCCCCGAAGTGTGTGGTCAGGTCCTTGGCCGCCTGCCGCAGCGAGTCGAGGATCTGGTCGCCGGTCTCGATGAGGGCGCTGACGACGATGTACGTGGCTCCGCCGACGACGGCGACGACCGCGACACAGGTGAGTCCGGCGGCGAGCGAGCGGTTCATCCGGAGTTTGACCAGCCGCCGGTGCAGCGGACCGAGGAGCGCGGTGCCGAGGATGGCGAGCAGGACCGGGGTGACGGCGGTCTGCAGGATGACGCAGAGCCGGATGGCGACGGCGGCGACCCCCGCGACCAGCAGCGCGACCACACACCAGGCGGCGAGCCGGCGCACGGGCCGGGGGAGGAGCGGTGGGGGCGGCGGTGTCCTGGAGCGCGGCGTCTGCACGGCCCCACCCGATCACGGCCACCGGGCGCGGGCCCGCCGGACGGGTCCGCCCGGGTGACGGTGCGTCACCCGGGCGGAACGTACGGCGTACTTGGCGGCCTGCCGGACCGGTTCTACTGGCCCGGGATCTCCTGGTCCTGCATGCCGTGCACCGCCGGGATCCTGCCGAGGCGGCCCTTCTGGAAGTCCTCGAAGGCCTGCTGGAGCTCCTCACGGGTGTTCATGACGAACGGTCCGTAGTGCGCCATCGGCTCGCGGATCGGGCGCCCGCCGAGCAGCACGATCTCCAGGTCGGGGGCGTGCCCGTCCTGCTTCTCGTCCGCCCGGACGGTCAGCGAGCCGCCGTTGCCGAAGACCGCGGTCTGCCCCATGTGGACGGGTCGGCGCTCCGTGCCGACGGCGCCGCGTCCGGCCAGGACGTACGCCAGGCCGTTGAAGTCCTCGCGCCACGGCAGCGTGATCTGCGCGCCCGGCCGCAGTGTGGCGTGGATCATCGTGATCGGGGTGTGCGTGATGCCCGGCCCCTCGTTCCCGTCGAGCTCACCCGCGATGACCCGCAGCAGCGCACCGCCGTCGGGGGAGGTGAGGAGCTGGACCTGGCCGCCGCGGATGTCCTGGTAGCGGGGGTCCATCATCTTGTCGGCGGCGGGGAGGTTCACCCAGAGCTGGAGCCCGTGGAAGAGCCCGCCCGACATGACCAGACGCTCCGGCGGGGCCTCGATGTGCAGCAGGCCCGAACCGGCGGTCATCCACTGGGTGTCCCCGTTCTGGATGGTTCCGCCGCCGCCGTTGCTGTCCTGGTGGACGAAGGTTCCGTCGATCAGGTAGGTGACGGTCTCGAAGCCGCGGTGGGGGTGCCAGGGAGTGCCCCTCGCCTCTCCCGGTCCGTACTCCACCTCGCCCATCTGATCCATCATGATGAACGGGTCGAGGTACTGGTAGTTGATCCCGGCGAACGCGCGGCGCACCGGGAAGCCCTCCCCCTCCAACCCCGTGGGCGCCGTGGTCACGGCGAGGACCGGACGCGCGACGGCGTCGGCCGGGGCGCTGACGCGCGGCAGGGTGAGCGGGTTCTCCACAGTCACAGCGGGCATGGCGGGACCTCCTTCTTGTCGACCAGTTTAGTTGAAGGATGAACTTCCTGCCACCGGGAACGCGGAACGCCCGGGAGGCATTCCCCCCGGGCGCTCCGGCTGACGGCGACGACCGCCTAGCCGTACATGCGGCGCATCGCGAAGTCGACCATCTGCTCCACGGCCTTGGCGTCGAAGACCATCCGGTGGTCCCCCTCCATGTCGAGGACGAAGCCGTACCCGGTGGGCAGCAGATCGATCACCTCGGCGCCGGTGATCACGAAGTACTTGGACTCCTTGCCCGCGTACCGGCGCAGCTCCTTGAGGGAGGTGAACATCGGGATGACGGGCTGCTGGGTGTTGTGCAGCGCGAGGAAGCCGGGGTTGTCGCCGCGGGGGCAGTAGACCTTGGAGGTCGCGAAGATCTGCTGGAAGTCCTCGGCGGCCATCGACCCGGTGGTGAAGGCCCGCACGGCGTCGGCGAGCGACGGCGGGGACGGCTCCGGGTACAGCGGCGGCTGCTGGCCGTATCCGCCCTGCATCTGCTGCTGCGGCGGCGGGGCGTACTGCTGCTGGGCACCCTGATTCTGCTCGTAGCCGTACATGTTCCAGAGCCTACTGCGTCACAGATATGGGGATAGGGGTTGCTCTTATTACCGACGGGTAGCATCATCGTAGCTACTTGTTGGTATGTGTACGAGAACCCTCTCCCGATCCTTACGGAGCCGTCGCCATGGGGCACTACAAGTCGAATCTCCGCGACATCGAGTTCAACCTCTTCGAGGTGCTCGGGCGCGACAAGGTGTACGGCACCGGTCCGTTCGCGGAGATGGACGTCGAGACCGCCAAGAGCGTGCTCGAGGAGATCGCCCGCCTCGCGGAGAACGACCTGGCCGAGTCGTTCGCCGACGCCGACCGCAACCCGCCGGTCTTCGACCCGGAGACCAACACCGCCCCCGTCCCGGCGTCCTTCAAGAAGAGCTACCAGGCCTTCATGGACTCCGAGTACTGGCGCCTGGGCCTGCCCGAGGAGATCGGCGGCACCACCTCCCCGCGCTCCCTGATCTGGAGCTACGCGGAGCTGCTGCTCGGCTCGAACCCGGCCGTGTGGATGTACTCCTCCGGCCCCGCCTTCGCGGGCGTCCTCTTCGAGGAGGGCAACGACGCGCAGAAGAAGATCGCCGAGATCGCCGTCGAGAAGCAGTGGGGCTCGACGATGGTCCTCACCGAGCCGGACGCCGGCTCCGACGTGGGCGCCGGCCGCACCAAGGCGATCCAGCAGGAGGACGGCTCCTGGCACATCGAGGGCGTGAAGCGCTTCATCACGTCCGGTGAGCACGACATGTCGGAGAACATCCTCCACTACGTGCTCGCGCGCCCCGAAGGTGCCGGTCCGGGCACCAAGGGCCTCTCGCTCTTCCTCGTGCCCAAGTACCACTTCGACTGGGAGACCGGCGAGCTGGGCGAGCGCAACGGCGTCTACGCGACGAACGTCGAGCACAAGATGGGCCTCAAGGCCTCCAACACCTGCGAGATGACCTTCGGCGACCAGCACCCCGCCAAGGGCTGGCTGATCGGCGACAAGCACGACGGCATCCGCCAGATGTTCATGATCATCGAGTTCGCCCGGATGATGGTCGGCACGAAGGCCATCGCCACCCTGTCGACGGGCTACCTGAACGCGCTGGAGTACGCCAAGGAGCGCGTCCAGGGCTCCGACCTGGCGAACTTCATGGACAAGACCGCGCCCAAGGTCACCATCACGCACCACCCCGACGTCCGCCGCTCGCTCATGACGCAGAAGGCGTACGCGGAGGGCATGCGCGCCCTCGTCCTCTACACCGCCACGGTGCAGGACGAGATCCAGGCCAAGGAGGCCGCCGGCGAGGACTCCAAGGCGCTCAACGGCCTGAACGACCTGCTCCTGCCGATCGTCAAGGGCTACGGCTCCGAGCGGTCCTACGAGCAGCTGGCCCAGTCCCTGCAGACCTTCGGCGGCTCCGGCTACCTGCAGGAGTACCCGATCGAGCAGTACATCCGGGACGCCAAGATCGACACCCTCTACGAGGGCACCACGGCCATCCAGGGCCAGGACTTCTTCTTCCGGAAGATCGTCCGCGACCAGGGCCAGTCCCTGAACGCCCTCGCCGAGGAGATCAAGAAGTTCCTCGCGGTCGGCACCGGCGGCGAGGAGCTGGCCGGCGCCCGCGACGCGCTCGCCAAGGCCGCCGTGGACCTCGAGGCCATCGTCGGCACGATGCTCACCGACCTCACCGCCACCGGCGAGGACGTCAAGAACATCTACAAGGTCGGCCTCAACACCACCCGCCTGCTGATGGCATCCGGCGATGTCGTCGTCGGCTACCTGCTGCTGCGCGGCGCCGCGGTGGCCGCCGAGAAGCTGGCGGGCGCGTCCGCCAAGGACCGCGCCTTCTACCAGGGCAAGATCGCGGCCGCGAAGTTCTTCGCCGCCAACATCCTGCCCGGCGTCTCCGCCGAGCGCGCGCTCGCCGAGGCGGTCGACGGCTCGCTGATGGACCTGGACGAGGCCGCGTTCTAGTACGCCCCGCCCAGCCACGGCCCGCACGGCCCGCCCCCGGTCACCGGAGGCGGGCCGTCGTCGTGTCATCGCCCCGGGCAGACCGAGAGGTGGCTGACCCGGCAGGTGTCCGAGGGCACGGCCCCGCGCAGTCGCACCGCCGTGCCGTCCCCCGCGATCTGCCACCGCTCACCGCGCGGCACACCCGCCGCCGGCCGCTCGCCCGGCTCCAACGCCACCCAACCGCCCCCGGCCGTGCGGTGCCGCACCGCACGCCGCCCGCAGGAACGGCAGACCACCGACGGCCCGTCACCCTGCCCGCTTCCCCGCGGCGCGGGCACCCCGCCCCGCAGCGCCGCCGCGGTCACCGGCAGGATGTCGCCGAGCAGCACGGGATCCCGCTCACCGGTGCCCGTCGCGGCAGCCGTGCACGAGGCGCAGAGCGCCAGCCCGATCCGGCCGTTCCACTCGGCGCGGGGAGCGTCGCACGCGGCGCACGCGGGAGCGGTCACTGTGGTCACAAGGCACCTCCGGGCACGATCACCGTCACGATCGGTGGACAGCACCGATACTGGCAGGCACCACTGACAACGCCCCCTGCTCCGCCGGGCGATCGCCGCCGCCACCCGCCCGTATGGTGAACCCATGAGCAGCGCAACCTCCCGCCCTTCACCCGCCGCCACCACGCCGGAGAGCGCCGCACGCGCACCTCTTCCGTTCGACCGTGGACACACCGACGACCTGATGGCCTTCCTCGCCGCCTCGCCCTCGCCGTACCACGCGGTGGCCAACACCGGCGAGCGGCTGGAGAAGGCCGGCTTCCGGCAACTCGCCGAGACCGACGCCTGGGACGGCTCCAGCGGCGGCAAGTTCGTCATCCGCGGCGGCGCGATCATCGCCTGGTACGTGCCGGAGGGCGCCACCGCCCACACCCCGTACCGGATCGTCGGCGCCCACACCGACTCCCCCAACCTCCGGGTCAAGCCGTTCCCCGACATGGGCGCCCAGGGCTGGCGGCAGGTGGCCGTGGAGACGTACGGCGGGACGCTGCTCAACACCTGGCTCGACCGCGATCTCGGACTCGCCGGCCGGCTGACCCTGCGCGACGGCACCCACCGGCTCGTCAACATCGACCGGGCCGTGCTCCGCGTCCCCCAACTCGCCATCCACCTCGACCGTCAGGTCAACGACGGCCTCAAGCTGGACCGGCAGCGCCACATGCAGCCCATCTGGGGCCTCGGCGAGGTCCACGAGGGCGACCTGATCCGGTTCGTCGCCGACGAGGCGGGCGTGGACGACGAGGACGTGGCCGGCTGGGACCTCATGGTCCACTCCATCGAGGCGCCCGCCTACCTCGGCCGCGACCGCGAGCTGGTGGCCGGCCCCCGCATGGACAACCTCATCTCGGTGCACGCCGGCGCCGCCGCGCTCACCGCCGTGGCGGCGCGCCCCGACCTGGAGTACATCCCCGTCCTCGCCGCCTTCGACCACGAGGAGAACGGCTCCGAGTCGGACACCGGCGCCCAGGGCCCGCTGCTCGGTTCGATCCTGGAACGGTCGGTCTTCGCCCGCGGCGGCGCGTACGAGGACAGGGCGCGCGCCTTCGCCGGCACGGTCTGCCTCTCGTCCGACACCGGCCACGCCGTGCACCCCAACTACGCGGAGCGGCACGACCCGACGCACCACCCGCGCGCCAACGGCGGCCCGATCCTCAAGGTGAACGTCAACCAGCGGTACGCCACCGACGGCAGCGGCCGGGCCGTCTTCGCCGCGGCCTGCGAGAAGGCCGGCGTGCCCTGGCAGGCGTTCGTCTCCAACAACGACATGCCCTGCGGCACGACCATCGGCCCGATCACCGCCGCCCGCCACGGCATCACGACCGTCGACATCGGCGTCGCGATCCTGTCCATGCACAGCGCCCGCGAACTGTGCGGCGCCGACGACCCCTTCCTGCTGGCCAACGCGCTCGTGGCGTTCCTCGAAGGCTGACCCCGGGCCGCCCGCTCCGGGCGGCCCCTCCCAACGGGCCCCGGAGCGGGGCGTGTAGGCGCGGGCTGCCCGGGTACCCGAGAGGTCTACCCGAGAAGGAGGCGGGATTCATGGGCCTGGGCGGCTGCATCATCCTCATAGCGGTGGGGGCGATCCTCACCTTCGCCACCGACTGGGAGCTCGACAGCATCAACCTCGATCTGGTGGGGCTGATCCTGATGGCTGTCGGACTGATCGGCGTCGCGACGTTCACCAGCATCGCCAGGCGCCGGCGGGCCGTTGTGCCCCCCGTCGCCCCGACGGTCGTCGACACCCCCGACGAGCGGCGCTACTGACACCCGGTCACGCTCGCCCGTCGGGCGAAACATCCGGGAAACCCCTGCGGCGACACGCTGTTGACCATGGTTCTGTTGGGACAGCAGACAGCCCTGATCCATCACAGCGGGCCGTCACGGAAGAAGTTCTTCCTCTCGATCGCCGCTGCCGTCGCGCTCTGCGCGGCCGTCGGCGGGGTCGTGACCTGGAAGTACAACGAACGGCCCCCGTGGGGCACCGACATCGCCTACGAAGCCGGCTTCATCCACAGCACGCGCATCCGGCAGGCGGACGTCAGGGGCGACCGCGTCCGGGACATGCTGGGCGGCGGCTGCGCGCGGATGGAGAGCGAAGGGGCGGGCGGCCAGAAGGCCACCCACAGCCCGTCGGCGTGGGTGGCCGGCTGCCTGGACGGGGCGGCCGCGCGGCCGCCCCGTCATCAGGGCCTCGCGTACTGAACCCGGCGCGTCCCCTCGCGCCTTGCCCTCGTGCGCCCCGGCGCCTCAGGCGTCGAGTCCCGCCAGGATCAGCGGGAGCCTGGAGACACCCTCGCCGGTGACCTTCACCGGCACGCCCCAGTCCTGCTGGTGCACATGGCACGCCGGGTACTCGTTCGCCGGATCGTCGTCGCAGGACGCGGCCATCGCCGACACGTGCAGCACGCCCTCCGTGACGTCCGGGTTCATGACCAGGTCACGGAAGAGGTCCGTGCCCGTCCCCTCCCCGTCCGCCAGCAGCTCCGGCGGCGTGGAGGAGACCAGCAGCCGCGTCGAGGGTCCGTACCGCTCGTCCAGCTTCTGCCCGGTCGGCGCCTGGAAGATGACGTCGAGACGGAGCCGGCCCGGGGCCACCTCCGTCGCCTCGCGCCGCGTCCGGTGGGCGACCGCGTCCACCCGCACGGCCTCCTCCGGGAGCCGCAGACGGGTCAGCCGGTGCCGGGCCGACTCGACGACCACGATGTCGTCGCCGACGAGCACCGCGTCGCTCGGCTCGCGCAGATCGGTGGCCAGCGTGGTCACCTCGCCCGTCGCCGGGTCGAAGCGGCGCAGCGCGTGGTTGTACGTGTCCGAGACGGCGACCGACCCGTCCGGCAGCGCGGTGACGCCCAGCGGGTGCTGGAGGAGTGCCTGGCCCGCGTCGCCGTCCCGGTGCCCGAAGTCGAAGAGGCCGGTTCCCACGGCGGTGTGGACGGACCCGTCGGGCTCGATCCAGCGCAACGCGCTCGTCTCGGAGTCGGCGACCCACAGCCGGTCCCCAGCGGCCGCGAGCCCGGACGGCTGCGCGAACCACGCCTCACCGGCGGGCCCGTCGACCAGGCCCTCGTTGGTCGTGCCGGCCGCGACCTCGACGGTGCCGGTCCCGGGGTCGTACGTCCACAGCTGGTGGACACCGGCCATCGCGATCCACACCTTGCCCTGCCACCAGGCGACGTCCCACGGCGAGGACAGGTCGACCTCCAGGGCGGGCCCGGAGGTGGGGGAGCCCTGCCACCACTGGCGGCCCGTGCCGGCGACGCGCTCGACGGCGCCGGTGGCCGGGTCGAAGGTCCGCAGCGCGTGGTTCACCGTGTCGGCCACCACCACCTTGCCGTCGGGCAGCAGCGCGAGGCCCTGCGGCTCCCGGAACTCCCCGTCGCCGATGCGCCGCGCCACCGTCTCGCCGTCCGCCTCCAGCTCGACCAGCTGGTGACGGGTGGTGTCCGAGACGAGGAAGGTGCCCCCGGGCAGGAGGACGGCCTTCCCGGGGAAGCGCAGATCGGTCGCGACGGGCTCGGGCGCCACATAAGGCCCGTCCCCTCGCCGCAGCGTCCCCTTCGCCTCGTGCGCGGCCTCCAGCTCCTCGACGAGCGTCGCGAGCGCGTTCGCGTGGCCCTCACCGGCGTGCTGGGCGACGACATACCCCTCGGGGTCGATGACGACGAGCGTCGGCCAGGCCCGCACGGCGTACTGCTTCCAGGTGGCGAGGTCGGGGTCGTCGAGCACCGGGTGGTGCACCTCGTACCGCTCGACGGCGTCGACGACGGCCTGATGCTCGGCCTCGTGCACGAACTTGGGCGAGTGGACCCCGATGATCACGAGGGTGTCGCGGTGCTTCTCCTCCAGCTCGCGGAGCTCGTCGAGGACATGAAGGCAGTTAATGCAGCAAAACGTCCAAAAATCGAGCAGAACGATCTTCCCCCGCAGGGCGGAGAGCGTGAGCTCCTCCCCACCGGTGTTCAGCCAGCCACCCCTGCCGGTGAGCTCGGGGGCACGGACACGGGCACGGCGGGGCGCGGGCGCGGGGGTGGGCGCCGATGCGGAATCGTTCATGGTTCAAGGGTGCCATCCCTGTCGTACACACTCACGAGTGACACTGAGCCGGGGCGGCGACGGGGCGTGGGCCCGCGTGGGACCGTTGACGCACGTGCTGAGGGAAGGAGCGTCGCTGATGGCCACCGCGCCCGAGTACAGCGAGGGCATCGAGCAGGAGCGTGCCCTGAAGTTCGCCGTTCAGAGAATCCGTGGCGACCACGCCGAGGTCGTCGAAGGGGTCATCGACATCGTGCCGCCGACCTGGGACCACGAAAGCGCTGCGGAGCTGGTCCGCGACCAGATCAAGCCCCGTGTCAAGGAACTGGGATGCGTCACCGGCTCCGGCAATCTCGACCTTCCCGGCTCACCGAACTGGTACGTCCCTGACATCGCGGTGGTCCCCAAGGACCTCGCCAAGGGGGCCAACTCCTTGGTGCCCAGCGAGACACTCCTCGTCGTGGAGGTCACCTCGGATTCCAATGCCGAGACGGACCGGATCGTCAAGCGCAAGCGGTACGCCGAATACGGCGCGCCCCTCTACCTCTTGATCGACCGGGTCGAAGAGAGCGTTTCCCTCTTCTCCGAGCCCGGCCGCCTCGGCTACACCCGCGTCGACGGCCCCCACCCCTTCGGCACCCCGCTGCACCTCCCGGCGCCCTTCGACCTCGATCTCGACACCAGCGATCTCTGACATGAAATACCTCGTACGGGACAAGATCTTCGCCGTCGGTGACGACTACTGGATCGAGGACGAGCAGGGCCGCCAGGCGTTCCTCGTCGACGGGAAGGCGCTGCGGCTGCGCGACACCCTGGAGTTGAAGAACTCCTCCGGGCAGGTGCTGATCACCCTGCGGGAGAAGATGTTCAGCCTGCGGGACGCCATGACGGTCGAGCGCGACGAGCGGACGCTGGCGACGATTCGCCGGAAGCGGCTCTCGCTGCTGCGCAATCACTACCGCGTCGACCTCGTCGACGGCACCGAGCTCGATGTGAGCGGGCGGATCCTGGACCGGGAGTTCACGGTCGAGTACGACGGGGAGCTGCTGGCGCACATCTCCCGGCAGTGGTTCCGGGTGCGGGAGACGTACGCCGTGAACGTCGTGCGGGAGGACGCCGACGCGGCGCTGCTGATCGCCGTCGCCGTGTGCGTCATCCGCATGGCGGAGAAGGAGCGCGAGGGCTGACCTCCCTCGCGCGGCTCGGCGGCGTCGGTCAGTGGCGCGGGGGCTCCATGCCGAGGGTCCGGTCCTTCAGGGCCGGGAACTGGTCCCTGGTCACGTCCACCGTGGCCCGGTCGAGTTCCACCCGCAGGATCTCCTCGCCCGCTCCCGCCTCGGCCAGTACCTCGCCCCACGGGTCCACGACGATGCTGTGGCCCGCCTGTTCGACGTCCGCGTGCGTGCCGGCCGTGCCGCAGGCCAGCATGTACGCCTGATTCTCGACCGCGCGGGCGCGCGCCAGCAGGGTCCAGTGGTCGCGGCGGCGCTCGGGCCAGCCCGCCGGGAGGACGAAGGCCTGGGCGCCCGCGTCCACGAGGCCCCGGAAGAGCTCGGGGAAGCGCAGGTCGTAGCAGGTGCCGAGGCCGATGGTCAGCTCCGGGAGGGCCACCGTGACCAGCTCCGCACCCGCGGCCATCATCACGGCCTCGCCCTTGTCGAAGCCGAAGCGGTGGATCTTCCGGTAGGCGCGCGCCAGCTCTCCCGCCGGGGAGAAGACCAGGGAGGTGTTGTAGAGACGGCCGTCCGTGGCGCGCTCGACGATCGAGCCGGCGTGCAGCCAGACTCCGGCCTCGCTCGCAGCCTTCGCCATCACCTCGTACGTGGGGCCCTGAAGCGGCTCGGCCTCGGCCTCGAAGGACTGGTACGCGAACGCGCCCACGGGCCAGAGTTCGGGGAGCACGACGAGGTCGGAGCCGCGCTCCTCACGTACCAGCGCGGCGGCCCGCTGCCGACGCGCGTGGACCGGTTCGTCCAGGTCTACAGCGATCTGGATCAACGAGGCGCGCACACTACCACCGTCCTGGCATTCGAGTCGTCAACACGGGCCTACGATCGTCACACGAAAGCACTGCCGGGGTGCCTTCGGGCAGCGTAACTTAGCGTCCGAGCCTCCCACGCAGACAGTTTTCAGCCCGCGCACCGCAGAACCGCCGAGGGGTCCCGTGACCGTCCATCCCAGCCTTCAGACCTACGCCGACGCCTGGACCCACTCCATCGAAGCCATAGCCGAGTTGGTGCAGCCGCTCGTGGAGGGGGAGTGGAACCGTGCCACGCCGTGCCCGGGCTGGTCGGTGCGGGACATCGTGTCGCACGTCATCGGCATGGAGTGCGAGATGCTCGGCGACCCGCGGCCGATCCACACCCTGCCCCGCGATCTCTACCATGTCCGCAGCGAGTTCGCCCGCTACATGGAGATGCAGGTCGATGTGCGGCGGCACCACACCGCGCCGGAGATGACGTCCGAGCTGGAGTACGTACTGATCCGGCGCGCCCGTCAGCTGCGCAACGAGAACCGCGCGCCCGACCATCTGATCCGGGCCCCGCTGGGCGCCGAGCAGACCCTTGAAGTCGCTTACCGGATGCGGGCCTTCGACGTCTGGGTGCACGAGCAGGATCTGCGCACGACTCTCGGGCAGCCGGGCAATCTCGACTCCCCCGGCGCCCATGTCGCCCGTGACAACTTCCTGGCCGTCCTGCCGAGGGTGGTCGCCAAGGACGCGGGCGCGCCGCCGAACTCCGCCGTCGTGTTCGACGTGCACGGGCCGGTCGAGTTCCTGCGGACGGTCCGAGTGGACGCGGACGGCCGGGGTTCGGTCGACGGTGCCCCTTCCCTGGGCCCGGCGGCGACGCTGACCCTGGACTGGGAGACGTACGTCCGGCTGGCGTGCGGGCGGGTCCGGCCGGGGGCGGTCGCGGACAAGATCAAGACCGAGGGCGACACCGCCCTGGCCGAGGCGATCCTGGACAACTTCGCCGTCACCCCCTGAGGGCCTCAGACAGGGACGTGGACCGCCTCCACCCGGCTGGCCACCAGGGTCTCCTGCTCCCGGCGTGCCGCGCGGGACCGCAGGCGCAGGATCTGGGTGAGCCCCAGCGCCTCCAGGACGAACACCGACGCGAACGCGATCCGGTAGTTGTCGCCGGTCGCGTCGAGGAGCACGCCGACCGCCAGAAGGGTGGTCATCGAGGCGACGAACCCGCCCATGTTCGTGATGCCGGAGGCGGTGCCCTGCCGTTCCGGGGGGTTGGCGGGCCGGGAGAAGTCGAACCCGATCATGGACGCGGGCCCGCATGCCCCGAGCACCGCGCACAGGGTGATCAGCAACCACACGGGGGCGTGGTCACCGGGGTGGGCGAGAGTGGCCCCCCACAGCAGGGCCGTGGCGCCGATGGTGCCGAGCGTCAGCGGGAGCCGGGCGCCGTGGTGGCGGGCGATGATCTGGCCGTACGCGAGCCCCACGACCATGTTGGACACGACCACCAGGGTCAGCAGCGCGCCGGCGGTCTCCCGGGAGAGCCCTTGGTCCTCGACCAGGAACGGCATCCCCCACAGCAGCAGGAACACCATGGCGGGGAACTGGGTGGTGAAGTGCACCCACATACCGAGCCGTGTTCCCGGCTCGCGCCAGGACTCGGCGATCTGTCGACGCACATAGGCGGCGCCCGCGTGTGTGGCCGGCGCGGGTGCGTACCCCTCGGGGTGGTCCTTGAGGAAGAGCAGCAGGAGCACCAGGACGAGGACGCCGGCCAGGGAGCTGCCCACGAAGGTCGCCGTCCAGCCCATCCCGTGCAGCATCCGGGCGATGACCAGCGTCGAGACCAGGTTTCCCGCCATGCCGAAGAGCGCGGCGACCTGGCCTATCAGCGGGCCGCGCCGGGCCGGGAACCAGCGGGCGCCGAGCCGCAGCACGCTGATGAAGGTCATCGCGTCGCCGCAGCCGAGCATCGCCCTGGAGGCGAGGGCGAGGCCGTACGAGGGGGAGAGCGCGAAGGCCAGCTGTCCGGCGGTGAACAGGACCACGCCGAGGGTCAGGACCTTCTTGGTGCCGAGCCGGTCGACCATCAGGCCGACGGGTATCTGCATGCCCGCGTAGACGAGCAGCTGGAGGATCGAGAAGGTCGAGAGCGCGGAGGCGTTGACGTCGAAGCGGTCGGCGGCGTCGAGCCCGGCGACCCCCAGGGACGTACGGAAGATGACGGCGACGAAGTAGACGGCGACGCCGACGCCCCAGACCAGGGCGGCCCGGCGGCCGCCCGGAGGATCGCCGGGCAGGGAGACGGCGGGCCCGCTCATCGGGCCTCCCCCCGGACCACGACCTTGACCCAGCTCAGGTGCTGCCGGACGCACGCGGCGGCGCCTTCCACGTCGCCCGCGCGGATCCGGTCCAGGATCTCGGCGTGCTCGGTGATGTTCTTGGCGATCCGGTCCGGCTGGGACTGCATCACGGCCACGCCCATCCGCAGCTGGCGGTCGCGGAGCTGGTCGTAGAGCCTGGCGAGGATCTGGTTGCCGGCGTGCTTGACGATCTCCGCGTGGAAGCAGCGGTCGGTCACGGCGACCTCGGCCAGGTCCCCGGCCTCGGCCCGGCGCTTCTGCTCCTCCAGGAGCTCTTCGAGCCGCTCGATCAGCGCCGCGGGCGCGGGCACGGCCCGGCGGACGGCGAACTCCTCCACCAGCAGCCGGGTTTCGACGACGTCGGCGATCTCCTGCGCGGAGACGGCGAGGACCAGCGCGCCCTTCTTGGGATAGAGCTTGAGCAGCCCTTCCATCTCCAGCTTGAGCAGCGCCTCGCGTACCGGCGTACGGGACACCCCGACGGCCTGGGCCAGCTCGCCCTCGGTGAGGAGGGTCCCGCCCTCGTACCGGCGATCGAGGACCGCCTGCTTGACGTGCATGTAGACGCGGTCGGCGGCGGGTGCCTGCTTCACGGGCGCGGGAACGACCGGGGAGGCGGCCGCGGAGTCGATCGCGGAAGCGGGGGCGGGAACGGGGGCGACGGGCATGCGCACAGCTTAGATACAACAAAGCTACAAGTCGTGTCCGTATCACGATGCGGACACCGTTGCCCGCTCCCCGCCTGTCCCGTACATCCATCCCGCCCCCACGCGTGTCTAGTTGCCGAGGGCCCGCACCACAGGCGGTCCCTCCTCACGATCGAACTCGGGGACGAACTTGATACTCAGCCTTCCGCGCCTGCGCCGAGCAGCTGCCGTCGTCGTGGCCACCGGAGCCCTGGTGACGGCCTCCCCGGTGGCGTCGCCGGCGGCCGCGGCCACCGCGCCACCGGTGACCGCCAGCGGCGCGTTCATGCTCAACAACGCGACCGGGGCCGCGCTCTACAGCAAGGGCGCCGACACCAAGCGGCAGATGGCCAGCACGACCAAGATCATGACGGCGCTCGTGGTGCTGACCACACCCAACGTCGACCTCAACCGCCGGATCGCCGTCAAGCAGGCGTACCCGGACTACGTGACCTCCGTGGGCGCCAGCAGCGCGTACCTCTACGTCGGCGACAAGCTGACCGTCACGGGCATGCTCAACGCCATGCTGGCCCCGTCGGGCTGCGACGCGGCCTACGCGCTCGCCGACACCTTCGGCACCGGCACGACGATGGCGGCCCGCAAGGCCAACTTCATCGCCAAGATGAACGCCAAGGCCGCCGCGCTCGGCCTGACGAACACGAAGTTCGACTCCTTCGACGGCAACTCCACGACGGGGAACAACTACACGACCCCGCGCGACCTGGCGAAGCTCGCCGCGTACACGCTCAAGAACTACACCTTCTCCACGATCGTCAAGTCGCCCTCGGGCAAGGCCTCCGCCATCGCCTCGAACGGCCGCACGCGCTCGTACACCTGGAACCAGTCCAACCTGCTGGTGCGCCCCAAGCCCGCGGGCTACGCCTACCCGGGCGCGATCGGCGTCAAGACGGGCACCAACACCCCCGCCGGAAAGTGCCTGGTCTTCGCCGCGACCCGGAACGGCAAGACCGTGGTCGGGGTCGTCCTCAACGACGAGAACCGCTACGTCGACTCGATGAAGATGCTCGACTACGCCTTCGGCACCACGGCCGCGCGGATGGCCGCCACCCAGCCGATCCCCGACGTGCTCGACTGACGGACCGCACCCTCAGAAACGCCGATGGCCGGCCCTTCCGGGCCGGCCATCGGTGTGTGCGGGCTGCTCGGGCCCCTGTGATCAGGACCAGGTGAGCAGTCGCTTGGGCTGCTCCAGGATCGCGGCGATGTCCGCCAGGAACTTGGAGCCGAGTTCGCCGTCGACCAGCCGGTGGTCGAAGGAGAGTGCCAGCGTGGTGACCTGACGGGGCTTCACCTTGCCCTTGTGGACCCACGGCTGGAGCTTGATCGCGCCGATCGCGAGGATCGCGGACTCGCCCGGGTTGAGGATCGGCGTGCCGGTGTCGACGCCGAAGACGCCGACGTTGGTGAGCGTGATCGTGCCGCCCTGCATGGCCGCCGGGGTCGTCTTCCCCTCGCGGGCCGTGGCCACCAGCTCCGCCAGCGACTGGGCCAGCTCGGGCAGCGTCTTGGCGTGCGCGTCCTTGATGTTCGGCACGATCAGACCGCGCGGCGTGGCCGCCGCGATGCCCAGGTTGACGTAGTGCTTGAGCACGATCTCCTGGGCGGCCTCGTCCCAGGCGGCGTTGATCTCCGGGTTGCGCCGGATGGCGACCAGGACCGCCTTGGCGATGAGGAGCAGCGGGTTGACCCGCAGGCCCGCCATGTCCGTACCGGCCTTGAGCTCGTCGACCAGCTTCATCGTGCGGGTGATGTCGAAGGTGATGAACTCGGTGACGTGCGGCGCGGTGAACGCCGAGCCGACCATCGCCGACGCCGTCGCCTTCCGGACGCCCTTGATGGGAATCCGGGTTTCCCGCGCCTCACCCACGGCGGCCGGGGCGGCCGCCGGAGCGGCCGGCGCCTCGCTCACAGGCGCCGCGGCCTGGGCCGGTTCCTGGGTCCGCGCGGTCGCCGGGGCGGCCGCCGCGTGGACGTCCTCGCGGGTGATGATCCCGTCCGGGCCGGTCGGGGTGACCGACGCCAGGTCGACACCCAGGTCCTTGGCGAGCTTGCGCACCGGCGGCTTGGCCAGCGGGCGGGTGCCCACCGGGGCACCGGAGTGCCCGTTGAGCTCGCCCTGGACCGCGGCCGCGGCCTGCTCGGGCACCGGGGTGCCCTTGCGCGCCCGCCGCTTGGTGGAGGAGGCGGCGACGCCGTACCCCACGAGGACCGGCTGGCGGCCCTGCGGCTCGGCCTCCTCGTCCTCGGCCGCCGGGGCGGCCGGTGCCACCGGGGCGGTCTCGGGCTCGGCGACCGTGGCCTGCGCGGCGGGTTCGCCCGGGCCCACGTTGACCGAGATGATCACCTCGCCGACGTCCACCGTCGTGCCCTCGGGGAAGCGCAGCTCGTGCACCACGCCGTCGTACGGGATCGGCAGCTCCACCGCCGCCTTCGCCGTCTCGACCTCGCACACGACCTGGCCGTCGGTGACGGTGTCACCCGGCTGGACGTACCACTTGAGGATCTCGGCCTCGGTGAGCCCCTCGCCCACGTCGGGCATCTTGAACTCACGAACGGACGCAGTCGTCGCAGTCGTCATTGTCGTCACGACCCTCTCTCAGTACGCCAGCGAGCGGTCGACGGCGTCGAGTACCCGGTCCAGACCCGGCAGGTACTCCTCCTCCAGGCGCGCCGGCGGGTACGGGGCGTGGTAGCCGCCGACCCGCAGCACGGGCGCCTCCAGGTGGTAGAAGCACCGCTCGGTGATACGTGCCGCGATCTCCGCGCCGGAGCCGTAGAAGACCGGCGCCTCGTGCACGACGACCAGCCGGCGGGTCTTCTCCACCGACTTCTGGATGGCGTCGAAGTCGATCGGGGACATCGAGCGCAGGTCGAGGACCTCCACCGACTTGCCCTCCTCCTGCGCGGCGGCCGCGGCCTCCAGGCAGACCTTCACCATCGGGCCGTAGGCGGCGAGCGTCAGGTCCGCGCCCTCACGGGCGACCCGGGCCTTGTGCAGCTCACCCGGGATGGCCTCGGTGTCGACCTCGCTCTTGTCCCAGTAGCGCCGCTTCGGCTCGAAGAAGATCACCGGGTCGTCGCTCTGGATGGCCTGCTGGAGCATCCAGTACGCGTCGGACGAGTTGGAGGGCGAGACCACCTTCAGGCCCGCGACGTGCGCGAACAGCGCCTCGGGGGACTCGCTGTGGTGCTCGACCGCGCCGATGCCGCCGCCGTAGGGGATACGGACGACGACCGGCATCTTGATCTTGCCGAGCGCGCGGGCGTGCATCTTGGCGAGCTGCGTGACGATCTGGTCGTACGCGGGGAAGACGAAGCCGTCGAACTGGATCTCCACGACCGGCCGGTAGCCGCGCAGGGCCAAGCCGATCGCGGTGCCGACGATGCCCGACTCGGCGAGCGGGGTGTCGATGACCCGGTCCTCGCCGAAGTCCTTCTGCAGTCCGTCGGTGACCCGGAAGACACCGCCGAGCTTGCCGACGTCCTCGCCCATGATCAGGACCTTGGGGTCCGTCTCCAGGGCCGTGCGGAGCGACTCGTTGAGCGCCTTCGCGAGGGGAAGCTTCTGTACGCCCATGGTTACTTGACCTCGCCCTCGGCAGCGGAGTCCGCGAAGGACGCCTGGTAGGCGGCGAACTGCGCGCGCTCCTCGTCGACGAGCGCGTGCCCGTCGGCGTAGACATTCTCGAAGATCGCCATGTGGTCCGGGTCGGGCATGGCGCGGACGGCCTCGCGGACCCGCTTGCCGAGGGTCTCGCTCTCCGCCTCCAGCTCCTCGAAGAAGGCGGCGTCGGCGTGGCCGGCCTTCTCCAGGTACGCCTTGAGCCGCAGGATCGGGTCCTTGGCCTCCCAGGCCTCGCGCTCCTCGTCGGCCCGGTACTTCGTCGGGTCGTCGGAGGTGGTGTGCGCGCCCATGCGGTAGGTGAACGCCTCCACCAGGGTGGGGCCCTCACCTCGACGGGCCCGCTCCAGCGCCGACCGGGTCACGGCCAGGCAGGCGAGTACGTCATTGCCGTCGACGCGGACGCCGGGGAAGCCGTAGCCCTGTGCGCGCTGGTAGAGCGGGACGCGGGTCTGGCGCTCGGTGGGCTCGGAGATGGCCCACTGGTTGTTCTGGCAGAAGAAGACGACCGGGGCGTTGTAGACCGCGGAGAAGGTGAACGACTCGGCGACGTCACCCTGGCTGGACGCGCCGTCGCCGAAGTAGGCGATGACCGCGCTGTCCGCGCCGTCCTTGGCCACGCCCATGGCGTAGCCGGTGGCGTGCAGGGTCTGCGAGCCGATGACGATCGTGTACAGGTGGAAGTTGTTGCTGTTGGGGTCCCAGCCACCGTGGTTCACACCACGGAACATCCCGAGCAGGTTGGTCGGGTCGACCCCGCGGCACCAGGCGACACCGTGCTCACGGTAGGTCGGGAAGACGTAGTCGTCGTCCCGCAGGGCACGGCCGGAGCCGATCTGCGCGGCCTCCTGGCCGAGCAGCGACGCCCACAGCCCGAGCTCGCCCTGCCGCTGGAGCGCGGTGGCCTCGGCGTCGAAGCGCCGGGTGAGGACCATGTCGCGGTAGAGCCCGCGCAGCTCCTCGGGCGTCAGGTCGATGTCGTACTCCGGGTGCGCGACGCGCTCGCCCTCGGGCGTCAGCAGCTGCACCAGCTGGGGCTCGGAACTCTGTGGCTTCCTCGCGCTGGTGGTGCGCTTGGTGCCGCTGCCGCGTCGCGGCTTGCGCGCGGCAGTGCTCTCCACGGTCACGTGCGTGCTCCTCCGTCGGTCCGGCCCCCGGGATCCGCCGGGAAGGCCTGGGGTCCCCCCTACCGCAGGTAAGGGGAGGCTCGCCTGTATCCGTACCCGTGCACGGGGTGGGTGCGACTCGGCCGGGACAGGCGTGACAGGTGCCCCGGCGAGCGCCCTGTCATAGGCACGTTACCCAGTGCTTCGCATTACTGCGAAACCCCATTTGACCTGCGATTTTGCTTGGATTTCCAAGTAAATCGAGAAACGCGGGAACAACCACTGGTCACAGCCTTGCAGGCCGCCGGAACACGGGCACGTTATCCCGGTGACCCCGGGCACGGGAAGAGTGAATATGTGAAACTGACCCCGTGCGCGAATCAGGCAAAATCACTGTTTTCCTCCTGGACGACCACGAAGTCGTCCGCCGGGGCGTCCACGATCTCCTCTCCGGAGAGGACGACATCGAGGTCGTCGGCGAGGCCGGTAACGCCGCGGACGCGCTGGTCAGGATCCCCGCGACCCGTCCCGACGTCGCCGTTCTCGACGTACGCCTGCCGGACGGTAGCGGCGTCGAGGTCTGCCGCGAAATCCGTTCGCGCGACGAGGACATCAAATGCCTGATGCTCACCTCCTACGCGGATGACGAGGCACTCTTCGACGCGATCATGGCCGGGGCCTCGGGTTATGTCCTCAAGGCCATTCGGGGCAATGAGCTCCTCACGGCCGTACGGGACGTGGCGGCCGGCAAGTCGCTGCTGGACCCGGTCGCCACCGCGCGCGTACTGGAGCGCCTGCGCGACGGGAACAACGCGAAGAGCGACGACAAGCTCTCCGGACTCACCGACCAGGAACGCAGGATCCTCGATCTGATCGGCGAGGGCCTGACCAACCGCGTCATCGGCGAGCGGCTCCACCTTGCCGAGAAGACGATCAAGAACTATGTCTCCAGCCTGCTCTCCAAGCTGGGCATGGAGCGCCGCTCGCAGGCCGCCGCGTATGTGGCACGCCTCCAGGCCGAGCGCCGCTGACCGCCGGCGCACGTCGGGACACGGACCCGGCGGCCAAGGCGCCCGCCGCGCCCCATTCGGGACGTAGGTCCTGCCCAAACAGGGCAGAGGACCCCTTTTCGCGGGTCCGCCCGGCGCCCCAGAGTGGAAGCCATGTCCACCGAGGAGATCCGCGCGATGGAGCTGCTCCGCCGCGTTTCGTACGGGCGGGTGGCGACCAGCATGCGAGCGATGCCGTGCCTCGTACCGGCACGGCACATCGTGACCGACCGCTGCCTGATCGTCAGGCTGCACCGCGGGCTGGGCCACCACCGGGCGTGCGACGGCGGCGTGGTGGCGTACGGCTCGGACAATCTCCACTCCCGCGAGGAGGGCCGCGAGCTCTGGTCCGTGCAGGTCACGGGCACCGCGCGGATCGTCGAGCCGACCGAGGACCAGCTGGAGCTCCTGGGGCCCGGGCCGGCGTTCGTCGATGGTCGGCCGTTCGATCCCGTTCATATGTGTATCGAGCCGCAGTTCGTCACCGTGCACACGCTCGACTACTCCGGGGAGCGACAACTTCACCACGTTGCGTGATCTACCATTTGGTGAGTGCCGCGCTCATATGCAACTGCCGCCCCCTCCGTCGGCCCACCCGTCGGTGCGCTGCTGCGCCGCTACGAGGGTGCCGGTGACCCGCTCTCCTGCGAGCCGGTCACCCTCGGCCTGCTGAACCGCGGCTACCGCCTCTCCACCACCCACGGCGCCTACTTCCTCAAGCACCACCTCGACGGCGACCCCGACGCCATCGCCCGCCAGCACCGCGCGACCCAGCGCCTCCAGTCCCTCGGAGTGCCCGTCGCCCCGCCCGTGGAGGACACCCACGGCGACACCGTCGCCGTGATCGGCGGCCACTGCTACGCCCTGCACCCCTGGGTCGAAGGACGGCACCGCGACGGCGCCCAGCTGACGACCGTGGAATCGCGGCGCCTCGGGGCGCTCCTCGGGCTCGTCCACACCTGTCTGGAGCAGGTCATGGAGCCCGGCCCGCGCCGGCGCTACGAGAGCGCCGACCCCGCCGACACCTTCGAGGTGATCGACGAACTGCTGCGCCACGCCCGCGCCCGGCGACCCCGGACCGGCTTCGACGAGCTGGCCGAACACCGCCTCGCCGAACGGCGGTTGCTGATCGAGGAACACGCCCACCGCCGCCCGCCGCCCGCGGACGCCGGCGGCTGGGTGCACGGCGACTTCCACCCCCTCAACCTGCTCTACCGGGGCGCGGAACCGGCCGCCATCGTCGACTGGGACCGGCTCGGCGTGCACCCGCGGGCGGAGGAGGCGGTCAGGGCCGCCGCCATCTTTTTCGTACAGCCCGCGGGCGAACTGGAGTTGGCGAAGGTACGCGCCTACGCCCGTGCGTACCGGCGGGCCGCGCACGCCGACGCGGCCGAACTGGCCGCCGCCGTCCACCGGGTGTGGTGGGAGCGGCTCAACGACTTCTGGATACTGCGCTGGCGCTACCAGCTGCACGACCACAGGGCCGACCCGCAGTTTCCCGCGGCGTCGGCCCTGGCGGTGTGGTGGACAAGGGAGTACGAGGCGGTGCGCGAGGCCTTCACGGGGTGAGGGCGAGGGTGAGCGCGACGGTGACCAGTGCGGGTGGAAGTCACCGGTCACCGGTCACCGTTGGACGTCAGGTTCCCGTGGTGTTTCCGCCCGGGGTGCCGTTCGCGCCCACCGTGGCGCCCTCGGTCGTGCCCTGCGTCGTGCCCTGCGTGGTCCCCTGGGTCGTGCCCTGCGTCGTGCCCTCGGCCGTGCCCTCCGTCGACCCCTCGGTGGTGCCCTCCGTGGACCCGTCCGTCGAACCTTCCGTGGACCCCTCGGTGGTGCCCTCCGTGCTGCCGTCGGTGGTCGTACCGCCCTCCGTGGTACCGGGCGAGGAGGAGGAACTGCCCGACGGGGACGGGTCGTCGCTCTCGGTGTGCGAGGGCTTCTCCGGCGGCGGGTTGTTCGTCCACTGGTCGCCGCCCGTGGAGGTGTCCGGCTCGTCGGTCTCCTGGGACTGCTCGTCCGACGGCGTCGGGGTGGTACCGGACTTCGACGGCGTGTTGGAGATCGACGGCTTGTCGGTCTTCCCGTTGTCGGTGTCGTTCGGCCGGTCGAGCGCGTACACGACGCCGGCGGTGATCGCGATCAGCGCGAGCGCCAGGAACAGCCAGAGCTTGCCGCGGCCGCTGCCGCCCTGCCCGCCTCCGTTGTATCCGCCGTCGTACCCGCCGTCGTGCGGGTTCACCGGCGGCAGGATCGCGCCGCCCTTGGAGGTGTCACCGTGCACCGGGTGACCCATCGCGGCGGTCGCGGCGGTGCCGTGGCCCGGAGTGTGGTGGGCGAGCTCGTGCGTCTGCACGGGGCCCGTGTTCCACCCACCGGTGTGACCGCCCTGCTGCTGGAGCATCTGCAGCCCGTACTGCACCAGGCCGCGCATCTCCTCGGCGCTCTGGAACCGGTCGTCCGGGTCCTTCGCGAGCGACCGCATGACCAGACCGTCGAGCTCGGGCGGGGACACGTCCGCCACCTCCGACGGCGGCACCGGCGCGTCCTGGACGTGCTGGTACACCACCGAGAGCGGGGTCTCACCCGTGAACGGGGGCCGCAGCGCCAGCAGTTCGTACAGCAGGCAGCCCGTGGCGTAGAGGTCGGAGCGGTGGTCGACGGCCTTGCCCAGCGCCTGCTCCGGCGAGAGGTACTGCGGGGTGCCCATGACCATGCCGGTCTGGGTCATCGTCGACTGCGCGCCGTGCAGGGCGCGCGCGATGCCGAAGTCCATCACCTTCACCGCGCCGCCGTGCGTGATGATGACGTTCGCCGGCTTGATGTCACGGTGCACGATGCCGTGCTGGTGCGAGTACGCCAGCGCTTCCAGGACACCCGACACGATGATGAGCGCCTGCTCCGGCGGCGGGGCCTCCGCGCTGATGAGCAGATCGCGGATCGTGCGCCCCTCGACCAGCTCCATCACGATGTACGGGACGGAGTGTCCGGCGACGACGTCCTCGCCGGAGTCGTAGACCGCCACGATCGCATGGTGGTTGAGGCCGGCGACCGACTGCGCCTCACGGGTGAAGCGGGCCTTGGACACCGGGTCCTCGGCGAGATCCGAGCGGAGAAGCTTGACGGCGACCGTACGGCCGAGCCGTACGTCCTCCGCCGCGAACACCTCGGCCATGCCGCCGCGTCCGAGACGGTGCGTCAGCCGGTAACGCCCTTCGCCGACCAGGCCACCGACGCCCCATGACTCCGCATCCGACACTCCGCCGCCGCCTGCTTCGGGTTCGGGTGCCATCAGTCCTCGCCGTCGTTTCTGTCCGCGTGCTGGGTGCGCGGTCTTCCGCCGTGTCTTTGGGGGTCCTACGCCATGTCACGCTACAGGCTTCCTGCGACCCCCCGGTCCGAGACGGACGGGCCATCCAACCGGTTCCTCGTACGCCCATGCAAATTCGGTCCTGTTCCGGTAACGCTTGCGAGACGCTTCTTGTGCGTACGGTCACGGAACGGGCACCCGGCTTGACGTGTCACTGCCCTGGGGCAGACTTGGCCAGTAAATTCCGGATCATCGCTCGCCACGCGCGCGTAGGGGGAAGCACGAAATGAGCCAGGACGGCGCACAGGGCCGCTATGCCGGCGGTTCCGTAGCGGGCGGCCGGTACCAGCTTCGCGACCTGCTCGGCGAAGGCGGCATGGCGTCCGTATATCTGGCGTACGACAGCGCGCTGGACCGTCAGGTCGCCATCAAGACGCTGCACACCGAGCTCGGCCGCGAGCAGTCGTTCCGGGAGCGGTTCCGGCGCGAGGCACAGGCGGTGGCGAAGCTGTCGCACACCAACATCGTGTCGGTCTTCGACACCGGCGAGGACGAGCTCGACGGCTCGCTGATGCCGTACATCGTCATGGAGTACGTGGAGGGCCGGCCCCTCGGATCGGTGCTCGCCGCCGACATCCAGCAGTACGGCGCGATGCCCGCAGACAAGGCGCTGAAGGTCACCGGCGATGTGCTGGCGGCGCTGGAGACCAGCCACGAGATGGGCCTGGTCCACCGCGACATCAAGCCCGGCAACGTGATGATGACCAAGCGCGGCGTCGTCAAGGTGATGGACTTCGGCATCGCCCGCGCGATGCAGTCGGGCGTCACGTCGATGACGCAGACCGGCATGGTCGTCGGAACGCCGCAGTACCTGTCGCCCGAACAGGCCCTCGGCCGGGGCGTGGACGCCCGTTCCGACCTGTACTCGGTCGGCATCATGCTCTTCCAGCTCCTGACGGGCCGTCTGCCGTTCGAAGCGGACTCGCCGCTGGCGATCGCGTACGCACACGTGCAGGAGGAGCCGGTCGCTCCGTCCTCCATCAACCGGTCCGTGACCCCGGCGATGGACGCGCTCGTCGCCCGCGCTCTGAAGAAGAACCCGAACGAGCGCTTCCCGAGCGCCGCGGCCATGCGCGACGAGTGCCTGCGCGTCCTGTCGGCGGGCCAGTCGGGCGCGCCGGTCATCGTCGCGGGCGGGCCCGTCAGCAGCGGCTCGGCCGTGGGCTCGGCGGTCTTCCCGCCGGTCGGCCAGGGCACCGCCGCCCCCGGCCCGCAGAGCGTGCACACGCCGTACCAGTCGCACACCCCGCAGCCGGGTCCGTACGGTCCTCCGACACCGGCACCGACACCGGCACCGACGCCTGCGGCCGGCTACGGCTACCCGCAGCACACGCCGCCGCCCGCTGCCGCCTACCAGTCCCCGACGCCGAGCCCCGCGCCGTACACCATGGTGCCCCAGCACTCGGGCCCGGTGGGCGCCGGTGCCGGCGGCTCCGGAAAGCGGAACATGCCGGTGATCGTGGGCGCGATCGTCGTCGCGCTGATCGCCATCGGCGGTGTGATCACGGCCATCTCGCTGCAGGGCGACGACCCGGGCACCGAGGCCGGCGGCGGCGGTGCGAGCGAATCGGCGGCGGCCGGGCACAAGGGCCCCGACCTCAGCAAGACCATCGACAAGAAGGAATGCCTCGAGCCGACCGAGTCCAGCGAGGACCCGGAGAAGTTCGAGCTGCCGGACTTCCGCTACAAGAACATCCAGTCGGTGAAGGCCTGTGTGCAAGCCGCCGGCTGGAAGATCATGAAGCAGACGCCGGTGGACGAGGCCACCTACGGCGAGGGCACGATCCTCAACCAGTTCCCGCCCGCGGACGCGGACGTGAAGAAGGAAGAGGTCGAACTGACCCTGGAGATCTCCACGGGCAACCCGCCGGAGTAGTCGACCCGGGGTGGTCGTCCAGGAGTAGTCGCCTGCGAGGAGTCGGCCCCGGGCAGTCGCCCCGGAGGAGTCGGCCCTGGCCTTGGTCCGGGGAGCGCCGGCTGGGGGCCGGGGAGGCCCGGGCGGCTGCGGCTGGGCGGCCGTGCGGCTGGGCGGCTGCGGTTGGGGGCTGGGCGGCTGCGGCTGGGCGGCCGGCTGAGTGGCCGGCGGCCGGCCGGAGATCACTCGGTGACCGCTCGGCGACCGCTCAATCGGCGGACGGCACACACTCGGCATGGGAACGGCCCTGCGCACCGGAAAGGTGCGCCGGGCCGTTCGGCGTGTCGGAGACGGAACGCGCCCCCGGTGTGCTAGCCGAGATGCCGTATGCGTGGCGTCGTGTGACGCTGAGTTCAACACCTCGGCGACTCGGCACGGGAGGGGGTCACCCTGTGACTCCAGAACTCCGCAGGCGGTGGGCGCTCACCCCGGCGCTCGCGTCCCTGCTGTTGGCCACGCCCGGCGTCGCCTTCGGGGAGCCGGTCACCCGGGCCGAGGGTCCGGCTGCCGGAGCGCCCGGCTTCGCCTTTTCCGCCCCTCCGGCCCATGGGCCGGCGCGGCCCACGGCCACCCCTTCGCGCCCCGCGGCGGCGACGGGGAAGACCCCGGGGCCCGGGGCGGCACCCACGGTCACGCCGGCCGCCGACCCCCGGAAGCCGTCCGGTCCCGACGAGCTCTCCGGTCGGGAGGAGCCTTCCGGTTCGGACGAGGCGAACGAGCCCGAGGACGAGTCCGGCTCCGGAGGGCCCGCCGGCCCCGCGAAGCCGTCCCCCTCGGCGACGCTCGCCGGGCGGCAGGCCGGCGAAGGTCACGCACGGCCGGGGCGCCGGCCCGCGTCCCGCCAGAGCGCCGTTCCGGTCCGGCCGGACACCCCGGCCGGCCTGTCACGTACCAAAACCGCAACACCCGTGCCCCCGGAGAGGGAGGCGGAGGGGGATGCGGAGATGGTCCCCGAGACGGAGGAGCCGCTGGCCGCGACTCCGCCCGCGAGCGCGTCCACCGCTGCCCGGGCGGACGCCGCGCAGTCCGCCGGGAACGTCGTTGACCGGCAGATTCCCGTCCTGACGATGGGCGCCGGACTCGCCATGATGGGCCTCGGTATCGGCTTCCTCGGGTTCCGGCTGCGGCGGCGCTGAGCGCCCCGCCGACCCTGCCGTCCCCCTTGAGACGGACCCTCCAGGTCCCTCTCAGGGCGCTTGTCTCCGTCGGCATACTCGGTATACATACTGAGTATGTCGATCCGCCACGGGCTTCTCGCCCTCCTCGAACGCGGCCCTCGCTACGGCTCACAGCTCCGTACGGAGTTCGAGTCCCGCACCGGCTCCACCTGGCCCCTGAACGTCGGCCAGGTCTATACGACGCTCAGTCGGCTGGAGCGCGACGGCATGGTCGCGCAGAGCGGCGAGGACGACGCCGGCCATGCGCTGTACACGATCACGGACGGCGGCCGCGCCGAGCTCAGGACGTGGTTCGAGCGGCCCGTGGACCGCACCAGCCCGGCCCGCGACGAACTGGCCATCAAACTCGCGATGGCCATAGGAGCCCCCGGGGTCGACATTCGCGCCGTCATCCAGTCCCAGCGCCACCACACCGTGAAGGCGATGCAGGACTACACCCGGCTCAAGGCCCAGGCGATCACCGCCATCGAGAGCGGGGCCCAGCAGGGGCGTGACGACGTGGCCTGGCTGCTCGTACTGGAGCAGTTGATCTTCCAGACGGAGGCCGAGGCCCGTTGGCTCGACCACTGTGAGGCCCGTCTCATCCGGCTCTCCACGACGGCCGCCGGACAGAGTCCGCCGACGGCGCGCGGACACGCGACCGTGCCGGTGGCCGAGGCGAGCCAGGCACCGCGGCGCTGACACCGCGCCCCCGCTCTTCGGGCTTCAGCCCTTCCCGACCTTCCCGTAGTTCATCCGCTCCGTACGTGCGCGTACGCCCAAGGGGGGACCCCTCTCCATGACCGACCGACCGCAGCCCGTGCTGCAGCTCCAGCAGTTGACCCGCGTCCATGGCTCCGGCGCCACCGAGGTGCACGCCCTGCGCGGGATCGACCTCGACGTCTTTCCCGGTGAACTCGTCGCCGTCATGGGCCCCTCCGGCTCCGGCAAGTCCACCCTGCTCACCATCGCGGGTGGTCTCGACACCCCCACCTCGGGCCGCGTGATCGTCGAGAACACCGACATCACCACCGGCGACCGCAAGACCCTCGCCGCCCTGCGCCGCCGCAGCATCGGTTACGTCTTCCAGGACTACAACCTCATCCCGGCCCTCACGGCCGCCGAGAACGTGGCCCTCCCCCGCGAGCTCGACGGCATCTCGGCCCGCAAGGCGCGCGGCGAGGCGCTCGCCGCGCTGGAGGAGATGGAGCTCGGCCACCTCGCCGACCGGTTCCCCGACGAGATGTCCGGCGGCCAGCAGCAGCGCGTCGCCATCGCCCGCGCCCTGGTCGGCGATCGCCGCCTGGTCCTGGCGGACGAGCCGACGGGCGCACTCGACTCCGAGACCGGCGAGTCCGTCCTCGCCCTGCTGCGCTCCCGCTGCGACGCGGGCGCGGCCGGCGTGCTGGTCACCCACGAGCCGCGGTTCGCCGCCTGGGCCGACCGCGTGGTCTTCCTGCGCGACGGTGCCGTCGTCGACCAGACCATGCGCAGCGAGGCCGACTCGCTCCTGACGGGCCAGGCGGCCGAGCGGTGACGAACTGGTTCCACTCCTGGCGCGCCGCGGTGCGTATCGCCCGCCGTGACGCCTGGCGCTTCAAGGGACGCAGCTTCCTCGTCCTCGCGATGATCGCCCTTCCCATCCTTGGCGTCAGCGCCTTCGATCTGACCATGCGCAGCTCCGAACTCTCCGTCGAGGAGAGGGCGGAGCGCGCCCTCGGCGCCGCCGACGCGCGGCTCAGCGACCCCGGCTTCGCCGGAGTGGCGATCTACCAGTCGCCGGACAGCGAGAACCACAGCCCGGCCGAGGACTTCGAGGGCAAGCCGTGGCCGAACGGCCCCGCCGATCTCACCAAGGCCGTCCCCGCCGGTGCCACGACCCTCATCGACTCCACGGGCAACGGCAAGCTGCGGACCACCCACGGCCTGCTCCAGACCGAGGTCCGTGAGCTCAAGGCCTCCGACCCGATGGCCAAGGGCATCATGTCCCTCCAGGAGGGCCGGTTCCCCGAGAAGCCCGACGAGGTCTCCGCGACCACGCACTTCCTGGAGAACAGCGGGCTGAAGGTGGGCTCGACGCTCACGGCCCGCGGCTTCGACCGCGAGTACACGATCGTCGGCTCCTACGAGCTCCCCAACGAGCTCAAGACCGACCAGGTCAACGCGCTGCCGGGGGCCTTCCTCGCCCCGTACGGCAAGGCACTGGAGGCATCGGGACTGCGCGCCCAGGACATCAGCAGCACCTATCTGCTGAAGGTCTCCGGTGGTTTCACGTGGAACATGGTCAAGGAGACCAACACCAAGGGCATCGTTGTCATGTCTCGCGCGGTGCTCCTCCACCCGCCGGCCGACTCCGACGTCCCGCTCTACCAGCACAAGGACTGGGGTTCGTTCGGGCGGAGTGCGGCCGCTGACGCCGCGGCCCTCGCCGCCGTGGGCACGATCGTCGGTCTCGCCATGCTGGAGATCTGCCTGCTGGCCGGCCCCGCGTTCGCCGTGGGCGCCCGCCGCTCGCGCCGCCAGCTCGGGCTCGTCGGCGCCAACGGCGGCGACCGCCGTCACATCCGCGCCATCGTCCTGGCCGGCGGCCTGGTGATCGGATTCGCCGCGGCCGTGGTCGGCACGGTCCTCGGACTCATTCTCACCTTCGCGCTCCAGCCGCTCCTCGAGACGTACATGGGCCAGCGGTTCGGCGCCTTCGACGTCCGTCCGCTGGAGCTGCTGGGGATCGCCGTGCTGGCGGTGGTGACCGGTCTGCTGGCCGCGATCGTCCCCGCCATCACCGCCTCCCGGCAGTCGGTCCTCGCCTCGCTCACCGGCCGCCGGGGTGTGCGCCGCAGCAATCGGGTGCTGCCCGTCGTCGGACTCGTCGCCGTGCTCCTCGGCGCGGCCATCGCGCTGTACGGGTCGCTGGTCTCCGACGAGTTCTTGATCGTCGCGGGCGGCAGCGCCCTCGCCGAGCTGGGCGTCGTCGCCCTGACCCCCGCGCTGGTCGGTCTCTTCGGCCGTACGGGCCGCTGGCTGCCCCTGTCGCCCCGGCTGGCCCTGCGGGACGCCGTACGCAACCGGGGCCGCACGGCACCCGCCGTGGCCGCCGTGCTGGCCGCCGTCGCGGGCACGGTCGCCGTCGCCACCTACGCGGCGAGCAGCGACGCCCAGGCCCGTGCCGCCTATGAGCCGCGGCTGCCCTACGGCGCCGTGTCGGTCATGCTCGACGAGGACGGCGGCCGGGACGTTCCCGGTGTGCGCGACGCGGTGCAGAAGTACCTGCCCATCGACGTACGGGCCGACGTGGACCGGATCTCGGTCGGCAAGCCCGGCTGCTCGACCTACGGCGGTGGCAAGGAATGCGGCCGCCTCGAGATCGTCATACCGAAGGCGAACGAGTGCCCGCTGTGGGGCCCTGCCGTGGACGGCAAGGACCCGTCGGAGAGGTTCTCCCAGGAGGAGCGCCGCAAGCTCGCCAAGGACTGGCGCTGCGATTCGATGGGCGGCGGTGGCTACGGTGACGGCGTCCTCGTCGGCGACGAGAAGGTCCTCCAGGTGCTCGGGATCACCGACACCGGAGCCAGGAAAGCACTGGCCGAAGGCAAGATCGTCACCTTCTCGAAGCCCCCGGTCGACAAGACCGGGAAGGTGGGCCTGCGGCTGATCACCGACACCGAGAAGGCCGATCTGGCCGCGCAGAACGGCAAGGACCCGGAGGGCGAGATCAAGACCTTCCCCGCCTACCAGGTCCCGAGCGGCAAGGACTCGTACGGAATCGGTTCGATCCTCTCCCCGGTCGCGGCCAAGGCCGCCGGTCTCACGACGGTGCCACTCGGCGCGTTCTACTCCACCGACCACATGCCGAGCTCCGAACAGCGGCAGAAGCTCGACGGCGAGCTCGCCAAGACCGGCGGCAGCATCGACCTCCACCTGGAGGAGGGCTTCGTCAGCGAGAACAGCATCGTGCTCCTCTCCCTGACGGTCTTCGCCGGACTCATCACCATCGGCGCCGCCGGCATCGCCACCGGCCTCGCCCAGGCCGACGCCGAGGCCGACCTGAAGACGCTGGCCGCGGTCGGGGCGCCGCCGCGGGTCCGCAGGACGCTCAGCGGATTCCAGTGCGGGGTGGTGGCCGCGATGGGTGTGGTGCTCGGCTCGGCGGCCGGAGTGCTCCCGGCGGTCGGACTGCGCCTCACCGAGGAACGCCAGCAGCTCGCCTGGTACGAGGAGGCCCTCAACCAGGGCTACGGGGCCGACGCCCCGCCCCAGGTACCGATCGTGGTCCCGTGGGAGACCCTGGGGGCCCTGCTGGTCCTCGTCCCGCTCGGAGCCGCAGTCCTGGCCGCGCTGGTCACCCGCTCCCGCGGGGCGCTCGCCCGCCGCGCCGCGACCTGACGGGCCCGGGCCGACGGACGACCGTCGTGCCGTGAATGTGCCCCCGTACGAGGGTGGATCACCCCCGTACGGGGGCACACCGTGTCTGGAGGCGCGTGTGCGAGAGAATGACGGCATGGAGATGCCGAGGAGTGAACGGTCGCAGGAGAGCCCCCATGTCCTGGTGGTGGGGCAGGACGGGACGGCTGTCGGCGGCGCCGACGACGAGTCGCGCGAGGTGCCCGTGACGGACATGGTCGAACAGCCCGCAAAGGTCATGCGCATCGGCAGCATGATCAAGCAACTCCTCGAGGAAGTCCGCGCGGCTCCTCTGGACGAGGCGAGCCGGGTCAGGCTCAAGGACATCCACGCGAGCTCGGTGAAGGAGCTCGAGGACGGGCTGGCGCCCGAGCTGGTCGAGGAACTGGAGCGTCTTTCCCTGCCGTTCACCGACGAGGCCATCCCCTCCGAGGCGGAACTGCGCATCGCGCAGGCCCAGTTGGTGGGTTGGCTGGAGGGGCTCTTCCATGGCATCCAGACGGCGCTGTTCGCCCAGCAGATGGCGGCCCGCGCCCAACTGGAGCAGATGCGCCGCGCGCTGCCGCCGGGCTCCTCGCACGAGGACGACGACGACAGCGGGCACGGGGCGATTCGTTCGGGCCCGTATCTGTAGCGGGTGATGACGGCAGTACGGGTGAGGGGCCGGCGCGCGTGGTGCGCACCGGCCCCTCACCCGTGAGTCGGCCTGGTGTGGTCAGGCTTTGTCGGGGGTCACCAGCAGTACCTTGCCCACATGGGAGCTGGACTCCAGCGCCCGGTGGCCGTCCGCCGCGTGGGACATCAACAGGGTGCGGTCGACCACGGGGCGGACCGTGCCGGCGCCGATGAGCGGCCAGACGTGCTCCCGCACCGCAGCGATGATCGCCGCCTTCTCCTGCACGGGGCGGGCCCTCAGCGTGGTCGCCGTGACGGCCGCGCGCTTCCCCATCAGGGCGCCCAGGTTCAACTCGCCCTTCACACCGCCCTGCAGACCGATGATGGCCAGGCGTCCATTGACCGCGAGCGCCTTCACGTTCCGGTCCAGGTACTTCGCTCCGACGATGTCGAGGATGACGTCCGCGCCCGCCCCGTCCGTCTCCTTGCGCAGCTCCTCGACGAAGTCCTGTTCGCGGTAGTCGATGAGGATGTCCGCGCCGAGTTCGGCGCACCGCGCCAGTTTGTCCGGGCCACCCGCGGTGACCGCGACCCGCGCGCCGATGGCCTTGGCGAGCTGGATCGCCATCGTGCCGATCCCGCTCCCGCCACCGTGCACCAGCAGCGTCTCGCCCGGCCGCAGGTGCGCGATCATGAAGACATTGGACCAGACCGTGGCGGTCACCTCGGGCAGCGCGGCCGCCGTGACCAGGTCGATCCCCTCGGGTACGGGCAGCAGCTGGCCCGCCGGGACGACGACCTTCTCCGCGTACCCGCCGCCGGTGAGCAGGGCGCACACCTCGTCACCGACTGACCAGCCGGAGACACCCGGTCCAAGGGCCGCGATCCGGCCGGAGCATTCGAGGCCGGGGTAAGGAGAGGTGCCGGGCGGCGGGTCGTAATGGCCCTGACGCTGGAGGAGGTCCGCGCGGTTGACCGCGCTCGCCACCACCTCGACGAGGACCTCCCCCTCGCCGGGCACGGGATCGGGCACCTCGGCCCAGACGAGCGCCTCGGGGCCACCGGGTTCCGGAATCGTGATCGCATGCATGGCGGCGAGGCTACTCCGGCGGGGTGGACAGCGAGGGAACGGACCGGGCGCGCACGATCGTGATCAGGCGGTCCGTCAACTGGAGCGGACTGGCCGCCGGATCGTCGTAGCCGAGCAGCCGGTGTCCGCGCAGCACGCTGACCACCAGATCGTCGGTCTCCCGCACGCTCTTGCCCACCTCGGCCTTTATGACGGGTCGTTCGACGAGATCGAGGCCGCTGCCCTGCTGGATCAAGTCCTCCATCACCGTGCCCGCGCTGGGACTGAGGACGGAGAGGCCCAGCAGCCGGCCGGCCGCGCTGGCGCTGGTGATGACCGCGTCCGCGCCGGACTGTCGCAGCAGCGGCGCGTTCTCCTCCTCCCGCACCGCGGCGACGATCTTCGCGCCCCGGTTGAGCTGGCGGGCCGTCAGCGTGACCAGCACGGCGGTGTCGTCGCGCTGGGTGGCGACGACGATCTGACGTGCCCTCTGCAGTTCGGCCCTGAGCAGGACGTCGCTACGGGTCGCGTCGCCGACCACGCCGACGAATCCGTCCGCGTTCGCCGCCTCGATCACCTTGGTGCTGGGATCGACGATGACGATCTGGTCCTTCCGCAGACCGGTGGCGCAAAGGGTCTGGATCGCGGAACGGCCCTTGGTGCCGAATCCGACGATGACGGTGTGGTCGCGCAAGGTGGACCTCCAGCGGTTCAGCCGCCACTCCTCCCGGGTCCGTTCGGTGAGGACCTCAAGAGTGGTACCGACCAGAATGATCAGGAAAAGCACCCGCAGCGGAGTCACCAGCAGCACGTTGACGAGCCGCGCGCTGTCGCTGTGGGGGACGATGTCGCCATACCCCGTCGTCGAAAGGGTCACCGTCGCGTAGTAGACCGAGTCCAGCAGGTCCACGGAGCCGTCGGCGTTGTCGTGGTAGCCGCTGCGGTCCATGTAGACGATCAGCACGGTCAGGACCAGCACGAGCAGCGCCATCAGCAGGCGCTTGCCGACCTGCCGCATCGGGCGTTCCACGATGCGGCGCGGGAGCCTGATCCGCGCGGTCTCGAGATGTTCGTCGGCGTTGCGGGCGATGGCGTCATGGCCGGGAAGTTTCACGTGAAACACACCCCTTCGGCCGGTCCCGCTGTCCCCGTCGGCGCTGCCGACCAGGGAAGTTCGAGAATCTCCAGCTCATCTCCGGGCAGCGCGCCGCCGGGCGGCACCACGGCCAGCGCGTCGGCCGCGGCGATCCCACGGAGCATGGCCGGGCCGTTGTAGTGCAGCGGTACGACGGTGTCGTCGCGGTGCACGACCGGCACGAGGCGCGTGTCATGGGGATGGCCGTGGACCCGGTCCCGTACGGGCATCCGGTACGGCTCCGAGGCCGGGCGCCCGGCAAGGGCACGCAGCAGCGGCTCCGCGAGCGTGAGCAGACCGGAGACGGCCGCGAGGGGATTGCCCGGCAGCCCGACGAGGTGCTTGACCCGCTGCTGGTCGCCGGTGAGCCGGGCGAGCAGCATCGGGTGCCCGGGGCGTACCTTCACGCCGTCGACCAGGAGCCGGGCCCCCGCCTTGTGCAGCACCGGGTGGACATGGTCCACCGGTCCCGACGCCGTACCGCCCGTGGTGATCACGAGATCCGCCGCGGACCCGGTGACGGCCTCGTACAGGGCGTCGGCGGTGTCGCCGATCCGGCGGGTGCCGATGACCTCGGCCCCCAGCGCGCGCAGCCAGGGAGCGAGCATCGGGCCGAGGGCGTCACGGATGAGGCCGTCGTGGGGGAGTCCGGTCGTGAGCAGCTCGTCGCCGAGCACCAGGATCTCGACCCGGGCGCGGGGGACGGTGACCAGGTCGTCGTACCCTGCGGCCGCCGCCAGGCCGAGCACGGCCGGGGTGACCAGGGTGGCCGCGGGAAGCAGCTGGTCACCGACGTGGCATTCCTGGCCGCGCGGGCGGATGTCCTGCCCTGGGGCGACGGTGCGCTGGGCGTGGAGCTGACCTGCGGCGTCCCGGCGGGAGTGCTCGCTGCGGATGACGGCGGTGGCGTCCTGGGGGATCCGGGCGCCGGTCGCGATCCGCACCGCCGTACCGTCCGCGAGGGGCTCCGTGGGGGCGTGCCCGGCGAGGACCGAGTCTCCTTCGCGTACCTCCCAGGGCCCGGGGCCGGCGACCGCCCAGCCGTCCATCGCCGAGGTGTCGAAGGACGGGAGATCGGTGAGGGCGGCGAGGGGCTCAGCGAGGACCCGGCCCAGAGCCTGCTCCAGCGGAACGCGCAGGGGCACCCGGCCCGGGCCCCGGGCCGCCCCGGCCGCGATGGCCCGGGCGTCGGGCCAGGGGGTGGCACGGTGAGCGCGGTGGTCGGATCCCGGACCGCCGGGGGTGGGGGTGCTGGCCGTGGTGGCTGTGGGCGGTTGGGTGGCTGTGGGCGGTGCGGTGGGGGCTTCCGGCGTCGGGCGCGGGGCCGCGCCGGGGTCCGGGATCGCCGGGTCCGGCATCGCGGTCGGCGTGGGTGCCAGCGGCGGGCTGGGTCGCGCGGGGTCCTCGCCGGTGCCGCCTGTACGGGTCTGGCGTGGGGCAGGTGCCGGGGCCCGGGGGTCGAGATGACCGGGACGGTCGCCCTCGGCGGGGACAGCTCCCAGCGCGGGACCGGCAGGGGCGGGGCGCGCTGCCGCCCTCTCCTGCGCCCGGCGGCCCACCAGGGCCACGGCGTCGTCCACGCCGTCGGCGTCGCGCTCCTCGGGGATCATCCGGCGTCGGCGCCCTTGCCGTCTCCCTGGGCGGCCTCGCCCGGGTCCTGTTCCGCCTCGGCGGCCCAGCGGTTGGCGAGCGCGGCGGCCTTGCGCGCCGCGTCGGCGACGGCCCGCGGGCCACCGGCCGCCCCCGCCTGCGCCGCCGCGTAACCGACCAGGAAGGTCGTCAGCGGCGCCGCCGGCCGGGCGACCCCGTGTGCGGCGTCGCGGGCCAGGTCGAGCAGGACGCCGGTGTCGACGTCGATCTCGATGCCCAGCTCGTCCTTGACTGCGGTGATCCATTCGTCCAGCACGTTCCCATGCTCCCTGATCCGCGCCCGGGCCGAGGCAATGTCCTCCCAGGTGTCGCAGTCGAAGGAGGCGAGGGGCTCCGCGGCGACCCGGGCGACGCGGAGTTCCTGGGTGAGTAGACGCAACGGCAGCCCCGAGAGGGTGCCGTGTTCGGTCGCGATGAGAGCCAGCTCACGGCGGAGCGGCTCGGTGCGGTAAGCGGCGACGAGGGGCTGGTCCCGGCCGTCCGGGTCCACCGTCAGCGCGGCCTCCGCGTCGTCCTGCCGTGCGGCGGCCAGCAGCTCCCGCACGGTCTCCTCCCCGAGGAAGGGGAGGTCGGCGGAGAGGACGAGGACGGTCTCCGCCTCGACCTGCCGGAGCCCGGCGCCGAGCGCGGCGAGGGGCCCGCCGCCAGGCGGCTCCTCGCGCGCCCACAGGACGGGCCGCAGGGTGGGCCGCCGTCCGCCGACGACGACGGTCCGCCCGGCCTCCCGGCACACCCCCAGGACCCGGTCGAGAAGGGCGCGGCCGCCCACGCTCAGGCCGGGCTTGTCCACTCCGCCGAGCCGCTTGGCAGCGCCCCCGGCGAGCACGATGGCGTCATACGCGGTCACCCCAGCAGTATGATCCGCTGCCCGCCGAAGGGGACCGCCCGGGTGGCATCGGATCCCTCCGGCACCTACAACCGCCCGGGTGGCACCAGGCCCCACCCGCACCAACGGGCCCGGTGGCTCCGCATTCTTCCCGCACCAACTGCCCGGGTGCGCCGGATTCCTCCGGTACCAACTGTCCGGGTTGCCCCCCATTCCTCCGGCGCCAGGGAGTGCCGCTACAGCGTGCGCAGGAGCACCGCCGGCTGTTCCACGCAGTCGGCCACATGGCGAAGGAAACCGCCCGCCGTGCCTCCGTCACAGACCCGGTGGTCGAAGGTGAGCGACAGCTGCACGACCTTGCGGACCGCCAGCTCGCCGTTGTGCACCCACGGCTTCGGAATGATCCGCCCCACTCCGAGCATCGCCGCCTCGGGGTGGTTGATGATCGGCGTGGACCCGTCGACCCCGAACACCCCGTAGTTGTTCAGGGTGAACGTGCCTCCGGTGAGATCCGCCGGGGTCAGCGTCCCCTGGCGGGCCGACTCGGTCAGCCGGGCGAACTCCTCCGTGAGCGATTCGGCCGACCGCGCGTGTGCGTCCCTGACGACCGGAACGACCAGGCCGCGCGGCGTCTGCGCCGCGAACCCGAGGTGCACACCCGGCAGCCGGACGATCTCCCGGGCGGCCATGTCCACCGTGGAGTTCAGCTCCGGGTAGCGGGCCAGGGCCGCCGTGCAGATGCGGGCGAGCAGGGCGAGAAGCGAGACCTTCGGGCCGCCGACGGCGTTCATCGCGGCGCGGGCCGCCATGAGTTCCGTCGCGTCGGCGTCCACCCAGCAGGTCGCGTCGGGAATTTCGGTGCGGCTGCGGGAGAGCTTGTCGGCGACCGCGCCCCGTACGCCCTTCAGCGGGATCCGCTCGCCGGCGGCGCTGGGCACGGCGGCCGGGGACGTCTGCGGCGGCGACACCCGGGCCACCGTCTCAGGGGCCCGCGCCTCACTGATCGCCCGCTCGACGTCCGCCCGCAGGATCAGCCCGTCGGGACCGGACCCCTGGATCTCCCGCAGTTCGAGGCCCTTTTCCCGGGCCAGTCGGCGTACGAGCGGTGAGATGACCGGGACCGGCCCGGATTCGTCCCGTACGACCGTGGCCGTGGCCATGGCCATGGCCGTGGCAGGAGCAGGAGCAGGAGCAGGAGCAGGAGCAGGAGCAGGAGCAGCGGGGGCGGGCGCAGGGGCGGCGGCTGGGGCGGCCGGGTTCGCCGGGCGGACCCGGCGGCGTCGCGCGGCCGGCGCGCCCGTCCCGTAGCCGACGAGGACATTGCCGGAGCCCTCACCGTCCGAGGTCCCCGCACCTCCCGTACGTGCCGTGCCGGAGGCCTCCCCCGTGCCCGACGCATCGGAAGTAACCGACCCGTTCGATCCGACGGCGACCGTCAACAGCGGGGCGCCAACGGGAAGTTCCGTGCCCTCCTCGCCGAAGCGGGCGGTCACCACACCCCCGTACGGGCACGGGACCTCCACCATCGCCTTGGCCGTCTCGACCTCCACGACGGGCTGGTCGATGGCGACGACATCGCCGACGGCGACCAGCCAGCGGACGATCTCCGCCTCGGTCAGCCCCTCACCGAGGTCGGGCAGCTTGAATTCGAGCACCTGGGCCATCAGCTCCCCGCCTCCCACTGAAGCCGCGCCACCGCGTCGAGGACCCGGTCCACGCCGGGCAGATGGTGCCGCTCCAGCATCGGCGGCGGGTAGGGGATGTCGAACCCTGCGACCCGCAGCACGGGCGCCTCCAGGTGGTGGAAGCAGCGCTCGGTGATCCTCGCGGCGATCTCCCCGCCGGGGCCGCCGAAACCGGTCGACTCGTGCACGACGACCGCGCGGCCGGTGCGCCGCACCGAGGCGCAGACCGTCTCCTCGTCGAAGGGCACCAGCGAGCGCAGATCGACGACTTCGAGGTCCCATCCCTCCGCCTGGGCCGCCTCGGCGGCTTCCATGCACACCTGCACGGAGGGGCCGTAGGTGACGAGCGTGGCGCTGCGGCCCGTACGGCGCACGACCGCGCGCCCAATGGGTTCGACGGCCGTCGGCGCGTCCGGCGACCAGGTCGCCTTGGACCAGTACAGCCGCTTCGGCTCCAGGAAGACCACCGGATCGTCGGAGGCGATCGCCGCGCGCAGCAGCCCGTACGCGTCCTCGACCGTGGCCGGCGTGACGACATGGAGCCCCGGAGTCGCCATGTAGTACGCCTCGGAGGAGTCGCTGTGGTGCTCGACACCGCCGATGCCGCCGCCGTACGGAACCCGGATCACCATCGGCATCGGCATCGCGCCGCGCGTGCGGTTGCGCATCCGCGCCACGTGGCTGATGAGCTGCTCGAAGGCGGGGTAGGCGAAGGCGTCGAACTGCATCTCGACGACCGGCCGCAGCCCGTACATGGCCATGCCGACGGCGGTTCCCAGGATGCCCGCCTCGGCGAGCGGGGTGTCCGTGCACCGGTCCTCGCCGAACTCCTTGGCGAGCCCGTCCGTGACCCGGAAGACCCCGCCGAGCGTGCCGACGTCCTCACCCATCACATGGACGGTCGGGTCCTCGGCCATGGCGTCCCGCATGGCCCGCTGCAGGGCCTGCGCCATGGTGGCGGGCTTGACCGCCGGCTTCACCGCGGTGGTCATGACCCCTCACCTTCGACGCCTTCGGCGTCCAGCTCCGCGCGCAGCTGCGCCGCCTGCTCCCGCAGCTGCGCCGTCTGCTCGGCGTAGACGTGCGCGAACAGGTCCATCGGATCCAGCACGGGGTCGGCGTTCATCCGCTCGCGCAGCGCCGCCGCCATCCTCTCGGCGGCCTCGGCGGCCTGCCGTATCCCGTCGTCGTCGAGCACTCCGCGCTCCGTCAGCTCCCGCTCCAGCAGCTTGACCGGGTCGTGCGCCCGCCAGGCCTCGACCTCGGCGTCGCCGCGGTAGCGGGTGGCGTCGTCGGCGTTGGTGTGGGCGTCGATCCGGTACGTCACGGCCTCGACCAGCGTGGGCCCGCCGCCGCGCCGCGCGCGGGCGACCGCCTCGGACAGCACCTGGTGCACGGCGACCGCGTCGTTTCCGTCGACGAGCCGGCCCGGCATTCCGTAGCCGACGGCCTTGTGGGCCAGCGAGGGGGCCGCGGTCTGCTTGGCGAGCGGTACGGAGATCGCGAAGCCGTTGTTCTGCACGAAGAAGACGACCGGGGCCTTCCAGACGGCCGCGAAGTTCAGCGCCTCGTGGAAGTCGCCCTCGCTGGTGCCGCCGTCGCCGACCATGGCGAGCGCGACGACGTCGTCGCCCTTCAGCCGGGCCGCGTGCGCGAGGCCCACGGCGTGCGGCAGCTGGGTGGCCAGCGGCGTGCAGAGCGGCGCGATGCGGTGTTCGCGCGGGTCGTAGCCGGTGTGCCAGTCGCCGCGCAGCAGCGTCAGCGCCTGGACGGGGTCCAGGCCCCGCACGACCGCGGCGAGGGTGTCGCGGTAGGACGGGAAGAGCCAGTCGCGGTCCTCGAGGGCCAACGCGGCGGCGACCTCGCACGCCTCCTGGCCGGTGGTGGACGGATAGACGGCGAGCCTGCCCTGCTTGGTGAGGGCGGTGGCCTGCGCGTTGTACCGGCGGCCGCGCACCAGCTCGGCGTAGAGCCGCTTCAGCAGCTCGGGGTCGGCTCCGGACGCGGCTTCGGTGCCGAGGACCCGGAAGGGCTCGGCGTCCGGAAGCAGGGGCGCGGGGTCGGTGCGCGGCTTCCACGCCGGGGGCGGGGTCGGCCGGTAGGCGCTTGTGGCACCAGGCAGCTCTTGGACTGTCGAACTGCTCTGTTTCAACGAGTCCACCTCCTCATCGGAGCGGGCATAAGACCCGAAGGCGGTGGGCGCGAGTGTGGCGCGCCTCACCTACCGATTGTTCGGTCGTGGAGGCATTTTGGCTACAGGCGCCTTCAGCCTGTGGACAAACGGTTCTCCACAGCCTGGGATAGAGGCAGGTCGTCCATTGAAGAGAGGCGGGGGGACATGGCGGATGAACAAATGGCCGACAGCTGGGCGCACGGGTCGTCCGCGCGGCCACTGGACCCCATCGACAAGGACATCCTGCGCATCCTCCAGAACGACGGGCGCGCGTCGATACGCTCGGTGGCCGAACGGGTCCACGTCTCCCGGGCCAACGCCTACGCCCGGATCAACCGGCTGATCGACGACGGCGTCATCCGCGGTTTCAGTGCCCGGCTGAATCACGAGCGTGCGGGGCAGGGCGCCTCGGCCTACATCACCCTCAAGATCGTCCAGAACTCCTGGCGCACCGTGCGCGAGCAGCTCCAGGCACTTCCGGGCGCCGCCCACATCGCCCTGGTCAGCGGCGACTTCGACGTCCTGCTGCTGGTGCACACACCGGACAACCGCACCCTGCGGGAACTGGTCCTCACCAAGATCCAGTCGATTCCCGAGGTGCTGTCCACGCGGACACTCCTGGTCTTCGAGGAGACCGACCTGGACCCCGACCAGAGCTGACCGGTCACTGCTCCCCGCCCTGTGCTGCCGTACGGGTGACCCTTCGGGCCCCCGGACGCCCCAAGGCGCCCCAGGAAGGTCCTGGCAGCCCCGGAAGGTCGCAAGGTCCTGGAGGGCCTGCAAGGTCCCAGCGAGGATCCGGGAGGCTCAGCGGGCGGTGCGCAGCCCGTCGAAGGCGAGGTGCGCCACGGTGTCCGCGAGCTGCTCGCGGTCCGCCTCGCCCCCCGGGTGCGGCCGGTACCACTCCACCAGCGAGTTGATCATGCCGAAGAGCAGCCGGGTGGCGAGCCTGATGTCCACGTCGGCCCGCAGGTCGCCGTCGGCGACGGCCGCCTTCAGCAGATCGGCGACGCGCTGGTCGAACTCGCGCCGGCGCTCCATGGCCCACCGCTCCGTCGTCGTGTTGCCGCGCACCCGCAGGAGAAGCGTGACGTACGGCAGCTCCGCCGTCAGGACCTCGACGGTGCGCCGGGTCACGTACTCGACCCGTTCGATGGCCCGGCCGCGCTGCGCCGCCGGCTCGTCGAGGATGCCGAAGAGCCCGTCGAGCGCCCGGCTGACGGCCCGGCGCAGCAGCTCCTCCTTGCCCGACACGTGGTGGTAGATCGAGGACTTGGAGATTCCGGCGGCCTTGGAGAGGTGCTCCATGGACGTGCCGTCGTAGCCGCGCTCGTTGAAGATCCGTACGGCGACGGACAGCAGCGTCTCCGGGGTGTACGTGTCGCGCTTGGGAGTGGTCATGAGGTGGCCTCGCAGTCTTCGGTGCAGGCCCGGCGGACGAGCCCGAGGGAGGGGGCGTAACGGCCGCCGGGACAGCGGTCGTTCAGCTCCTCCAGTACGTCGCGCACCCATCCGTAACCGACCTTGGCTCCCCATTCGAGGGGGCCGACGGGGTAGTTGACGCCGAGCCGCATCGCCGTGTCGATGTCCTCGGGCGAGGCGACGCCCCGCGCGGCAGCGTCGGCCGCGAGGTCGACCAGCATCGCGACCGTCCGGGCGACGATCATCCCCGGTACGTCCCCGACGAGGGTGACCTCCTTGCCGAGCGCCTGGAAGAGGCCGGCCGCCCCCTCGAGGAAGTCGGGCGGGGTCTTGGGCCCGGCGCACAACGCGATCCTGGTGGCGGTGGCGTAGTCGAGGGCAAGGTCGAAGTAGATCATCGCGTCGTCGTCGAACTCGCAGGCGGTCCCGCCGTACGCCAGCCCCAGCTGTCCGCCGCTCGGGAGGTGGATGAAGCCGCCGTGCCGGTTGCGCCTGCGGCGGACCTTGATGCCCGCCTGCTCGATCAGGCCGACCAGTGGCTCCGCGGGGCCCAGATTGCCGTCGACCGTCACCGACCGGGGCGCGGGCGCCGACGCGTGCGCACGCGCGCGTGGCCGCTCGGCGCCCTCCTCGTACGAGAACCAGCCCTGCCCCGACTTGCGGCCCAGGCGCCCCGACTCGACGAGCCTGCGCTGCGCCAGGGACGGGGTGAACTTGGGGTCCTGGTAGTACGCCTCCCAGACGGAGCGGGTGACCGCTTCGTTGACGTCCTGGCCGATCAGGTCGGTCAGCTCGAAGGGCCCCATCTTGAACCCGCCGGAGTCCCGCAGGACCGCGTCGATCGTCGCCGGGTCGGCGCCCCGCTCCTCGTACACCCGCAGCGCCTCGGCGTAGAAGGGCCGGGCGATGCGGTTGACGATGAAACCGGGTGTGTCCGCGCAGCGCACCGGCGTCTTGCCCCACGCCTTCGCGGTCTCGTACGCGCGCGCGGCGGCGGTCTCGTCGGTGGCGAAACCGCTGACGACCTCGACGAGGGGCAGCAGCGGCGCCGGGTTGAAGAAGTGCAGGCCGACGAAGCGGCCCGGGACGCGCAGGGAGCCGCCGATGGCGGTGACCGACAGGGAGGAGGTGTTGGTGGCGAGCAGGCAGTCGTCCGCGACGGTCCGCTCCAGCGCGCCGAACAGTTCCTGCTTGACGTCCAGCCGCTCGACGATCGCCTCGACGACCAGCGCGCTGTCCGCGAGCTCCGCGAGGTCCGCGGCGGGCAGCAGGCGCGCGACGGCGGCGGACCGTTCCTCCGCGTCCAGCCTGCCCTTCTCGACCAGCCGGTCCAGACGCGCGGCGATGGCCTCGGCGGCCTGCTTCGCACGGTCGGGGACGGTGTCGTAGAGACGCACGGTGTGCCCGGCGACCAGTGCGACCTGGGCGATCCCCTGGCCCATGGTGCCGGTGCCGACGACGGCGACGGTGCGGCTCTGCTCGATGGCGGTCATATCGGTGATCCTCCCCTACCAGTTATCCACAGCTTCTGCGGACCCCCTTGTCCCGACCGATCGTTCGGTTACTCTAGCTCTGTCCGCCCCTCCCTGCCCAGCTCAACGAGGAGTTGGTCCTCAATGGCCGCCGCTCAGCTGACCACCGACCGCCTGGCCGAGACGCACCGTCCCACGCTCGATCAGGCGCTCGACACGATCCGTACGCGCGCGTACTGGTCGCCCCACCCGGAGCACCCCAAGGCGTACGGCGAGAACGGCTCCCTGAGCGCCGCCGACGGCCTCGCCGCCTACGAATCCCTGCTCAACAGCCGCTTCGAACTGGATCAGCCCGGCACGGACGGCTGGACGGGCGGCGAGATCTCGCCCTACGGCCCGGGCCTCGGCATCGAGTACCCGCACGCCGACATCGATGTGCTGCTGCCCGCCATGCGCGCCGGAATGGGCGCCTGGCGCGACGCGGGTCCCGAGACCAGGGCACTGGTCTGCCTGGAGATCCTGGCGCGCATCAGCGCCCGCACCCACGAGTTCGCGCACGCGGTGATGCACACCAGCGGGCAGGCGTTCATGATGGCGTTCCAGGCCGGCGGCCCCCACGCCCAGGACCGCGGCCTGGAAGCCGTGGCCTACGCGTACGCGGAGCAGACCCGCACCCCGCAGGACGCGGGCTGGTCCAAGCCGCAGGGCAAGCGCGACCCGCTGGAGCTGTCCAAGGCCTTCACCCCCGTCGCGCGCGGTATCGCCCTGATGGTCGGCTGCAACACCTTCCCCACGTGGAACGGCTACCCGGGCCTGTTCGCCTCCCTCGCCACCGGCAACCCGGTCCTGGTCAAGCCCCACCCCCGCGCCGTCCTCCCCCTGGCGCTCACGGTCCGCGTCGCCCGCGAGGTCCTCGCCGAGGCCGGCTTCGACCCGAATCTGGTCGCGCTGGCCGTCGAGCGGCCCGGCGAGGGCATCGCGAAGACCCTGGCCGTGCGCCCCGAGATCCGGATCATCGACTACACCGGGTCGACCGCCTTCGGCGACTGGCTGGAGGCCAACGCCCGGCAGGCTCAGGTCTACACGGAGAAGGCCGGCGTCAACACGGTCGTCGTCGACTCCACCGACGACTACAAGGGCATGCTCTCCAACCTGGCCTTCTCGCTCTCGCTGTACAGCGGCCAGATGTGCACCACCCCGCAGAACCTGCTCATCCCCAGGGACGGCATCTCCACCGACGCGGGCCCCAAGACGTACGACGAGGTCGTGGCCGATCTCTCCGCCTCCGTCGCAGGTCTCCTCGGCGACGACGCGCGGGCGAACGCCCTGCTGGGCGCGCTGGTCAACCCGGACGTGAAGGCCCGCCTGGAGGCGGCCGCGGGGCTCGGCGAGGTGGCTCTGGAGTCGCGGGAGGTGGCCAACCCGGAATTCCCGGACGCCGTCGTCCGTACGCCGGTCATCGTCAAGCTCGACGGCGCCCGTAAGTACTGGGAGGGCGGGGACACCGAAGCGGCGTTCATGTCCGAGTGCTTCGGGCCGGTCGCCTTCGCCGTCTCCGTCGACTCGACGTCCGACGCTCTGGAGCTGCTGCGGCGCACGGTCCGCGAGAAGGGCGCGATGACGGTCGGCGCGTACACGACGTCGCCCGACACGGAGCGCGCGGTCGAGGAGGTCTGCCTGGAGGAGTCGGCCCAGCTCTCCTTGAACCTGACGGGCGGGGTGTATGTGAACCAGACGGCGGCGTTCTCCGACTTCCACGGCTCCGGCGGCAACCCCGCGGCCAACGCGGCGCTGTGCGACGGCGCGTTCGTCGCGAACCGCTTCCGGGTGGTGGAGGTCCGCCGCCAGGCCTGACGGCCTGCCCCAAGCCCGCCCCGCCCGGCCCCGCGGGCCCGGGCGGGGCGGATCGGTGCACGGGAGGGCGCGGGGCCCTTACGAGGGCTCCGCGATCTCCGCGTACCTCTGCACCCACGCGTGCATGGCGATCGCGGCCGCCGCGCCCGCGTTGATGGAGCGGGTGGATCCGAACTGGGCGATCGAGCAGACCATCGAGGCGTGCTCGCGGGCCTCCTCCGTGAGGCCCGGCCCTTCCTGCCCGAAGAGCAGCACACACCGCCGCGGCAGCTCTGTCCGCTCCAGCGGCACTGCTCCAGGGAGATTGTCGATCCCGATGATCGGCAGCCCCTCGTCCGCCGCCCAGGCCGTCAGCGACTCGGTGTCCGGGTGGTGACGGACGTGCTGGTAGCGGTCAGTGACCATCGCGCCCCGGCGGTTCCAGCGCCGTCGGCCGACGATGTGGATCTCCTTCGCCAGGAAGGCGTTCGCGGTCCGCACGACCGACCCGATGTTGAAGTCGTGGCCCCAGTTCTCCACGGCCACATGAAAGTCATGGCGGCGGGTGTCGAGGTCGGCGACGATCGCCTCACGCGACCAGTACCGGTACTGGTCGACCACATTGCGCCGGTCGCCGGCGGCGAGCAGCTCGGGGTCGTACCGCTCGCCGGACGGCCACGGCCCGGGGTGCGGACCGACGCCGATCTCCGTACCGAAGCCGTCGTCGTACTGAAGCGGCTCATCGGAGCCGGGCCGGCTCGGCGCGCCCGAATGGCCCCCCGCGGGGAACGCGGGGTCGGTGGGGGCGCCGGCGGGAATCGCGCGGTCGGTGGGGGTCTCGCTGCTCACCCCACGAGAGTACGGGTGGCCTGGCCCGCGGGCGTACGCCGCTGATCGGACACCTTCCCGCCGCGCATGCGCGCCGGCAGCCGGTCCTTGCCACCGCCCACCCGTACGCCCAGCCAGACCAGGAAGACAGTCGGCAGGAAGACCGCGTCCGCGGCGATCATCGCGAGCGAGAAGAAGGGCAGTCCGAGGAGCACGGCGATCCCGGCGTGCTCCATCATCATCAGCACCAGGAGCACGTTCTTCACCCGCCTGTTGAAGAGGGTGAAGGGGAACGCGACCTGGACGATCACCGTGCCGTAGGTCAGCGCCATCACCAGCACACCACTGGACGCCAGCAGGTCCGACAGTGCGGGCCACGGCGTGAAGTAGTCGAGCTTGAGCGGATAGAAGAGCGCGGTGCCGTCCTGCCAGCGAGAGCCCTGGATCTTGTACCAGCCGGCCGTCGCGTAGATCAGGCACACCTCGGCCATGATCACGGCGAGGGTCGCGTTGTGCGCGAGGTTGGCGAAGACGTCCAGCAGGGTCCGCGGCTCACCCGGCGCGTACCGGCACGCCGCCCACCACAGGGCCTGCGCCACCCACAGCCCCCACAGCAGGACCAGCAGCCACACCTCGCCGGTCAGGTCCAGGGAGAGCGTCATCCGGACGAGGAAGACGCCAAGGACCGCCCACAGCAGGGGTCCCACCCAGTCGCGCGAGGGCGAGGCCGGACCCGCACGGCGCGAGGCGCGGCGGGCGTCCAGCGACCAGACCTGGGCGCAGCGGGTGAGGACAAGATAGACGGCCACCAGGTGGATGACGTTGTCGCCGCCGTCCCCCATGAAGATGGACCGATTCTGCAGCGACAGCACGCCCACCATGAAGATCACCGACGTGGCGCGTGTCCGCCAGCCGAGCATCAGCAGCACGCTGGAGAGCACGGCGACGGCGTACACGCACTCGAACCAGACGGTGGAGTCCGACCACATGAGGATGGTGAACGCGTCGTTGTCGGCGATCAGCTCACGGGCCATGTCCCAGCCCCAGGGGCCGTCGGGGCCGTAGAGCTCCCGGCGGTGGGGCAGCTCCCGCAACAGGAAGAACAGCCACGCCGCCGAGAATCCGATGCGGACGACGGCGCTCTGGTACGGGCCCATGGCCGTGCCGGTGACGCGCTGCGCGGCGCGGGCGAGCCGGCGGTCGAGGGGCTCCCGCGGTTCGGGCGCCGGGGCGGGGGTGGTGTTCGCGATGTGGCTCACTTGCCCGCCTCCGTGGCCGTACGGTCCTTCCGCACACCGCCGGGCAGGTCCGCGGCGGTCACCGACCACCAGGGCGCGACCCGGTAGAAGGGGCGGTTGTCGATCTTGTCCTGGCTCCACGGGGGCGCATCGACGGAGCGGGTCGCGGAGCGCAGCTGGATCCGCTCCACCTTGCCGCCCAGGGCGCGCTCGTCGAGGCGCAGCATCACGATGCGGCGGACATAGCGCTCGGAGAGCCGGCCGCGCAGGCCGTTGGGCTGGTTCTTGTCATTGTGCGTGTTGACGTAGAAGTCCCATCCCCGGCGCAGCTCGTTCTGCTCCACATGGCTGGGCAGAAGGCTCCCACGGATGGCCTGGGCGTCCCCGGCCGACAGGTCGATCCACCCTGTCGTCCGGCGCCCGCCGTCGGGCCCGGCGATCTCGGCGCGGACCTCGACGGAGATGTTCTGCTGGAGGGGGTTGGGGGCGAAGAGCTTCCAGTTCTGCTCGAACTCGGGGTAGACCCAGCTGTCGATGGCGGCGCCGTTCTGCTTGGTCAGCGTGTTCGACGGCGCGACATGCAGAAAGATCATCGCGACGTGCGCGCAGGCCAGGACGCCGATGACGGCGAGGGCGACGGCGGCGACGACCTGGTACGGAAGCGAGAGCGCGGCTATGCCCGCGCCCGGACTTATCGCTCCGGCCGGACCCGCACCCGGTTCCTCACCGGCGGTCTCATCCGCGTCTTCGCCAGAATTCTCACCCGCGGTCCCCCGCGGATCCTCACCGGTGCTCTCGCTCGCGCGGGCTACTCCGGGCGGCCCGTCGACGGCGCCGGGCGAGCCGGTCGCTCCGGGTGATCCGGTTGATCCGGTTGATTCCTCGGCGGCTTCGGGCTGATCGCCCGCCGTATAAGCCGTGGTCAGGGGCCCTGTGCCGCGCTCACCGCGCCCGACGCGCCCGCTCTCGTCGTCGTACGAGTCCATCCCGCCCCGATCCCCGTCGGTCCACAGCAGTTATCCACAGGGTTGACACCTTACGGGCCGCCGACTCACCATTGAAGTCGTTCAACCGAACGATCGGTCGGTAGGGGGTTCGATGACGGCAGTGACGGCGGTGACAGCAGTGACTACGGACACGCGGGACGCGGCCGAGGCGCAGGCAGCCCATGAAGCGGACTTCGACGCCGCCGTGGCAGCCGATGAGCGCATCGAGCCGCGCGACTGGATGCCCGACGCGTACCGCGCGTCACTCGTCCGGCAGATAGCCCAGCACGCCCACTCCGAGATCATCGGCATGCAGCCCGAGGCGAACTGGATCACCCGGGCACCCTCCCTGCGCCGCAAGGCGATCCTCATGGCCAAGGTGCAGGACGAGGCCGGACACGGCCTCTACCTGTACAGCGCCGCGGAGACCCTCGGCACCGGCCGCGACGAGCTGCTCGACAAGCTCCACTCCGGCCGCCAGAAGTACTCCTCGATCTTCAACTACCCCACGCTGACCTGGGCCGACGTCGGCGCCATCGGCTGGCTCGTGGACGGCGCCGCGATCACCAACCAGGTGCCGCTGTGCCGCTGCTCCTACGGCCCGTACGCACGCGCCATGGTGCGGATCTGCAAGGAGGAGTCCTTCCACCAGCGCCAGGGATACGAATCGCTCCTCGCCCTCTCCCAGGGCACCGAGGCCCAGCACGCGATGGCCCAGGACGCGGTGAACCGGTGGTGGTGGCCCTCACTGATGATGTTCGGCCCGCCGGACGACGAGTCCGCGCACTCGGCCCAGTCGATGGCCTGGAAGATCAAGCGGCACTCCAACGACGAACTGCGCCAGCGTTTCGTCGACATAGCCGTCCCCCAGGCAGAGGCGCTGGGACTGACGCTCCCCGACCCCGACCTGCGGTGGAACGAGGAGCGTGGGCACTACGACTTCGGGCCCATCGACTGGACCGAATTCTGGGACGTCCTCAAGGGCAACGGCCCCTGCAACGAACAGCGGATCAGCAGGCGACGCCAGGCCCACGAAGACGGAGCCTGGGTCAGAGAAGCAGCGGCGGCCTACGCCGCGAAGCACGGGGAGGCACGGGCATGACGACCGACGGCTGGCCACTGTGGGAGGTCTTCGTGCGCTCGCGCCGCGGCCTGTCCCACACCCACGCGGGCAGTCTCCACGCACCCGACGCGGAGATGGCCCTGCGCAACGCGCGTGACCTCTACACCCGCAGGAACGAAGGCGTCTCCCTCTGGGTGGTGCCCTCCGCGGCGATCACCGCCTCCTCGCCCGACGAGAAGGACCCCTTCTTCGAACCGTCGGCCGACAAGCCCTACCGGCACCCGACGTTCTACGAGATCCCGGAGGGGGTGAAGCACCTGTGACCCCGACCGACGGCGCGCCCGCGCCCACAGCACTCCAAGCGGCCACGCCTGCGCCGGACCACGCGGTGAACGCCGCGGCCCTCGCCCTCGGCGACGACGCCCTCGTGCTCTCCCACCGGCTGGGGGAGTGGGCGGGCAACGCCCCCGTACTGGAAGAGGAAGTCGCGCTCGCCAACATCGCGCTCGACCTCCTCGGCCAGGCGCGCATCCTGCTCGGCCTCGTCGGCGACGAGGACGAACTGGCGTACCTGCGCGAGGAGCGGGCCTTCCGCAACCTCCAACTCGTCGAGCAGCCCAACGGCGACTTCGCCCACACCATCGCCCGCCAGCTCTACTTCTCCACCTACCAGCGGCTGCTGTACGGGCAGCTGGCCGCCGGCGACAGCCCCCTCGCGGGACTCGCGGCGAAGGCCGTCAAGGAAGTCACCTACCACCAGGACCACGCCGAGCATTGGACCCTGCGGCTCGGCGACGGCACAGCCGACAGCCACGAGCGCATGCGGCAGGCGTGCGAAGCACTGTGGCGCTTCACCGGCGAGATGTTCCAGCCACTGGACGGCCTCGACGTGAACTGGCAGGAGCTGGAAGCCCAGTGGCTCGCCTCGATCACCAAGGTGCTCGAACAGGCCACTCTGACCGTCCCCCAAGGACCCCGCACCGGGGCCTGGACGGCCGGAGCGGGACGGCAGGGACTGCACACCGAGCCGTTCGGACGGATGCTCGCCGAAATGCAGCACCTGCACCGCAGCCACCCGGGGGCGACATGGTGACCATGACGCCGCTCGAGGAGGAGCTGAGCCGGCTCGCCGGCTCCGTCCCCGACCCCGAGCTGCCCGTCCTCACCCTGGAGGAGCTTGGAGTCCTGCGCGGCGTCCAGGTCCTCGGGCCCGGCAAGGTGGAGGTCGAGCTGACCCCGACCTACACCGGCTGCCCGGCGATCGAGGCGATGTCCTCCGACATCGAGCGGGTCCTGCACGAACACGGCATCCCCGAGGTGTCGGTGGTCACCGTCCTGACCCCGGCCTGGTCCACGGACGACATCAGCGCGGAGGGGCGACGCAAGCTCTCCGAGTTCGGTATAGCCCCGCCCCGCCACCAGGGGAACACCGGTCCCGTGGCACTGACCCTCGCCATCCGCTGCCCGCACTGCGGGTCGACCGACACCGAGCTGCTGAGCAGGTTCTCCTCCACCGCCTGCAAGGCCCTGCGCCGCTGCACGGCCTGCCTCGAACCGTTCGACCACTTCAAGGAGTTGTAGATGTTCCATTCGCTCCGTGTGAGCGAGGTCGAGCGGCTGACGGACGACTCGGTCGCCGTGACCTTCGCGGTGCCGCCCGAGCTGCGCGAGACCTTCCGCCACACCCCCGGCCAGCATCTCGCCCTGCGCCGCACCACCGGTGGCGAGGAGATCCGGCGCACGTACTCGATCTGCACCCCCGCTGCTCCCGCCGGCGAAACGCCCGTGCTGCGCGTGGGCATCCGCCTGGTCGAGGGAGGAGAGTTCTCTACCTTCGCGCTCAAGGAACTCGCCGTGGGGCACACGGTCGAGGTCATGGAACCCATGGGCCGCTTCGTCCTGGAACCGCGGCCCGGCCACTTCGCGGCCATCGTCGGCGGCAGCGGCATCACCCCCGTGCTCTCCATCGCCTCCACGCTGCTGATGCGCGAGCCCGAAGCACGGTTCTGCCTGATCCGCAGCGACCGCACCGTCGCCTCGACGATGTTCCTGGACGACGTCGCCGACCTGAAGGACCGCTTCCCCGACCGCTTCCAGCTGGTCACCGTGCTCTCCCGGGAGGAACAGCAGTCCGGGCTGCCGTCCGGACGGCTGGACCAGGAGCGACTGACCGGGCTCCTGCCCGCGCTGCTGCCGGTCGCCGAGGTGGACGGCTGGTTCCTGTGCGGGCCCTTCGGCCTCGTTCAGGGAGCCGAGCGGACACTGCGCGGCCTCGGCGTGGAGCGGAGCCGTGTCCACCAGGAGATCTTCCATGTCGACGGCAGTCCGGCGCCCAGCCCGGCGGCATCGTCCGGCACCCCCGCGCACGCGCAGCTGACCGCGACCCTGCACGGCCGCTCGGGCAACTGGCCCGTGAAGGAAGGCGATTCCCTGCTGGAGACGGTGCTGCGGGCCCGCTCGGACGCCCCGTACGCCTGCAAGGGCGGCGTGTGCGGCACCTGCCGGGCCTTCCTGGTCCGTGGCGAGGTGCGCATGGACCGCAACTTCGCCCTGGAGGCGGAGGAAACGGACGCGGGCTATGTGCTGGCCTGCCAGTCCCACCCGGTCACCCCCGAGGTCGAGCTGGACTTCGACCGCTGACCCGAAGGCGCCCCGACGGTCGCCGCCCCATTCCCTTCCGCTAGAACCTGTTCTATCTTGACGGTCCGTCAGATAGCGGTGCACCGCGGGAGGACAGGCTGTGGACTTCACCTTCACCGAAGAACAGCAGGCGGCCGTCGAGGCGGCAAAAGCAGTCTTCTCCAGCGTCACACCCGATGCGGTACCGAGCCCCGCACTCACCCCGGGCGCCGTCTCCGACAGCTACGACCGCCCACTCTGGGCCCGGCTCGCCACAGCCGACCTGCTCAGCCTGGTCCTCACCCCCGAGCACGGCGGCGCCGGCCTCGACCCCATCGCCCTCTGCCTGATCCTGCGCGAATCGGCCAAAGCCCTCGCCCGCATCCCCCTGCTCGAAACCAGCGCCGTCGCCATGACCCTCCAGCGATACGCCGACCCCGCGCTGACGAACGACATCCTCCCCCACGTCGGCCGAGGCGACCTCGTCCTCACCGTCGCCCCCAACGGCCGCACCGGCCACGACCCCGCCGAACTCGCCGTCACCGCACACCACGACAACGGCACCTGGACCCTCGACGGCACCCAGACCAGCGTGCCCTGGGCCCACTCCGCCGACCACCTCGCCATCCCCGCACACACCGCGGACGGCCGAGCCGTCATCGCCCTCGTCCCCCGCGACCACGACGGAATCACCCTCGCCGAGCAGTACTCCACCAGCGGCGAACTACTCGCCGAGGTCCACCTCGACTCCGTACACATCAACAGCCGACAGCTCATCGACACCGACGGCGCCTGGGAATGGCTCCGCGCCCTGCTCGCCACCGGCACCTGCGCACTCGCACTCGGCCTGGGCGAAGGCGCCCTCGCCCTGACCAGCGCCTACACCGGCAAACGCGAGCAGTTCGGCCACCCCGTCGCCACCTTCCAAGCCGTCGCCGTCCAAGCCGCCGACCGCTACATCGACCTCCGCGCCATGGAAGTCACCCTCTGGCAGGCCGCCTGGCGCCTCAGCACCGGCACCAACGGACCCCTGCCCGCCAGCGGCGACATCGCCGTCGCCAAAATCTGGGCATCCGAAGGCGTACGCCGCGTCGTCCAGACCGCCCAACACCTGCACGGCGGCTTCGGCGCGGACACCGACTACCCCCTGCACCGCTACCACGCCTGGGCCAAACACCTGGAACTCTCACTCGGCCCGGCCGCAGCCCACGAAGAGGAGCTCGGCGACCTCCTCGCCGCCCACCCCCTCGGCTGACACCGAAGGCCGGCGCGGGACCGGGAAGCCGAAGCCACCGAGGAGCCAGAGCTACAGAACGAAAGCCGGGCTGCCGTTGTCGGTCACCATCGGACGCCCGGCACCCTCCCACGCCAGCATCCCGCCATCGATGTTCACCGCATCGATGCCCTGCTGCACCAGGTACTGGGTGACCTGCGCAGACCGACCCCCCACCCGGCACATCACATGGGCACGACGCCCCTCGGCAACCGCCTCGGTCACCTCACCGAAACGTGCCACGAAGTCACTCATCGGAACGTGCAGCGCACCCGCGACATGACCGGCCGCCCACTCGTCGTCCTCACGGACATCCAGCACCAGCCCGTCGGCCGGCACCGACGCGGCGTCCACCGAGGGCAAGGACGCGAAGTTCATGGATCAGGCCTTCTCTCGTCTGTACGGCGTGTACATCTCCCAGTCTGCGCGCACCCGCACAAACCCAAGAAAACCTACTGCACCAGCCCGGACAGCTCCGCCTCACGCTCGGAGACCTGCGCCAGCAACTGCTCTGCGATCTCCTCCAGCAACCGGTCCGGATCATCCGGCGCCATCCGCAGCATCGCGCCGATCGCGCTCTCCTCCAGCCCACGAGCGACCAGCGTCAGCAGCTCCTTGCGCTGCGCCAGCCACTCCAGCCGGGCATAGAGCTCCTCGCTCTCACTGAGCCGGTCAGGCTCCGGAACCGGCCCCGCCGCCCACTCGTCGGACAGCTCCCGCAGCAGCCCGGCATCCCCACGTCCGTACGCGGCGTTCACCCGCGTGATGAACTCCTCACGCCGGCCACGCTCCTCGTCGTCCCGCGCCAGATCCGGATGCGCCTTACGAACCAACTCCCGGTAGAGCTTGCGCGCCTCGTCACTGGGCCGCACCCGCTTCGGCGGTCGAACCGGCTGATCGGTCAGCATCGCGGCGGCCTCCGGCGACAGCCCCTCCGAGTCCATCCACTCGTGGAAGAGCTCGTCCACCCCCGGCATCGGCATGACCATCGCCCGGGCCTCCTGCGCCTTGCGCAGATCCTCCGGATCGCCGGTCCGCGCCGCACGGGCCTCGGCGATCAGCGCGTCCAGCTCGTCCAGCCGCGAATACATCGGGCCGAGCCGCTGGTGATGCAGCCGCGAAAAGTTCTCCACCTCGACCCGGAAGGTCTCCACGGCGATCTCGAACTCGATCAACGCCTGCTCGGCCACCCGCACAGCCCTCTCGAGCCGCGCCTCGGGCCGCTCGCCACCACCCGAGCCGTCACCGGCGTCAGGCGCGCTCTCGCCATCGACCCGCGGACCGGCAGGCTCGGAAGCGGGCCCGGCGTCGGCCGGCGAGCCCGCGGGGACGTCACTCGGGCCGCCCAGCTGGGAACCCGCCAGGTCACCGGCCTCGGGGGCTCCGGGGGCGTGGGCCTGGCCGTCGTCGTTCAGGGCGTCGTTCATGTCGTCGCTCCGGGTCGTCACTGAACCAGCCTACGGGCCTGGGAGGGGGGCCACCCCCGCCCCCCTCCCTCCCCCCAGTCCCCCTGCCCCTTGCCCACCGCCCCCGTCGCCCCGGTCACGCCGACGCCGCCGCCGACGTCGTCGCGCTCACGCCCGCGCCACGTCGTCGCTCAGCTCTCGCGCTCACGCCCCCGTCATACGCCCAGCTCCGCGGGGACGCGTCCGTTTCTCACGGCTTCGAGCAGGTCGGCGTGGTCTGCTTCGGTGCGGTCCGCGTAGGCGACGGCGAAGTCGGCGATCGCCTCGTCAAGCTCTTCGTTCTTACCGCAGTAACCGGCTATGAGCCGGGGGTCGGCGCTGTGAGCGTGGGCTCTGGCCAGGAGCGCGCCCGTCATACGTCCGTAGTCGTCGACCTGGTCCGCCGCGAGTGCCGCGGGGTCCACGCTTCCCTTTCTGTTCCGGAACTGCCGGACCTGGAAGGGCCTGCCCTCGACCGTGGTCCAGCCCAGCAGAATGTCGCTGACGACCTGCATCCGCTTCTGTCCGTGCACGACGCGCTGCCCTTCGTGTCCTGCGTTCGGGGCCTCGAAGCCGGCACCGGGCAGGTAGGGCAGCAGCACGGACGGTCTGGCCTCCTTGACCTGGAGGACGAGTGGCTCGCCCCGGTGGTCGAGGAGCAGAACCACATACGACCGGGTGCCCACGCTTCCGGTGCCGACGACCCGGAAGGCGACGTCGTGTATCGCGTACCGCGCGAGCAGCGGCAGCCGGTCGTCGGGAAGTGTCTCCAGATAGGGGCCGAGGGCGGCTGCGACGGCGGCCGCCTCCTTGTCCGGGACGCGCCGCAGTACGGGTGGTGCGTCGACGAAGCGTCGTCGTCCTGTGCCCTCGGCGTCGGTCACGGCCTCGGTCGATTTGGCGGCGAAGCGGGCGCTGGTGTTCTGTCTGGCTTTCTCGGAGACCCTTTCCAGGGTGCCGAGCAGGTCACGGGCGTCGGTGTGGGAGACGAGTTCCTCGTCGGCGATGGCGTTCCAGGAGTCGAGTACCGGCAGCCTGGCGAGCAGGCGCATGGTGCGCCGGTAGGCGCCGACGGTGTCGAAGGCGGCTGCCCGGCAGGTGACCTCGTCGGCGCCTGCCTCGCGCCCGGCCAGGACGAGTGAGGTGGCGAGGCGCTTGAGGTCCCATTCCCAGGGGCCGACGACGGTCTCGTCGAAGTCGTTGAGGTCGATGACGAGCCGGCCGCGTGCGTCGCCGTAGAGGCCGAAGTTCGCCGCGTGGGCGTCGCCACATATTTGAGCGCCGACGCCGGTGATCGGTGTCGTCATGAGGTCGTGGGCCATCAGTCCGGCGGAGCCTCGGAGAAAGGCGAAGGGGGTGGCGGCCATGCGGCCCACGCGTATGGGGGTCAGTTCCGGCACCCGGCCGCGGCTGGACTCCTCGACGGCCCGGACGGCGTCGGGCCGGTCGGAGGTGAGGGTCAGCGTGCTGTGCGCGGCGCGCGGTACGCGGTCGCGGAGCGCCTTTCCCCGTGTTTTGGGGGAGTCGGCCGCCTTCTGAGCGGTTGCCGTGGTCGTGGTGGCCCGCGGGGCGAAGCCGGGGACCGCTGGGATGCGTTCTCCGTCCGCTTCTCGCTGTGCCGGCACCGCTGCCCGGGTCTCGCCCATGACACCGCCTCCCCCGTGACCTGGTGGTCGTGGGCGTGTGCGCCACGACGTGGATCAACATCAACTGCCCAGACCGTACCGTCGGTGGCTGGAAGCCGTCTGCCCCTGTGGACAACCTGGGAGTTGTGGAAAACCCGACCGCTCTTCCGGGGGCGGATCTTCCGGGGACAGACCGCGGGCCGGTTCTCTTCGCGCCTGTGCCCGCCCGGGCCCCGCCCGCCCACCACGCCCACCACGCCCACAGAGGACGAGGCCGCAGCACTGCGGCACCCTCAGCGGCTAGAGCCCGGCGTCCCGCGCCAAGAGGGCAGCCTGGACGCGGTTGTCGCATCTCAGCTTCGAGAGGATGCGGCTCACGTAGGTCTTCACCGTCGCCTCGCTCATGTGCAGCCGTTTTCCAGCGTCGGCGTTGGACAGTCCCTCGCCGAGCAGTGCCAGGACGTCGCGTTCCCGTTCGCTCAGCGCGGCGACGCGTTCCCGAGCCGCTTCGTTGCGCGCCACCGCTCGCCCGGAGGCCAGTTGCTCCACGACGTGCTTGGTCGCTGCCGGTGAGAGGTAGGCGTCCCCGGCGGCCGCTGCCCGCACCGCCATGATCAGCTCGGCTGGAGCGGTGTCCTTCAGCAGGAATCCGGCGCCGCCGTGTTCCAGCGCCCGCAGGACGTTGTCGCGCTCGCCGAAGGTGGTCAGGACGATCACCCTGGCGGCCGGGGCGGCTCGGCGCAGCTCGGGGAGCGCCGCGAGGCCGTCGAGGACCGGCATCTGGATGTCGAGGAGCACGACGTCGACGGCGTGGGCGCGCGCGAGGTCGACGGCTTCGCGTCCGTTCGCTGCCTCGGCGACCACTTCGATGTCCGGGTCGGAGGTGAGGATCATCCGGATCCCGGCCCTGATGAGGGGTTCGTCATCGGCTATGACGACCCTGATGCGTGGCCCTGCCACTCCCCACCCCCACAGATACCGGTCGGCCTGGCGCCGGCGGTGGCGACAGCTTGCCTCATGTCGCCACCGCCGCGGCTAGCGCTTGACGTCGTACGACTTCTTCTCGATCAGCTTGCCGTCCTTGAAGCAGAACCGGAAAACCGGCTCGGTCTCCATGTCGTCCCCCTGCTCGGAGGACATCAGGACGAGGCATTTCGATCCCTCGGGCTCTTTGGGGCCCTTTCCGTGGAGGCCGGTCGTCGCGAAGGTCTCGCCGCTGGGCAGCTGGTCGCGGACCTCGGTCTCGGCGGCGCCGACGCGGACCGCTTCGTACTGGCCGGGGCCGATCATCGCTTTGTCGAGCGACCCCATCAGGAAGTAGAGCCCGAAGCCGCCGGCCACCATCAGCAGGACGAGCGCCGCGAACGCGATGCCGCATCCCAGTGCCACGCCGCCGCCCTTGCCCCTGCCCCCGCTTACCGCCATTGCCAACTCCCGCTCTGTGATCGTCCAGTCCATGACCGGACCACCGTCGCGGAAGGGGTGTGCGGGCGACTGCTGTCGGAAGTCGTCGGCGGCGTCAACCAAAGGCGCGGCTTCCACGACTCCGTAGGGCAGTACTCCGGCGACGCGGAACCCGCCGTCGTCGACGGGCCCGGCGTGCACCATTCCGCCGACGAGCCGGGCCCGCTCGTGGAGGCCGGTGAGTCCTTGTCCGCCGCTGACGACCTCGTTGGGAAGGTCGGTGGCCGGTTCGTTGACGATCTCGACGACGAAGGAGTCGGGTTCGTAGCGCAGCTCGATGGTGATGGGGGCGCCGGGGGCGTGTTTGTAGGCGTTGGTCAGTGCCTCCTGCACGATGCGGTAGGCCGCGTGGTCGGGGGCCGCGGCGAGGGGCCGGGCTTCGCCGCGTCGCCTGAGTTCGACGGCGTTGCCCGCGACTCGCGCCGCGTGCGCCAGGCCTTCGATGCCGGCGGTGCCCCGGGCCGCCCGTCCTGTCTCGTCCAGCGCTGTGGCGGCGGCTTCGACGGATGTGGGCGCCTCGACTCCGTCTCTGAGGATGCCGACGACTTCGCGGAGCTCGTGCATGGCGGTCACGGAGGCATTGCGCAGTACGGAGACGGCGCCGCGCTGGCGGTCGGTCAGTTCCCGGTCGACTTCGAGGGCGCCGGTGTGTACGGCTATGAGTGCCAGCTGGTGGCCGAGGCTGTCGTGCATGTCCTGTGCGATGCGCTGCCGTTCGCGCAGGCGTGCCTGTCCGGCGATCATGGCCCGTTCGCGCAGGAGTTGTGCGTTGCGCTCCTGCAGGGTGTGCAGAAGGGTTCGCCGCTGGGTCCAGTAGCGGCTGCCCAGTCCTGGTACGACCGTCGTCGCGAGGAAGTACAGCGTGGTCATGAACGCCAGGCTGAGGGCGCGCTGCTGGTCCCAGGTGTCGAGGACGGTGATGGTGGTGAAGAGTGCGTAGGAGGCGGTGAACGCGGCGAGTGCGCGGCCGGCTCCGGCGACGTACCGTCCGGCGGACCAGCCGACGAGCATGAGGAGCGGGCCGAATCCGGCGATGAGGGGGGCGAGGGCTCCTGTGATGACGAGGACGGTGGCGGGCAGTCGGCGTCGCAGCAGTGACAGGGCGACGGTGGCGAGTGCCACCCAGGCCAGGCGCCATCCCTCGCCGCCCAGCAGTTCCTCTGTGCCGGCGGCGAGCAGTGCCATGACGACCGCGAGCACGATCTCGCCGGCTGTCCGCCGCCGCGACCACAGCTCGGGCGCCGCGAGCCACTGCAGGCCCGCTCTGATCTTCGATGACACGTCCACGCTCGCACCCTAGGCAGTCGGGCGTCGCGCTCGCGGTCCTCTTTCGTCTCGTCCGGGTGCGACGAAGGTCGCGACCCCCGGTCGGGGCGCATGTGTCCGGACAACGTGGCGGGCGACGCTCCGGAGCAAGCGCGGAACAGGTGCGGAACAGGTGCGGATACAACGTGCGCAAAACGCGGAAGCCCCGTAGGTCGATGACCTACGGGGCTTCCGTCTGGTGCGCGAGGGGGGAGTTGAACCCCCACGCCCTTTCGGGCACTGGAACCTGAATCCAGCGCGTCTGCCTATTCCGCCACCCGCGCATTGGGTGTGTCTCCTTGCTCCCCCACCTGTTCGGTGCGAGCGCCTGGCGACATCAGAAGATTAGCACGGTGCCGACGGTGGATTCACATCCGTTGTTTCGGGGCCCGTGCGGGCGAACAGCAGCGGGGGAGAGCCGCGCGACGAGCCGGGGCGTGAGCCGGGGGAGGGTGGGAAGACAGGGATCTGGGCTCCGAACCGGAGCCCGATGTCCACCGACCACCGACCACCGGCCACCGGCCACCAGCCACCGCCTTCCCGGAACCCGGATCACCCTCCCCGACGTTCCCTGTCCGGTTGCCGCGACGTTCGTCCGCGGAACCGGAGTGGAGAGCGCGGGAACCGGAGTGGAAAGAAGGAGAGGTGCGCCACCCGCTCCTCCGTCCCGCACCCCGGGTGCGGGACACTGTCAGGAGGCCGCCTCTACGATCCGTGTGAGAGGTGACACTCGTCCACAGGGCAGAGAAGGGGAACCAGCCGATTTCCCGACGCGTGGATACGATCAGTAAGCAGTACCAGGACGGTTACGACGGAGGAGGTGCCCCATGGGAGTCATGAAGCGTTTCGAGCAGCGTCTCGAAGGTCTGGTGAACGGCACCTTCGCCAAGGTCTTCAAGTCCGAGGTCCAGCCGGTCGAGATCGCGGGCGCCCTCCAGCGGGAGTGCGACAACAACGCGACGATCTGGAATCGTGAGCGGACCGTCGTCCCCAATGACTTCATCGTGGAGCTGAGCGCGCCGGACTACGAGCGTCTCAGCCCGTACTCGGGCCAGCTCGGCGACGAGCTGTCCGGCCTGGTGCGCGACTACGCGAAGCAGCAGCGGTACACCTTCATGGGCCCGATCAAGGTCCATCTGGAGAAGGCCGACGACCTCGACACCGGTCTGTACCGGGTGCGCAGTCGTACGCTCGCGTCGAGTACGTCACAGCCGCAGGCTCCCGACCGTGGCCCCGGCGGCCCGGTGGCGCATGGCCAGCAGCCCGGTCGCGGTCCTGCCGCGGCCGCCGGCGGCTACGGCTATCCGCCGGCCGCCGCGCCTCCCATGCCGGCGGCCCCGCCGCCGGGCGCATCCCGCCCCGGTCAGGCGCCGCACGGCGCCGGCCGTCCCGGTGCGGCGGCACCCATGCCCGGCGCGCAGGTGCGCCGCTGGATCGAGATCAATGGCACGCGCCACCAGATCTCCCGCCCGACGCTGGTGCTGGGACGCAGCACCGACGCCGATGTGCGGATCGACGACCCCGGCGTCTCGCGCCGGCACTGTGAGATCCGGACCGGAACGCCCTCGACGATCCAGGATCTCGGGTCTACCAACGGCATCGTGGTAGACGGGCAGCACACCACCCGCGCTACGCTCCGCGACGGCTCGCGGATCGTCGTGGGCAGCACCACCATCGTTTACCGGCAAGCCGAAGGGTGAAGCGGGGGCAATGTCAGAGCTGACCCTGACGGTCATGCGGCTAGGTTTCCTAGCCGTTCTGTGGCTGTTCGTGATTGTGGCCGTCCAGGTCATTCGCAGTGACCTGTTCGGCACACGTGTCACGCAGCGCGGTTCGCGCCGCGAGAACGCGCGTCCGCAGCAGGCCGCGCGCCAGGCCGCCGCGCCTCCGCAGCAGCGGGGGCAGCAGGGCGGCGGCGGTCGCCAGCGCCGTGGCGCGCCGACCAAGCTGGTCGTGTCGGAGGGCACGCTGACCGGCACGACGGTCGCCCTTCAGGGGCAGACCATCACGCTGGGCCGCGCCCACGACTCGACGATCGTGTTGGACGACGACTACGCGTCCAGTCGTCATGCCAGGATCTACCCGGACCGTGACGGCCAGTGGATCGTCGAGGATCTCGGGTCCACCAACGGCACGTATCTCGACCGGACCCGGCTCACCACCCCGACACCGATTCCGCTGGGCGCGCCGATCCGCATCGGCAAGACCGTCATCGAGCTGCGGAAGTAGTACGACAATGAGCGAGCGGAGCGAGCGAACCGTGGCGGTCCGGGGAGCGGACCGCCACGAGTTCCCGACCGGAGGGTGGGCAGTGTGGCTCGAGACCGGTTGTACCCGGATCCGACTGGCGAGGTGCGCATGAGTCTCTCCCTGCGCTTTGCCGCCGGATCGCACAAGGGCATGATCCGCGAGGGCAATGAGGACTCCGGATACGCCGGTCCCCGACTGCTGGCCATCGCCGATGGCATGGGCGGCCAGGCCGCCGGTGAGGTCGCCTCGTCGGAAGTGATCTCGACGCTCGTCACGCTCGACGACGACGTTCCGGGCTCGGACATCCTGACGTCGCTCGGTATGGCGGTGCAGCGCGCCAATGACCAGCTTCGGATGATGGTCGAGGAGGATCCGCAGCTCGAGGGCATGGGGACCACCCTGACGGCTCTTCTGTGGACGGGTCAGCGCCTCGGTCTGGTCCATGTCGGCGATTCGCGCGCGTACCTCCTGCGGGACGGTGTGCTGACGCAGATCACGCAGGACCACACGTGGGTGCAGCGGCTGGTCGACGAGGGCCGGATCACCGAGGAGGAGGCCACCACTCATCCGCAGCGGTCGCTGTTGATGCGGGCGCTGGGCAGTGGTGACCATGTCGAGCCGGACCTGTCGATCCGGGAGGTCCGGGCCGGTGACCGGTATCTGATCTGTTCCGACGGGCTGTCGGGTGTCGTGTCCCATCAGACGATGGAGGACACCCTCGCCAGCTATCAGGGTCCGCAGGAGACCGTGCAGGAGCTGATCCAGCTCGCGCTGCGCGGTGGCGGCCCCGACAACATCACGTGCATCGTCGCGGACGTGCTGGACACCGACTCGGGTGACACGCTCGCGGGGCAGCTGAACGACACCCCGGTGATCGTCGGCGCGGTCGCGGAGAACCAGGCGCAGCTGAACGACGGCGGGGCCATGCAGACTCCGGCCGGGCGCGCGTCGGGGCTGGGGCGTCCGTCGGCGCCGCAGCCGCCGGCCGGTGGTTTCGGCCCTCCTGGCAGTGGTGACGACGTCGGCTATGGCGGTATGCCCCCCGGCGGGGCGTTCGGCGCGTACACCGACGACGATTTCAGGAAGCCGCGCTCGGGCCGCAAGTGGCTGAAGCGTTCGTTCTTCATCGTTCTCGCGCTGGCCGTGGTCGGCGGTGGTGTGTACGGCGGGTTCCGCTGGACGCAGACGCAGTACTACGTCGGCGCCAAGGACGAGCATGTGGCGCTGTACCGGGGTATCAGCCAGGATCTGGCCTGGGTTTCGCTGTCGGAGGTCGAGAAGGACCATCCCGAGATCGAACTCAAGTACCTGCCGCCGTATCAGCGCAAGCAGGTCGAGGACACCATCACCGGCGGCAGCCTCGGCAAGGCGCAGGCCAAGATCCAGGAGCTTGCGACGCAGGCTTCGGCCTGTAAGAAGGAAGAGCAGCGCCGTGCGGCCAGGGACAAGGCGGCCGACAAGGCGACGCCGCCGCCCGCCGGTACCGCCACTGACACCAAGCCCACCGCAGCGACTCCCTCTCCGGGCCCCAGCCTCTCGGAGGAGGAGAAGAAGCTGGCCTCGAACTGCGGCAAGCAGTAAGCACCCGTAGGGGGGCCTTTCACCACCATGAGCGTTGTCACCAACACGACCACCATCGGCGCGATCGAATTGCCGAGCCGCCGCAACACCGAATTGGCGCTGCTCGGGTTCGCCGTCGTCATTCCGGTGTTCGCGTACTTGAATGTGGGCCTCGCCCTGGACGGCAAGGTCCCCACGGGCATGCTCGGCTACGGTCTGGGGCTCGGCCTGCTGGCGGGCGTGGCGCATCTGGTGGTGCGCAAGTTCGCCAAGTACGCGGATCCGCTGCTGCTGCCGCTGGCGACGCTGCTGAACGGGCTCGGGCTGGTGCTGATCTGGCGGCTCGACCAGTCGCCCCGGCTGATCGCCCAGTCGATGCGGCTGTACAAGAGTTTCAGTCCGGACGCGCCGAACCAGCTGATGTACTCCGCGATCGGCATCGCGATGTTCCTGGGTGTGCTGGTGGTGCTCAAGGACCACCGCGTGCTGCAGCGGTACACGTACATCTCGATGGCGGCGGCGCTGGTGTTGTTGCTGCTGCCGCTCGTGCCGGGTCTCGGATCCGACGTGTTCGGCGCGAAGATCTGGATCAATGTGGGTGGCTTCTCCATCCAGCCCGGTGAGTTCGCCAAGATCGTCCTGGCGATCTTCTTCTCCGGCTATCTGATGGTGAAGCGTGACGCGCTGGCTCTGGCCAGCCGGCGTTTCATGGGGCTTTATCTGCCGCGTGGCCGCGACCTCGGCCCGATCCTGACGATCTGGGCGATCAGCCTGCTGATCCTGGTCTTCGAGAACGACCTCGGCACATCGCTGCTGTTCTTCGGCATGTTCGTGATCATGCTGTACGTGGCGACGGAGCGGACCAGCTGGATCGTCATGGGTCTGCTGATGTCCGCCGCGGGCGCTGTCGGTGTGGCGTCTTTCGCCGGCCATGTGCAGGCCCGTGTGACGGCCTGGCGCGATCCCTTCGCCTGCTGGGAGACGTCGGCGGCCTGTGACCAGATGACTCAGGTCCTGATGTCCTTCGGGTCCGGCGGCATCCTCGGTACCGGCCTCGGTCAGGGCAATTCCGACCTGATCGGTTTCGCCGCGAACTCCGACTTCATCTTCGCCACGGTCGGTGAGGAGCTCGGCCTGGCCGGTGTGATGGCGTTCCTGCTGCTGTACGGCCTGATCATCGAGCGCGGTGTCCGTACCGCGCTGGCTGCCCGCGACCCGTTCGGCAAGCTCCTCGCGATGGGCCTGTCCGGGGCCTTCGCCCTGCAGGTCTTCGTCGTCGCCGGCGGTGTCATGGGTCTCATTCCGCTGACCGGTATGACGATGCCGTTCCTCGCGTACGGCGGTTCCTCCGTGATCGCCAACTGGGCGCTGATCGGCATCCTGATCCGCATCAGTGACACCGCCCGTCGCCCCGCGCCGGCTCCCGCCCCGTCCCCCGACGCCGAGATGACCCAGGTGGTCCGTCCGTGAACAAGCCCCTGCGCCGGGTCGCGATCTTCTGCGGCCTGCTGGTCCTCGCGCTGCTGATGCGGGACAACTGGCTCCAGTACGTCCGCGCCGACGAGCTGAACACCCATGGCCGGAACAAGCGTGTCCAGATCGAGCGGTACGCCAACGAGCGCGGCAACATCATCGTCGACGGCAATCCGATCACCGGATCCATCGATTCGAAGGACACGTACTACAAGTTCAAGCGGACGTACATCAACGGTCCGATGTGGGCTCCTGTCACGGGTTATGCCTCGCAGGCCTATGACGCGAGCCAGATCGAGAAGATCGAGGACGGCATCCTCACCGGCAATGACGACCGGCTCTTCTTCGACCGGACCATGTCGATGTTCACCGGCGAGAAGAAGACCGGCGGCAACGTCGTCACCACCCTGAGCGGCGCCGCGCAGAAGGCCGCCTTCGAGGGGCTCGGGGACAAGAAGGGCGCTGTCGCGGCCATCGACCCGCAGACCGGCAAGATCCTCGCGCTCGCCTCGACGCCTTCGTACGACCCCTCGTCCTTCGCCGGCTACTCGGCCAAGGACGAGAAGGCCTGGGTGGCGCTGGAGAAGGACAAGGACAAGCCGAAGCTGAACCGGGCGCTGCGGGAGATCTATCCGCCCGGGTCGGTCTTCAAGGTGGTCACGGCGGCCGCGGCCCTGGAGCACGGCAAGATAAGCGACATCGACGCGGCGACGGACACCCCGGAGCCGTACAACATCCCGCTGTCGACCACGCCGATGAAGAACCACGCGCAGGGCTGCCAGAACGCCAGCCTGAACAAGGCGCTGGAGGTTTCCTGCAACTCCGTCTTCGCCAAGCTCGGTGACGAGGTCGGCCGTGAGGACATGCTGGAGACGGCGGAGAAGTTCGGTTTCAACGCGGAGCAGTTCGTGCCGGTCCGCTCGGCCGCCTCGGTCTACGACAAGAAGATGGACCGCGGTGGAAACGCGCTGTCGTCCATCGGTCAGTTCAACACCGCGACCACGCCGCTGCAGATGGCCATGGTCACGGCGGCGATCGCCAATGACGGCAAGCTGATGAAGCCGTACATGATCGACAAGCTGGTGGCGCCGAACCTCGACGTGCTCAAGCAGAACGATCCCGAGGAGATGAGCCGCCCGCTGTCGCCGAAGAACGCGCAGCTGGTGCAGCGGATGATGGAGAACGTCGTCGAGAACGGCACCGGCAAGAAGGCGGCGATCGACGGTTTCAAGATCGGCGGCAAGACCGGTACCGCTCAGCACGGCGAGGGGAACAAGAAGCGCCCCTACGCGTGGTTCATCTCGTACGCCAAGACGGACAGCGGCTCTCCTGTCGCCGTCGCGGTCGTGGTCGAGGACTCCGCGGGCACCGCGCGTGACGACATCAGTGGTGGTGGCCTGGCAGCCCCGATCGCCAAGGCCGTGATGAAGGCGGTACTCGACAGCAAGAAGTGATGTCCGCGCCCCGGTACCGGTCGGGTATCAGGTGCCGGTCGCGGGCGGAACGGCTTGCCGTGCCCGGTAGCGTATGCGCGAACAGCACACCGCCGGACCACACAGTCGGGTGCGGTCGGGACTGACGGAGAGGGCTGGAACAGTTATGGAAGAGCCGCGTCGCCTCGGCGGCCGGTACGAGCTGGGCTCGGTGCTCGGCCGTGGTGGCATGGCTGAGGTCTACCTCGCCCACGACACCCGGCTCGGCCGCACCGTCGCCGTGAAGACGCTGCGGGCCGACCTCGCCCGCGACCCGTCCTTCCAGGCCCGGTTCCGCCGTGAGGCCCAGTCGGCCGCCTCGCTCAACCACCCGGCGATCGTCGCTGTCTACGACACCGGCGAGGACTACGTCGACAACATCTCCATCCCGTACATCGTGATGGAGTACGTCGACGGCTCGACCCTCAGAGAGCTGCTGCACTCCGGGCGCAAGCTGCTGCCCGAGCGCACGCTGGAGATGACGGTCGGCATCCTGCAGGCGCTGGAGTACTCGCACCGCGCCGGCATCGTGCACCGTGACATCAAGCCGGCGAACGTCATGCTGACGCGCACCGGCCAGGTCAAGGTCATGGACTTCGGCATCGCCCGCGCCATGGGCGACTCCGGCATGACCATGACACAGACTGCGGCGGTCATCGGCACGGCCCAGTACCTCTCCCCCGAGCAGGCCAAGGGCGAGCAGGTCGACGCCCGGTCCGACCTCTACTCCACCGGCTGCCTGCTCTACGAGCTGCTGACCGTGCGTCCGCCGTTCATCGGGGACTCCCCGGTCGCGGTCGCGTACCAGCACGTACGGGAGGAGCCGCAGCCGCCCAGCAACTTCGACCCCGAGATCACGCCCGAGATGGACGCGATCGTGCTGAAGGCCCTGGTCAAGGACCCCGACTACCGCTACCAGTCGGCCGACGAGATGCGCGCGGACATCGAGGCGTGCCTCGACGGCCAGCCCGTCGCGGCGACGGCGGCGATGGGTGTGGCCGGCTACGGCGGCTACGCGCCGGACGACCAGCCGACGACGGCGCTGCGCCAGGCCGACCCGTCGGGGCAGACGTCGATGCTGCCGCCCATGAACCCGGACGACCCCGGCTACGGCTACGACGACCGCCCGGACCGCAGACGCCAGAAGAAGTCGAACACCTCGACGATCCTGCTGGTGCTGGCGGGCATCCTGGTGCTGGTGGGCGCGATCCTGATCGGCCAATCGCTCTTCAAGGGCGACAACGACACGGCCAAGGTCCTCGTACCCCAGCTGGTCGGCAAGAAGCTCGACGAGGCCCAGCGCCTCGCGAGCAACGCGAGCGTCAAGGTCGCCCAGTCCGGCAGCCAGCGCTGCGACCAGCCCAAGGGCTTCATCTGCAGCCAGACCCCGACGGCCGACAACGGCGCCAAGATGAACAGCGGCGAGACGATCCAGGTCGTCGTCTCCGAGGGCGCGCCGACGGTCGAGGTTCCGGACGTCACCGAGAAGTCCGAGGAGAGCGCCAAGGAGCTGCTCAAGTCGAAGGGCTTCTCGCAGATCGAGGTCAAGCAGGAGGAGTCCGACGAGGAGCCCGGCACGGTCCTCGACCAGGACCCCAAGGGCGGTACGCAGGCCGAGAAGAACACCCCGGTCACCATCACGGTCGCGAAGAAGGCGCTGAAGACCGTCCCGCCGGTGGTCGGCACGCAGTTCGACTCCGCCAAGTCGCAGCTGGAGACGCTCAAGTTCCAGGTGGCGAGGGTGGACGTCGACTCGGACAAGCCCGCGGGTGAGGTCACCGAGCAGAACCCGACGGCCGACTCCAAGGCCGCCGAGGGCACGCTGGTGACGCTGAAGGTCTCCAAGGGCCCGCAGCAGCCGCAGCAGGTCCAGGTTCCGGCGGACATCCAGGGCAAGAAGTACCGGGATGTGAAGAAGCAGCTCGAGGACCTCGGCCTGGTCGTCACGCTCGCCCCCAACTCGGTGGACAAGGGCGGCGCGACGGTCGTGGCCAGCAACCCGGCGCCCGGCTCCACGGTCAACAGGGGTGACACCATCACCCTGCTCACCGCCGGAGGGGACGACGGGGGCGGCGGCACGATCTTCGGTCAGTCCGGCTTCACCAGTCGCCGCGACTGACCCCTGGCTCCGGTTCACCGAACCGTCGGTTACGAAAGAGAGAGCCCCGGCATCCGAAGGATGGATGCCGGGGCTCTCTTCTGTCCGCGTGTGCTCTGGGTCGCGGCTGCTGCCACTCGCCTCAGTGCAGCTCCGCCGGCGGCGTACGGTCCCGGTCGACCTTCTCCGTACGCTCCAGCTCGCCCCAGACGATGTAGCGGTAGTCGGAGGTGTACATCGGGGTGCACGTCGTCAGCGTGATGTACCGGCCCGGCCTGGTCTTCCCCGACTGCTTCGGGACCGGGTTCAGGACGTCGACGTTGTACTTCGACGTCCGCGAGAGGGTCCTGTAGACCTTGTAGACGTACCAGACGTCCTTGGTCTCGAAGACGATCGAGTCGCCGTTCCTCACCCGGTGGATGTTGTGGAACTTCGCGCCGTGGCCGTCGCGGTGCGCCGCCAGCGTGAAGTTCCCCTGCGCCGCCGTCGGAAGGGCGGACTTGACCGGGTCCGTGTAGAAGCCTGCGACACCGTTGTTGAGGACCTTGGAGTCGGTGCCCTGCTTGACGAGCACCTCGCCGTTCTTCATGGCCGGTACGTGCAGGAAGCCGATGCCGTCCTTGGTGTCGAGCGCCCCGGGGCCGCCGGCCCAGCGGTCGCGGACCTGGCTGATCTCCTTGTCGGCCACGCGGTCGGCCATGACGTTCGTCCACCACAGCGAGTAGACGACGAAGAGTCCGAGCAGGACGCCCGCGGTGATCAGCAGTTCGCCGAAGACACTGATGACTGCGGCGATCCGGTTGCGCGCACGTACCACTGGGCATCTGTCCCGTCTGGAGGCATGGGGTCTGGGGGTCTCAGCCTACGAGCGCGTCCGGTTTCCCCTTGCTGCGCGGGCGTTCCTCGACCATCTTGCCCCACACGATCAGTCGATACGTACTGGTGAACTCGGGCGTGCAGGTCGTCAGCGTGATGTACCGGCCCGGTCCGGTGAAGCCCGACCCGGGCGGCACGGGAGTGATCACGCTGATGTTGGAGGGTGAGGTCTGCGGCAGGATGCTGGTCATCCGGTACGTGTAGTACGCGTCCTGCGTCTCGACGACGATCGGGTCGCCGGGCTTCAACTGATTGATGTAGCGGAAGGGTTCGCCGTGTGTGTTGCGGTGGCCGGCCACCGCGAAGTTGCCCTGCTTGTCCGCCGGCATCGCCGTCTTGAGCTTGCCCTCGCCGTAGTGGCCCACCATGCCCCGGTCCAGGACCTGCGACTTGCTGATGCCCTCGGCGATCGGCACCACGACGTCGAGCTTGGGGATGTGCATGAGGGCGAAGCCCTGGCCCGGTTCGAAGGTGCCCGGGGTGCGGCCCTTCGCCCACTCGTCCTCGATCTGGTGCTTGGCCTGATCGGTCTGCAGTCCGGCGCGGACGTTCGTCCACCACAGCTGGTAGGTGACGAACAGCAGCATCACGACGCCGAAGGTGATGAACAGCTCGCCGACGACCCGGCTGGCGACGACGCCGACACTGTCCTTGCGGGCACGGGCCGCACGCCGCGCCTCGACCCGGGACAGGGGCCGTCCGGCCTCCGCGGCGCCTGGGGGGCCGCTGGGGGCCGTGGGGGCTGCGGGGCCGCCTCTGCCGCCTCCCCGGCCCTTGGCGGCCCTACGGCGCTCCGCCCGGCCCGGCCCACGCGTCTGTGGCTCGGACTCGGGGCCCGGGTCCTGGCCCCGGTCCGCCTCCGGCTCGTCCTCACCGGGCGTCCGCGCCTCGGCGTCCTCGCTCCCAGGCGCGTCGTACGCCCCCGCCGGTGCGTCGTACGGCTCCGATATGGGCTCCTGGCGTCCAGGCTGCGGCTGGTATCCCCCGGGCGCCGGCTCGTACTGCTCGGGCACGGGGGCGTACTGCCCCGCGCCCGGCGTGTACTGCCCCGGTCCCGATCCGTACGGATCGGCACCGTGCGCGTACTGCTCCGGCGGCGGATACGCCCCGGCCGGTTGCGCATAGGGATCCGCGTAGGGGTCGGCGTACGCCCGCGCGTACGGCTGCGCGTAGGGCGCCGGCTCAGGGACGTACGGCGGCCCGGGGTCGTACGGCGCCGCGGGCGCCGGCTCGTACGGACGCTCGTGCTCCTCCGGTGGGTCTGTCGCCCGGAACCACGGCGACCCCTCGGTCACGCGACAGCCTTGCCCACCACCGGCGCGAGCCCCGCCGACCGGCCGACCGCTCCCTTGTCGCCGCACTGCACCAGCCAGTTCGCGAGCATCAGATGGCCGTGCTCGGTGAGGACGGACTCGGGGTGGAACTGCACGCCCTCGACCGCCAGTTCCCGGTGGCGCAGCCCCATGATGATGCCGTCCGCCGTGCGCGCGGTGACTTCGAGCTCGTCCGGCAGCTCGGCCGGTTCGGCGGCCAGCGAGTGGTACCGGGTCGCGGTGAACGGCGACGGCAGTCCGGCGAAGACGCCCTTGCCCTCGTGGGTGACCAGGGAGGTCTTGCCGTGCAGCAGCTCGGGCGCCCGGCCGACGACACCGCCGTACGCCACCGCCATCGACTGCATGCCGAGGCAGACGCCGAAGACCGGCACACCGGTGGACGCGCAGTGCCGCACCATGTCGACGCAGACGCCGGCCTGCTCGGGGGTTCCCGGGCCGGGTGAGAGGAGTACGCCGTCGAAGCCGTCCTGGGCGTGTTCCAGGGCCACCTCGTCGTTGCGCCGGACCTCGCACTCGGCACCGAGCTGGTACAGGTACTGGACGAGGTTGAAGACGAAGCTGTCGTAGTTGTCGACGACGAGAATGCGCGTGGTCACTGGCCGTCCACCGTCACATCGTTGAACGGAAGCAGCGGCTCCGCCCAGGGGAACACGTACTGGAACAGCACGTAGACGACCGCGAGGATCAGCACGAGCGAGATGACGCTCCGCGCCCATGCGTTGCCCGGCAGATGCCGCCAGATCCAGCCGTACATGACGTCTGCCGGTCCTTCCTCGTGGTGCCCTTCGGTACGGCACCAGAGTAAGGGGCGACGCCGTCCGTATGGGTCAGCTGTCCAAAGCTTCGGGCTTGCCCCGGGTCACAGGTCGGGTGGCGTCCAGATGCGCCCAGACGATCAGCCGGTGGCTGCTGCCCCACTCCGGGTCGCAGGTCGTCAGGGTCAGATAGCGCCCGGGTCCGTCGAACCCGGATTTCACCGGAACGGGGTCGATCACGCCGGTGTCGGTGGGAACGGTCCGGTAGGGCTTCCTGTCGACGCGGTACGTGAACCAGGTCGTCCCGTCGCTGAGGACCACCGCGTCTCCGGGGCGGAGCTCGGGGACGTCCTTGAACGGATCCCCGTAGGTGCGCCGGTGGCCGGCCACCGAGAAGTTCCCGGTCCCGCCGAGCCGGGTGGTGCCGGTGTAGTGGCCGAGGCCCTTCTTGAGGGTGGCGGCCCCGGTGCCCTCGAGCACCGGCCACTGCCAGCTCCTGCCGAAGCGGGGGACGTACATGACGGCCAGGCCCTTGCCGTCCTCGTACGCCGGGGGCGGCGGAGGCGGCGGCCCCGCGGCCGGCGCGACCGGCCGGCTCGCCCACTGCTCCTGGAGGGTGTCGATCTGCCCGTCCGTGGCGCTGCCGGCCTTGATCCCGGTCCAGAAGAGCACGTACACGACGAAGAGGAGAATCAGGGTGCCGACGGTGATGCACAGTTCGCTGAAGGTTCGGACGATCAGTCGTACCGTCACCGGACGGCCCCTCCCGCAGCTAGCTCACAGGCTTCGCGTAGTGGAGATCCACTGTGCCCGAGTAGCCGGGGAGAGTCACCTTCTCGCGCTCGTCCACTTTCCAGCCGAGGCCGTACGCCTTCACGTACAGCTGGTAGTTCTGGATCGCGGGGGAGGCGGTGAGCGCCTTGTTGAGCGCGCCGATGTCACCGACAGCGGTGATCTTGTACGGCGGGGAGTAGACGCGGCCCTGGAGGATCAGGGTGTTGCCGACGCAGCGCACGGCGCTGGTGGAGATCAGGCGCTGGTCCATGACCTGGATGCCGGCGGCGCCGCCCTTCCACAGGGCGTTGACGACGGCCTGGAGGTCCTGCTGGTGGATGACGAGGTCGTTGGCCTGCGGCTCGGGGTAGCCGGGGGCGGCCTGGGCGTTCGGCGGGGCGTCGTTGAGGGTGACGGTCATGCCCGAACCGGTGACCTTGGTCGTGCCGGCGGCCTTCTCGAGTGCGCCGAGCTTCTCGTCCTCGGTCTTGGTGGAGCCGTCGTTGCGCCGGGCGATCTCCGCGGCCCGGTCGACCTCGGCGCGCAGGGCCGCGGTGGACTCGTCGAGGCCGGCGTTCTTGTGGCTGCGTTCCTGGATCAGGTCGGAGAGCCGCAGGAGGGAGGCGTCCGTGCGGATGTTGGTGCCCTTGGCGGTGTTGAAACTGGTGACGAAGATCAGACCGGCGAGGGCGAAGACGGCGGCCGTGAGCACCCGGACCGGCCGCCAGGCGGTGCGCCGGACCGGACCTTGGGGGGAGTCGGCAGAATTGCTCAACGTACCCTTCTCCTACTCGGCGCCGCGGAAGCACTACGCTAACGGACGCCCGGGGGAGGCAGTGGTCCCCCTTGCCCCGTCCCGGCGCCAGCCACAGTTACCTGCGCGGTCACGCAGCGCATCGACAGGAGAGTCCCTCGTGCCGAAGTCACGTATCCGCAAGAAGGCCGACTTCACGCCGCCGCCGGCAGCGAAGCAGGCGACCAGCATCAAGCTGACCAGCCGTAGCTGGGTGGCGCCGGTGATGCTGGCACTCTTCCTGATCGGGCTTGCCTGGATCGTCGTCTTCTACGTCACCGACGGATCGCTTCCGATCAAGTCGCTCGAGAACTGGAACATCGTCGTGGGCTTCGGCTTCATCGCCGGTGGCTTCGGCGTCTCCACTCAGTGGAAGTAGCGGCGGAAGAAGCCGCGAAATAGCGGCGAAGTAGCGGCCCCGGCGGCCACTCGTCAAGTTCTGCCCTGAGGTTATCCACAGGTTGTCCACACTGGGGAAAAGGTCAGACGATCTGTGGATAACCCTCATGACGTTGACGCCGGTGTGACTGCGGCAGCCGCACGGGTGAATCTCCCGGCCCCTTGCCCCTCCTGGGAAAACCCAGGTCAGGGGCGAGGGGCACAGCTGTTCCCGGCGCAGTGCGCACAACCCACCACACGCTGTGGACAACTTTGGGGAAAGCTGCCGCTCAGCTGAGCGCGGAGGTTCTCAGGATCACAGTCAGCACGTTGGCCAACAGCACCAGGGCACAGGCCGAGTACTGGACCAGCTTCCGCCGCTCGCGGGGGGCGTGGACCAGGCCGATGGCCACCAAGGCGCCCCCGACGAGGCCGCCGATGTGGGCCTCCCAGGAGATACCGGGCCTGGTGAAGGTCAGCAGCAGGGCGAGCGCGATGAACAGGGCGACCGGCCGCATGTCGTGGGCGCGGCGCCGCGCGACGACGGCGAACGCGCCGATCAGGCCGAAGACGATGCCCGACGCGCCCAGCGAGGGCTGGTTCGGTGCGGCGATCAGATAGACGAGGGCGCTGCCCGACAGCCCGGACAGCAGACACAGGACCGCGTAGCGCGCCCGGCCGAGCTCCGGCTCCACCATGCCGCCGATGACCCACAGGCCCAGCATGTTGAAGACGAAGTGCATGACTTCCTGATGCAGGAAGGCCGAGGTCAGAAGTCTGTACCACTCGCCGTCGGCCACCCCGACGACCTCACCGAGCACCGGGCTGAAGGCATAGCCGATCAGCTCCGTCTCGGCGACGAACCGTTCGCCGAGCGCGAGCACGGCCACGAAGACCGCGAGATTGATCCCGATGAGGATCTTGGTGACGAATCGCGGGTCGCCCGCGACCCTGCCGCCGGCGATGGTCCGGGGCTGGCTCGCGGTCGGCGCGTGGCCCGTGCCCGATCCACCGCGCACACAGTCCGGGCACTGGAAGCCGACCGAGGCGGAGACCATGCAGTCGGGGCAGATAGGCCGCTCGCAGCGGGTGCAGCGGATACCGGTCTCCACGCCCGGATGGCGGTAGCAGCTCGGCAGGGAGTGCGCGTCCCGCGGCTCCTGCGGACTGCCTGGCGCCTGCTCCATCGCGCTCTCCTCTTTCCTCTCCGTGTGGGCGGCGTGCCGCGCGCTTCGGCGTGCGCGTGCCCGGTGGCGCTCAGCGCACACCGCCCCGCCCATCCTTACGGACGGGCGGGGCGAAAAGGTTCCCTTCATCGACCGGGACCGGTCCGCTTCATCGGCGGGCCCGGTCCTCTTCGTCGGCGGCAGCGGTCCGCCGGATCAGCTCTTGCGGGTCTCGATCACGACCGACTGGATGATGACGTCATCGAGCGGGCGGTCGGTGCGCGGGTTGGTCGTGCAGCCGGCGATGGCGTCCACGACCTTCTTGCCGGCCTCGTTGCTCACCTCGCCGAAGATGGTGTGCTTGCGCGTCAGCCAGGCGGTCGGCGAGACGGTGATGAAGAACTGAGAGCCGTTGGTGCCCGGGCCCGCGTTGGCCATGGCCAGGAGGTACGGCTTGTCGAACGCGAGCTCGGGGTGGAACTCGTCGGCGAACTCGTACCCCGGACCACCCGTGCCGTTGCCCAGCGGGTCGCCGCCCTGAATCATGAAACCGCTGATCACACGGTGGAAGACGGTGCCGTCGTAGAGGGGGGCGCTGGACTTCTCACCGGTCGCGGGATTCGTCCACTCGCGCTCGCCCCGCGCGAGCTCGACGAAGTTCTTCACCGTCTTGGGGGCGTGGTTCGGCAGAAGCCGAATCTCGATGTCGCCCTGGTTGGTCTTCAGGGTGGCGTAAAGCTGCTCGGCCACGAGGTGCCTTCCGTAAGTCTTCTCCGACGTCGACCGATCCTCGCACGGAAGCACCGGCGCATGAGGAAGCCTTGTCGCCGCCGCGGGACGTCTGGTTGCCCCGGATGCCCGCCCCGCATGCCGGACCTTGAGTCAACGGGCATGATTTCGAAGTGGGTGGAAAGGCGAAATACCGACACCGCCACCGAGGAGGAGGATCCCGTGACCCGCATCGATAGCGTGCGCGCCGCGACTGATTCGGCGAAGGAGAGCGTGCTGCACGCCGCGGAAGTGGTGGCGCCCTACGCCGATACGGCCAAGGACCAGGCCGCGCACTATGCGCACCAGGCACGCGTGAAGATCTCGCCGAAGGTTTCCAGGGCCGCCAAGCAGGCCCGGGTGCAGTACGGCGCGTATGTGGCGCCGCATGTTCCGGAGCGGATCGACGAAGCCGCGCATCGTGCGGCGGTTCGGACCCGCAAGGCCGCGCGTCAGGCGGCCGATTACACCGTTCCTCGTGTTGAACAGGTTGTCGCCACGGCTCAGCCCGTACTGGCGGAGACCGGAGCGCGTTCCACCGCCGCTCTGGCCGCGCTGCGCGGGCACGTGACGGCAAAGGACATTCAGAAGATCGTCAGGAAGCATGAGCGCCGGGCCAGGGCCGGGCGTCTCGCCAAGGGCCTCGCGGTCCTCGGTGTTCTCGCGGGCGGCGCCTTCGCCGCCTGGAAGTGGTGGGACAAGCAGGCCAACCCCGACTGGCTGGTCGAGCCGCCGGCTCCTACCGATGTCTCCGAACGGACCACGCTGTCGTCCGTCGACGGCACCGACCGGACTTCTCTCGATCCGGAGGTGGAGGCCAAGGAAGCCGAATCCGGGTCAGAGAACGGGTCCAAGGGCCGCGACGACCGTCGCTGACCTTCTCCTGTCTCCGACCTGTTCACAGCCGGCTTTCCGCGGAGCTCTGTGGCGGAGCTTTGGGCGCTGGGAGTCATGAGTGCTCCCGGCGCCTCACGCCGCGGCGAGCGCCAGGTCGTACAGGTCGGTCTCGAGCGGCGCGGCGGCGGACATGTGCCGTACGGACGGCGAGGAGCCGTGCGCCTCGGCGCTGATGCGCTGCTTGATCGTCGGCGGCAGGGACCGGCTTCGCGCGCTCGGCCCCCGGTACACCGGCTGGGCGGGCACGGAGGCGAGGAGCACCCCGGTCGCGTCGGCGGCCGGCTCCTTCGGCTGCTGGACGGCGGGCTGCTGCGCGGCGGTCGCGGGGCTCGCGAGGCCGACGGAGGCGAGCAGGGCGAAGAGAAGAGAGATGAAGGCGGTCCAGAACTGCTTGACCTTGACGGCGGCCATGGCCCCTCGCTTTCGGTGGTGGGCGGTCGTGGGCGAACTATGGTGCTTGATGCGGGATGGGCGGATTAATCCGTTCCCAACGGTTCATTCCGAGTTGCGCGATCTACATACCTTCCTCATGATGTGTACGCACGGGCGGATAGCGGGGAGCAACGCCACCCGTGCGCAGATCTTCAGATGAACACCACCCGTACGGCCCAGCCGAACACGGACAAGAGGCGTTCCCGCCTGTCGTACGCCCCCCTTCCGGCCCGTCCGCGAGAGCTTGTGTCTTTCGCCGGACGGGCCGCCGCTGATCCGGCGGCGAGGCTGTGCGGCCGTGTGGTGAGAGGGCAGAGCGATGAACATTTCGACGGGTGATGTGTTCGGTGCGCCGTGCTGGGTGAGTCTGATGACGCGGGACCTGGAGGCGACCCAGCGCTTCTACAGCGCTGTGCTGGGCTGGCAGTTCCGGCCCGCCGGGCTGGGTGAGGCGTTCCGCACGGCCGAGCTGGACGGGCTTCCGGTGGCGGGCATCGGGGCGCTGGCGGGGGACTTGGCCGTGCCCGTCGCGTGGACTCCGTACTTCGCCGTCGACGACGCCGATGTGGCCGTGTCCCGGATCCGCGAGCGGACGGGCACGGTGGCGGTGGGCCCGGTCTCCTTCGCGTCCCGTGGGCGGGCGGCGCTGGCGGCCGACCGTGAGGGCGCCGTCTTCGGTATCTGGGAGGGCCGCGTGCACTCGGCCTGGCGGGTCGGGGAGGGACGGGCCCCGGCCTGGCTGGAGCTGCGTACGAGGAACGCCTTCGACGCCGCGATCTTCTACGGGGAAATCCTGGAGTGGGCGACCGGCCGGCCCGGATCCTGCGAGGTGTCCTACGAAGAGGACCAGGTCGTCCTGCGCCAGGGCGGGGAACCGGTGGCCCGGCTGAACAGCGAGGCCGTGGAGGAGGCCGCGTACGAACCGCGGCTGCGGCCCCGCTGGCACGTCCATTTCCGGGTTCCCGAGCTGGAGTCCGCCATGAAGGCGGCGGCCTCTCTCGGCGGGAGCGTGGTCTCCGCCGTGGAGTCCGACGAGGCCGAGCGCTGGGTGACCCTTCGCGATCCCGACGGGGCCCTGTTCGACATCACTCAGGCGCTCGGCAGCCCGGGCGGCCGGCCCTGATCCGTGCAAACGCCCGAGGATCCCCGCCGGTCGGCCGCCGGTGACACGGAACCCCAGGGGAAAGGCAGCGGGAAGGGCAATGAGAAAGGCCCTCCGGTCCGCGTCGCGCGCGGGCCGGAGGGCCTTTCGTCCGGTGGAGCCTAGGGGAGTCGAACCCCTGACATCTGCCATGCAAAGACAGCGCTCTACCAACTGAGCTAAGGCCCCGGAACGAGACCAGAGTACCGGGTCACCCCCCGGATCCCGCAAAAGGATTGGGACTCCCGGTCGGCGACCACGCTCCGTAAGATGCACGTCGAGGTTCGCAGTGGCGAACCGCAGGGATGGGGAGACGTCATGGATGCAGCGCAGCAGGAAGCCACGGCCAGAGCCAGAGAGCTTCAGCGGAGTTGGTACGGCGAGCCGCTGGGGGCGCTCTTCCGAAGGCTCATAGACGACCTGGGCCTGAACCAGGCGCGGCTCGCGGCAGTGCTCGGACTGTCCGCCCCCATGCTCTCCCAGCTGATGAGCGGCCAGCGCGCCAAGATCGGCAATCCTGCCGTGGTCCAGCGTGTCCAGGCCCTGCAGGAGCTGGCGAGTCAGGTCGCCGACGGCAGTGTGAGCGCCGCCGAGGCCACGGACCGGATGGACGAGATCAAGAAGTCCCAGGGCGGCTCGGTCCTCACCGGCACCAGCCAGACCACCAACAGTTCGGGTGCGCCGACCGTGCGCCGGGTGGTCCGGGAGATTCAGTCGCTGCTGCGCTCGGTCTCGGCGGCCGGCGACATCATCGATGCGGCGGAGACCCTCGCCCCGAGCCACCCGGAACTGGCAGAGTTCCTCCGGGTGTACGGCGCCGGACGCACCGCGGACGCGGTCGCGCATTACGAGTCGCACCAGAACTGACAGTCCGCCGGTCTGAACAGCACGGGGCGGAACAAGACCGGAACAGGGAACGACGCCGGAACAGGGAACTGGGAGCGGGCGCAGCGCAATGGGTGAGGTCTTCGCTGGTCGGTACGAGCTGATCGACCCGATCGGCCGTGGTGGGGTCGGTGCCGTATGGCGCGCCTGGGACCACCGCCGCCGCCGGTATGTCGCGGCCAAGGTGCTGCAGCAGAGCGACGCGCACACGCTCTTGCGCTTCGTCCGCGAGCAGGCCCTGCGGATCGACCACCCGCATGTCCTCGCCCCGGCCAGCTGGGCCGCGGACGACGACAAGGTGCTGTTCACCATGGATCTGGTGAGCGGCGGTTCGCTGGCGCACGTCATCGGCGACTACGGACCCTTGCCTGCGCGTTTCGTCTGCACACTGCTGGACCAGTTGCTCGCCGGTCTCGCCGCGGTGCACGCCGAGGGGGTCGTGCACCGCGACATCAAACCGGCCAACATCCTGCTGGAGGCCACCGGGACCGGGCGGCCGCATCTGCGGCTGTCCGACTTCGGCATCTCGATGCGCAAGGGCGAGCCACGGCTCACCGAGACCAACTATGTGGTGGGGACGCCTGGTTACTTCGCTCCCGAGCAGATGATGGGCGCGGAGCCGGACTTCACGGCCGACTTGTTCGCCGTCGGCCTGGTCGCGCTCTATCTCCTCCAGGGCCAGAAGCCCGACGCGCAGGCGCTCATCGAGCACTTCGCGGCGCACGGGACGCCCGGCGCCCCCCAGGGCATCCCCGAGCCCCTGTGGCAGGTCCTCGCGGGCCTGCTCCAGCCCGATCCGGCCGCGCGCTTCCGTACGGCCACGGGCGCGCGCAAAGCGCTCACGAGCGCCGTCGACATGCTGCCCGAGCCGGCTGCCGACGAGGAGCCGGTCGAGGTCTTCGACCAGATCGGTCCCCTGCCGGCGGGCTTCGGCCCGAACGGCCCGGTCGCCCCGGAGCCGAGCCCCACCACGCCCGCGACCGACCAGCCCGCGTTCTCCCCGTCCGAGACGGGCAGCTTCCATCTGGTGCCCCCGCCGCAGCCCCAGGCCGCGCGACCGGAGCAGCAGTCCCACCCACAGCTCAATCCACAGCACAACCAGGCCACACCTCCCCCGCAGCCCTCTGCCCCCGTCGCCGCTCACCCCGCCTCCCCCCTTCCGGCCTCCGCGCCGGACTTCGCGCAGGCCCCCACATCCGCGGTGCCGTATCAGCAGCCTCCTACTCGTCAATACACCGCTCACGGCGTTCAGGTTCCCGCCCAGACCGCCCCGGTTTCCCCCGCGGCCGTGTCGCCCGCGTTCCCGACTCCGCCCCCCGCGGCCGTCTCCGACGGCGACAAGCGACCGGGACCGCCCCCGAAGGTGGCGATCCCGGTACTGATCGTGGCGCTCATGTGCTTCGCGGTCGGCATCTGGGCCCTCACCCAGGCCTGACCTCCGCGGCCGCCTGTCTCACCAGGAGGCGGGCGGCCCCGACTGCGGCGGCCCTCCCTGTCCCGAGGACGCGCCCCCGGACGAGGCCGCGGCTCCCCGCCGCCGGGCGACGACCGTCCACACCGCCAGTCCCAGCAGAAGCACGGTCCCGGCACCGATCCCGGCCACCGCGACCAGACGCATCGTGTCGCTCCGCGCCGCCTCCGGTCCGCTCTGCCCGCTCGCGGCCGCTTCCTTGTCCTCCTCGGTGACCGTGAAGATCCCGGGGGACCCGTCGTACGCGGGCGCCGTCCGTGCCTGCCCGGTGACGTTCACCCGCAGCGTCAGCGGCAGGGCCTTGTCGCCGTACGCCCCGGCCACCTCGGGGTTGAGCGTGGCCGACAGGTAGTACCAGCCGGCGAACCGCATGGCGTTCGTCTCCTCGCTGGAGGCGTAACGGTTCTCGTACGCCACGGGCCGCTGCGGCTCCAGCGCCACCTGGTTCTGCTTGCCGTCGTACGCGACCGTGTTCTGGTCGACGTGACCACGCGCCGGGTTGTCCAGCGACAGGACGAGCGCGCTGCCGATGTAGTCGGTGCCCGTCGAGCTGCTGCCGAGGGAGGCGGTGGCGAAGATCTGCTGGCCCCAGTCGACCGGCACCCGGTAGTAGAGCGTCTGTCCGGGCTTGATGTCGTCCCGCCACTCACCCTGCTCGAGGCCGGTGGCGTCGACGTAGCTGCTTCCGCCCGCGCGCTTCTGCGGGCCGCCGGCGGGCGGCGGCGGCGACGCCGAGGGCCAGCTGTCCGGCACCGACGTCGGCCTCGCCGCCTTCAGCGCGGGCTCGGAGTCGTAGCGGATCTCCAACTGCCAGTCGTCGGGCGTGGACGTGCTCTTACTGGTCCGCTCGACCAGGACGTAGTAGGCGCCCTGCTGCTGGCAGTTGGTACCGTCGGCCTTGATGGTCCGCGAGGCGTACGCGGCCAGGGGACGGGTGAACCCGGCGGACTCGAAGTGGGTGTCGCGCGAGCTGCACTGCGTGCTGGAGCCGTCCTGCAGGCTCACGCTGATGCCGTCGCCGTATTCGGCCTTGGCCCCGGGCTTCGGCACGGCGACGACGGAGACGTACGCGTTCGTCTTCGCGTCGAGGTCGACCCGGTAGTAGAGCTTGCCGTCCTTCTTGATGGAGTCCCGGTAAACCGATCCCGCGTCCAGGCGCTGTGCGTCGCCGCTGGACACGGCGCCCTTGACGGTCTTCGCACTGCTGTCGAAGACGTACGGGCTCTCGCCGGCCGCCCACGCCTGCCCGGGCAGCGCCGCCACGCACATCGCCGCCACCACGGCGGCCGTCACCCGGCCGCTGCCGCGCTGCCTCTTCACGCGTCTCTCCTCGTCGTCTCCATGGCCGCCCTGCGCCATACCAGCGCGAGCACCGCTCCGGCGATCAGGACGACCGCGCCGCCCGCCACGGCGGCGGCCACGGTGCCGGTCCATCCTGCCCCGCCCGTCCCACCGCTGTCTGCGCGTGCGGCCGAATCGCGCCCCTTGTCCGCCTTGCCCCCGGTCACCATCGACGCTCGCCGTGACGAGGGTGCCCGGGCCCGGTTCGCCCGTCGCCGAGCACGGCCACGCGGGCCATCCGCCGGACGACGCCGATCTGCGGCTTCCGCGCGATCTGCGCGGCCCGCGGCCCCAGGGCTCACTCAGTTTTGCTCTTGCAAGCAAATGATTTGCGTAGGCGAAGTCGCGGAGCCGCTGCCGGGGTCCCGCGACAGCACGAAGCCCCGGCCGTTTACACGGCCAGGGCTTCGTCAGCAGACTTTGCGCGTCTCACACACCCGAACCTGCGGGCACGGAGTCGGTCGCCTCCGTCCACAGATCCTGCTCGGCGCGATCCGCCTGGATCTGGCGGTACACGAGGAGCCCGCCGATGGCGGCCAGTGCGACCAGGAGGAGCTTCTTCACCGCGCGACCTCGTCTTTCCTTGACGTAGGAGACTTCTGGCGCCCCACAATACACACCGACCGATATCGATCGGTGACCTACCGGGGGGTCAACTACCTTCTCCGCCGCACGTGTCGCCGTGCGCGGCGAACGGCGATCGGCCCGACCCGGAGTCGGCGCCGTACGGCGCGGGGCGGCGGAGGCGGTCCGGAGATGCCGAAGGGCCCCCAGTCTGATCGACTGGGGGCCCTTCGCACTGTGGGGCTAACAGGATTTGAACCTGTGGCCTCATCCTTATCAGGGATGCGCTCTAACCAACTGAGCTATAGCCCCTCCGCGCTGCGCGCTGACCTCTGAAGATTAGCGCACGGAGGCGGTAGCTCCAAAATCGGTTGGTTCGCAGGTCACTCGTCCTCGGCCAGCGTCAGCTCCACGCCGCCCACGAAGCCCGCCGACAGGTTGTAGATGAAGGCGCCCAGCGTCGCCAGCGCCGTGGCCAGCACCACATCGATGACCGCGATCACCGAGGTGAAGATCAGCACGCGCGGCAGCGACAGGAACGACTGGAGGTCGAAGCCATTGCTCTCATTGGAGCCGGTGGCCTCGCTGATCGTGCCGCCGACCGTGGAGAAGACGCCCATGGCGTCCATGACCATCCAAAGGACCGCGGCCGCCACGACCGTGCAGATGCCCAGCGCGATGGAGAGCAGGAAGCTGACCTTCATCACCGACCACGGGTCGGCCTTGGCCACCCGCAGCCGCGCCTTGCGCGTCCGGGGGGTCGTCTTGGCCCCGGTGCGCGGCCGGCGCACCGTCGGGCCGCCCTGGCCGACGTAGGCCGGCGGCGGCTGGTAGGGCTGGCCCGGCTGCTGCGCGGGCTCACGCTCGCCGGGCAGAGGCCCGTTCGGATAAGCCTCGTACGAGGGGTTCGACCCCCGAGTGTCCGTCACCACAACCCCCTGGGAGTCCGTGGCAGGGCCACGGGCACCGTTCGCTCCAGCAGCGGCCGATCCGGCGCCCGTGGCTCCACTCACGCTCTACTCCTCGTGCTCCGCGGTCGAGGGCTCGGTGCCCTCGACGGCCTCGGTCTCGACGCCCTCGGTGTCCTCGACACCTTCGGCGTCCTCGGCCCCGACGGCCTCTTCGGCTTCGGCACCGGCCTCGGCATTGCGAGCGATACCGACGACGGCATCGCGCTTGCCCAGGTTGATCAGTTGGACGCCCATGGTGTCACGCCCGGTCTCCCTGACTTCGTTGACTCGCGTGCGAATCACACCACCGGACAGCGTGATGGCGAGGATCTCGTCGGTCTCCTCGACCACCAGCGCGCCGACCAGGGAACCACGGTCCTCCACGATCTTGGCGGCCTTGATGCCCAGGCCACCACGGCCCTGGACGCGGTACTCGTCGACGTTGGTGCGCTTGGCGTACCCACCGTCTGTGGCGGTGAAGACGAACGTACCGGGCCGGACGACATTCATCGAGAGCAGCTCGTCGCCCTCGCGGAAACTCATCCCCTTGACGCCGGACGTGGCTCGTCCCATCGGCCGCAGCGCGTCGTCGGTGGCGGTGAAGCGGATCGACTGCGCCTTCTTGCTGATGAGCAGCAGATCGTCCTCGGCCGACACCAGCTCCGCGCCGATCAGCTCGTCGTCGCTGCCGTCCTCGGTCTCCCTGAGGTTGATCGCGATGACACCACCCGAACGCGGCGAGTCGTAGTCCTTCAGCGCGGTCTTCTTGACCAGACCGCCCTTGGTGGCGAGCACCAGGTACGGAGCGGCTTCGTAGTCGCGGATCGCCAGGATCTCGGCGATCTGCTCGTCCGGCTGGAAGGCCAGCAGGTTGGCGACGTGCTGGCCGCGCGCGTCCCGGCCGGCGTCCGGGAGCTCGTACGCCTTCGCGCGGTAGACCCGGCCCTTGTTCGTGAAGAACAGCAGCCAGTGGTGGGTCGTCGACACGAAGAAGTGGTCGACGATGTCGTCCTGCTTCAGCTTGGTGCCGCGCACGCCCTTGCCGCCGCGCTTCTGCGAGCGGTAGTCCTCGGTCTTCGTACGCTTCACATAGCCGCCACGCGTGATGGTGACGACGATGTCCTCCTCGGCGATCAGGTCCTCGATGGACATGTCACCGTCGAAGGGCACCAGCTTGGAGCGGCGGTCGTCGCCGAACTTCTCGACGATCGTCGCCAGTTCCTCGCTGACGATGCGACGCTGGCGCTCCTCGGAAGCGAGGATCGCGTTGTACTCGTTGATCTTCGCCTGGAGCTCGTCGTGCTCGGCGACGATCTTCTGGCGCTCCAGGGCGGCGAGCCGGCGCAGCTGCATCTCGAGGATGGCGTTGGCCTGGATCTCGTCGATCGACAGCAGGCCCATCAGGCCCTCGCGGGCGACCTCGACCGTGTCGCTGCGCCGGATGAGGGCGATGACCTCGTCGATCGCGTCCAGCGCCTTGAGCAGACCGCGCAGGATGTGGGCCCGCTCCTCGGCCTTGCGCAGCCGGAACCTGGTCCGGCGGACGATGACCTCGATCTGGTGCGTCACCCAGTGGCGGATGAACGCGTCGAGCGAGAGCGTGCGCGGCACACCGTCGACGAGCGCCAGCATGTTGGCGCCGAAGTTCGTCTGGAGGTCGGTGTGCTTGTAGAGGTTGTTCAGGACGACCTTGGCGACCGCGTCGCGCTTGAGCACGATCACCAGGCGCTGGCCGGTCCGGGAGGACGTCTCGTCGCGGACGTCGGCGATACCGCCGATCTTGCCGTCCTTCACGAGGTCGGCGATCTTCTGCGCGAGGTTGTCCGGGTTGGTCTGGTACGGCAGCTCCGTGACCACCAGGCACTGGCGGTTCTGGATCTCCTCGACCTCGACGACCGCGCGCATCGTGATCGAGCCACGACCGGTGCGGTACGCCTCCTCGATGCCCTTGCGGCCCACGACCAGCGCGCCGGTGGGGAAGTCCGGGCCCTTGATCCGCTCGATGAGCGCGTCCAGGAGCTCCTCGTGCGTGGCCTCCGGGTGCTCCAGCGCCCACTGGGCACCGGCCGCGACCTCGCGCAGGTTGTGCGGCGGGATGTTGGTGGCCATACCGACGGCGATACCGGCGCTGCCGTTGATCAGCAGGTTCGGGAAGCGCGCCGGCAGGACCGTCGGCTCCTGGTTGCGGCCGTCGTAGTTGTCCTGGAAGTTGACGGTCTCCTCGTCGATGTCCCGGAGCATCTCCATCGACTGCGGCATCATCTTGCACTCGGTGTACCGCATGGCGGCGGCCGGGTCGTTGCCCGGGGAACCGAAGTTGCCGTTGGAGTCGACGAGCGGCATGCGCATCGACCAGGGCTGGGCGAGGCGCACGAGGGCGTCGTAGATCGAGGTGTCGCCGTGCGGGTGGTACGTGCCCATGACGTCACCGACGACACGGGCGCACTTGTAGAAGCCCTTCTCGGGCCGGTATCCGCCGTCGTACATCGCGTACAGCACCCGGCGGTGGACGGGCTTGAGACCGTCCCTGACGTCCGGGAGGGCACGCGACACGATGACGGACATCGCGTAGTCGAGGTACGACCGCTGCATCTCGGTCTCGAGCCCGACGGGCTCGACCCGCAGAGCGACGGGCTCCTCTTCGGGGGTGACAGGAGTGTTCTCGTCGGCCATTGCTGGTCTTCAGTCCTTTCGTGCGGTCAGCTGAGACCGACTCAGATGTCGAGGAAGCGGACGTCCTTGGCGTTGCGCTGGATGAACGAGCGCCGCGCCTCCACGTCCTCACCCATCAGCACCGAGAAGAGGTCGTCGGCCTGTGCCGCGTCGTCCAGCGTGACCTGGCCGAGCACACGGTGGTCCTGGTCCATGGTGGTGATGCGCAGCTCCTCGGCGTTCATCTCGCCGAGGCCCTTGAAGCGCTGGATCGAGTCCTCGCGGATGCGCTTGCCGTTCTGCTTGCCGAGCTCGACGAGCGCGTCGCGCTCGCGGTCCGAGTACGCGTACTCGAAGTCGTCCCGACCCCACTTGATCTTGTACAGCGGCGGGCGGGAGAGGTAGACGTGCCCCGCCTCGACCAGCGGCCGCATGAAGCGGAAGAGGAACGTCAGCAGCAGCGTGTTGATGTGCTGACCGTCGACGTCGGCGTCCGCCATCAGAATGATCTTGTGATAGCGGAGCTTCTCGATGTCGAAGTCCTCGTGGACTCCGGTGCCGAACGCCGAGATCAGCGCCTGGACCTCGGTGTTCTGCAGGATCTTGTCGATCCGGGCCTTCTCGACGTTCAGGATCTTGCCTCGGATGGGCAGGATGGCCTGGTACATCGGGTTGCGGCCGGACTTTGCCGAGCCGCCGGCGGAGTCACCCTCGACGATGAAGATCTCGCACTTGGTGGGGTCGTTCGACTGGCAGTCGGAGAGCTTGCCGGGCAGCGACGCGCTCTCCAGGAGCCCCTTGCGGCGGGTCAGGTCACGGGCCTTGCGGGCGGCCACGCGGGCCGTCTGGGCCTGGATCGCCTTGCGGATGATGTCCGCGGCCTCGTTGGGGTTGCGGTCGAACCAGTCCGTGAGGTGCTCGTGCACGACCTTCTGGACGAAGGTCTTGGCCTCCGTGTTGCCCAGCTTGGTCTTCGTCTGGCCCTCGAACTGCGGCTCGCCCAGCTTGACGGAGATGATCGCCGTCAGACCCTCGCGGATGTCCTCGCCGGAGAGGTTGTCGTCCTTCTCGCGCAGCAGCTTCTTGTCGCGCGCGTACCGGTTGACGAGACCCGTCATGGCGGCGCGGAAGCCCTCTTCGTGCGTACCGCCCTCATGCGTGTGGATCGTGTTCGCGAAGGAGTAGACACCCTCCGTGTACTGCGAGTTCCACTGCATCGCGATCTCGGCGGAGAGCAGCCGCTCCTTGTCCTCGGCCTCGATGTCGATGACCGTGGGGTGGATCAGCTCGCCCTTGCGCGAGTTCAGGTACTTCACGAAGTCGACGATGCCGCCCTCGTAGTGGTACGTGACCGTGCGGACCTTCTCCGCCTCGCTCGCGCTCTCGGCGGCCTCGGGGTCGTCCGCGTCCAGGACGGCCTTCGCCGACTCCCGCTCGTCCGTCAGACGGATGGTCAGTCCCTTGTTCAGGAACGCCATCTCCTGGAAACGCCGCGACAGCGTCTCGAACGAGTACTCGGTCGTCTCGAAGATGTCACCGTCGGCCCAGAAGGTCACCGAGGTGCCCGTCTCGTCGGTCTCCTCGTGGCGCTCCAGCGGCGCCATCGGCACACCGAGCTTGTACTCCTGCGTCCAGCGGTGGCCGTCGGTCCGGATCTCCACCGCGACCCGCGTCGACAGGGCGTTCACCACGGACACGCCGACGCCGTGCAGACCACCGGAGACCGCGTAGCCGCCGCCGCCGAACTTTCCGCCCGCGTGCAGGACGGTCAGCACGACCTCGACGGCCGGCTTCCCTTCCGACGGGACGATGCCCACGGGGATACCGCGGCCGTTGTCGACGACGCGCACGCCGCCGTCGGCCAGGATCGTGACGTCGATCATGTCCGCGTGACCGGCCAGGGCCTCGTCGACGGAGTTGTCGACGACTTCCTGGACCATGTGGTGCAGACCACGCTCGCCCGTCGACCCGATGTACATGCCGGGGCGCTTGCGAACCGCGTCGAGGCCCTCGAGGACGGTGATCGCGCTGGCGTCGTACGAGGCAGTCACCTCGCCGTTCGCGCCGGCAGCAGTGGACGGAGTGTTCTCGTTGGGGTTGCCGGAATCGGCCACGAAGCGCCCTTTCTGGCACAGCACAAGCCGTTCTCCGGGCATACGGGAGCGGCTGCGTCGTTCGACATGTTCCGCGATGGGGCGGGATTGTCTACCAGTCTACCGGTAGCGCCGACATGAATGGGGGTTTGCCGGTACCTGAGTCCGCATGTGCCGCCCTGAACCGGAGCGGCCCGACTCCCCATATCCGGGAAGGGGCTCCAAGAGGCTCTGACGGGCACCCAGCGCTTCGGGCTGTCACGGGTTGTGTGGGCGGGCGCTCCGGAGCCGGTTTCCGCTCGCTCCTGTGTGCGGCTCCGCCGTCCGCTCCCTATCCGTACGTGTCCCCGGGCCCCACCGAGCCCGGCGCTCGGAGCGGTCCGTACCCCCGGCGGGGGCCGCCGGGGCCCAGCACCTTGATCAGCCGTACCGTCCCCTGACCGAGGTCCTCGTTCAGACGGGCCACCAGCCGGGGGGCCAGCAGGCGCAGCTGCGTCGCCCAGGCCGTCGAGTCGCACTGCACGGTGAGTACGCGCTCGTCCGGGTCCTCGTCGTACCGCAGCGGGACACAGTGCTTCGCGAGGTCGTCTCCGACGATCTGCGGCCACCGGCCCATCACACCGCCCACCGCGGCCGGCGTCTCCCAGCCGCGCTCGGTGATCAGCCGGTTGATCGCGGCGCCGAGGGGCAGGGGATCGCGCCCGTCCGCGCGGGCCCCCGACCGCAGTCCGCCGCCGCGCTTGGCCTGCTTCTTCTGCTGCGCCGCCGCGCCACGTGCCCGCGCCTGTTCCTTGGCGGCACGCAGCGCCACCCGCGCCAAGTCGACGCCCGACGCCTCGGGAACGCCGGGCGCGCCCGGTGCGGGGGTCCCGGCGGCGGGCAGGCCGGAGCCCGCGGCGAGGTCCGGAAACTCGGGGGAGTTGTTCATACGCGCTCGACCGCGCCTTCCGCGACCGTGTACCGCGCGCCCGCCAGCACCCCCGGCACATCGTCGTCGACCGCGGCCGTCACGAGCACCTGTTCGCCCGTCGCGACCAGCTCCGCCAGCCGTTCCCGGCGTCGCGCGTCCAGCTCGGCGAACACGTCGTCCAGGACGAGCACCGGCTCGTTGCCCTCCGCCCGGAGCAGGTCGTACGACGCCAGCCGCAGCGCCAGCGCGTACGACCAGGACTCGCCATGGCTCGCGTAGCCCTTGGCCGGCATCTCGCCCAGCTTGAGCAGCAGCTCGTCGCGGTGCGGGCCGACCAGGGTCACGCCCCGCTCGATCTCCTGCTTGCGGACGTCGGCGAGCGCGGCGATCAGCTGCTCGTACAGCTCCTCGCGGGTGTGCGCGTCGCCCGCCGCGGATCCTCGGTACTCCAGCGAGACCGGCCCGCCGCCCGGCGCCAGCTGCTCGTACGCCTTGTCCGCCAGCGGCTGGAGCGTCGCGATCAGGTCGAGCCGCTGGGCGAGCAGCTCCGCGCCCACCCGCGCCAGATGCTGGTCCCACACATCGAGCGTGGACAGATCCATCGACCGTCCGCCGTGGCGCCGAGCCATCGCGGCGCTCTTCAGCAGCGTGTTGCGCTGCTTGAGCACCCGCTCGTAGTCGGAGCGCACGCCCGCCATGCGCGGCGCGCGCGCCGTCAGCAACTCGTCCAGGAAGCGCCGGCGCTCCCCGGGGTCCCCCTTGACGAGCGACAGGTCCTCGGGCGCGAAGAGGACCGTGCGGACGATCCCCAGTACGTCCCGGGGCCTGACCTGTGAGGACCTGTTGATACGCGCCCGGTTGGCGCGGCCCGGGTTGAGTTCGAGCTCAACCAGCTGGGAGCGCTCGCCCTGGGTGACGGCGGCCCGGATGACGGCGCGCTCGGCGCCCATCCGGACGAGCGGCGCGTCCGAGGACACCCGGTGGCTGCCGAGCGTGGCCAGATAGCCGACCGCTTCGACGAGGTTCGTCTTGCCCTGGCCGTTCGCCCCCACGAACGCGGTGACGCCCGGGTCGAGCGGAACCTCGACCCGGGCGTAGGACCGGAAGTCGGCCAGCGACAGATGCGTGACATGCATGATGTGCGCCGACCTTCCCCCGGCGTGGCCGTGCGCCGGAGCACACAGCCTGTGGATTACTTCTTCGACTCGACCGCGTGGCCACCGAACTGGTTGCGCAGTGCGGCGATCATCTTCATCTGCGGCGAGTCGTCCTGGCGGGACGCGAAGCGCGCGAACAGCGAGGCGGTGATCGCGGGCAGCGGCACGGCGTTGTCGATCGCGGCCTCCACGGTCCACCGGCCCTCACCGGAGTCCGCGGCGAACCCGCGCAGCTTGTCGAGGTGCTCGTCCTCGTCCAGCGCGTTGACGGCCAGGTCGAGCAGCCAGGAGCGGATGACCGTGCCCTCCTGCCAGGAGCGGAAGACCTCCCGCACGTCGGTGACGGAGTCGACCTTCTCCAGCAGCTCCCAGCCCTCGGCGTAGGCCTGCATCATGGCGTACTCGATGCCGTTGTGGACCATCTTCGCGAAGTGGCCCGCGCCGACCTTGCCCGCGTGCACGGCACCGAACTCGCCCTCGGGCTTGAGCGCGTCGAAGATCGGCTGGACCCGGGCGACATGCTCGGCGTCGCCGCCGTACATCAGCGCGTAGCCGTTCTCGAGACCCCAGACGCCGCCGGAGACGCCGCAGTCGACGAAGCCGATGCCCTTGGCGGCGAGCTCCTCCGCGTGCTTCTCGTCGTCCGTCCAGCGGGAGTTACCGCCGTCCACGACGATGTCACCCGGGGAGAGCAGCTCGGCCAGCTCGTCGACGGTGGACTGGGTCGCGGCACCGGCCGGGACCATCACCCACACGACGCGCGGGCCCTTGAGCTTGCCCACAAGCTCCTCGAGGCTGTGGACATCCGCGAGGTCCGGGTTGCGGTCGTATCCGATGACGGTGTGGCCTGCGCGGCGGATGCGCTCACGCATGTTGCCGCCCATCTTGCCAAGACCGACGAGACCGAGCTCCATCAGAGATTCCTTAAGCGTCGTGTGCGGTTCGTACCCGCGTCCGAGCCTACGCCGGGACACGGGCGCACACCTGTGGGGTCAGCCGCTCAGTCGACCGCTCGGCCGACCCGCGCGAAACGCGGTCGGCCGGGCGGAGGAACGGTCTCAGCCGCTGAGGCGGACCGGCATGATCAGGTACTTGTACGCTTCGTCGGCCTCGGCGTCCACCGCCGGCTTGCCGCTCAGCAGCGCGGGCTTGGTGGAGGTCGTGAAGGACAGCTGTGCGACCGGGGAGTCGATGGCGCTCAGACCGTCCAGCAGGAACGTCGGGTTGAAGGCGATCGAGATGTCGTCGCCCTCCAGGTTGGCGTCGACCCTCTCCACAGCCTGTGCGTCGTCGCTGGAACCGGCCTCCAGGATCAGGACGCCCTGCTCGAAGCTGAGCCGCACCGGGGTGTTCCGCTCGGCCACCAGGGCCACGCGCTTGACGGCCTCGACGAACGGAGCGGTCTCGATCACCGCGACCGAGTTGAACTCGGTGGGGAAGAGCGTCCGGTACTTCGGCAGATCGCCCTCGAGCAGACGCGTGGTCGTGCGGCGTCCCGCCCCCTCGAAACCGATCAGACCCTCACCCTTGCCGGAGCCCGAGAGCGCCAGGGTCACCGTGTCACCACTGGTCAGCGCCTTGGCGGTGTCCAGCAGGGTCTTCGCGGGCACCAGGGCGACCGCGGACGCGTCCGGGGACTCCGGCTTCCACAGGAACTCGCGGACCGCGAAGCGGTAGCGGTCGGTGGAGGCCAGGGTGACGGTGTCGCCCTCGATCTCGATCCGCACACCGGTGAGCACCGGCAGGGTGTCGTCACGGCCGGCGGCGATGGCCACCTGCGCGGCGGCGGAGGCGAAGACCTCACCGGGGACGGTGCCGGTCGCGGTGGGCATCTCCGGCAGGGCCGGGTACTCCTCCACAGGCAGGGTGTGGAGTGTGAATCGCGACGAGCCGCAGACCACGGTCGCCCGTACACCGTCTGTGGAAATCTCCACCGGCCGGTTGGGGAGAGCGCGGCAGATGTCGGCGAGCAGCCGGCCGGAGACCAGGACGGTGCCGTCCTCCTCGACCTCGGCCTCCACCGAGACGCGGGCCGAGACCTCGTAGTCGAAGCTGGAGAAGCTGAGCGCGCCGTCCTCGGCCTTCAGAAGAAGGCCCGCGAGTACGGGCGCCGGCGGACGGGCCGGGAGGCTGCGGGCCACCCAGGCCACCGCCTCCGCGAGTACATCGCGCTCCACCCGGATCTTCACCGGAACCGCCTCCTGCTGTTGCTGGCTCGCCCTGCTGGCTTTCGTCGTCTGGCTCGGTGTCTCCCCACCGGAGGCAGGGGACGTTGCCGGGGACCAGTCTGACGCACGCCGCCGACAGTCGGTGCGGCTCGGGGTCAAGTCGCCGCGAGAGGCCTCGGTGGCTCCGGGGCCGAGTTGTGCACAGGGCCTTCTTCGAAGCGAATTTCCCGGTAACTCTAAGTGGGAGTAGTAGTAGGGCCTGTGGAAACGGTGGATAACGTCGTTTTCGCAGGTCACCGCCCATTTTTTGTCCACCGTGCCTGTGGGCGGGACCGGTGGACAACCTGCCCTTTCTGTGGACGCCGGAAAGTTCTGCACACCCGATGCACAGGCGACGGGGAGTTCTCCCCAGCGTCGTCCCCAGCTTTACCCACCTTCCCCACAGGCCAACCGACCACCTTGGTGTGACGGCTTTCACTCGAGCCGGTGAGGACGGGCGTTTCGTTGCCGAACAGTGGACAGCGGTGTGGAGAAGCTGTGGGCAAGAGCGCTCTGCCTGTGGGCCGCCGGTGGACAACGCCGGTGAGCCCCTGTGGACAGATGATCTGTCCACAGGCTGTGGAGCGCGGTTGACCACAAATCCACAAGGCTCTGACCTGGAATGATGATCTCTCGAGCAGACTGCCTGTGGACACGGTCTGGACAACCCACCAGTCCCCAGGCTGTGGACGGAAGATTCTCCCCAGATCTGTGGAGAACGGCTCCCCGCGCCTCGGTATTCGAACAGGGCGGCGGCGCGCGTCTCCGCCCGGACGCCCCCTCAACGCCCCCGTGGCGCCCCCCGGCACGGCGAAGGACGCGCTCCGCGAGGACGAAGGACGCCCCTTCCAACGACGAAAGACGCCCCGGAACGGTGTCCCGGGGCGTCCTCGGAGGGCTCTGTCGGCCGGCGTGTCAGCCGTTCTTGATGCGGTTGGTGAGCTCCGTGACCTGGTTGTAGATGGAGCGCCGCTCCGCCATCAGGGCGCGGATCTTGCGGTCGGCGTGCATCACCGTCGTATGGTCCCGGCCGCCGAACTGCGCGCCGATCTTCGGCAGCGACAGATCGGTGAGCTCCCGGCAGAGGTACATGGCGATCTGGCGGGCCGTCACCAGCACCCGGCTGCGCGAGGATCCGCAGAGGTCCTCCACCGTCAGCCCGAAGTAGTCCGCGGTCGCCGCCATGATGGCGCTCGCGGTGATCTCGGGGGCCGAGTCCTCGCCGCCGGGGATCAGGTCCTTCAGCACGATCTCGGTGAGCCCGAGGTCCACCGGCTGGCGGTTGAGGCTCGCGAAGGCCGTCACCCGGATCAGGGCGCCCTCCAGCTCGCGGATGTTGCGCGAGATCCGCGAGGCGATGAACTCCAGTACCTCCGGCGGGGCGTTCAGCTGCTCCTGCACGGCCTTCTTCCGGAGGATCGCGATCCGCGTCTCCAGTTCCGGCGGCTGCACATCGGTGGTCAGACCCCACTCGAAGCGGTTGCGCAACCGGTCCTCCAGCGTCACCAGCTGCTTGGGCGGCCGGTCGGAGGACAGCACGATCTGCTTGTTGGCGTTGTGGAGCGTATTGAAGGTGTGGAAGAACTCCTCCTGCGTCGACTCCTTGCTCGCGAGGAACTGGATGTCGTCGACCAGCAGGATGTCCACATCGCGGTAGCGCTTGCGGAAGGTGTCGCCCTTGCCGTCACGGATCGAGTTGATGAACTCGTTGGTGAACTCCTCGGAGCTCACATAACGCACCCGCGTGCCCGGGTAGAGGCTGCGCGCGTAGTGCCCGATCGCGTGCAGCAGGTGGGTCTTGCCGAGCCCCGACTCCCCGTAGATGAAGAGGGGGTTGTACGCCTTGGCGGGCGCCTCGGCCACCGCGACGGCCGCCGCGTGGGCGAAGCGGTTCGACGACCCGATGACGAAGGTGTCGAAGAGGTACTTGGGGTTGAGACGGGCGTGCGGTTCGCCGGGACCCGGTCCCTTGCCGGAGGAGGAACCCATGGAGCCGGGCCCTCCGCCCGGACCTCCTCCGGGGCCTCCATGGCGCTGGGCCTGCGGGTCGGGCAGCTCGGCGCGCTCCGGGCGCTGCTGCTCGTACTGCGGGCGGTCCTGGCTCTGCGGGCCGCGATAGTCGTGCTGCGGCTGCTGGGGACGCGGTCCGGTGTACGGGTCCCGCTCCTGGAACCCGCCCAGGCGCTGCTGTTGCCACAGGTCCTCCTGGACGCGCGGCCAGGACCCGGGGTCGGGGCGCTGCTGCTGGTACTCCGGGTAGGCGGGGCGCACGGTCGGCAGCCCGTCGTCGGGCATCTGCTGGCGGTGCCCGTAACCGTCGTACGCGTCCTGGCGCGGGCGCTCGTCGTAGCGCGGCTGCTGCACGGAAGGCGCGGACGGCGCGGGCTGCTCGCCGACCGACTCGTCGACGGTGATCGCGATACGGATCGGGCGGCCGCACTCACGGCTGAGGGTGTCACTGATCAGCGGCGCCAGCCGGCCCTCGAGAACGCGCTTGCCCCACTCGTTGGGCACGGCGAGCAGAGCGGTGTCCGCCACCAGCGCGAGAGGCTGGCAGCGCTCGATCCACTGCTTGTCCTTGGGCTCGATGCCCTGCTGGCCCTCCCCGAGGAGCTGATCCAGCACCCGTGGCCACACTGCGGCAAGATCGGCAGGTACGTCAGCCACAGGGCACGCTCTCTCGCAGGTCCCACGAATGTGTGGTTCTCGGGACGGTCTGTAAGGACAGGTAAGGACACAAGGGGAAAAGATTCGGAGTTCAGCCACGGTAGTCGCGGCGGCTGACGTGGTTCAAGTTGTTGTCCACAGCCTGTGCACAGTGTGGGGCAGCGAGCGGTTGGTTTGACCGGATGGCGTAGCCGCGCGTACCGTAACGTGGTCGAGTTGTCGATGGCTGCTGCCGCCTGCCTCCGATGGGCAAAGATCACGGTCTGTGATCGTGAAGCGGTGCACTCGGGCGTATTGCGAGCTTCTCGTGGGCGCACGGTGACAGCCAGGCGATGTCCCGCCACCAACGAATCATTTCTGGAGCCCCCGAGTGAGCAAGCGCACCTTCCAGCCGAACAACCGCCGTCGTGCCAAGACCCACGGCTTCCGTCTGCGCATGCGCACCCGCGCCGGCCGCGCCATCCTGGCGAACCGCCGTGGCAAGGGTCGCGCGAGCCTGTCCGCCTGACCGCTACAGGTCATGACGTGCTGCCTACCGAGAATCGGCTGAGGCGGCGCGAGGACTTCGCAACCGCGGTACGCCGAGGACGCAGGGCCGGTCGCCCGCTACTCGTCGTCCATCTACGCAGCGGTGCCACGGACCCGCACGCGCCTGGGGAGAGCGCTCCCCCGACGCGTGCGGGTTTCGTCGTGAGCAAGGCCGTGGGCGGGGCGGTCGTCCGTAACCAGGTCAAGCGGAGACTGCGCCACCTCGTTCGCGACCGGCTGCCCGGGCTGCCCCCCGGTAGCCTGGTTGTCGTACGGGCGCTGCCCGGAGCGGGCGACGCCGAGTACCCACAGCTGGCCCGAGACCTGGATGCCGCTCTTCAGCGGTTGCTGGGAGGGGGCATGCGATGAAGTACCCGTTGCTGGCTCTGATCAAGCTGTACCAGTGGACGATCAGCCCGCTTCTCGGACCTGTCTGCCGGTATTACCCGTCGTGTTCCCACTACGGATTTACGGCTATCGACCGGCATGGCGCGGTGAAGGGCACGGCCCTGACCGCCTGGCGCATCCTGCGGTGCAACCCGTGGTCGCCCGGTGGCGTGGACCACGTCCCGCCGCGCAAGCGCCCTCGTTGGCACGAAATGCTGCGCAACGCACTGCGCGGCGGCAAGGGCGGGCACTCAGCCGAGACGAGCCCGGCCGCAGAGACCTCGCCCAATGCTCAAGGAGCCTGATTAGTGGACACGATTGCCAGTTTTTTCAGCTTCATCACCACGCCTGTCTCATGGGTGATCGTCCAGTTCCACAAGTTGTACGGGGCGATCTTCGGGCCTGACACAGGCTGGGCCTGGGGTCTGTCCATCGTGTCCCTGGTGGTGCTGATCCGGATCTGTCTGATCCCGCTTTTCGTGAAGCAGATCAAGTCGACCCGGAACATGCAGGCGCTCCAGCCGAAGATGAAGGCGATCCAGGAGCGCTACAAGAGCGACAAGCAGCGTCAGTCCGAAGAGATGATGAAGCTGTACAAGGAGACGGGCACCAACCCGCTCTCCTCGTGCCTTCCCATCCTGGCGCAGTCGCCGTTCTTCTTCGCTCTGTATCACGTGCTGTCGTCGATCGCCGAGGGCAAGACGATCGGTGTCATCAACAGGCCGCTGCTCGACAGCGCCCGTGAGGCACACATCTTCGGGGCGCCGCTGGCGGCCACCTTCACGGACAGCGCCGAGAAGGTCGCTTCCCTGGACGCTTCGATCACCTCGGTCCGCATTGTCACGGCGATCATGATCGTCATGATGTCGGCGTCGCAGTTCTACACGCAGCGCCAGCTGATGATGAAGAACGTCGACCTCTCGGTGAAGACCCCGTACATGCAGCAGCAGAAGATGCTCATGTACATCTTCCCGCTGATCTTCGCCGGTATGGGCATCAACTTCCCCGTCGGTGTCCTCGTCTACTGGCTGACCACCAACGTGTGGACCATGGGCCAGCAGATGTACGTGATCAACCAGAACCCCACCCCGGGCAGCAAGGCCCAGGACGCCTACCTGCAGCGGCTGCTGAAGAGCGTCACCCTGCACGGTGAGGTGCGCGGCCGTCGTCGGCGGAACATCGTCCAGGCCATCGTCGCCAAGGGCAGCGACCGCAACGAGAACGAGCGCCGCTTCTTCGTCGGCCTCTCCAAGGCCGGCTTCGCCGCACAGCCCGACGGGACGGTCGCCAAGAGCGACACCGTCGCGACCGAGTCCGAGGCCGCCGGTGCCGCGAGGCGTCAGCAGCCCAAGCGCCAGACCAAGGCCCAGCGCCAGTCCGCCGCTGCCCAGAGCGCGGCCAAGGCCGCCGAGGACTCCGCGGCCTCCACCGAGGAGCCCAAGACCTCGCTGGAGAAGAAGGACGAGCCGCAGGACGCCAAGCCGAAGCAGGCGGGCAAGTCGCCCTCCGGCTCCTCACGCCAAGCCAAGTCCGGACAGCGCAAGGGCCAGCAGCGGCCCAAGCACCCGTCCTCCAAGAAGTAGAAGGAGTCCATCCGTGACGGAAGGCACCACCTCCGCGGCCGCCGCCGAGGGTGGCGACACCCTGACTCGCCTGGAGCAGGAGGGCGAGATCGCGGCCGACTACCTCGAGGGTCTGCTCGACATCGCCGACCTTGACGGCGACATCGACATGGACGTCGAGGCGGACCGGGCCGCGGTCTCGATCATCAGCGACTCCGGCCGTGACCTGCAGAAGCTTGTGGGCCGCGACGGCGAGGTTCTCGAGGCTCTCCAGGAGCTGACGCGTCTGGCCGTTCACCGGGAGACCGGTGACCGCAGCCGCCTGATGCTGGACATCGCGGGCTTCCGGGCCAAGAAGCGTACCGAGCTCGCCGAGCTGGGCGCCAAGGCCGCGAACGATGTGAAGCAGAGCGGTGAGCCGGTGAAGCTGGCTCCGATGACGCCTTTCGAGCGCAAGGTCGTGCACGACGCGGTCGCGGCCGCCGGACTGCGCAGCGAGTCGGAGGGCGAAGAGCCGCAGCGCTTCGTCGTCGTGCTCCCCGCCTGACGCCCCTTGTGTTGTCGGCCCCGTCTGTTCGCAGGCGGGGCCGATCTTTGTCAGCCTGATAGTCAGCCACCCCAGTGCGGTACGGAAGGACGGTTCCCGTGACGGAGGCAGCGGAGCTCCCCCAGGCGCCCGACCAGGCGCGGACGGTATTCGGTGAGTACTTCCCGGAGGCCGTTCGGTACGCGGAGCTCCTCGCGGACGCCGGGGTCAAGCGAGGCCTCATCGGCCCCCGCGAAGTACCGCGCCTGTGGGAGCGGCATCTGCTGAACTGCGCCGTGCTCTCCGAGGTCGTTCCGGAGGGCGTCACGGTCTGCGACGTCGGTTCGGGGGCCGGCCTGCCCGGTATCCCGTTGGCACTGGTCCGGCCGGATCTCAAGATCACGCTTCTCGAGCCGTTGCTGCGGCGTACGAATTTCCTTCAGGAGGTCGTCGAACTCCTGGGTCTCGACCATGTGACGGTGGTGCGTGGGCGCGCCGAGGAAGTGCTCGGCACGCTGTCCCCCGTTCATGTGGTGACGGCGCGCGCGGTGGCTCCGCTGGACCGCCTGGCCGGCTGGGGAGTGCCGCTGTTGCGCCCGTACGGCGAGATGCTGGCGCTCAAGGGCGACACGGCCGAGGAGGAGATCAACGGAGCACGGGCCGCCCTGAGCAAGCTGGGTGTGGTGGAAGCCTCAGTCCTGCACGTCGGTGAGGGCATCGTGGATCCGATGACGACCGTGGTGCGCGTAGAGGTCGGAGAGAGCCCTGGCGGAGTGCGCTTCGCCGCGAAGCGGGCCAAGGCCGCCCGCCCGAGCCGTCCCCGGCGCCGTCGCTAGCCTCTGAATTCGTCGCTGATCCGCCGGTCGGTACTGGCTATCAGCGATGCTCCATACAAGCTGCCATACGTATCCGCTGCGGAGTGTCGAGGCGGTCTCGTCGTGCGGCGCGTGCATCGTGTTTCACGTGAAACGTCGCTCACTGCTGCAGGGAATCATCAGCCGCGGCCGTGCGGCTGCCACGCCGCGCGACCGCAAGCCCCCCGTGAGGGTTACGGAATTGTCCACAGAGGGGGATTCATCCACAGATCCACGGGCCTCGCTGGTTCACGACCCCGAAAGCATGGCAGGCTCTGCTCATCGAGAGCCTGCAGCCGAGGAGAGTGAATCCTTGCGGTCCAACGCCAACATCGCGGGACCGATGACCGACCCGGTCCCCGGTCCCCGCACCGAAACGGCGGGGGAGGATGTTTCACGTGAAACACCGCCCCCGATGGATGACACCCCCATCGGCCGCGCTGCCCAGTTGGCAGTAGAGGCGCTGGGCCGTGCCGGCGAGGGCCTTCCGAGGCCTGAGCAGACGCGTGTGATGGTGGTCGCCAACCAGAAGGGCGGAGTGGGGAAGACGACCACCACGGTCAACCTCGCTGCATCGCTCGCGCTGCACGGCGCCCGGGTCCTGGTCATCGACCTTGATCCGCAGGGAAACGCCTCCACCGCACTGGGCATCGACCATCACGCCGATGTCCCCTCGATCTACGACGTCCTGGTGGAGAGCAAGCCGCTCTCCGAAGTGGTGCAGCCCGTCACCGACGTCGAAGGTCTCTTCTGCGCCCCAGCCACCATCGATCTCGCCGGTGCGGAGATTGAACTGGTGTCGCTGGTGGCGCGGGAGAGTCGACTGCAGCGAGCGATCCAGGCCTACGAGCAGCCGCTGGACTACATCCTCATCGACTGCCCGCCGTCGCTCGGTCTGCTCACAGTCAACGCCCTGGTGGCGGGGGCCGAGGTGCTGATCCCCATCCAGTGCGAGTACTACGCCCTGGAGGGCCTGGGACAGCTCCTCAGGAACGTCGATCTGGTCCGGGGGCACCTCAACCCCACGCTCCATGTGTCGACGATCCTTCTCACCATGTATGACGGTCGGACTCGGCTCGCTTCACAGGTCGCGGACGAGGTGCGCACTCACTTCGGTGACGAGGTGCTGCGGACCAGCATTCCGCGATCGGTACGCATCTCGGAGGCGCCGAGCTACGGGCAGACCGTCCTCACGTACGATCCGGGCTCCAGCGGTGCTCTGTCGTACCTTGAAGCGGCCCGCGAGATCGCGCTCAGGGGTGTCGGTGTGCATTACGACCCCCAGCACGCGCATGCGGGTCAGAACAATCAGCGAAGCATGTCGGAGGGGATCCAGTGAGCGATCGACGTAGAGGGCTGGGGCGTGGGCTCGGTGCGCTGATCCCCGCTGCGCCCCAGGAGCGGACGGTGCCTGCTGCCGGGGCGGGGGCGACCTCTCCCGGCGCGATTCCGTCACTGAACCCGGAGCGCGGTGTGGCGGCCGCGAAGCTGGCGACGCTGGCGCAGAGCCTGCAGGCGCCGGAGATCGCCGAGGCCCCGGAGCCGGAGATCGTGTCCGAGCCGGAGCCGGGAGCGCACTTCGCCGAGCTGCCGCTGGACTTCATCACGCCCAACCCGCGCCAGCCGCGTGAGGTCTTCGACGAGGACGCGCTGGCCGAACTGGTCACCTCCATCCGGGAGGTGGGCCTTCTTCAGCCTGTCGTCGTCCGCCAGCTCGGGGCCGAACGCTATGAGCTCATCATGGGCGAGCGCCGGTGGAGGGCATGCCGAGAGGCCGGCCTGGAGCGCATCCCCTCGATCGTCCGCGCGACGGACGACGAGAAGCTGCTGTTGGACGCGCTCCTGGAGAACCTTCACCGGGCGCAGCTGAACCCGCTGGAAGAGGCGGCCGCCTACGACCAGCTGCTCAAGGACTTCAACTGCACCCACGACCAGCTGGCGGACCGGATCGGCCGCTCGCGGCCGCAGGTCTCCAACACGCTTCGCCTGCTGCGTCTCTCGCCGCCGGTCCAGCGCAGGGTCGCCGCCGGCGTGTTGTCGGCCGGTCACGCCAGGGCGCTGCTCGCGGTGGAGGACCCCGAGGCGCAGGACAAGCTCGCGTACCGCATCGTCGCCGAGGGCCTGTCCGTGCGGGCGGTCGAAGAGATCGTGACGCTGATGGGCTCGGAACCCACCGCCGCGTCCAAGCCGAAGGGGCCGCGTGCCGGTGCCCGTGTGTCGCCGGCTCTCACCGATCTCGCTTCCCGGCTCTCGGATCGCTTCGAGACACGTGTGAAGGTCGACCTCGGTCAGAAGAAGGGAAAGATCGTCGTCGAGTTCGCCTCGATAGAGGATCTGGACCGGATCCTCGGCACCCTCGCTCCTGGCGAGGGTCGGGTCCTGGAGCAGGGGCTCTCCGAGCAGGAGACAGAGGACGACGGCAAGGACTGAGCCGTCTCCCTGTGTCGTGGGGGCGGGTTGTGGCCGGTGTTACCGGAACACGGCCCGCCCTTTGCTCTTGGACGGTATCCGCGTCATGGCCCGGTGGATACGATGCGTTCCGGTAGGGCGCATCCACCGTGATCCATCGCAGAGGGAGGCGCGGGCATGCCAGAGGTGAGCCGAAGCCAACTGGTGACCGTCGGATTGGGACTGGGGGCGGTCGGTGGCTTCATCGGCAGCCTGCTCCGAGAACGGAGCGCTCTGACAGCCGCTCGTGATGCGGCCGGTATGGGAAGCGAGGATCAGCCTTGGGGCGTCGGCTTGTACCGCTCACGCTGGACAACCTTCCGGACCTTCCCAAGCGTTGCCGTGCGTGTGTCTTCTGGGAACTTGATCAGGTCAGCGGGGAAGCCGCGGTAAAGGCCGGCAGACCCGAACTGGAGAAGGAAGCCTGGATCTCGGCCGTGCTGCTGGAGTGGGGCTCGTGCGGCCGGGTCGTCTATGTCGATGAGGTGCCGGTCGGCTTCGTGCTCTATGCGCCTCCCGCCTATGTGCCGAGGTCCATGGCGTTCCCGACCAGCCCGGTGGCCCCCGACGCCGTGCAGCTGATGACCGGCTGGATCACGCCCGGGTATCAAGGGCAGGGCCTGGGACGGGTGATGGTGCAGACCGTCGCCAAGGATCTGCTCCGCCGTGGATTCAAGGCCATCGAGGCGTTCGGTGATGCCCGGTGGAAGGAGCCCGCATGCGTTCTGCCCGCGGATCATCTTCTGGCCGTCGGGTTCAAGACCGTACGCCCGCATCCCACTTACCCGCGGCTGAGGCTGGACCTGAGGACCACGCTCTCCTGGAAGGAAGACGTCGAACTGGCTCTGGACCGGCTCCTGGGAGCCGTCCAGAAGGAGCCGGCGCTGAGGCCGCTGTAGCGTCCGGGTACGACGACGGCCCACCCCCGAGCGCGGGAGTGGGCCGTTCGTGTTTCACGTGAAACACGGGAGGCGGTCAGGCCTTGGCAGCCTCGTCGCCGATGAAGCCCTCGAGGTCGCGGATGATCGCGGCCTTCGGCTTGGCGCCGACGATGGTCTTGGCGACCTCGCCGTTCTGGTAGACGTTCAGCGTCGGAATCGACATCACGCCGTACTTGGCAGCCGTGGCAGGGTTCTCGTCGATGTTCAGCTTGACGATCTCGATCTGGTCGCCGTGCTCAGCGGCGATCGCCTCCAGCGACGGGGCGATCTGGCGGCACGGACCGCACCAGGCAGCCCAGAAGTCCACCAGGACGGGCTTGTCGCTCTTGAGGACGTCCTCTTCGAAGGAGTCGTCGGTCACAATCTTCAGGGCCACGGCGGCCTCCTTGATTTCGCGGGGTGTGGGGTGGGGAGAAGAGATCAGACCGCGGGGGTCTTCTCGGGCTCGGCCACCTTCTCGCCGTCGGCGAGAGCGGCCAGGTAGCGCTCGGCGTCGAGGGCCGCGGAGCAACCGGTGCCCGCGGCGGTGATCGCCTGACGGTAGGTGTGGTCGACGACGTCGCCGGCGCCGAAGACACCGGTCAGGTTCGTCCGCGTCGACGGGGCGTCCACCTGCAGGTAACCCTCGTCGTCCAGGTCCAACTGACCCTTGAACAGCTCCGTGCGCGGGTCGTGGCCGACAGCGATGAACAGACCGGTCACCGGCAGCTCGGAGGTCTCACCGGTCTTGGTGTTCCGCAGAGTGAGGCCGGAGAGCTTCTGCTCACCGTGGACCGTGGCGACCTCGCTGTCCCAGGCGAACTTGATCTTCGGGTCGGCGAAGGCCCGGTCCTGCATGGCCTTGGAGGCGCGCAGGGTGTCACGGCGGTGGACGATGGTGACGGACTTGGCGAACCGGGAGAGGAAGGTGGCCTCTTCCATCGCGGTGTCACCGCCACCCACCACGGCGATGTCCTGGTCCTTGAAGAAGAACCCGTCGCAGGTGGCGCACCAGGAGACACCGCGGCCGGACAGGGCGTCCTCGTTCGGCAGCCCCAGCTTGCGGTGCTGGGAGCCGGTCGTGACGATGACGGCCTTGGCGCGGTGCACGGTGCCGGCGGTGTCCGTGACGGTCTTGATGTCGCCCGTGAGATCCACGGCCACCACGTCGTCCGGGACGAGCTCGGCGCCGAAGCGCTCGGCCTGGGCCCTCATGTTGTCCATCAGGTCCGGACCCATGATGCCGTCACGGAAGCCGGGGAAGTTCTCCACGTCGGTCGTGTTCATCAGGGCGCCACCGGCGGTGACGGCACCTTCGAAGACCAGCGGCTTCAGCGACGCGCGCGCCGTGTAGAGCGCGGCGGTGTAACCCGCGGGCCCGGAGCCGATGATGATCACGTTACGGACGTCGCTCACGGGTTTCTTCCTCGTCTCTGCAGACTGCCTACTGCCACGGGGTCGGGTCAATGACTCTCACCCCACCCAACGGATCCTACGGGGCATGCATTCCCTCGGAAGCCAGTGGCGCGGCAGTGTGTATTCAGGAGCGAGGATAAGAGGTAGTCAGCAAGACCTCTGCCGCACCGTTCCCGCCGGAGTCGACGCAGGTGGCAGCCATGACATACGCCTGCACCTTGGTGCTATCCGTGGGATGCGGCAGGACGACGAGGTAGGCCTGCTCGCCGCGGTAGACGCCCCTCTCGACACCCAGAGCGGCGTCGGAACGACCCGTACCTTCCTGCACGCAGTCCGGGACCGTCGTGTCCGTGCTGAGCATGGGCTTGGGAGGGACGGATTCGTTGGAGAGCGACTCACTCCGCTTCTGCCCGGACTCGCTGGGAGTCTTCCCGCCCCCCGCAGCCAGCAGGCCATGAACGCGGTCCTGAAGGATCTCGCCCGAGAATCGCGCGTTGTCGGGTGCGCTGACGGCGGTGTCGGCCTTCCTGCTGCCTGCGCTGTCGCCGGAGTCCTGGACGGACTGGAAGAAGAAGACGCCCATACCTACCGCGGCGATGCCGAAGGCCGCGCCCAGGGCGGCGACGCGGCGGCGCCGGGACCGGTGGCCGCGTCCGGGGCCCGTGGCGGCGCGAGGGTGCCCTGCGGGGCGGGGCGCTGGTGCCGCCTCAAGAGAGGTCTCCGGGCGGGCGATCGATGTTTCACGTGAAACAGGAGTCGAGGACTCGGGAGCCGTGGCACTGAGGAGAGCTTCCGCTGCCAGGGCGGCGTCGATGCGGCCGGCGATATCGGCGGGCATCCGCGGGGGCCCGGGCAGGGTGCCCAGAAGCCCTCGGATCTCTTCCAGGGAGGTGCGGACATCGGCGCAGAGCGGACAGTCCTCGAGATGCAGGCGGACATCCGCCGTGCGGGACGGCGAGAGCAGCCCCTCGGTGAGATCGGAGATCTCCGAGACGTCCGGGTGCTGAGTCGTATCGGTCGTCGATGTCACGCGCGGCCACCTCCGCCCTTCACAGCAGCAGGACCGCTTGGTCCTGATTCCCTTGGCCCCGACACCGGTGGGACGGATGTCCCTGGCGTCCGGTTCCTTCCCCCGACGGGACGGTCGCTATCCATGGAGTCGGCGCGCAGATGAGTGAGCATGGGGAGAAGACGGGCCCGGCCGCGTGCGCAGCGGCTTTTCACTGTTCCGGTGGGGACGTCGAGGACTCGGGCGGCCTCCGCCACGGGGTAGCCCTGCATGTCGACCAGGACGAGCGCCGCCCGCTGGTCGGGGGGAAGCTTCGACAGCGCTGCCAGTAGCTCGCGGTGGAGGTCATGGCGTTCCGCCGGGGCCTCGGCCGACTCGTGCGGTTCGAGAAGCTGCTCCAGGCGCTCGGTGTCCTCGACGGGCGAGGTCTTGCGGGAGGCCGCCTTGCGAGCCCGGTCGAGGCAGGCGTTGACGGTGATCCGGTGCAGCCAGGTCGTGACGGCCGACTGGCCGCGGAAGGTGTGGGCCGCCCGGAAGGCGGAGACAAGAGCGTCCTGGACCGCGTCAGCGGCCTCCTCGCGGTCCCCCAGGGTGCGCAGGGCGACGGCCCAGAGCCGGTCGCGATGGCGGCGTACGAGCTCACCGAAGGCGTCCGGATCGCCGGCGACATGAAGCGCCAGGAGATCCTGGTCGCTCGTGTCGCCGTGTATGGCGTCGTCCAACGGTGAGCCCCCTCCCTGTGCCGTCAGCTGGTGATCTTGATGTTCGAGATCTTGCCGCGGAAGCCACCGTCGTCCGAGGGAAGCTCCGTCAGCCAGATCAGAACGTACCGCGTCGTCGCCGGTGCGCCCGGCTTGAGCGTCACGTTGGTTCCGGAGCCCGTGGCGAGCTTGGTGAAGGAGCCGGAGGCCGTCGGCTGCTCGTTCTTGGCGTCGGCCGCGGCGGCCCGCAGCTCGACGGAGGTCGAACCCTGGAAGGTGACCTCGACGGATCCGACCCGCTGGACCTTTCCGAGGTCCAGGACGATTCCGACGCCCTCCTTGAGCCGGCCGAAGTCCGCGCTGAAGTAGTTGGCCGTCTGCCAGAACGACCCTGGGTCACCGTCGTAGGCGTTCTCTATGCTCCGGGAGTTCTCGCTCTGGTCCCCCAGCGGGTCGAAGTCATGGGCGGCGACGATGGCGACCGGCTTTCCACCCTCGCTCTGCTTCTTGTCCTCGCCCTGCTCCGGCTGGGTGGTCTGCGCCGGCTCCACCTTCTTCTCGCGGTCCAGCAGCGCGTCGGCCACCTGCCAGCTGCCGAGACCCAGTGCGGCGATGAGCAGTGCGGACACGGCCCACTTGAGGACCTTGCCGGTGCGGCTCTGCAGCGGGGGCGGCGGGGCGGCCACTGGTTGGGTGACGGATACGCCGGGACGCGGCTGAGGGCGCCCGTAGGTGCCCTGCTGATAGGTGGTGCGCTGGTACTCGGGCGGCGACGTGAACTCGGGCTCGGGCGGCCGGATCCGCGGCATCGAGGCGACGGCCTTGGCCAGCTCGTCCGGCGTGGTGCACGGCGGCTCCTGCCGGGACGCCGTGGCACCGTCGTTGACCAGGGCGCGCATGGCGATCTCCGACAGTCCGCGGTGGACGCCCGCGCGGACCTGGTCGGGAGGGAGCAGCCCGACGCCCTTGGGAAGCCCGGTGAGGCCGTAGGCATCACTGTCGTACGGCCAGCGCTGGGTCAGCGCCGCGTACAGCAGGGCGCCGATCGCCTCCGTGTCGGTGCGCTGGGGCCCCTCGGAACTGATGCCGCGCAGGGCGGCGTTCACGGCGAGGCCGCGGATGCGGTACTGCCCCGAGGAACTGCGCAGCACGGCACTGGGCGTGAGACGGAGATGGGCCAGACCCTCGCGGTGCGCGGCGGCCATGGCCTGTGACACCTGAGTGACCAGCTGGTAGGCGTCATGCGCCTCCAGCGGGCCGGCGGCGAGGAGCGCGGTGAGCTCCGTGGCGTCCGGAAGCCATTCGTGGACGACGTAGACGAGGTCGTTCTCCTCGACGGCGTCCAGGACTTGCACAAAGCGGGGGTCGCCGAGAAGCGCGGACGAGCGGGCAGCGGCGAGTACCGAGCGGGCCCTCGGGTGGTCCGCGGGCAGGAGATGAACGCCGACGGCGCGGCGCAGTTTCTCGTCCACGGCACGCCAACTGCTGAAACCGTCCAGACGGGTGACGCACTCCTCGAGCCGGTAGCGTCTGGCGAGTTTGTGGCCGCTGTGCAGCTCGGGTGTCGTGATCGCGGGCTGCTCGCCGCCCTGGTCCTGTGCGGACTCGTCCGCCGTGTCCTGCGCTTCCGCCACCCCGTCGGTCGTGGCCTTGTCCGCCTTGGCGGCCAGCGGGTCGTCCCCGCTGTTGTCGGCCACGTCGACGGCAGCCGTGCTACGTTCCGCCACCGTCGTTCCTGCCTCCCCATCCGTTGCGCATATCCAACAGCCATGCCAATTGTGCCCACAGTCTGCTGCAGTGCACGACACACGGCAGCCGACGATGGTTGTGCGGGGCGGTGAACGCCTTAGCGTCCGAGGCGGCCGCGCACCATGCCGACCAGGGAGTTCAGCTCCGCGATACGCATCCTCTTCGCCGCGAGGAAGAAGACACCCAGCAGGACCACTCCACCGGCGACCAGCGCTGCGAGAGAACCCAGCGCCCCTTCGCCGAGCGCCTTGAGAACCGCGAAGCCCGCGGCGCCGCCCACCACAGCGGCGGGCAGTGAGGCCATGCAGAGACGTGCGTAGGTCCGCATGACGTGGGCGCCGTCGAGGTCGCCGCCGAGCCGGTTGCGCAGCCTGCGCCAGGCGACGCCCACGCCGACCGTGTAGGCGAGTCCGTAGGAGCCGGCCATGCCCACGACCGCCCACTGGGCCGGAAGAACGAGGTAGCAGGCCGCGGAGGCCGCCGCGTTGACGGCTGCCACGATCACCGTGTTGTAGAACGGCGTCCGGGTGTCCTCGTAGGCGTAGAAGCCGCGCAGGACGACGTACTGCACGGAGTAGGGAATCAGGCCGAGGCCGAACGCCATGAGGATGAAGCCCATGCTCTGGGCGGCCTGCACGCCGCTGGACGCGTAGAGCAGGGTGCACATCGGCACGCCGAGGGCGAGGAACGCGAAGGCCACGGGCACGATGGCGACGGCCGAGTTCCGCAGCCCCTGCGAGATGTCGTCGCGGACCGCGCCCGGGTCGTCGTCATGGGCGGCGCGGGAGATCCTGGGCAGAAGAGCCGCCATCACCGAGACGGTGATGATGGCCTGCGGCATGCCCCAGATGAGCTGGGCGTTGGAGTACGCGAGGAAGCCCGCGCCGTTCTTGCCGGATGCCTCACCGGCGGCGGTCGCGAGCTGAGTGACGACCAGGACACCGGCCTGGTTGGCGAGGACGAACAGCACGGTCCACTTGGCGAGCTTGACCGTCTTGCCGAGACCGTGGCCCTTCCAGTCGAAGCGGGGGCGGAAGCGGAAGCCCGTTTCGCGGAGGTAGGGGATCATCGCCAGCGCCTGGACGGCCAGGCCGAGGAGGGTACCGACGCCGAGGAGGCGGATGCCCTCGTCCGGGATCGTCTGCACGCCCATGTGGGACTCGGCCGAGGTGCCGTAGACCCAGATGAACAGCCCGAAGGTGACGATCATGACGATGTTGTTGAGGACGGGGGTCCACATCATCGCGCCGAACTTGCCGCGTGCGTTGAGGATCTGACCCATCACCACATGCACACCCATGAAAAAGATGGTGGGCAGGCAGTAGCGCGCGAAGGTGACGGCGACGCTGTTGGCCGCCTGGTTGTCGGCGATGGTGCTCGACATCAGACGGATCAGCAGCGGTGCGGCGAAGACCGCGAGGGCCACGATGGCGCCAAGGGCCACCATGACGAGGGTCAGCAACCGGTTGGCGTATGCCTCGCCACCGTCCTCGTCGTTCTTCATCGAACGAACCAGCTGCGGGACGAAGACCGAATTGAGCCCTCCGCCGACGGTCAGGATGTAGATCATCGTCGGCAGGGTGTACGCCACGGTGAAGGTGTCACCCAGCAGCGCGGCACCCAGCGCGCCGGTGATCACCAGACTCCGGACGAAGCCCGTGAGGCGGGAGACGAGCGTGCCGGCCGCCATCACGGCGCTGGACTTCAGCAGCCCGGAGGCGCGGCCGCCGGACTTCTTCGGGGCGGGCGCGGGCAGGGGCTCGGGCGTCGGCTCCGGGGAGGGCGAGGAGGGCTGCCCGGGCGTCTGCTGATCGCGGTAGAGGTGCGCGAAGGCGTCCGGCTCGGACTCGTCGTCGCCGGCCCGGGTGACCAGGTCGTCCACACCGGTGAACTGGACGGTCCTGGCGTCGTCACCGTAGGGGAGGTGACGGGAGGGCCCGTCGGGCTCGGGCGCCGGGGTCTGCGCCCATACCCGGGGGTCCGGGCCGAATTGCGGGGCGGGAGGCTGCTGGTAGAGCGGCTGCGGCTCCTGGTACGTGCCCGGCGGCGGCGGGGGATGCGCGGCGCGGTCGTAGAGAGCCTCTTCCACCGGGTCCTGGGCGGCCAGGTCCCGCGCCTGATAGGGGTCGTGGTCGTAGGCTTCCTGGACGTACGGGTCCGGGGCCTGCGGAGGCGAGGGAATCGGGACTTGCCCTCCGGCGAGAGGTGGCTCGGGTGTTCCCGCGGAAGGCGCGCTGCCGCCGCCCGCGCCCTGCCCGCGGTCACCGTCGTACGGCGCGTTCATGGTTTACCCCACCTCATCGTTTCCGGCCGACCGGCCACGACATCGCTCAACGGTCCACTTTCTCACCCGTGCCCGACGGGTCACCGCTTTCCGGACCGGTGTCCGGCGCAGGGTCACTCGGCTGCTCGGGATCGTCGCTCTCCGTGGCATCCACCGCGGTGTGCCGGGCTGCGGCCCGCTTGCGCTGGGTGTACATCCTGATGCCCGCGAGAACGAGCAGGAGCACACCGCCCGCGATGACAAGCATCACCGTCGGCGTGATCTCCGAGACCTTGACGGTGAAGGTCATGGGCTGACCGTACGGCTTACCGTCCGCCGTGAACAGCTGCGCCGTCATCGGGACCGGACCGTTGGCGTTGGCCGAGGCCGTGAACTTCACCGACTGGCTGTGGCCGCCGTTGATTTTGACCGGCTGCTCGGCGACGGCCTCGCCGCCGTTGAGCTTGAGGCGGGTCGGCTTCGTGGACGTCAGTCGCAGCACGAGGTGGTCGACGCCCTGGACGAGCTTGTTCTGCACCGTCACGGGGATCGTGGCGCTGCGGCCCGACAGGGTCAGGTCCGACTTCTCGATGAGTTGCACCTCTGCGGTGAGGCTCTTCAGATAGGCGAGAACATTGCTGCGGTACTGGGCGGCCGCGGGCGCGTGGCCCCGCCAGGACGTCGACATCTCCCGGCTGATCGCATTGCCGAAGGGCGTCACCACCCGGTAGGCGGCCGTGAGGATGACCTTGAAGTTGTCCAGGGTCTCCTGGGTGCTCTTCATGTCGCGGAACGCCTGCACCGGCAGCTCCTGCTTGCGGAGCCGCTCGGGGTACTGAGAGGCGCGGGGCACCCCGGTCTGGGCGTCCGTGTCGGGCCTCACCGCGGCCGCGGCGATGAGGTCCAGGGGCTGTGTCCAGCGTTGCGCGGACAGCCCCCGGAGGGCGGCGGCCATGCTCTGTGCCTGAGTGGCGGTCGGCAGCCGCTGCGGGGCCACGACCACATTGCGCTGGTTCTCGGGCTCCTGGTGGGTCACAGCGAGCGTCTGGGCGAGGAATCTCTGGACCGCCAGGGTGGTGTTGCCCGACTGGCTCATGTCGCCTTCGAAGGCGGTGGAGAGCGAGGCGTCCGAGACCACGGCGGTCCGACCGCCGCCGATCGGGCGCGCGGCGGTGGGGGTGTACGGCAGGTCGTCCCGGAGGCTGTCGCTGCGCGCGATCACCTTGTGCGCCCCGGCGGAGGTGGCGACGTCCACGATGGACGGGTCGATGGCGCCCTCGACCGGCCAGGCGAAGTCGACGGACGGCGTCACATGGAGGATGGTCTCCACCGTCGTCTCGGCCACCTCGGTGGCAGGCTGCAGGTGCCGCAGCGAGCCGGACACGTCCTTGCCCCGGTGGGCCAGGGACGCCAGATCCGGGTCGGCGAAGGGAAGGGCGACAACCTTGCGGCCGGCCACCGCCTTCTCCAAGGCGCTGAGCCACTGCTCCGCGACGGCCTGGTTCTTGCCCGGAACGTCGGTCGTCCCCTCCTTGACGCGATAGGTCCTGGTCATCGCGTCGACGGTGGCGAGCAGATCCGGGTCGATGACCCAAGTGACCGGAAGATCCTTGCCGAGCGCGACCATCTGCTCCAGCCGCCCGCCCGGAGCCAGCTCGGCGGCCAGGTCGTCGTTCTCGAAGACCGGGGTCTGCTGATCGTCCGAGCCCGTCTGGGCCGACAGGTGGGTCGCCGCGATCAGGGGCCACATATAGGTGAGCTGGGTCTTCTTCTCGGTGGCTTCCGGCTGCCACGGCAGGAAGGTCCGCTCGATGCCGAGCACCCGGTTGCCCGACTGGCCCGGGGCCTGGCCCGTGAGGGAGACCCCGACCTGATACACGCCCTCGTCGTCGAGACCGAGGTCCTCGACCGGAACGCTGATGCTGAAGTCCTGGCTGATCCCGGCGGCGAGCGGCGGGACAGCGACGGTGTATTCGTCATCGAGCACCGCAGGGTCGGTACCCGGGCGGAAGCCCGTGCGGCCCGCAGCCTCGTCGATCGCGCTGCGGCTCGAGAGGCGCGGCCCGACCCGAAGGTCTACATGACCGCCCGTGACCGTCTGCTTACCCTGATTGGTCACCGTGCCGGTGATCGTGAGCGTGTCGCCCTTCAAAGGGGCGCTCGGCGAGAAAGTGTCGAGGGACACATCGACGGTCCGCGAGCCCGTGGGGTCATCGGCGGCAGGCGCGGCGGCCACGGTCGGACCGTTCAGCAGACCGGCCAGCAGGGGGGCACCGGCGGCAAGTGAAGCCGCCCGCAGTAGCCACCGTCGGGCAGGAGAGGGACCGGTGCCCTGGATGTCTGCCGCCTCGGCCACGCGTTCGCCCATCCCTCGTCATTGTCAGTGGTGCCGGTGGTTGTCGGTTGCTGTGTCCACGCATGGTAACGAGGCACGCTGTGGCTAAGTGCCGCGGACTGCTCCACGTGATCGGAAAGGGAGGTCCGGGACCGCTATGAAACGGGGACGCCCCGGTGGGCCAGGGCACGTACCCTTTTCTGTTGTGCCGAACGCCAACGAAGACAACCTCACCGCACTGAGCCAGGTGCAACGCCGCGCGGTCAGTGAGCTGCTGCGTGTGTCCCCTGTCGCCGACGACCTCGCCCGCCGCTTTCAGGAGGCGGGGTTCAGCCTTGCCCTGGTTGGCGGCTCGGTTCGGGACGCCCTTCTCGGACGGCTCGGCAACGATCTCGACTTCACCACGGACGCTCGTCCCGAGGACGTACTCAAGATCGTCCGCCCGTGGGCCGACGCGGTGTGGGAAGTCGGAATCGCCTTCGGCACGGTGGGCTGCCAGAAGAACGCCCTCGTCGACGGCGTCGAGCAGCGCTTCGAGATCGAGGTCACGACGTACCGCTCGGAGGCGTACGACCGTACGTCGCGCAAGCCCGAGGTGTCCTACGGCGACTCCATCGAGCAGGACCTGGTCCGGCGTGACTTCACCGTCAACGCGATGGCCGTCGCGCTCCCGGAGAAGGAGTTCATCGATCCGCACGGTGGTCTCGAGGATCTGGCCACGCGCGTGCTGCGCACCCCGGGGACCCCGGAGGAGTCTTTCTCCGACGACCCGCTGCGCATGATGCGTGCGGCGCGGTTCGCCGCCCAGCTCGACTTCACGGTTGCCCCCGAGGTCGTTGCCGCCATGAAGGCCATGTCCGAGCGCATCGACATTGTTTCCGCCGAGCGCGTGCGCGATGAGTTCAACAAGCTGATCCTCTCCGCCCACCCCCGGGAGGGGCTGGCGCTGTTTGTGGACAGCGGTCTGGCCGAGCGTGTGCTGCCCGAGCTCCCGGCCCTGCGTCTGGAGAGCGATGAGCACCACCGGCACAAGGATGTGTACGAGCACTCGCTGATCGTCCTGGAGCAGGCGATCGACCTCGAAGAGGACGGTCCGGACCTGGTGCTGCGGCTTGCCGCCCTCTTGCATGACATCGGCAAGCCCCGCACACGGCGGTTCGAGAGCGACGGCAGGGTCTCCTTCCACCACCACGAGGTGGTGGGCGCCAAGATGACCAAGAAGCGCATGACCGCTCTCAAGTACTCCAACGAGATGGTCAAGGACGTCTCCCGGCTGGTCGAGCTGCATCTGCGCTTCCACGGCTATGGGACCGGGGAGTGGACCGACTCCGCCGTGCGCAGGTACGTGCGGGACGCCGGGCCGCTGCTGTCGCGGCTGCACAAGCTGACCCGCTCGGACTGCACCACCCGGAACAAGCGCAAGGCCAACGCTCTCTCCCGCGCCTACGACGGGCTGGAAGAGCGCATCGCGCAGCTCCAGGAGCAGGAGGAGCTGGATGCGATCCGACCCGACCTGGACGGCAATCAGATTCAGGGGATCCTCGGGATCGGACCAGGGCCGGCCATTGGCAAGGCGTACAAGTTCCTGCTGGAACTGCGTCTGGAGCATGGCCCGATGGGACACGATGCCGCTGTCGCCGCGCTGAAGGAATGGTGGGCGACGGAGAGCTGATCCCGGCGGTCATGTTTCACGTGAAACATGACGCGGCGGAACGCAGGGGCGTTGTTTCACGTGAAACAACGCCCCTCGCTATCTGCTCACGGTCGTCGAGCCGTGCCGTCCTGTTGCTTCCGTCGCGCGAGCATGACCGCGACGGCGGCGTAGAGGACGGCCACCATGACGAGAAGAGGGGCCGAGCGTCCGTCCCCCGGCAGCAACAGCGACGCCACTCCTGCCGCGCCGACAAAGGCGACGTTGAACAGTACGTCGTAGAGCGAAAAGACGCGTCCCCGATAGGCATCGTCCACCGATCTCTGTACGACCGTGTCAGTGGCGATCTTCGTTCCCTGAGTGGCGAGCGCCAGGAAAAAGGCGGCGATCAGCATGGGCACAGGAGCGAACGGCAGCCCCAACGCCGGCGCCAGAACGGCGGCCGTGGCGGCGCACGCGGCGATCCAGCCAAAGGGCCCCAGTCGTCCCACGGACCAGGGTGAGAGCACCGCCGCCATGAAGAAGCCTGCTCCCGACACTCCGACGGCCAGCCCGAGCAGGGCCAGCCCGTCCGACTCCGTGGATGCCCAGAAGTACCGGCAGAGCATCAAGACCATCACCGAGAGCGCGCCGTAGCAGAACCGCATCAGCGTCATCGCCGCCAGCACACGGGCCGCCGACGGCCTCTCCCTCAGGTGACGCAGGCCGGCGACGAGTCCACGAGCGGTGGAGGCCAGCGCGGCCTTGACGCGCGCCTGCACCAATGCGGGCTCCGGCCCCAGCAGTTCACGGGGAATGCGCAGGGAAGCGAGTGCCGCGCAGAGATAGAGCAGAGCGCCCAGCACAACCACCACTGCGTCCGAGTCCGAGGCCGCCAGCCGAACCGCGAAGGCGAGCCCACCACCCGCTGTCGCGGCGATCGTCCCTGCCGTGGGTGAAAGGGAGTTGGCCATCACCAGACGCTCCGCGTCGACCACACGCGGCAGCGCGGCCGACAGCCCCGCCAGGACGAACCGATTGACGGCCGTGACGGAGAGCGCGGAGACATAGAAGAGCCAGTCGGGCACGGAGGCGAGGACCAGCACGGCCGTGCCGCAGGCGAGCAGGGCACGCAGGAGATTCCCGTGGAGAAAGACCTGCCGTCGCTGCCAACGGTCCAGCAGCACGCCGGCAAAAGGGCCGATCAGGGAGTAGGGAAGCAACAGGACGGCCATCGCCGAGGCAATGGCCGCGGGCGAAGTCTGCTTCTCGGGGGAGAAGACGACGTACGTGGCGAGCGCGACCTGGTACACGCCGTCGGCGCACTGCGACAGCAGCCGTACGGCGAGCAGGCGGCGGAAGTTCGTCAGGCGCAGGAGTACGCGCAGATCACGTACGACGGGCATGTGGGCAAGCGTCACACACGGAGAGGGCCCCCGGGAGCATTTGTCCCGGGGGCCCTCTCAGAGCAGGAAGGCTGCGGGTGGATTCTCACCACACGCGCCGTCGCTGACTCGCGCTCAGCGCTCGACCTCGCCCTTGATGAACTTCTCGACGTTCTCGTAGGCCTCGTCGTCGAAGTACTGCACCGGCGGGGACTTCATGAAGTACGAGGAAGCGGAGAGGATCGGGCCGCCGATGCCCCGGTCCTTCGCGATCTTCGCGGCACGCAGGGCGTCGATGATGACACCCGCGGAGTTCGGGGAGTCCCAGACCTCGAGCTTGTACTCCAGGTTGAGCGGGACGTCGCCGAACGCGCGGCCCTCGAGGCGGACGTACGCCCACTTGCGGTCGTCCAGCCAGGCCACGTAGTCCGACGGGCCGATGTGGACGTTCTTGTCGCCCATGTCGCGGTCCGGGATCTGCGAGGTGACGGCCTGCGTCTTGGAGATCTTCTTGGACTCCAGGCGCTCGCGCTCGAGCATGTTCTTGAAGTCCATGTTGCCGCCGACGTTCAGCTGCATGGTCCGCTCCAGGCGGACACCGCGGTCCTCGAAGAGCTTCGCCATGACGCGGTGCGTGATGGTGGCGCCGACCTGGGACTTGATGTCGTCGCCGACGATCGGGACGCCCGCCTCGGTGAACTTGTCCGCCCACTCCTTGGTGCCGGCGATGAAGACCGGGAGAGCGTTGACGAACGCGACCTTGGCGTCGATGGCGCACTGCGCGTAGAACTTCGCAGCGTCCTCGGAACCGACGGGCAGGTAGCAGATCAGAACGTCGACCTGCTTGTCCTTGAGGACCTTGACGATGTCGACCGGGGCCTCGGGGGACTCCTCGATCGTCTGCTGGTAGTACTTGCCCAGGCCGTCGAGGGTGTGGCCGCGCTGAACGGTCACGCCCGAGTTGGGCACGTCGCAGATCTTGATGGTGTTGTTCTCGCTGGCACCGATGGCGTCCGCGAGGTCGAGGCCGACCTTCTTCGCGTCGACATCGAAGGCGGCGACGAACTCGATGTCCCGAACGTGGTACTCGCCGAACTGGACGTGCATCAGACCCGGTACCTTGCTCGCCGGGTCGGCGTCCTTGTAGTACTCGACGCCCTGCACCAGCGAGGCGGCGCAGTTGCCCACGCCTACGATGGCTACGCGAACCGAACCCATTCCGGTTGCTCCCTGTGTGATCTCGTCGAAGCCCTGCACGTCGCAGGGCCTCACTTGGCGGTGTCGTCGGACGGATCCGGCCGGGTACTGCCCCCGTGCCGGGGCAGGCCGCCCGTTTCTCCAGATGTGCTGTCCTGCTGAGCGGCGCTCTCGGGACCGGATCGCTGATCCCGCCCCGCCCGCTCGCTCTCGATGAGCTCGTTCAGCCAGCGCACTTCGCGCTCCACGGACTCCATACCGTGGCGCTGCAGCTCAAGCGTGTAGTCGTCCAGCCGCTCGCGCGTACGGGCCAGGGAAGCGCGCATCTTCTCCAGGCGCTCCTCCAGCCGGCTACGACGGCCTTCCAGCACGCGCATCCGCACCTCGCGCTCCGTCTGCCCGAAGAAGGCGAAACGAGCCGCGAAGTGCTCGTCCTCCCAGGCGTCCGGGCCGGCGTGGGTGAGGAGCTCTTCGAAGTGCTCCTTACCTTCCGCCGTCAACCGGTAGACGATCTTCGCTCGGCGTCCTGCGAGTGAAGCGGCGAGGGCCTCCTCCGGTGCGCTGCCCGGCTCCTCGATCAACCAGCCGTTTGCGACCAGCGTCTTGAGGCAGGGGTACAGAGTCCCGTAACTGAAGGCCCGGAAGATCCCGAGCGAGGTGTTGAGCCGTTTCCGCAGCTCGTACCCGTGCATCGGGGCCTCGCGGAGCAGCCCGAGGACGGCGAACTCAAGGATCCCTGAGCGCCTGCTCATGCCTCGCCTCCTCTGCCGTCCTGGGCTCTTATGTCGTGCTGATGTATCGACTCGATACATCCCGACGATAGAACGACCGTCCTGCTGCGACAAGAGGGGCAGTAGTGACCGGCGTCACATCGTCAATTCGGAGCAATCGACTTGCCTGATTTGGGTTGAACTTCGGCCCTAGGAGGGTTTTGACCGTGCGTAGTCTGTGCGGCATGCAGTCCACCGGGAACCATGCGACGGCAGGGGACGTCAGTGCTCTCGGTGCCATGGCTGCACCGCGGATGAGCCCGTCCCAGGGCTGGTCCGTATGTATTTCGGGGGGACCGGAACTCAGCTGCCGTTTCCAGGCGTACGCGCCTGCCCGAGGAGTAGTCGTTCGATGAGCGAGCACCGTCGCAAACAGCCGCCGCAGCCGCAGGGCGGCGGACGTGCCGCGGCCAGGCGCGCCGCCCAGCAGCCCCAGGGCCGCAGGTCGGCGCAGGCCCGGGGAGCCAGTGCCGGATCCCCCTCCGAGCCGTACGGTGAGGACCGTCCTTACGCAAGTCGTGCCGAGGCGCGGCGTGCCGCCCAGCGCGGCGGGCGCAGGCGTGCGCCCGAAGGGGGCGGTGGTCCCGGCGGACCGGGGGGCGGACGTCGCGGCGGCGGTGGATACGACGGCGGTCCCGGACGGGGCCGCGGTGGCCGGCCTCCGGGCCGCAAGCGGATGATCGACTATCCGCGCTACGACAAGTACGGCTGGCGCCGCTGGGTGCCGTCGTGGAAGCTCACCACGGGCCTGTTCCTCGTCTTCTGCGGCAGCCTCATGGGCGCTGCGACGATCGCGTACGCCATGGTGGGACTCCCCGACGTGGACGACTCCGCCAAGGCGCAGAACAACGTGTACTACTGGGCTGACGGTACGGAGATGGCCGCCACCGGCGGTGAGGTCAACCGGCAGATCATTCCGATCGAGAAGATCCCGCTCGCCATGCAGAACGCGGTGATCTCGGCCGAGAACAAGACGTTCCGCGAGGACTCGGGCATCGACCCGATGGGTATCGGCCGCGCGCTGTTCAACATGGCCCGCGGTCAGGAGACCCAGGGTGGCTCGACGATCACCCAGCAGTACGTGAAGAACAACCGGCTCGCCGACCAGTCGCAGACGCTGACCCGAAAGCTCAAGGAGCTCTTCATCTCCATCAGGGTCGGCACGGAACTGGACAAGCCCGAGATCATGGCGGGCTATCTGAACACCGCCTACTACGGGCGGGGTGCCTACGGCATCCAGGCCGCGGCCCGCACCTACTACGGCAAGGACGCGGAGAAGCTGTCGCCCAGCCAGTGCGCGTTCCTGGCCGCGCTGCTCAAGGGCGCCACGTACTACGACCCGGCCGGCGCGCCGGAGATCGATCCCAAGGCCAACGCGACGGACAACACGGTCCGCGCGACGAAGCGCTGGAAGTGGATCCTCGACGAGATGGTCGCGGACGGGCACCTCCCCGCCGCCGAGCGCGCCCCCATCACCACGTTCCCCATGCCCGACCCGCCGAAGAAGGACGCGAAGCTCGGCGGGCAGGTCGGCTATCTGGTGAGCCTGGCCAAGGCCTACTTCATCAACAACAACGACAGGGGCATCGACGAGAAGGCGCTGGCCCAGGGCGGCTTCGAGATCCACACGACCTTCAACGAAAAAAAGGTCAAAGCCCTCGAGACGGCCGTCAAGAAGGTCTACGACGCCCACATCGACCCCAAGAAGCGCCCGGACGTGGACACCCATGTCCAGTTCGGCGGCGCCTCGGTGGACCCGAGGACGGGCGCGATCGTCGCCATTTACGGCGGCAATGACGCGACCAAGCACTTCACCAACAACGCGGACCAGACCGGTGCCCAGGTGGGGTCGACGTTCAAGCCGTTCGTCCTGGCCGCGGCGATGCGGGACGGTGTGCGCGACCCCGAGGGACCGCGCGAGCAAGGCCTGGACGAGCGGACCATCCTCGACCCGGACAAGAGCCGGTACAGCGGCAAGAACAAGCTCAAGATCAAGAACTACGACGGATCGACCTGGCAGAACGAGAAGGGAGAGGAGTGGCTGCAGACCAACGACGATGACGCGAGCTACAAGGACATGAACCTGCGCGAAGCGATGATCCGCTCCGCCAACTCCCCCTTCGTACAGCTCGGCATGGACGTCGGCATCGACAAGGTGCGTCACGCGGCCATGGACGCCGGGCTGCTCGAGGGCTCGCTGGTCAAGTCCGACGTGCCGTCCTTCTCCATCGGTATCTCCGACCCCAGCGCCATCCGCATGGCCGGCTCCTACGCGACCTTCGCCGCCAACGGGGAGCAGCGCGACCCGTACTCCGTCAAGGAGGTCAAGGAGAACGGGAAGTCGGTCTACAAGCACGAGGACAAGACCGATCAGGCCTTCACGCCCGCCGTCGCGAGCAATGTGACGGACGTGCTGAGGGACGTCGTGGAGAACCCCAAGGGCACTGGCCGCAAGGCCGCCATCCCCGGCCGTGACGTCGCCGGCAAGACGGGTACCACGGACGGCAACAAGTCCGCCTGGTTCGTCGGCTACACCCCGCAGCTGTCGACCGCCATCGACATGTACCGGTTCGACGACGACGCGAAGAGCAAGAACCGCGGGTTCCTGGAGATGTTCGGCACGGGCGACCAGCCCAAGATCCACGGTTCGTCGTTCCCGTCCCAGATCTGGCACGACTACATGACGGACGCGCTCGAGGGCGACAAGGTCATGAGGTTCCCCGAGCCGGAGGACCTGGAGAACGCCAAGGCCATCTTCCGTGGAGTGCCCAGCCCTAAGCCGACGCCGTCCACCACCCCGTCGCAGACGCCCTCGCAGACGCCGTCGACCAAGCCGTCGACGACCCCGTCCACCACGCCCGACCCGGACAACTCCTGTGGCGTGTGGGACTGGGACTGCAACAACAACGGTGGCAATGACAATGGCGGCAACGACACCGGGGGCAATGACACCGGGGGGACCACCGACGGCGGCGCCACCGGAGGTGTGACCACCAGTCCTTCACCGCCCACCGGTGGCAGTACCGGCGGCAACGGCAACGGCGGTAAGACCCAAGGCACCACCACGGGGTGGCTCGGCGGAACCGGCAGCCAATAGCGCTCCCCCGCGTCCCCAGGGCCGCCGCATCCGGTACGTACGCTCCGTGCGTACTCCGGGGCGGCGGCCCTCGCCGTTTCCACAGCGCCGTACGGCAGGATGTCTCCCATGCCGAGCCCACAGAAGACGAGCCCGCCCCAGGACAGGCCGGTCGTGCGTCCCACCCGGCGGGACGACGTAGCCGCCGCGGGCAGCGAACTCATCGGTGGCCCCATCGGCCGCTGGGCGCGGCTGGGCGGCGGCGCGCTCACGCCCGTGCGCGTGATCGCGCTCGTGGCGATCGGGATGTTCGCGCTCGGCATGGTGCAGAAGATCCCCTGCTACGACTGGGCCTGGTTCCGGGGCACCAGCTCGCAGTACACCCACGCCTGCTACTCGGACATTCCGCACCTCTTCATCGGGCGCGGCTTCGCCGACGGGCTGGTCCCCTACTTCGACCGGCTCTCCGGTGACATGGAGTACCTCGAGTACCCCGTCCTCACGGGTCTCTTCATGGAGGTCGCCTCCTGGCTGACCCCCGGTGGCGGCGACCTCCAGCACCGCGAGCAGCTGTACTGGATGGTCAACGCGGGCATGTTGATGATCTGCACGGCCGTCATGGCGGTCTGTGTCGCCCGCACGCACCGGAACCGGCCCTGGGACGCGCTGCTGGTCGCCCTCGCCCCGGCCCTCGCACTCACCGCCACGATCAACTGGGACCTGCTGGCCGTGGGCCTGACGGCCGCCGCCATGCTGATGTGGTCACGCGGCCGGTCGCTTGCCTTCGGCATCCTCATCGGACTCGCCACCGCCGCCAAGCTCTATCCGGTGCTGCTTCTCGGGCCACTGCTGCTGCTGTGCTGGCGGGCCTGGAAGTGGCGGGAGTTCGGGGCCGCGCTGCTGGGCACTGCCGGTGCCTGGCTCGTCGTCAATGTGCCCGTGATGCTGCTCGCGCCCGAGGGCTGGAAGAAGTTCTACACCTTCAGCCAGGAACGCAACGTGGACTTCGGCTCGTTCTGGCTGATCATCACCCAGCGCACCGGGCTGCCCATCGCACCCGAGACCGCGAACACGTACGCGATCGTCCTGATGATCCTCGCCTGCGCGGGGATCGCCGCCCTGGCCCTCACCGCCCCGCGGCGGCCGCGCTTCGCCCAGCTCGCGTTCCTTGTCGTGGCGGCGTTCATCCTCACCAACAAGGTCTATTCGCCGCAGTACGTACTGTGGCTCATCCCGCTCGCGGCCCTCGCCAGGCCGCGCTGGCGGGACTTCCTGATCTGGCAGGCGTGCGAGGTCATGTACTTCCTCGGCATCTGGATGTACCTCGCCTTCACGACCAGCGGGAACAAGCAGGGGCTGCCCACCGACGGCTACCAGTTCGCGATCGTCCTGCACCTGGTCGGCACGTTGTACGTGTGCGCGGTGGTCGTACGCGACATCCTGATGCCCGAACGGGACGGTGTACGCCAGGACGGGTCCGACGACCCGTCCGGAGGCGTCCTGGACGGCGCGGAGGACGTCTTCGTACTGGGACGGGCCGCGCACCCGCCACGGCACGCCGTACACGCTGTGGAAGGGCCCCGTGTGGAGTGGGGCGTCGTACGCGAATAGGGGCTAGCGCTCCACGAGCCGGTCGAACTGCGTCGTGGTGTGCCGCAGATAGGCCACCAACTCGTCCCCGACCTTCGGCTCCTGCGCGTCCGACGGAACGAACAGGATCGACACCTGCATGTGCGGGGGCTCGGCGAACCAGCGCTGCTTGCCCGCCCAGACGAACGGGGAAAGGTTCCTGTTGACCGTCGCGAGTCCGGCGCGGGCCACCCCCTTGGCGCGGGGCATCACCCCGTGCAGGGCCTTCGGAGCCTCCAGCCCGACGCCGTGGGACGTGCCGCCGGCGACGACCACCAGCCAGCCGTCCGAGGCGGTCTTCTGCTGGCGGTAGCCGAAGCGGTCGCCCTTGGCGACCCGGGTCACGTCCAGGACGGCCCCCCGGTACTCCGTCGCCTCGTGGTCGCCAAGCCACAGGCGGGTGCCGATCCGGGCCCGGAAACGGGTCTGCGGGAACTGCTGCTGAAGCCGTGCCTGCTCATCGGCGCGCAGGTGGCTCACGAACATGGTGTGCAGCGGAAGCCGTGCGGCCCGCAGCCGGTCCATCCAGCCGATGACCTCCTCCACCGCGTCGGAACCGTCCGTGCGGTCCAGCGGCAGGTGCAGCGCGAAGCCCTCGAGCCGGACGTCCTCGATGGCCGCCTGGAGCTGCCCCAGCTCCTGCTCGCTGACGCCGTGGCGCTTCATCGAGCTCATGCACTCGATGACGACGCGGGCGCCGACCAGGGCGTGCACACCGTCGACCGATGACACGGAACGGATCACCCGGTCCGGCAGCGGTACCGGCTCCTCGCCCCGCCGGAAGGGCGTCAGGACCAGCAGATCACCGCTGAACCAGTCCTTGATCCGGGCTGCCTCGTAGGTGGTGCCGACGGCGAGCATGTCCGAGCCGAAGCGCGCCGCCTCCTCCGCGAGCCGCTCATGACCGAACCCGTAGCCGTTGCCCTTGCAGACCGGCACCAGGCCCGGGAACTGGTCGATCACGGTCTTCTGGTGCGCCCGCCAGCGAGCGGTGTCGACGTAAAGGGAGAGCGCCATGGCCGGCCCGGAACCTTTCTGGTGGCTGCGGTGTATCAGAGGTATGGACGAAACTTATGCCAGCGTGGAGCCGTCAGCGCCGGGACATGTAGATGTCGAGCGCCTTGTGCAGCAGCTTGTTCAGCGGGAAGTCCCACTCGCCGACGTATTCGACGGCCTCGCCGCCCGTACCGACCTTGAACTGGATCAGACCGAAGAGGTGGTCCGTCTCGTCCAGGGAGTCCGAGATGCCGCGCAGGTCGTAGACCGTCGCGCCCATCGCATAGGCGTCGCGCAGCATCCGCCACTGCATCGCGTTCGAGGGCCGGACCTCACGCCCGATGTTGTCCGACGCGCCGTAGGAGTACCAGACGTGGCCGCCGACGACGAGCATCGTGGCCGCGGACAGGTTCACGCCGTCGTGCCGCGCGAAGTACAGCCGCATGCGGTTGGGGTCTTCGTTGTTCAGGACCGTCCACATGCGCTGGAAGTACGAGAGAGGGCGGGGCCGGAAGTGGTCGCGCACCGCGGTGATCTCGTACAGCCGCTGCCACTCGGCGAGGTCCTCGTAGCCACCCTGTACGACCTCGACACCGGCCTTCTCGGCCTTCTTGATGTTCCGGCGCCACAGCTGGTTGAAGCCCTTGAGGACGTCGTCCAGGGAGCGGTTGGCCAGCGGCACCTGGAAGACGTAGCGGGGCTGGACGTCGCCGAAGCCGGCGCCGCCGTCCTCTCCCTGCTGCCAGCCCATCTTCCGCAGCCGGTCGGCCACTTCGAAGGCGCGCGGCTCGATGTGCGTCGCCTCGACGTCGCGCAGACGCTTCACATCCGGGTCCTGGATACCGGACTTGATCGCCCCGGAGTCCCAGCGCCGGATCACCACCGGCGGACCCATCTTCACGGAGAAGGCGCCCTGCTGCTTGAGGTGGGCGAGCATCGGCTGGAGCCAGTCCTCCAGGTTGGGCGCGTACCAGTTGATGACCGGGCCCTCGGGGAGATAGGCCAGGTAGCGCTTGATCTTCGGCAGCTGGCGGTACAGCACGAGGCCCGCGCCCACCAGTTCACCGCTCTTGTCGAACCAACCCAGGCTCTCCGAACGCCACTCGGTCTTCACATCAGCCCATGCCGGGACCTGGCAATGGCTCGCCGCGGGCAGAGTCTGGATGTACGCCAGATGCTGCTCACGGCTGATGGTCCTCAGGGTCAGGCTCATGCGGGGCGCTCCTCGGCAGGTGTGTCCCCATGGATACAGGGGCTCCGGCTCTCGCGCCGAAGCCTACTGCGAACCGAGGAGCGCCCCGATGGGCCGCGTGCGGGCTCTCGCTTCGGGCCTAGCCCAGAACGCCGCCGAACAGACCGCCGTGTGCCATGCCGAGGAAGAACCCGATGGCAGAGGCGCCCAGTCCGACGATCAGCGCGAACCGCTCTCGCGTGGTCACCGAGATGAACTGCCCGTACGCGCCGGCGATGATGCCGAGGAGTCCCGCCCAGGAGCTGAGCAGGTGGAGGTGGTGGAACATCGCCGAGGTAAAGGCGACGGCGCCCAGCACCAGCGCGACACCGACCAGGGTGTCCTGGAGCGGATGAGGCTTGCCGTCGGTGGCGAGGAGGGAGACGGAGGAGCGAGATCGCATTGCCTGTGCCATGGGGCACCTCCTGGCTTTGCCGGAGGGCGGCGCATCGTAGCGCCACCCGCACCCGATGTGTACAGATTGCGGCCCCTGGCCACCGGATTTCAACCGGAAGCCGGTGGCCAGGTAGTCTGTACGATCTGCACCGGTGTCTGCCCATGCCCAGAACGGAAGCTCTCACTCGCTGAGGGGGACTGTCAGTGGTGGCGGATACCGTTGCTTACGCATCACGACCCTCCTGCCACGGAACGACCGTGGCCGCTGAGTCCAAAGGAGGTGGGTTCCACATGCGTCACTACGAGGTGATGGTCATCCTCGACCCCGATCTCGAGGAGCGCGCTGTCTCCCCGCTGATCGAGAACTTCCTCTCCGTCGTCCGTGAGGGCAACGGAAAGGTTGAGAAGGTCGACACCTGGGGCCGTCGTCGTCTCGCTTACGAGATCAAGAAGAAGCCCGAGGGCATCTACTCGGTCATCGACCTGCAGGCCGAGCCTGCGGTCGTCAAGGAGCTCGACCGCCAGATGAACCTGAACGAGTCGGTCCTCCGGACCAAGGTCCTCCGCCCCGAGACCCACTGAGCGCCTAGCTCAGAGGTCATCGGGTTCGAGTAGCAGCAAGCAGCCAGAAGCAATCCCGCCGAGAGGTTCACCCAATGGCAGGCGAGACCGTCATCACGGTCGTCGGCAATCTTGTCGACGACCCCGAGCTGCGCTTCACCCCGTCCGGTGCGGCGGTCGCGAAGTTCCGTATCGCGTCCACTCCCCGCACCTTCGACCGTCAGACCAATGAGTGGAAGGACGGCGAGAGCCTCTTCCTCACCTGCTCGGTCTGGCGTCAGGCGGCGGAGAACGTCGCCGAGTCGCTTCAGCGAGGCATGCGCGTCGTCGTGCAGGGCCGGCTGAAGCAGCGGTCCTACGAGGACCGCGAGGGCGTCAAGCGCACGGTCTACGAGCTGGACGTCGAGGAAGTCGGCCCCAGCCTCAAGAACGCCACGGCCAAGGTCACCAAGACCACCGGTCGCGGCGGCCAGGGTGGCTACGGCGGCGGTCAGCAGCAGGGCGGCGGCAACTGGGGCGGAAGCCCCAGTGGTGGTCAGCAGGCCGGCGGCGGGGCTCCCGCCGACGACCCGTGGGCGACCAGCGCGCCGGCCGGCGGCGGCCAGCCGCAGAGCGGCGGGGGCAACTGGGGCGGAAGCTCCAGTGGCGGCGGCTACTCGGACGAGCCCCCCTTCTAGGGGAGCTCGTACCCCCACTTCTTGATCACACAGGAGATACACCATGGCGAAGCCGCCTGTGCGCAAGCCGAAGAAGAAGGTCTGCGCATTCTGCAAGGACAAGACCGCGTACGTGGACTACAAGGACACGAACATGCTGCGGAAGTTCATTTCCGACCGCGGCAAGATCCGTGCCCGCCGCGTGACCGGCAACTGCACGCAGCACCAGCGTGACGTCGCCACGGCCGTCAAGAACAGCCGTGAGATGGCGCTGCTGCCCTACACGTCCACCGCGCGATAAGGGAAGGGTGACCGAAAAATGAAGATCATCCTCACCCACGAGGTCTCCGGCCTCGGTGCCGCTGGCGACGTTGTCGACGTCAAGGACGGCTACGCTCGCAACTACCTGGTCCCGCGTGGTTTCGCGATCCGCTGGACCAAGGGTGGCGAGAAGGACGTGGCGCAGATCCGCCGCGCCCGCAAGATCCACGAGATCGCGACCATCGAGCAGGCCAACGAGATCAAGGCCCAGCTCGAGGGCGTGAAGGTGCGTCTGGCCGTTCGCTCCGGCGACGCCGGCCGTCTCTTCGGCTCCGTGACCCCGGCCGACATCGCCACGGCGATCAAGTCCGCGGGCGGCCCCGACGTCGACAAGCGTCGCGTCGAGCTCGGTTCGCCGATCAAGACCCTGGGCTCGCACCAGGTGTCCGTGCGTCTGCACCCCGAGGTTGCCGCGAAGCTCGGCGTCGAGGTCGTCGCCGCGTAACGCTGTCCTCAGCAGAGCAGTAAGAAGGGCCGCACCCATCGGGTGCGGCCCTTCTCGCATGTTCACAGGGTGTCTGTTTCACGTGAAACCGCCTGTTTCACGTGAAACATCGCTCAGCGCGTGGCGCCCGTGATGACCCAGCGGCCCGATCGTGAGCGCAGCCAAAGCGTCAATAGCCGGACGGTCATCATCAGGGTCATGGCCCACCAGAGCGCCGTGAGCCCGCCTCCCATGGTGGGGATGAGCAGCGCCACCGGGGCGAAGACGGCCAGGGTCAGCAGCATGGCCCATGCCAGATAGCGTCCGTCGCCCGCGCCCATCAAGACGCCGTCCAGCACGAACACCACGCCGGCGATCGGCTGGGAGAGGGCGACCACAAGCAGCGCGGGAAGGAGGGTGTCCTGTACCGTCCCGTCGCTGGTGAACAGCGGGATGAAGAGTGGCCGGGCGATGACGATCAGCGCTCCGAGCACCACACCGGAGGCCACACCCCACTGCACCATGCGGTGGCAGACCTGCTTGGCTCCCTCGGCGTCCTCCGCGCCCAGATAGCGGCCGATGATGGCCTGCCCGGCGATGGCGATCGCGTCGAGGGCGAACGCCATCAGACTCCACAGAGACAGGATGATCTGGTGCGCCGCGACTTCGGCATCTCCGAGATGTGCCGCGACCGCAGTGGCGATGATCAGGACCGCGCGGAGCGACAGCGTACGAACCAGAAGCGGGACGCCCGCCTGGGCACTGGCGCGTATGCCGGCCGCGTCGGGGCGCAGGGACGCCTGGTGGCGCCGGGCGCCCCGGATGACGACCACAAGATAGGCGGCGGCCATGCCGCACTGGGCGATCACCGTGCCCCAGGCCGAGCCGGCTATGCCGAGGCCGGCTCCGTAGACCAGCCCGACGTTGAGCGCACCATTGGCCGCGAAGCCTGCGACGGCGACGTACAGCGGTGTACGGGTGTCTTGGAGGCCTCGTAGAACGCCGGTCGCTGCCAGGACGACCAGCATCGCGGGGATGCCGAGACTGGATATCCGCAGATAGGTGACGGCGTACGGAGCGGCGGTGTCGGAGGCACCGAAGAGGCCGATCAGCCAGGGGGCGGCGGGAAGGGTGACGGCGACCACCGCGGCGCCCAGGAGCAGTGCCAGCCAGATGCCGTCCATGCCCTGCCTGATGGCCGCCGCGAGGTCACCGGCTCCCACCCGGCGCGCGACGGCGGCGGTCGTGGCATAGGCGAGAAAGACGAAGACGCTCACCGCGGTGGACAGCAGCGCGGCCGCGATGGCAAGACCGGCAAGCTGGGGCGTGCCGAGATGGCCGACGATGGCGCTGTCGACCATGAGGAAAAGAGGCTCGGCGACGAGCGCGCCGAAGGCCGGCAGGGCGAGCGAGATGATCTCGCGGTCGTGCCGGCGCCGGGCGGCCTTGAGCGTCGGGGGAGCCTGTGTCATGTGCCCAATCTAATCTTCCACAGGTAAGAGACGCAATCGCCCTGCGATCCTTACCTTGGGTGTGTGCGTGGCTTCGGCTGTGCGCCGTTTGTTCTGATCTTGGCCCGGTGAGGAAAGTTTTTCTCCCCCACAGCCGGTGGACGGAAAAACGCCAGGTCAGACGAGGTGGTCCAGGACGGCTATGAGTTTGTCCACATGACTGTCCCCCGGTCCGTGCACAGGTTCCGCGCGGTTCTCCACAGCATCCCGTCCACCATCCACAGGGCCTGTGGATAACCAGATTGGCTGACGGTGCCCGCGGGCCTACCGTGGACCGGCGCCCCACGCCCCAGAAGCGGAGTAGAGCCTCTCGTTTGTCAGAGCCGTGGCGTAAGAAAGAGTCGCACGGTGAGGTCCGCGGAGCGGACGGGAGGAGGTGGCTTGGTGAGCATTCCCGAGCCCTTGGACGACCCCTGGGCCGACAGCGGTCCGGGAGACCGTCTGCCCGCCCGTCAGCGAACCGGCGATGGTCGCGGCCGGGGGCGGGGCCGGGACGACCAGCATGACCGGGGCAGCGAGAGCGGACCGTGGGACAGCGGGTCCGCCGGCTTCGAGCGGGTGCCCCCGCAGGATCTCGACGCCGAGCAGTCCGTGCTCGGCGGCATGCTCCTCTCCAAGGACGCCATCGCGGACGTCGTGGAGATCATCAAGGGCCATGACTTCTACCGTCCGGCGCACGAGACGGTCTTCACCGCGATTCTCGATCTGTACGCCAAGGGCGAGCCGGCCGACCCCATCACGGTGGGCGCGGAGCTGACCAAGCGCGGGGAAATCACCCGGGTCGGCGGCGCTTCCTATCTCCACACGCTCGTCCAGTCGGTGCCGACGGCAGCGAACGCGTCGTACTACGCGGAGATCGTCCACGAGCGGGCGGTGCTCCGGCGCCTGGTGGAAGCCGGCACCAAGATCACACAAATGGGATACGCCGCCGACGGCGACGTCGACGAGATCGTGAACTCGGCGCAGGCGGAGATCTACGCGGTCACCGAGCAGCGCACCAGCGAGGACTATCTGCCGCTCGGCGACATCATGGAGGGCGCGCTCGACGAGATCGAGGCGATCGGCTCCCGCAGCGGTGAGATGACGGGTGTGCCGACCGGATTCACCGACTTCGACTCTCTGACCAACGGTCTGCACCCGGGCCAGATGATCGTGATCGCGGCCCGCCCCGCCATGGGTAAGTCGACGCTGGCGCTCGACTTCGCCCGGGCGTGCTCGATCAAGAACAACCTGCCGAGCGTGATCTTCTCCCTCGAAATGGGCCGCAACGAGATCGCGATGCGCCTGCTGTCGGCGGAGGCCCGCGTGGCGCTCCACCACATGCGCTCGGGGACGATGACGGACGAGGACTGGACGCGGTTGGCGCGTCGGATGCCGGACGTCTCCCAGGCCCCGCTGTACATCGACGACTCGCCCAACCTGTCGATGATGGAGATCCGTGCCAAGTGCCGCCGCCTCAAGCAGCGGAACAATCTGAAGCTGGTGGTCATCGACTATCTCCAGCTGATGCAGTCCGGCGGTTCGAAGCGTGCCGAGAGCCGCCAGCAGGAAGTCTCGGACATGTCGCGAAACCTCAAGCTGCTGGCCAAGGAGCTGGAGCTTCCGGTGATCGCGCTGTCCCAGCTGAACCGTGGACCGGAACAGCGCACGGACAAGAAGCCGATGGTCTCGGACCTGCGTGAGTCCGGCTCCATCGAGCAGGACGCGGACATGGTGATCCTGCTGCACCGTGAGGACGCGTACGAGAAGGAGTCCCCGCGGGCGGGCGAGGCGGACCTGATCGTGGCGAAGCACCGAAATGGCCCCACGGCGACGATCACGGTGGCCTTCCAGGGCCACTACTCCCGTTTCGTGGACATGGCCCAGACATGATCATGAGCGTGTAGGGTCTCAGATTTCGCGGCACAGTCTCATGCCCTGAACTACCTGCGCGCCCGCACGATCACAGCGAATTGGTTCCGAGCGTCTGAGCCACTCACTATCCGGCAGCGCTGGACACGACGCCTAGACACCATCGCCGAGGACCCCTACGGAGACCCCCACCGCCCCACCGAGGATCGCATCGAATTCGCCACCTGCCCCCGAAACCGTTGCCCTGACCGGCCTGTTCGCCTCGTCTCACTGGCGCGAGCGCGACGACCTGCATTCCGAAGTCGCACGCCGCCTGGCGATCGAAGCTCGCGTACTTCCGTCTGGCCTCACCGCGGACTGGCCCGGAGAACCCGCACGACAAGGCAGCGGACAATGATCGGCATGGCAGCCACACCCACCGCCCCCCGCCTGGTCACGGCAGCAGCCCGCGAGGCGCTCCGGCCCCTCGGTCTTCAGCAGCGCGGAAGGTCGCGAACGTGGATCGACGACCACGGATGGTGGCTGGGCATCGTCGAGTTCCAGCCCGGCCGGAACGAAGGCAGCTATCTGAACGTCGGCGTGATGTGGTTGTGGCAGGACAGGGATCATCTGGCATTCGACGTCGGCGGCCGCGAGTCCGGATTCGAGCGGTTCGTGAATCCCACCCAGTTCGCCCTCGACGCGCAAAACCTCGCGCGGCGAGCCGCCGACCTCGCGCGGGAAAACCGGGACAGGTTCATTGATCTGCCGTCCACCGCCGACTTCCTGAACTCGCAGAAACCTCGCCCCGGCTACTTCTGGGACAACTACCACGCCGGGATCGCCGCCGGACTGACCGGTGATACCTCCACCGCTCGGCGACGCCTGGACCAGGTCCTGGGCGAGGACGCCTTCGCGCCTTGGATGGTCCAAGCTCAGGAGTCCGCGCGGCAGCTGCACGCCCTGGCAGAGGACCCCGAAGCCTTCCGGGACTGGGCGACGAAAGCCGCCACCTCCTGCAGACAGCAGCTGAAGCTCCAAACGTGGGAGGAGACAGCCGCCAGCGACACCTACTGGAGCTGAACCACGCCCCGAAACTGCCATGCTCGGTGAGAGTCACACCGATGGCGTCTCAGCCGAACTGGCACACCACAGTTCAGGGCCCACACACCCGCCATGATCCATGAGACATCCGATCCCTTCGGATCCGGTCCCCGACCTCATGGCTTCCCGGCCTCGACCCGAGTCTCACCCAGACCTGACACCTCGCAGGTCAGGGAGTACCCAGATGACGTGCTCGATGAGACGGGGCAGAGGCGTTCACCCTTTAGGGCGCGGAACTGGCCGGAGAAGCGCGAGGGCGACATCAGCGCGGCGCGGGCCACGCGGGCACGTCGAGCGGCTTCGCGTACTCGGGTCCATGAGGTCGCGCGCCGGCGCAACCGGGCCAGCTCCTCCGGTGTCACGGGCCGGGCATATGGCCCCCGCTCAGCGCCTCGTCTCGTACCTGGTCAGGATCACTCCGCAGGGAAGCGTCCGCGTCTCCACCAGGTTCAGGTTCACCCAGCTGTCCAGCGCGGTGAAGAACGGCGTGCCGCCGCCCACCAGGACCGGCGCGGTGGCCAGCACGTACTCGTCAATCAGCCCGGCCCGCATGGCCGCCCCGGCGAGCGTCGCGCCGCCGATGTCCATCGGGCCGCCGTCCTCGGCCTTGAGCCGGGTGATCTCGGCGACCGCGTCGCCGGTGACCAGGCGGGTGTTCCAGTCGACCTTGTCGATCGTCGAGGAGAACACCACCTTCGACATGTCCCGCCAGCGGCGCGCGAACTCGATCTCCGCAGGGGTGGCGTTGGGCTGCTGGTCGCCGGTCGGCCAGTAGGAGCTCATCGTCTGCCACAGCTTGCGCCCGTACAGCGACAGGTCGGTCGCCTCCAACTGGTCGGACCAAAACTGGAACAGCTCGTCGCTCGGCACGCTCCAGCCGATGTCGTCGCCGGGCGCGGCGATGTAGCCGTCCAGGGTCAGGTTCATGCCGTAGATCAGTTTCCTCATGGCGCCAGCCTTCCGTGAGTCGGTCTCACGCGTACAGACCGGCGCGGCGCGGGAAACTCATCGGTGCGCGAACGGCGAACGTACTCGCTCGCCCCTGGTGGATCGCGGGTGTCGCGCGAAAAGCGGTCGACGGAAGAGGGGCGTGCCGATAGATCTGGTCCATGACTTCACCCTTCGAAGCACTTCTGCCCAGCACGGAACGGGCCCTTCTGCACCGTGTCGCCACCGCCCAGAGCGATGGTCGAGCTCCCTCGGTCGTCGGTGCGGTGGCCAGGGACGGACGGACCGTCTGGTCAGGATCGCGCAGTTGTGTGGACGGTCATGCGCCGGACGCCGACACGCAGTACCGGATCGGATCCATCACCAAGACGTTCACCGCCGTTCTGGTGCTGCGGCTGCGTGACGAGGGGCTGCTGGATCTCGGTGATCCGCTGGAGAAGCATCTGCCGGGGACTGGCGTCGGCGAGGTGACCATCGCTCAACTCCTGGGACACAGTGCGGGGTTGGCTGCCGAGACCCCTGCTCCTTGGTGGGAGCGGACCCCCGGTACGCTGCGACCCGAACTTGCCGATGTGCTCGGGGAGCGGCCCCTGATCCATGCCGTGGGGCGCCGCCACCACTACTCCAATCCCGGCTACACGCTGCTCGGTTCGCTCGTCGAAGCAGTCCGAGGAAGGTCCTGGGAGGAGGCGTTGCGCGCCGAGATCCTGGAGCCGCTCGGTCTGAGCCGGACGAGTACGCAGCCGGTGGCCCCTCATGCCGGTGGCTGGGCCGTACATCCGTGGGCCGATGTGATGCTCCCGGAGCCGACCGAGGACCTTGGACGGATGGCCCCGGCCGGCCAGTTGTGGTCGACGGCCGAGGACCTCTGCCGATTCGCGCTGTTTCTCGCGGGGGGAGACGATCGCGTTCTGAGTGCTCAGTCCGTTCGGGAGATGCGGACTCCGTCGACGCCGTCCGAGGCGGGGGACTGGGACGCCGCCTACGGCTTCGGCCTGCAGATCGTCCGGGTGAAGGGTCGCACGCTGATCGGGCACACCGGTTCGCTGCCGGGCTTCGTGGCGGGCCTCTGGGTGAGCGTGGAGGACGGCGTGGCGGCAGTCGCGCTGGCCAATGCGACCTCAGGGCCTCTGACCGGGACCATCGCCGCCGATCTCGTACGGATCGTGGCGGATGCGGAGCCCCGTTTCCCGGAGCCGTGGCGCCCGCTTCCGACCGTGGACACGGACCTGCTGGAGCTCACCGGGCCCTGGTACTGGGGGACGTACGCCTATGGGCTGCGGCTCACCGGCGAGGGGGGCGTGGCGCTGGAGCCACTGCGGGGCAACGGTCGGCGTGCGCGTTTCCGGGCGCGACCGGATGGCACCTGGGTAGGGCTGGACGGCTACTACGCGGGCGAGACGCTCTCGGTGGTGCGGCGAGAGGACGGATCAGTGAGTCACCTCGACCTGGCGTCGTTCGTCTTCACGCGTGAGCCGTACGAGCAGGGGGGTGCCGCGCCCGGCGGAGTGGACGAGGGCGGTTGGCGCGGCCTCTAGGCGCCTGGAGGCTGTGTTTCACGTGAAACCGGCCGCCGAGGGCACTCCTCGGCGCCCGGGGCACTCATCGAGCGCTCAGTCGCAAGGGAGCCGCGCAGGATCAGCAGGATCAGAGAGCGAGCTTGAAACCCACATGCGACGCCACGAAACCGAGCCGCTCGTAGAAGCGGCGGGCGTCGGTGCGAGTGGCGTCGGACGTCAGCTGAACGAGCCGGCAATTCTGCCGCCGGGACTCGGCGACAGCCCACTCGATCAGCTCGGTTCCCAGGCCCCCGCCGCGCTCGTCGGCATGGATGCGAACGCCTTCGATGAGCCCCCGGGTGGAACCGCGGTGGGACAGCCCCGGAATGATCGTCAATTGCAGCGTGCCGACGACCCGCTCTTGCCGCACGGCGACGACCAGATGCTGGTTCGGGTCCTGCTCCAGTCGCTCGAAGGCGCTGGTGTACGGGGAGAGGTCGTCCGGCGACTCGCGCTTGGCGCCCAGGGGATCGTTGGCCAGCATGGCCACGATCGCCGGGACGTCGCTGGAGGCTGCGGGCCTGATGTCAAGATCGCTCATGCTCCGCAGGCTACGCCGCAGCGCTACGCCGGGACATGGAGCTCCTCGACGACCTTGACCAGGGGAGCCAGCTCAGGGTTTTGCGCGGCAGTGTCCAGGGCCTCTCGAAGAGCGGCGTCATTGGTGGGCCGGGCCTGTGCGAGCAGCGCCAGGCCGGCCTCTGTGACGTCGGTGTAGATGCCGCGCCGGTCGGTGTCGCAGAGGTAGCGGGTAAGCAGACCCCGGTCTTCGAGGCGGGTGACCAGGCGCGTCGTGGCGCTCTGGCTGAGGACGACGGCGTCGGCCACCTGCTTCATCTGGAGGTGCCCACCCGGACCGCTGTGCTGGCGGCTGAGGACATCCAGAAGCGAGTACTCACGCATGCTCAGGCCGTGCTCGGCCTCCAGCGCCCGCTCGATGTGAGCCTCGATCTTCCCGTGGAGAAGAGAGAGCGCGCACCACCCCTGCGAGAGGGCGGTGAGTGCCGGGTCGGTCGCTGTCATGGTCTCTCCTCTGTCCCGGAGCGGCTTGTCACCCAGGATAGACGACGAGCGCAATAGCCCGCGTTTGCAATCAACCAGCGCCTGCAATTATTGTGGACGCTCGTAAGGCGCAAGCGCAATCTTCTGGGAAGGTGAAACCCATGCCACTCGCGCTCCTCGCTCTCGCCATCGGGGCATTCGGTATCGGAACCACCGAATTCGTGATCATGGGGCTACTCCCCGACGTTGCCGACGACTTCCAGGTCTCCATTCCGACCGCCGGATACCTGGTCACGGGGTATGCCCTCGGGGTCGTCCTCGGGGCCCCGCTGATGACGGTGCTGGGCACACGGGTCTCCCGCAAGCGGATGCTCATGCTGCTGATGGGCCTGTTCATCGCGGGCAATGTGCTCTCCGCCATCGCCCCGTCCTTCGGACTGATGCTGGCGGGCCGGGTCGTTGCCTCGCTCGCGCACGGCGCGTTCTTCGGCATCGGCTCCGTCGTGGCCGCCGACCTGGTCGCACCCGAGAAGAAGGCCGGCGCCATCGCGATGATGTTCACCGGTCTGACCGTGGCCAATGTCGTCGGTGTACCGCTCGGCACCTTCATCGGCCAGAGCGCCGGGTGGCGGGCCACGTTCCTCATCGTCGCCGGACTGGGTGTTCTCGGCCTCGTGGGCGTCGCCAAGCTGATCCCCGAGCAGCCCAAGCCGGAAGGCGTCCGCCTCCGCCATGAGCTGGCCGCGTTCAAGAACGTCCAGGTGCTGCTGGCGATGGCCATGACCGTGCTGGGCTTCGGCGGCGTGTTCGCCGCCGTCACCTACATCACGCCGATGATGACCGAGGCCGCCGGCTTCGCAGACTCGTCCGTCACCTGGCTGTTGGTCCTCTTCGGCCTGGGCATGGTGGGCGGCAACCTGATCGGCGGCAAGTTCGCCGACCGCGCGCTCATGCCGCTGCTCTATGTGTCCCTCGGCGCGCTCGCGCTCGTACTGGGTCTGTTCACGGTCACCGCCCACAACCAGTTCGCCGCAGCCATCACCATCGTGCTCATCGGCGCTCTGGGCTTCGCCACCGTGCCGCCGCTCCAGAAGCGCGTCCTGGACCAGGCCTCCGGCGCCCCCACGCTTGCCTCCGCCGTCAACATCGGTGCCTTCAACCTCGGCAACGCCCTCGCCGCCTGGCTCGGCGGCATGGTGATCGCCGCCGGCCTCGGTATCACCGCCCCGAACTGGGTGGGCGCGGTCCTTGCCGTCTCGGCCCTGGCCCTCGCTGTCCTGTCCAGCGCGCTGGAGCGCCGCGACGCCCGGCGCGACAGCAGGGTCGTGGCCGGTTCGGCCTCGGTCCCGGCGGCCGTGGGCGCCGCCCGGCGCTGACCCCAGCCCCTTCCCCTCACCACGCTGAACCGCAGCACCAAGGAGTTCTCATGAGCACCACCGCCCCCACGGCCCTTGCCCCGCTGACCACCCAGGACGCCGAGGCACTCGTCGAGGCAGCCCGAGCCGCCGCCGAAGCGGAGGGGGTCACGGTCGCCATCTCCGTCGTGGACGCGGGCGGCCATCCGCTGGCCTTCCGCCGCGACGACCGGGCCGTGCTCATCGCGGGCGAGACGAGTACCCGCAAGGCGTTCACCGCCCTTCAGCTGAACGCTCCCACCGCGGACCTGGTCGAGCTGGTCCAGCCCGGCGGCCTCTTCCACACGCTGCCAACGGCCCTCGACCGCCCGCTCCTGTTCATCGCCGGCGGCGTACCGGTACACCGCGACGGCCGTCTCATAGGTGCCATCGGCGTCGGCGGCGGCGCCCCGCATCAAGACCACGACTTCGCCACGGCGGCGGTGGAATCGCTGGTCCGGTGAACCGTCAGCCGGCCGCCACCGTCAGGGGGGCGAAGCGGCGGGTCCAGTCCCCGGGGAGACCGGGGATCGCGTAGGTCATCACCGCGTTGAAGGCGATCGGCTCCAGGCCGTTCGCCTTCAACCATGTCAGCAGGTTCTCGTGGCGGACATCGACATCCGTCCGTAGCGGTCGGTCGGTGTTCTCGGCGAGGGAGGCCACCAGAGCCTGCGCCGTGGCAGTGTCGCGTGCGATCAGAGGACCGACGACATGGGTGTCCATGTTGGGCCATGCCGCCGTGTAGCCGATGATCTCGCCGTGCTCCTCGGCCACACGGAGCTGGTCGGCGAAGGCGGGGAGGCGAGCGATCATAGGGGTCCGGTCGAGGCCGAAGACTTCCGCATCCAGACGCAGGATGGCCGGGAGGTCCTCCGCGGTCGCAGGGCGGGTGGGGATGGCAGGGGCAGGCACCGAGAAGCCGAAGTGACCACAGACCATTTCGGCCCGCCCGGTCACCGTGAAACCCAGGTCCTCGTAGAGCGGGCGGCCGGCCGGGGTGGCGTGAAGGGTGAGCGGGGTGTCGCCCGCCTCGCCCACCACATGCCGCATCAGCCGTCGTCCGATGCCCTGGCGTGCGTACCGCTCGGCGACCAGGACCATACCCACGGCGCCGAGGCCGAGGCCGGCTTCGGGGCCCGTGCCCGCGCCGTAGGACGTGACCACGCACGCGGTGACGAGACCTTTGCCCGAGGGATCGTCGATGCCGTAGCCGGTGCCGGCAGCGAGAAGCAGGCCCCACTTGTGCTCTTCGCGCGGCCATCCGCGGTTTTCGGAGAGGTCGGCGCAAGCGGTGAGGTCGTCCAGGGACAGACGCCTGATCGGGAGGTCGTACGGGGCGGGAGAGGGTGTCGGCATGAAGGTCAGGCTGGCTGACGCGGAGATCGCCCGTCCACTGTTTTACGCGCGGTTGCCAGGGCACGCTGGCGCCGTCCCCGCCGGGTCAGCCCCCAGGGCTTGAGCACCGAGATCACGGTCATGAAGAGATAGGCGGTCGTGGAGACAGAAGGGGCAGCGATCAGGCTGGCGTCGGGCACTCCGGAAGCCGCAGCGTCGTTGATCTCCGGCCGCAGAGCGAAGACAGTCGCGGCCGCAGTAATCAGCGTCAGCCAGAACTTGATCCAGACCCAGCGGTGGCGTGCGAGACCCCACGGCGTGCCGAGCGACAGAACGAGACCGCTGAGCAGGGTCGCCAGGGCGATCGGCGCGAGCAGCCAGTCCCCGAAGACCTTCATGGCGCGGTAGACCGCCTCCGTCAGGGAGGCGTCTTTGGTCGTGTACGCCGTGATCCCGAGCGTGAGAAGGCCCAGAGCGAGCCCCAGCCAGCTCACGGAGACGGCGACATGGACAACGAGGAGGGCCCGGCGGGCGGGACGCGGGAGTTGTTTCACGTGAAACACCGTCCCGTGCGACTGCCTCATCCGGCGTCCGACCGGGGGAGTAACCCCACGTACTAGCCTCGGCGTACATGGCGATCTCTCCCAGACTTCATCTCTTCGATCTCGACGGCACACTGATCCGTGGATCCGCGGCCGCCGTGGAGATCTCCCGGCAACTCGGCGTGAGTGCGGAGATTGCCGAGCTGGAGCGTGCCTTCCTCTTGGAGGGACTGCATCCGGCCGACTTCGCCGAGCAGGCCAGAGAACTGTGGGCGGAGCTGACCGAGGCGCATGTCGCGGCGGCTTTTGACGGCGCGCCCTGGCTCGAGGGCATCCGCGAGGTGTGGGCCGACATCGAGGCTGCCGGCGACTACTGCGCGGTCGTCTCGCTGTCGCCGGATTTCTTCGTGGAGCGACTGCTGACCTGGGGCGCGCATGCCGCTCACGGGTCCCGCTGGCCGGCTGTCCCCTTCACTCAGCCTGTGAATCGGGCCGGTATTCTCAACGCCGCTGCGAAAGTGAAGATCGCGGAGCGGCTGTGTGCAGAATTTGGGGTGAGTCTGGACGACTGTGTTGCATACGGTGATTCCATGTCCGACGCGGAGCTCTTCGCGGCGGTCCCTGTAGCGGTCGCGGTGAATGCAGACCATCATGTGTCCGGGCTGGCCACGCATGCTTATGCCGGGGGCGATGCGCGAGAGGCCTACGGCCTGGTCCGAACTGACCGGTAACTCATCAGGCACACGACCGGCATATGTCCGGACGCTCTGGACAGAGACATGGAGGGCAGGCAGCTTAACGGGAATGCGGGTGCGAATGCCCGGGATCTCCGCTTTCTGTCCGATGCGAAGGCCCGGAATGGCATGCTGCGAAGACGGCAGGCCTGGGCACTGTCACAAACGGTCCGACTTAAAGATGTTCGAGGCGAGGCACACGATGGACGCTCCGACCACCACGTCGGCCGACAACGGCACTCTCGACAACAATCACGGCAACGGCAGTAACAGCGACGGTGCGAGCAGCGCGAGCGCCAGTGGCAGCACCACCAGCCCGAGCGGCTGGTTCACTCCGCGAAAGCCGCCCCAGGCGGCGGAGGGGGAGGCTCAGGACACCCCGCCCCGGATAGCCACCCCGCGTCGTGCCTTCACTGCCATACGGCCGGTGGGGACCGTCGCGGACCGAGGGACTCCCGCACCCGACATTCCCAGACAGGGCGCTCCCGAGCACGGGAGCGCGCCCCACGGTGAGCCCCGCCGCGAGGCAGAGCCCCAGCCCATGCCGGTCGAACCGCAGGCGTCGGGGACCCAGCCCCAGCCGCCCCACGCCGCGCCCCAGCCGCCCCGCACCGAACCTCAGCCGCCGCAGGCCGGGCCCCGCGCCGAGCCGCGCCCCGTCGAGATCGGTTCTCCCGACGCGATCCTCATCCGGCGCACGCTCGCCGAGGTCGCCCCCGTGGCCGACAAGGTCACCTCGTACTTCTACGCGCTGCTCTTCGTCCGCCACCCCGAGCTGCGGTCCCTCTTCCCGGCCGCCATGGACGCCCAGCGCGACCGGCTTCTCAAGGCGTTGCTGACCGCCGCCGAGCACATGGACAACGCTCCTGTGCTGACCCAGTACCTCGAGCACCTGGGCCGTGGTCATCGCAAGTACGGTACGCAGCCCTCGCACTATCCTGCGGTCGGCGAGGCTCTCATCGGCTCACTCACCCGGTATGCGACGAGCACCTGGGACGAGGAGACCGAGGCCGCCTGGATCCGTACGTACACGACCATTTCCCAGATCATGATCGACGCCGCCGCGGAGAACGAGCGGCACGCTCCCGCCTGGTGGCACGCCGAGGTCGTCTCGCACGATCTGCGGACGCCCGACATCGCCGTCGTCACCGTCCGGCCCGACCAGCCGTATCCCTTCCTGGCCGGCCAGTACACGACGCTGGAAACCCCCTGGTGGCCCAGGGTCTGGCGGAACTACTCCTTCGCATCGGCGCCGCGCCCCGACGGGCTGCTGTCCTTCCACGTCAAGGCGGTCCCCGCCGGCTGGGTCTCCAACGCGCTGGTGCACCACGCCCGCCCCGGGGACACCCTGCGCCTGGGACCGCCCGCCGGATCGATGACCGTGGACCACTCGACCGACAACGGGCTGCTCTGTCTGGGCGGCGGCACCGGTATCGCGCCCATCAAGGCGCTGGTCGAGGACGTCGCCGAGCATGGTGAGCGGCGCCCCGTCGAGGTGTTCTACGGAGCACGAAGCGATCACGACCTCTACGACATCGACACGATGCTCCGCCTCCAGCAGGCGCACCCCTGGCTCGCCGTGCGCACGGTGATAGACGACCGGGCGCACCAGGGGCAGCTTCCGCACGCCGTGCGCGAGTTCGGTCCGTGGGACGAGTTCGACGCGTACCTCTCCGGCCCGGCCGGCATGATCCGCAGCGGGGTCGACGCGCTCAGGGGCATCGGGATGCCGTCGGACCGGATCCGCCACGACTCCCTCGAAGAGCTCGTGGCTGCGGCGGATTAGCCCAGGTCGGGGGCGTGCATCGCGCGCACGCCCTCGATGTTCCCGTCGAGGTAGTGACGCAGGGACAGCGGCACGAGGTGGACGGCCGCGATGCCGACGCGACTAAAGGGCACGCGAACGATCTCGTACTCGCCGCAGGGCTCCTCGATCTCGGGACCGTGCCGCAGCGACTCGTCCATCGATTCGAGCCTGCAGACGAAGAAGTGCTGCACCTTCACGCCCGACACGCCACCGTCCACGATGTGCTCGACGGTGTCGACGAAGCACGGCACCACGTCGGTGATCTTGGCACCCAGCTCTTCGTGGACTTCGCGGTGGAGGGCGTCGACGACGGTCGCGTCCTCGGGCTCGACTCCGCCGCCCGGCGTGATCCAGTACGGATCGACCCCCGGCTTGGTGCGCTTGATCAGGATGAGGTCGTTGCCGTCGAGGAGGATGGCACGGGCGGTGCGCTTGACCACTGGACGTTCGGTCATGGCAAGAAAATGGCCCGTGGAACGCCGTCTGAAACCCACTCGGCCCTCACCAGTCGGCCGCCGCGCGCAGCAGCCACTCATGTGCCCGTGCAATATGCGGCAGGGCCAGCGTTCCTGTGCGAACGACCAGAAAATAGGTGCGCAGGGGCGGGACCGGCGGATCGAGCAGGGCCACCACGCGCCCCCTCTCCAACGCTTCCTCGCACAGATAGCGGGGCAGTACCGCGAGACCTGCGCCCGAGGCCGCGGACTCCAGGACGGCCCGCAGGTCGGGGGCGACGACGGTGGCGGCGGCAGCGGGCTTGCTCTCGAAGACCGCGGCCCAGTAGCGGGCGACGAAGGGGAGCGACTCGTGCACCTCGACCACGGGCAGCTGCTCCAGCACGACGGCGCCTCTGCGCAGCAGCACGCCGGGGGCGAGCCGGGCGGCCCAACGAGGCGAGGCGACCAGGACGTGCTCCTCGTCGCAGAGCGGCGTCGCGGTCAGAAGCCCACCGCGGGGCCGCGCCGTGGCGATGGCCAGGTCGTGGTGCCCGGCGGCGAGCCCTTCAAGGGCCTCCTCGGCGTTGCCGAGGAAGGAGGCTCGTAACGCCAGGCCCTGGGAGATCAGAGGAGTGAGCGCGGGCAGGGCGCGTACGGAGGTGAATTCTGGGGGCCCGGCCAGATGCAGGGTGCGGACACCGCTCTCGTCGGCTCCCGCTTCCGCGATTTCGACGAGGGCGTCCAGGTGGGGCGCGGCCCGGTGCGCGAGTTCGTCGCCGATCGTGGTGGGGGTGACGCCGCGGGCGCGGCGGAGGAAGAGCGGGCGGCCCAGCTGCCGTTCCAGGGTTCGTATCTGGCTGGTGACGGCCGGCTGGGAGAGACCGAGGAGCGCGGCGGCCCTGGTGAAGGAGCCGGCCCGGTGCACCGTGATGAACGTGCGCAGCAGGGCCAGATCCATGCCCGCCCCTCTCCTGGCTCCACGGTCTGACGACTGACGACGCCTCAGGACGTCCAACTATAAATAAGTCGATAGGTCTCTGTCGCTACCGTGATTGGACACTGACGCACAGTCAACTAGCCTTGGTCAGGCGGATGTCCGCGCCGACAGCCAGGGACGGTCCGAGCCATGAGGGGGGAGGCTCGGACCGTCCCTTCCGCCTGTCCGGCTTCCTATCCCCGGGCCTCGTCGAGAGCCCGCAGCACGTCGGCCACCAGATCTTCCGGATCCTCCGCTCCGACCGAGAAGCGGATGAAGCCCTCCGGTACGGCGTCGCCGCCCCAGCGCCCGCGCCGCTCGGCGGTGGAGCGCACTCCTCCGAAGCTGGTCGCGTCGTCCACGAGCCGAAGACCGTCCAGGAACCGCTCCGCCCTTCCGCGGTCCGCCAGGACGAAGGAGACCACGGAGCCGAAGCGCCGCATCTGCCCCGAGGCCACCTTGTGGGAGGGGTCGTCCTGCAGGCCCGGGTAGCGCAGGCCGGACACGTCCGCGCGCTCCCCCAGCGCCTCGGCGAGGGTCAGCGCGGTCCCGCACTGCCGGTCGACGCGGAGTTGGAGGGTGGCCAGCGAGCGGTGTGCCAGCCAGGCCTCCATCGGGCCGGGGATCGCGCCGACGACCTTGCGCCAGCGCCGTACCTCCGCCATGCGCAGCGGATCACGGCCGCTGACATGGCCCAGGAGGATGTCGCCGTGCCCCGTCATGCCCTTGGTGTCGCTCGCCACCGAGAAGTCCGCGCCCAGGTCCAGTGGCCGCTGTCCGAGGGGGGTGGCCAGGGTGTTGTCGACCGCGACCAGTGCGCCGGCCTCATGCGCCACACGGGCCAACCGCCGGATGTCGCAGACGTCGAGACCGGGGTTGGACGGCGTCTCGATCCACAGGAGCCGGGCACCGTCCAGGACCTCCAGCTGCGCGTCACCGCCTGTCGGCGCGGTGCGGACCTCGACTCCGTACGCCTCCAGGCGCTCGCGCACCAGGGGAAGCGCCTGATAGCCGTCGGACGGCAGGACGACCGCGTCGCCGGCCCGCAGCTGCGAGAAGAGGACCCCGGAGATCGCAGCCATACCCGAGGCGAAGGTGACCGTCTCGACGCCTGCCTGCGCCGACGGCTCCCCCGGTGACGTACCAGGGGCCTCCAGCTCGCTGATGGCGCGTTCGAGATGGGTCCAGGTCGGGTTCTCGTCACGGCCGTAGGTGTAGGGCCCCGTCGGGTCGCCGGGCAGATGGAAGTGGGCGGCGAACACCGGCCCGGGCAGCGTCGGCTCATACTTGAGGGCCTCGGGCAGCCCGGCCCGGACGGCCCGGGTGCCGTCTCCGATGGTCATGCGGATCAGTCCTTGGAGTCGGGGAGTACGACGTTCAGCGCCCACGAGACGATCGAAATGATCAGGCCACCGAGCACCGCGGTCCAGAAGCCCTCGACGTGGAAGCTCAGGTCGAGCTTGTCGGCGAGCCAGGAGGTGAGCAGCAGCATCAGGGCGTTGATCACGAGAGTGATCAGCCCGAGCGTGAGGATGAACAGCGGCAGCGTGAGCAGCTTCACGAGCGGCTTGACGAGGAAGTTGACCAGGCCGAAGACGAGGGCGACGAGGATGAGCGTCAGCGCCTTCTTGCCGGTGCTGTCACCGGTCAGGGTGATGTCGTCGAGGAGCCAGATCGCCACCAACAGGGCTGCCGCGTTGGCGATCGTCTTGACTACGAAATTCATCATGTGTCTGATCGTGGCAGACATGATCGGGCCAAGTGCAGGGGGCGGACGGACGATGAAGGCATTCCGACTGGACGAGCTGGAGGCGGAGCGCGCCGCCAACAAGGGCGCTTATCTGCAGTTCCTGCGTGAGCGCAATATGTCGGCGGGTCTCTACGCGCTGAACGCGGGCGAGCTCGACCCGCAGCAGCCGCACACCGAGGACGAGGTGTACCTCGTCATCAGCGGCCGGGCCTCGATCACGGTGGGGACGGAGACGACGCAGGTGGGGCGGGGCAGCGTGGTGTACGTACCGGCCGGTGTGCCGCACAAGTTCCACCACGTCACGGAGGATCTCCGGGTGATGGTGGTCTTCTCGCCGCCCGAGAGCTGAGGGTCGAAGCGCCCGAGTCCCTAGGGGTCGCGTCAGGGGAGATCAAGGGCTGCGAGGCCCCCGCCGGCCCCCTGCCGCCCCTAGCATCGTGAGTGTTCGCTACGGAACAACCGGGCGGAGCACTCGAAGACTCATGGAGACGAGGTAAGGACAATGGCGGTAAAGGAGATTCTCGCGGGGATGCCCTGGTGGGTGAAGTGGGTCGCCATACCCGTCATCGCGCTGGTCGTGTTCGGCGGAATGATCGCCAGCGTGGTCGGTTTCGTCATCGGGTTGCTCTTCAAGGTCCTGGTCTTCGCGGCTCTGGTCGGCGGACTGATCTACGTCGTACGGAAGTTCATGTCGTCGTCGTCCTCCCGCAGCGACTGGTAGCGGCCGAGTCGAGGGCTGGGCTGCGCGCGACGGGCTGTGCGTGCGGGCGTTAGCCCGGCCGAGGGAAGCCCCAGGAGAAACGGCGTGGGGGAACCGGGGCTCCTAATAGAGTGAAACGGCTCTGCCGCCCTGGTCCAGGGCGTCGACACTTGCCCTGATCAGTGGTTGCACGACGGTCCTGGCAGGTCCTCACCCCGGGCCACGGGACGCGGCGGGCGCGCGGGGGCGGCCCCTGCGGGCGGGTGTGTCGCACCCGTCGACACGCCTTGGGGGTGACCTTTGGCCACGGCTCCACAGACCTCTGCCCCTACCCTGATCGGCTCGGTCCAGCGGGCTCTGCGACTCATGGAGGCCGTCGGCTCCCATGAGGACGGTGCCCCCGCCAAACAGCTCGCGCGCGAGGCGGGGCTCCCTCTTCCCACCGCCTATCACCTTCTCCGCACTCTGACTCACGAGGGCTATCTGCGCCGTGAGAAGGGTGTGTTCGTGTTCGGGGACGCGGCGGGCCGACTGGCCGGGGGACAGACCGCGCAGAATCGTCGCACCACGATCGAGGACGCGTTGGCGCATTGGCGCGATGCCATCGGTGTGCCCGTGTACTTCGCGATCTACCGCGACGGCGAGATCGAACTCGTGGCGGTTGCCGACACCCCCACCGCCCCCGCCGTCGACGAGTGGGCCGATTTCCGGGAGACCGGTCACGCGCATGCCATCGGGCAGTGTCTGCTGAGTCAATTGGACGAAAAGAGTCGTCAAGACCACCTCAGCCGCCATCCGGTCCAGGCCATCACGCCGTATACGGTGCGTAACCGCCGCATGCTCTTGGAGCGGTTGGGCTCCATGGGGCGAATGGAACCCCTGGTGGAGCGTCAGGAGTACGCGCTCGGCACGGTCTGTGCGGCAATTCCCATCACGGCGGGGTCCACAGCGGCCGCGATGGCCATTTCTCTGCCGCTTCACCTGCAAGATCGACTGTTGCCCGCAGTGGATCGGCTGCGCAACGACATTGGAAGACTCTTCAGTTCGTTCGCATTCTCTATCAGTATCTGAAAAATCACTCCTTGTGATCCGTTAACGCGTCCAGGACGATTGCGTCAAGAGGGTCATGGGGATCATTCCTGGCCGTTTTGATCAGAGCTTGTAGCAGGGTGTCCTTTCACAACTGCTTCATCTACTGCGGAGTACATGATGCGCGAGTCGGTTCAGGCCGAGGTCCTGATGAGTTTCCTCGTCTCCGAGGAGCTCTCCTTCCGAATCACGGTGGAACTCCGTTACGAGACCCGAGATCCCTATGCGGTGCGCATGACGTTCCACCTTCCCGGCGACGCGCCCGTGACCTGGACCTTCGGCAGAGAACTGCTGGTGGACGGGATCAACGGCCCGAGCGGAGAAGGGGACGTTCACATCGCCCCGACCGGCTCGCGACAGTTGTCCGACGTCATCATCCGGCTCCGGGTGGGAAGCGACCGCGCCCTCTTCCGGGCCAGCGCACCTCCGCTGGTGGCCTTCCTGGATCGCACGGACAGGCTGATGCCGTTGGGACAGGAGCGCGCTCTCGGGGACTTCGAGGAGCACTTGGAAGCGGCGCTCGGCCGGATCCTCGCGGAGGAGAACGCCGGCTGAGTCACTTCGCGCGGCGGCGCCTGCCACCGCGCTTCGCGTGGGCTTCGGCGGCACCCGGCCGGTCGGCTGAAACGACCAGGGCCGCCAGCGCGGTGGTGACCGGCACCGAGGCGACCAGCCCGATCGAGCCCACGAGCGTCCGCACGATCTCCTCCGCCACCAACTCGCTGTTGGCCACGGTGCCCACGCTGCTCTGCGCGATCGAGAAGAGCAGCAGCAGGGGCAGGGCGGCACCGGCGTAAGCGAGAACGAGCGTGTTGACCACGGACGCGATGTGATCCCGGCCGATACGGATGCCGGCCCGGTACAGCCCGCGCGGCCCCATCGTCGGATCCGCCTGATGCAGCTCCCACACAGCCGATGTCTGGGTGACCGTCACATCGTCGAGGACACCGAGCGAGCCGATGATCACGCCGGCCAGGAGCAGACCTGACATGTCGATGTCCGGGTAGAGGCCATGGATCAGGCCGGTGTTGTCGTCGGTGTTGCCGGTCAGGGAGGCCCAGCCGATGAACAGCGAGCCCAGCAGCCCGATCAGCAGCAGCGAGATGAGGGTGCCCAGAACGGCGACCGATGTGCGGGCCGACAGGCCATGGCACATGTAGAGGGCGATCAGCATGATGGCGCTTGCCCCGACCACCGCCACGACCAGCGGATTCGAGCCCTGGAGGATGGCCGGGAGGATGAAGAGGGTCAGTACGCCGAAGCTCACCGCGAGCGCGATCAGCGCCATCACACCGCGCATCCGGCCCACGACGACGACCGCCAGTGCGAAGATCGCGGCGAGCAGCGCCATGGGGAGCTTCCGGTTCACGTCGCTCACGGAGTACTGCAGGTCGCGAGGGGCGTCGGGAGCGTAGGCCACCACGACGTCCTGGCCCTCGTGCAGCTGCCTGGGCGCGTCCGGCTGCACGATCTCGACGAACGTACGGCCCTTGTCCTTGCCGGTGGTGACCTCGACGGTCGCCTTCGCGCACTGCCCCTTCTGGGCATTGACCGCCTCACGGCCTTCTGGGGTCGAGGTGTCACCGGTCGGCGGGACCTGCGCGGCGTTCACGTCCTTGCAGTCCACCCAGTCGACCCGGGTGACCTTCGCCTGCTGGGTCTGCCGGTCGAAGCCGACGCCGGTGCGCTCGTGCGCCGGGGCGCCGCCCGGCCACAGGATGGCGAGCCCTACGAGAACGGCGGTGGCGAAGGGAATCAGCACGGCGGCGATGACCTTGCGCAGATGCCGGGACACAGGTGCCGCGGGGCCGTGGTTGTGCGAGTGGCCGTGGGGTTCTGGGGTCCGCTGCGTGGAAGTCACCGGCCGATCATCGCAAGAACGGAGGGGGCCCACTGTTCAGCACGCCAGTGATGACGCTAGCGTGGTGACACCTTTGCACACGCGGGAGCTCGGAGCACCGGGCTGAGAGGGCGCTGATCACCGTACATCCGTACGGGAAGAGGCTGCGCCGACCGCCGAACCTGTTACCGGGTAATGCCGGCGTAGGGAGTAGGTCTCATGACCATTCAGGATGCACGCACGCCTGCCACCAGCCAGGACGGCCAGGCGGAGCGCACGCCGGGCTGGCACAAGGGGTACATCGAGGGCTCGCGCCCCGATCTCCGTGTGCCGGTCCGCCAGGTGCACCTCACCAACGGCAAGGACGTGACGCTGTACGACACGTCCGGGCCGTACACCGACCCGACCGTCGAGACCGACGTCCGCCGCGGCCTTCCGCCGCTGCGGGAGAACTGGATCATCGGTCGCGGCGACACGGAGGAGTACGCGGGTCGGCCGGTCCGCCCCGAGGACGACGGGATCAAGCACACGTCGCCCCGAGGCGGGCTCAAGAACCTGGATGCGGTCTTCCCCGGCCGGCCGCGCCAGCCCCGCCGGGGCCGCAGCGGCCAGGCGGTGACGCAGCTCGCGTACGCCCGCCGGGGCGAGATCACTCCGGAGATGGAGTACGTCGCGATCCGCGAGAACGTCTCCCCCGAGGTGGTGCGCGAGGAGATCGCGGCCGGTCGCGCCGTCCTCCCGGCGAACGTCAATCACCCGGAGATCGAGCCGATGATCATCGGCAAGCGGTTCCTGGTGAAGGTCAACGCCAACATCGGCAACTCCGCCGTCACCTCCTCGATCGAGGAGGAGGTGGAGAAGATGACCTGGGCGACCAAGTGGGGCGCGGACACGGTCATGGACCTCTCCACCGGCCGTAACATCCACACCACCCGCGAGTGGGTGCTGCGCAACTCCCCCGTGCCGATCGGCACCGTGCCGCTCTACCAGGCCCTGGAGAAGGTGGACGGCAAGGCCGAGGAGCTGACCTGGGACATCTACAAGGACACGGTCATCGAGCAGGCCGAGCAGGGCGTCGACTACATGACGGTCCACGCGGGTGTGCTGCTGCGGTACGTGCCGCTGACGGCGCGCCGCAAGACCGGCATCGTCTCCCGCGGAGGCTCGATCATGGCCGCGTGGTGCCTCGCGCACCACAAGGAGTCGTTCCTGTACGAGAACTTCGAGGAGCTCTGCGAGATCCTCGCCGCCTACGACGTGACGTACTCCCTCGGCGACGGGCTGCGTCCCGGCTCCATCGCGGACGCCAACGACGAGGCGCAGTTCGCCGAGCTGAAGACGCTCGGAGAGCTCAACACGATCGCCAAGCGGCACAATGTCCAGACGATGATCGAGGGCCCGGGCCACGTCCCGATGCACAAGATCAAGGAGAACATCGACCTTCAGCAGGAGATCTGCGAGGAGGCGCCGTTCTACACGCTCGGCCCGCTGACCACCGATGTGGCGCCCGCCTACGACCACATCACCTCGGGCATCGGTGCCGCGATGATCGCCTGGTGGGGCACCGCGATGCTCTGCTACGTCACGCCCAAGGAGCACCTCGGCCTGCCGAACCGCGACGACGTGAAGACCGGTGTCATCACGTACAAGATCGCGGCGCACGCGGCGGACCTGGCCAAGGGGCACCCCGGGGCGCAGGAGTGGGACGACGCGCTGTCCGACGCGCGCTTCGAGTTCCGGTGGGAGGACCAGTTCAACCTGGCCCTCGACCCGGACACGGCGCGGGAGTTCCATGACGAGACGCTGCCCGCCGAGCCGGCCAAGACGGCGCACTTCTGCTCGATGTGCGGCCCTAAGTTCTGCTCGATGAAGATCTCCCAGGACATTCGGCGCGAGCACGGCGGTGACCTCAAGTCCGAGGAGATTCAGGCCGGCATGGCGGAGAAGTCCGCCGAGTTCGCCGCGTCCGGGAACCGGGTCTATCTGCCGCTGGCCGACTGATCCGACGAACGGGCCGGCTCGCGACCCTCACGGGGGGAGTCGCGAGCCGGCCCCTCGTCATGAGAGCTCCACCGCGTTCCCCGGGGCGAGATACAGCTGCGCCAGGAGCGGAAGGCGACGGTGCATCTCATCGGCGTCATCGAAGTCGAAGTCGTCGCCCGGCTCGAGGTCCTTCGCAGGTGCCGGCCGGTACTCTGCCCAGGCCTTGTAGAAGGCATCGGAATCTCCGGTGATGCGTTCGTACGCCTCCGCGGCCGCGTAGTTCACCTCTTCGTAGAAGAGAGCCTCGTCGCGGTGCACCTTGGCGGCCGCGATCACGACGGGGTTCTCAGCGAGACTGTCCGGGTCCGCCGCAGTGCGTTCGTACCACTCGCGGCCGAGCGTGATCATGCCCGCACGGAAGTCGATGAAGCTGTCGTCGGAGCATCCACCGCCGATGAGGTACGCCGCGCCCCATACGTCCCAGCGATACAGGGCGTCGTGCGCCTCGTCGAACCGCTCCGCGTACTCAAGGATCTCCTGCGGCGGGCGGCTGGTGAGCAGGTTCACCAGAGCCTCGTCGAAAGGCTCGTCCTCCGTGGCCGCTGAGACGCGTGCGGTTTCGATGATCTGCCAGAACCGGTCGATGTCCATGGACGGCACTGTGCCAGTCCGGTCTGACAGACGGCCTCGGAATGTTTCACGTGAAACGGTGAACCCGAAATCCCGTCACTCGGGCTGGTGCTCGGGGCCGCCGAAGTCCGGGCTGGTGAAGTCCGGGCTGGTGAATCTGGGGCGATTGCCCGAGGCGCCTTCGTTCGGGCTCGAGAAGTCTGGGCCGCTGTAGCCCACCTTGGGGATCCGGCCCGCCGCTCGCGGGGGAGTCGATGAAGCCGGATCGGAGCTGGGGTCGGTCAGTGCGGCTCTCAGGAACGGCAGGATGCCGCGCTCCAGCACAGCATGGCGCCACGCCTCCCTGGCTCTGGAGACCTCGTCGGGTAGCTCCCCCCCGGGCTCCTGCGCCGCCACTTGGGTCGCCCCGTTGCGCAGAGCGGTGACGAGCAGCCCGATCGCCGCGACCAGAATGCCCGCCGCCGTCACCGCGCCGAAGAACCAGCCCGCGGTCAGCAGGGTCTCGGCGAAGGAAGGTGCCGGAGTGAGGGCCTTCAGGATGTACCCGACGAGCAGGAATATCAGTGCTGCCGTACCCGAGAGGACGGGTGCCAGCACGGTGACGACCGCGGCGAGTCCCGCGCCCGTGCCGTCCTCGGTCACGGCGCCCGACGGCGACAGGACGGCGTCCATGACGCTCGCCCCGGACGGCGAGCGGAACTCCTCGCGAACCTTCACGAAGTGGTCGTACTCAGCGGCGGCCGAGGAGGTGATCAGAGCTGTCGCGTTCAGAGCCATGGTGCGTAGCTGTTCGGTGTTCAGCCGTTCCCCGACCGCAGCGAGATCCGGACGGTCGGGCGCGTTGCGGAGTGCGTCGTCGAGGATGCGCTCGAACTCGGCGCGGTCCTCGGTCAGCAGGTGCGGAGCCACGTTCATGTGCATCCCCCGATGCTCCGTAGGGCCTGTCTGCCAGCGGACAGCGGGCAGTTGGGCGGAAACGGAGGAGAGCCTGCTACGGATACGCCGATGGTAGAGCGGTTCCGGCACGGGGTGACAGGGGGTTTCCGGAAATCGCCTGCGTCGGCTCCGCTCAGTGAGGCAAGGGGAGTTGGACGACGAGCAGCTTTCCGGCCATGGTCACTCCGCCGTCCATCGCGATCGCGAGTCCGCCCGCGTAGACATGGGGGCCTTCCACGACGGGCCTGGTGGCCTCGCCGTCCGCGTCCTCGGTGCCGACCTCACCCAGCAGGTACGGGATGGGACTGTGGCCATGGACCACACGGCCTCCGCCGTAAGTGGAGAGCAGCTCCCGTACGGCCTGCGGGCCGGCCTCGTCACGGAAGGCGAAGCGCTTGGTGAGCTTGCGGAACAGGTCCCAGCACTCGTCGGCGTCTCCCCGGCGGAGGATCTCGTGGACGGTGTCGTTGACGTCCTCGATGGTCGAGCCGTAGTCGAGATACGCCGTGGTGTCGGAGTGCATCAGCAGATGCCCGTCCTCCTCCACCATGGCGTCGAGCCTGGACATCCACTGCAGGTGGACGTCCTGGAGGCGGTCCATGTCGTACTTCTGACCGCCGTTGAGCAGCCAGGCGGCCTGGAAGGTGGCGGTGCCGGCGCCGGAGTTCACCGGGGTGTCGGCGAACCGCTTGGCCCCGATCAGCAGCAGCTCGTGGTTCCCCATGAGCGCCTTGCAGTACCCGCCGGCCGCCGCGGCCTCGGCGGACAGCCGCATCACGAGGTCGATGACGCCGATGCCGTCGGGGCCCCGGTCAGTGAAGTCGCCGAGGAACCAGAGGCGGGCGTTGCCCGCGGCCCAGTTCCCCTCGGCGTCGATCAGGCCCTGCTCACGGAGCGCGGCGAGAAGTTCGTCGAGATAGCCGTGGACGTCGCCGACGACGTAGAGCGGGCCAAGGCCGTCGGCCACGGGCATCTCGGGGGTGTCGACCCGGACCTGCACGGTGTCTCCCCGGTTGATCACGGGGAGGTCCCGTTCGGTGGGGGTGTAGCCCTCTGGAAGTTCGTCGTCCGGCACCGCGTTGCCGGGGTGAGCGGCGTGACCCTGCACGGGCACCCGCGCGTACGGCGGCACGCGGAAGTCACGCAACGTCGCCGTCCGCACCACGGGTTCCTGCCCGGCCCCCTGAGTCATCGACCCCTCCACCACCGTCGCGACGCCCTACACGCGCGGACCGACCTGGTCGGGGAGGTCCACGGTGTCGTGCGCCCATCATAGGAATGAGGCTCCTCCTGTGTGACGCACCAGGGGTGGCGAATCCCGGTCCACCCCTGGTTCACCGGTCGTTTCGCCCCAATTGAGAAGGTCTAGTCCTGCGAGGGCGACCGCGGTGGACTGACCGTCGTCCGGGGAGGGCGCCTCTGGGAGGACGTCCGGACGATGAGTTCGGTCGGTATCACCTGCTCCACAGGACCGTCCGTATCCACCCCTTCGATGGCGTCGATGAGGAGTTGGACGACGGCCGTGCCGATCCGGCGCGGTTTGAGCGAGAGCGTGGTGATGGGCGGTTCGGTGGTGGCGTAGACCGTGGATTCGCTGCAGCAGACCAGCAGCAGATCGTCGGGGACGCGAAGCCCGTACCGCCGTGCGGCGGCGAGCAGATCGGTGCCGTTGGGGTCGAAGAGACCGTAGACGGCGTCGGGGCGGTCGGGGCGGGCGAGGAGCCGGTCGGCGGCGACGGCGCCCGCACACGGGTCGTGCGCGGGATAGGCCTCGTAGACGGGGTCCTGTCCCACCCGCTCGCACCAGTTCAGGTACGCGGTCGTGGACAGTCGGGTGTACGTGTCGGTGGTGGTGCCGGTGAGCAGACCGATCCGGCGGGCGCCGGCGGCGGCGAGATGGTCGAGAAGATCGAGTACGGCGGCTTCGTGGTCGTTGTCGACCCAGGCGGTCACCGGCAGGGTGCCCGCGGGGCGTCCGTCGGAGACGACGGGCAGGCCCTGACGGACGAGCTCGGTGACGACCGGATCATGGTCGGAGGGGTCGATGACGACGGTGCCGTCGAGGGCGACGTTCGACCAGACGTCATGGCGTGAGGTGGCGGGCAGGATGACGAGGGCATAGCCGCGGGCGAGCGCCGCGGAGGTAGCGGCTCTCGCCATCTCGGCGAAGTACGCGAATTCGGTGAAGGTGAAAGGTTCATCCCCGTAGGTCGTCACGGTCAGGCCGATGAGTCCCGACTTGCCGGTACGGAGCGTTCGGGCCGCGGCCGATGGGCGGTAGCCCAGCCGGTCGGCGACCTCGCGGACATGGCGGCGGGTGGCGTCCGGGAGCCGGCCCTTGCCGTTGAGCGCGTCGGAGACAGTCGTGATGGAGACTCCGGCTGCGGCGGCCACGTCCCGGATGCCCGCTCGGCCCTGCCGGCTTCCCCGGGTCTGTGCCCGGCTCACCTGGTGCTTCCCTGCTGCTGTCATGGCGAGCCGATAGTAGGGCGAGGGCGGGTGCTTGGGCCGGTCGCATATTCACTCGTTGACAGGCACGTTTCTGCATGATCGAAAACGATCAAATGCCTTGGAAGGCAAGGGAGTTGGGGGTTTTTGCATGCGACCCATGGTTGTCCACCCATGCGAGCCTGCCGTATGACCGATGTTTCGAAGAGGTCTCAACTCACCACTACGGGGGATGCGCGCCACGGCGCTCGCCACCGGCGCGCGACAGGGAAATGAGCGCTCCCCCCTCCCCAGGACTTCCTGGCGCCAGCCATTCGCAGCGGCGGCGAATCCTCATAAGGTGAGCAGTATTGGTGGTACGCACGGTCGAGGAGGACCACAGTGAGCGAGACGAGCCCGAGCGGGACCAGCCCGAAGCTGCGCACCGAGCTGGACGGCATCCCCACCTACAAGCCGGGCAAGCCCGCGGCCGCCGAGGGCCCGGTCGCGTACAAGCTGTCCTCCAACGAGAACCCCTACCCGCCGCTGCCCGGCGTGATGGAAAGCACACTGGCCGCGGCCGCGGCCTTCAACCGTTACCCCGACATGGCCTGCACCGGCCTGATGAACGAGCTGGCGGACCGTTTCGGCGTGCCCGTGTCGCATCTGGCGACCGGCACCGGTTCGGTCGGGGTTGCCCAGTCGCTGCTCCAGTCGACCTCGGGCCCGGGCGACGAGGTCATCTACGCCTGGCGGTCCTTCGAGGCCTACCCGATCATCACCCAGATCTCCGGTGCCACCTCGGTGAAGGTTCCGCTGACCGAGGGCGACGTGCACGACCTGGACGCGATGGCGGACGCGATCACCGACCGCACCCGGCTGATCTTCGTCTGCAACCCGAACAACCCGACCGGCACGGCGGTGCGTCGGGCCGAGCTGGAGCGCTTCCTGGACCGGGTGCCGTCCGACGTCCTCGTGGTGCTGGACGAGGCGTACCGCGAGTTCGTCCGGGACACGGACATCCCCGACGGCATCGAGATCTACCGTGACCGCCCGAACGTCGCCGTGCTCCGCACCTTCTCCAAGGCGTACGGGCTGGCCGGGCTGCGGGTCGGCTTCGCGGTCGCCCATGAGCCGGTGGCGGCGGCGCTGCGCAAGACGGCGGTGCCGTTCGGCGTGAGCCAGCTCGCGCAGGACGCGGCGGTGGCCTCGCTGCGGGCCGAGGACGAACTGCTGGGCCGGGTCGGCTCGTTGGTCTGCGAGCGGACCCGGGTGTACGAGGGCCTCGTGGGCCAGGGCTGGACCGTGCCCGACACGCAGGCGAACTTCGTGTGGCTGCGGCTGGGCGAGCGGACCGTCGACTTCGCGGCGGCCTGCGAGCGGGCCGGTGTGGTGGTACGGCCGTTCGCGGGCGAGGGCGTGCGGGTCACGATCGGTGAGTCCGAGGCCAATGACATCTTCCTGAAGACGGCCGAGAACTTCTTCCAGGAGATCTGAGCCTCGAGACGTCCGGACCGGCTGGGAGGGCGCTAGTCGTCCTGGCCGGCGACGAGTTCCACACGGATCGGGTCCCCGTCGCGGACGGTGGCCAGCCGGCTCGGGTCGCCGTCGACGCGGCCGAGCAGATTGCACGGGCTCGCGAGGCGGCATTCGTCGCCGCGTGAGATGGGCGTGGGGCCGTAGGGAAGCGCGAGCGCGTCGCCGTCGGTCCAGAAGGCGACCGTGCCCGGTTCCACGACCTGCTGGGCGTCGGCTTCGAGCGCGACCGACACCGGAGTGTCGAAGTACACCTCCTCGCCCCAGGTCCGGGCGGTGGAGATGATCGGGAGAACCCCTGCGAGCGACTTGCTCGTGGGGGTTTCTTCGAGGGTGGCGTTGAGGTGGCCCGCAGGCCAGGAGATTCGGATCTTCATGGCCGGATTCAACAATATGTTGAAGTTCTTGGGAAGAGGTACCCGCCGGTAGTGGCACCCCCCTTGCAGGTACGGATTTCGTATGAGTAATAATGCTTGTGAATGTGAACGCGTTCACAAGCTCGTCTTGATCCTCCCGACATGGGCGGAATTAACGGGGCAAACGGCCGGTGCGACCACGGCGATGTAAGGAGAAGAGGACGTGAACCTAGCTCTGGCGCCAGAAACTCTGGCGCGCTGGCAGTTCGGCATCACCACCGTCTACCACTTTCTCTTCGTCCCCCTGACGATCTCGCTCGCCGCGCTCACCGCCGGCCTGCAGACCGCATGGGTGCGGACGGAGAAGGAGAAGTACCTCAAGGCGACGAAGTTCTGGGGCAAGCTGTTCCTGATCAATATCGCCATGGGCGTGGTCACCGGCATCGTCCAGGAGTTCCAGTTCGGCATGAACTGGTCCGACTACTCGCGGTTCGTGGGTGACATCTTCGGAGCCCCGCTCGCCTTCGAGGCGCTGATCGCGTTCTTCTTCGAGTCCACCTTCATCGGCCTGTGGATCTTCGGCTGGGACAAGCTCCCCAAGAAGATCCACCTGGCCTGCATCTGGATGGTCTCCCTCGGCACCGTCCTGTCGGCGTACTTCATCCTGGCCGCCAACTCCTGGATGCAGCACCCGGTCGGCTACCGCATCAACGCGGAGCGCGGTCGGGCGGAGCTCACCGACTTCTGGCTGGTGCTGACGCAGAACACCGCGCTCACCCAGTTCTTCCACACCATCACGGCCGCGTTCCTGGTCGGTGGTGCGTTCATGGTCGGCATCGCGGCCTTCCACCTGGCGCGCAAGAAGCACATCCCGGTGATGCGGACCTCGTTGCGGCTCGGCCTGATCACCTTGATCATCGCCGGAATGGGCACCGCCATCAGCGGTGACCTGCTCGGCAAGGTCATGTACAAGCAGCAGCCGATGAAGATGGCCGCTGCCGAGGCGCTCTGGGACGGCGAGGCGCCCGCGCCCTTCTCCATCTTCGCGTACGGCGATGTCGAGAAGGGCCACAACAAGGTCGCCATCGAGGTCCCGGGCCTGCTGTCCTTCCTGGCCAACGACGACTTCACCTCGTTCGTCCCTGGCATCAACGACGTCAACAAGGCCGAGCAGGAGCAGTTCGGTCCCGGCGACTACCGGCCCAACATCCCCGTCGCCTACTGGGGATTCCGCTGGATGATCGGCTTCGGCATGGCGTCGCTCTCGATCGGGATGCTCGGCCTCTGGCTGACCCGGAAGAAGTTCCTGCTGCCGCCCGGCCTGCGGACCGGCGACGACGAGGTACCGAACCTGGTCCTCTTCAGGCGGAAGGCCCTGAGCCCGAAGTTCGCGACCCTGTACTGGATCGTCGCGCTCTGGACCATGGGATTCCCGCTGATCGCGAACTCCTGGGGCTGGATCTTCACCGAGATGGGCCGGCAGCCGTGGGTGGTGTACGGCGTGCTCCGCACCCGCGACGCGGTCTCCCCCGGCGTCTCGCAGGGCGAGGTCATCACCTCGATGGTCATCTTCACGTTGCTCTACGCCGTCCTCGCCGTGATCGAGGTCAGGCTGCTCGTGAAGTACGTCAAGGCCGGACCGCCGGAGCTCACCGACGCCGACCTCAACCCGCCCACCAAGATCGGCGGGGACGACCGTGACCCCGACCGGCCTATGGCCTTCTCGTACTGAGGCTGAGGAGATCGATCGATGGAACTCCACGACGTCTGGTTCGTGCTCATCGCCGTCCTGTGGATCGGCTACTTCTTCCTGGAGGGCTTCGACTTCGGGATCGGTGTCCTGACCAAGGTGCTGGCCCGTGACCGGCCCGAGAAGCGCGTGCTGATCAACACCATCGGACCCGTCTGGGACGGGAACGAGGTGTGGCTTCTGACGGCCGGCGGCGCGACCTTCGCCGCTTTCCCCGAGTGGTACGCCACGCTCTTCTCCGGCTTCTACCTCCCGCTGCTGATCATCCTGGTCTGTCTGATCGTGCGCGGTGTCGCCTTCGAGTACCGGGTGAAGCGGACGGAGGAGAGCTGGCAGCGCAACTGGGAGACTGCGATCTTCTGGACCTCGCTCATCCCCGCCGTCCTGTGGGGCGTGGCCTTCGGCAACATCGTGCGCGGCGTGAAGATCGACGCACAGATGGAGTACGTCGGCGGCCTCGCGGATCTGCTCAACCCCTACGCCCTGCTCGGCGGCCTGGTGACGCTCCTCCTCTTCACCTTCCACGGGACGGTGTTCGCGGCGCTCAAGACGGTCGGGGACATCCGCGAGCGAGCTCGGAAGCTGGCTCTCCGGCTGGGGCTCGCCACGGCCGTGGTGACTCTCGGCTTCCTCGTCTGGACCCAGACCTCAAGGGGCGACGGCACGAGTCTGATCGCCATGGCTGTCGCGGTGGTGGCGCTCGTGGGGGCGATCGGGGCGATCAAGGCCGGGCGAGAAGGATGGTCGTTCGCGCTGTCCGGTGTCACGATCGCGGCCGCCGTCGCGATGCTTTTCCTGACGCTCTTCCCGAACGTCATGCCGTCCTCGCTGAACCCCGCGTGGAGCCTCACGGTCACCAACGCGTCGTCGAGTCCGTACACGCTCAAGATCATGACCTGGTGTGCGGCGATCGCCACGCCGTTGGTCCTGCTCTACCAGAGCTGGACGTACTGGGTGTTCCGCAAGCGGATCGGCACGCAGCACCTCGCCGACGCCGCTCACTAGCTGGGGAATGTTTCACGTGAAACCGATTGACCCGCGTCTGCTCCGGTACGCCCGAGCCACCCGCCGTTTTCTGGCGGCGGTGGTCCTGCTCGGCCTTGTCGGGGCGGCGTTGGTCGTCGCCCAGGCGATGCTCATCGCCGAGGTGGTGGTGGGCGCCTTCCAGCAAGGTCTTCCGGTTTCCGGGCTGCGGACGGCGCTCCTGCTGCTGGCGGCGGTCGCCGTGGGCCGCGGCCTGGTTTCCTGGCTGACGGAGCTGGCGGCCCATCGGGCGAGTGCGGCGGTCAAGTCCGAGCTGCGGGGGCGGCTGCTGGAACGGGCCGCCGGGTTGGGTCCGGGGTGGCTGAGCGGGCAGCGGGGCGGCTCGCTGGTCGCCCTCGCCACCCGGGGTGTCGACGCCCTCGACGACTACTTCTCGCGCTATCTGCCCCAGCTGGGGCTGGCGGTGGTCGTGCCGGTCGCCGTCCTCGCGAGGATCGTCACCGAGGACTGGGTCTCGGCGGCGATCATCGTGGTGACCCTGCCGCTGATCCCGCTCTTCATGGTCCTCATCGGATGGGCCACGCAGTCCCGGATGGACCGCCAGTGGAAGCTGCTGTCCCGCCTCTCGGGCCACTTCCTGGACGTGGTGGCCGGGCTCCCGACGCTGAAGGTCTTCGGGCGGGCGAAGGCGCAGGCGGAGTCGATCCGCGCGATCACCTCGGAGTACCGGCAAGCGACGCTGCGGACGCTTCGGATCGCCTTCCTGTCGTCGTTCGCGCTGGAGCTGCTGGCGACCCTGTCGGTGGCGTTGGTCGCGGTCGGGATCGGTATGCGTCTGGTCCACGGCGATCTGGACCTGTACACGGGGCTGGTGATTCTGATCCTCGCGCCCGAGGCGTATCTGCCGATCCGGCAAGTGGGGGCGCAGTATCACGCGGCGGCGGAGGGCCTTGCGGCCGCCGAGGAAATCTTCGAGGTGCTGGAGACGCCGGTGCGGGAAGGCGGCGCGCGAGAGGTCCCGGCGTCGCTCCGGCTGGAGCTCGACGCGGTGACGGTACGCCACGCCGGACGGGCGGAGCCGGCGCTGGGTGCGGCCTCCCTGGAGATCGCGGAGGGCGAGGTCGTCGCCCTGGTCGGGCCGAGCGGTGTCGGGAAGTCGACCCTCCTGGATGTGGTGCTGGGCTTCGCGGCGCCGGACGAGGGGGCGGTACGGGTCGGGGGCGCCGATCTCGCGTCGCTGGACCTGGAGCGGTGGCGGGAGCGGATCGCGTGGGTTCCGCAGCGGCCGTACCTCTTCGCGGGCACGATCGCGGAGAACGTCCGTCTGGCCCGGCCGGACGCCTCGGACGAGGCGGTGCTCCGGGCGCTCGAGGACGCCGGGGCAGGGGAGTTCGTCGACGCGCTGCCGCAGGGAGCGCTGACCCGGCTCGGCGAGGACGGCGCTGGTCTGTCGGCCGGCCAGCGTCAGCGGCTGGCACTGGCCCGGGCGTTCCTCGCCGACCGGCCGCTGCTGCTGCTCGATGAGCCGACGGCGGCGCTGGACGGGACGACCGAGGCGGCTGTCGTGGACGCGGTCCGCCGACTGGCCGTGGGCCGGACCGTGCTGCTGGTGGTCCACCGGCCCGCCCTGCTGGCCGTCGCGGACCGGGTGGTGACGCTCAGCCCTTCCGGCGCGAGCTCCCCCGTGGGCACACCCGCCGAAGGAGGGTCCGCGGTGGTGCCGGCGTCGAGTGCGGTGCGGCCGGAGAGCTCCGGGTCCGAGGAGCCGCGAGCCGCTGACCCGGGTGCTCACACCGGGACGCGCAGAGGTGCGCTCGCGCGGGTGCGCGCGATGGCCGGGGGACTGAGGGGGCGGCTGGCGCTCGGGCTGCTGCTTGGGAGCCTGGCCCTCGGATCGGCCGTCGGGCTCATGGCCGTATCCGGATGGCTCATCTCGCGCGCCTCCGAACAGCCGCCCGTGCTGTATTTGATGGTCGCCGTCACCGCGACGCGCGCGTTCGGGATCGGGCGGGCCGTCTTCCGGTACGCCGAGCGGCTGGTGTCGCACGATGCCGTGCTGCGGATGCTCGCCGAGCTGCGGGTCACCGTCTACCGGCGCCTTGAGCGCATCGCCCCGGCCGGGCTGCGGCAGGTGCGGCGTGGGGATCTTCTGTCCCGGCTGGTCTCCGACGTGGACGCACTGCAGGACTACTGGCTGCGGTGGCTGCTCCCCGCCGGGACCGCCCTGGTCGTGGGGGCCGCGTCCGTGGGCTTCACAGCGTGGCTCCTGCCCGAGGCCGGTGCCGTTCTCGCCATCGCGCTGCTGGCCGCCGGTGTGGCCGTTCCCATGGCCGGTGGCGCGCTGGCGCGGCTGGCCGAGCGGCAACTCGCCCCCGCTCGGGGGGCGCTGGCAACCGGCGTCGTCGATCTGCTGCGCGGATGCGCCGAGCTGACGGTGGCCGGCGCGCTCGCCACCCGAATCGGCGAGACGCGGGACGCCGATCGCCGGCTCACCCGTATCGCCTCGCGGCAGGCCGCCGCCACCGCCCTCGGTGCCGGACTCTCGGCGCTGTTCTGCGGCATCACTGTGGCGGCCGCCGCGTTCGCCGGCGTCCAGGCCGTGCGGGACGGGCGGCTGGAGGGCGTCGCCCTCGCGGTGGTCGTCCTCACTCCGCTCGCCGCTTTCGAGGCCGTCACCGGGCTGCCGCTCGCCGTCCAGTACCGGCAGCGGGTCAAGCGCAGTGCCGAGCGCGTCCACGAAGTGCTGGACGCGCCCGCTCCCGTCCAGGAGCCGGAGCACCCGGCAGAGCTGCCGAGCAGCCCCTTCCCTCTGGAGCTGCGGGGGCTGTCCGCCCGGTACGCCGGTCAGGAGCGGGACGCGCTCAGCGGTATCGATCTGCGGATCGAGGCGGGGCGGCGCATCGCCGTCCTCGGCGCCTCAGGTTCCGGGAAGACCACCCTCGCCCAGGTGCTGCTGCGGTTCCTGGACGCGCGGCAGGGGACGTACCGGCTCGGCGGCGTCGACGCTACGGCGCTGGAAACCGACGCCGTCCGCCGCTTCGTCGGGCTCTGCGCGCAGGACGCGCACATCTTCGACAGTACCCTCCGGGAAAACCTGCGCCTCGCTCGAACCGGTGCGACCGAGGGCGAGCTGCGCGGCGCGCTGGCCGGGGCACGGCTGCTGGAGTGGGTGGACTCGCTGCCCGCCGGCATCGACACCCCCGTGGGCGAGCACGGCGCCCAGCTCTCCGGCGGCCAGCGGCAGCGTCTCGCGCTGGCCCGCGCGCTTCTCGCGGACTTTCCGGTGCTCGTCCTCGACGAACCGGCCGAGCATCTCGACCTGGCCACGGCGGACGCGCTCACCGACGATCTGCTGCGGGCCACCGAGGGCCGGACGACCGTGCTCATCACCCATCGGCTCCACGGACTCGACGCGGTCGACGAGGTGGTCGTGCTCGACGGTGGCCGAGCCGTGCAGCGTGGCCCGTACCAGGAGCTCGCGGCCCAGGAGGGGCCGTTGCGGCGGATGCTGGAGAGGGAGCGCGAGAGTGACCTGCTCGGCGCGGCTGCTGCTCCCGGTGAGGGCGGAGAGCGGAAGCCGACTTTCCTCGCTAAATAGGGCTTACTAGTCTCAAGGGCATGACAGTGCCCGAACGCAAGGATTCCGGCGATGCCGCGAGACGGGCGGCCCACAGCCTCCAGGGCCTGTCGACCGAGCTGACCGCGCGAGTCCCCCAACTCCTGGAGGCCATGCGATCGGTCGGCACGGGACTCGAACTGCACGCGACGCTCGACCGGATCTGCGAGACCGCCGCTGAGCTGGCCTGCGCGCGCTACGCCGCGATCGGCGTGGTCGACGCGGAGGGCCAGGGTCTCTCCGACTTCGTCACCCATGGGGTCTCCGAGGAGATCGCCCGATCGATCGGACGGCGGCCGGACGGGCGGGCCGGCCTGCTCGGCGCGCTGATCCACCATCCCGAGCCGATGCGGTTCGCCGATCTGACGAAGGACCCGCGCGCGGCCGGATTTCCGGCCGGCCATCCCCCGATGCGGACCTTCCTCGGGGTCCCCATCCGGGTCCAGGGCGAGATCTTCGGCAATCTCTATCTCTCCGAGAAGATCAACGGCGGCGAGTTCACCGACGACGACCTGCACATGGTGAGGGTGCTCGCCACCGAGGCCGGGATCGCCATCGGCAACGCCCGTCTGTATGAGGCGGCGCGGCAGCGCGAGCGCTGGATCGACGGCTCGGTCGCGGTCACCACCGCCCTGCTGTCCGGTGGCGACGCCGACGACGCGCTCGCCGTCGTCGCCGAACAGGCCCGCCGGCTCGCCGACTCGGCCGCCGGCATCGTCCTCCTGCCGGCGCGGGAGGGTGGTTTGGAGATCGTCGCCGTCTCCTCCGACCAGCCGGCGGAGTCACTCGGGATCGTCATGCCCCCGGAGAGCCCGGTCGTCCAACGGGTGCTCGGGGGAGAGCCCGTCTTCGTGTCCGACGCGGCCACCGATCTCCGGATGCTCACCAGGCTGGCGGAGCGGTACGGGCCGAGCATGATCCTGCCGCTGCACAGCGGCGGGCGGGTGCTGGGCGCCCTGGCCACGCCCCGCGCGCGTGGCGGCAGACCGTTCTCCGAGACCGAGCGCACACTGGCCACCCAGTTCGCCTCGCAGGCCGCGCTCGCGCTGATGATGGCGGACGCCCAGCGGGACCGCGAGCGCCTCGCCGTCTTCGAGGACCGCGACCGGATCGCCCGTGATCTCCACGACCTGGTCATCCAGCGGCTGTTCGCCACCGGGATGATGCTGGAGAGCGCGCAGCGCACCTCCGTCGTCCCCGCCGTCCAGGAGGGTGTCGGCAAGGCCGTGGACGAACTGGACGTGACCATCCAGGAGATCCGTACGGCCATTTTCGCGCTTCAGCAGGGGCCGGCCGAGGCGCCGTCCGGACTGCGGACCCGCATACTGCGGGAGATCAACATGGCGTCCGTGCCCCTTGGCTTCAAGCCGGGGCACCGCTTCGTCGGACCGATCGACGCGACCGTCGGCGACCTCCCCGGCAAGAACCTCATCGCGGCCCTGCGCGAGGCGCTGTCCAATGCCTTCCGGCACGCGAGGGCGAGCCGTATCGAGGTCACCGTCGACGCGACCGCGCGGCTCCCCGACGGCACCGAAGCGGTCCGGCTGTCGGTGGCGGACGACGGGGTGGGCATCCCGGAGGGCGGCCGGCGCAGCGGACTGCGCAATCTGGCCCGGCGGGCCGAGTCGCTGGGCGGGTCGAGCTGGTGCGGCCCCGGCCTCGGGAAGGACGGCGGAGGCGCCACCGTCTTCTGGCAGGCCCCCCTGTAGTCCATGGCGCCGACGCTCCCCCGCGCCTCCGGGGTGCTCCCCGTCTCTCCTCGGAGTTCCCCGCTCGGAGTCCCGCTTGTCGGAAGCCCTCTCAGAAATCCTTGAGGATCTGCTCGATGACCACCGCGACGCCGTCCTCGTTGTTGGCGACGGTACGTCCGGACGCGGCGGCGATCACGTCCGGATGCGCGTTGCCCATCGCGTACGAGGTGCCCGCCCAGGTCAGCATCTCCACGTCGTTGGGCATGTCTCCGAAGGCGACGACCTCGTCGGCGGAGATTTCGCGCTCGGCACAGCAGAGCGCGAGCGTCGACGCCTTGGAGATGCCCAGCCCGCTCACCTCGAGCAGGGCCGTGGGGCTGGAGCGGGTGATGGAGGCATGCTCTCCCGCGGCCGAACGGGCCAGGGTCAGGAAGTCGTCCGGTGCCAGCTCGGGGTGGTGGGCGAGCAGCTTCAGCACGGGCGTGCCGGCCCCCGGCTCCTCCTCGTACAGCAGCTTCTCCGCGGTGGCGACGGTCGCGCCCGGGTCCAGGTGGAAGGGCGGGTAGTGCGGCTCGTAGTGGATACCGGTCGCCAGCTCGACCGCGAACGAGGTGCCGGGGGCCGAGGCGCGCAGGGTCCGCACGACGTGCAGGGCGGTGTCCCGGTGCAGCGGGCGCACCTCGATCAGCTTGCCGCCCGCGTGCAGATCGACGACCGCGGCGCCGTTGGCGCAGATCGCGAGGCCGTGGCCGTGGACATGGTCGCTGACGACGTCCATCCAGCGGGCCGGGCGGCCGGTGACGAAGAAGACCTCGATCCCGGCCTTCTCCGCGGCGGCGAGGGCGGCGATGGTGCGCTCCGACACGGACTTGTCGTCGCGCAGCAGGGTGCCGTCCAGGTCGGTGGCGATCAGCCGGGGCTTCGGGGCGGGGGGACGCGGAGAGCGGGATGAGGTCACGGGTTCATTCTCCCGTACGGAGCGCACGGGCGTGCGGGAGGGCGCACATTTGAGTGCACGGATGCTCGCTGTGCGTGGCCGGGGCGTGGAGCGGTCGTGCGGTGGCAGCGGATGACCGGGACCGAGCGGGGTTGAATGGGCGTACGCGCGTTGTCAGTGGGGCAGCGTAGGGTCGGTCCATGCGCCTGAGCACCGTGATCCTCCCGTCCCGCCGTTGGCACGCTGGTGGCCGCGATGAGTGGGTCCGAGCCGAGCGGCTCGGTTTCCACGCCGCGTACACCTACGACCACCTGTCCTGGCGGACCTTCCGCGACGGCCCGTGGTTCGGTGCCGTCCCGACCCTGACCGCCGCGGCCGCCGCCACCGAGCGGATACGCCTCGGCACGCTGGTGACCTCGCCGAACTTCCGGCACCCGGTCACGCTCGCCAAGGAACTGATCTCGCTGGACGACATCTCCGGCGGCCGGATCACGCTGGGCATCGGCGCGGGTGGCATCGGCTTCGACGCCACCGCCCTGGGACAGGAGCCGTGGACGCCTCGGGAGCGCGCGGACCGGTTCGCCGAGTTCGTGTCGCTGCTCGACCGGCTGCTGAGTGAGGACACCGTCTCCGAGCGCGGGACGTTCTACTCGGCGGAGGAGGCACAGAACATCCCCGGATGCGTCCAGCGCCCGCGACTGCCGTTCGCCGTGGCCGCCACCGGTCCGCGGGGTCTGAAGCTGGCGGCGCGGCACGGTCAGGCGTGGGTGACGACGGGGGATCCGAAGCTGTTCGAGTCCGGGACGCCCGAGGAGTCGCGCGAGGCGATCCGGGGACAGATCGAGAAGCTCGGCAAGGCGTGCGCGGATGTGGGCCGGGACGTGGCCGAGCTGGACAAGATCCTGCTCACCGGGTTCACCCCGGACCGGCCGCTGGAGTCCTTCGACGCGTTTGTCGACTTCGCCGGCCGTCACTACGAGCTGGGCTTCGACGAGATCGTGCTGCACGCTCCGATCGCGGATTCGGTCTTCGCGGCGGATCAGGCGGTCTTCGAGCGGATCGCCACGGAGGGGCTTGCCCAGCTGGGCGGCCGCTAGCGACGGACCCGGCTGCTCAGCCAGCGGGTGAGCGTGCCGGTCAGGACGAGTTCCTTGTACGTCTCGTCTCCGGGCAGCGGCACGATCAGCCACCACCCGGGCGGGAAGAACCTGCCCTTCACATGGGCGAGGTCTCCGTAGACGGAGCGGAGGAACGCGGGGACGGAGTCCCGGGGTACGTCGTCGAACTCCGCGCCGTCGACCTCGATCTTCGCGTCGTCCTCCGGGAAGAGCCGGACGGTCAGTCGGGGTGAGCCCCCGAGCTCGATGAACGCCTCGTGCGGAAGGGTGCCGTCCGGGTCGAGGACCGTGAAGGCCCCGGCCGATGTGCGCCGGGAGGTCTGATCGGCGCCGATGTCATCGGTGACGACCATCTCCCGCCGGTACTCCTCGGCGATCTCGCGGATCGCGCGGACGGCGGACTCGGTGGTCGGCAGGTGCGGGTGGTGTCCCATACGGACGATCATGCCGCAGGGCCGTCAGGCCCACCGGTTCGCGGCACGGGGGCGGCTCCGAGTCCGGCTCCCGGCTCAGTTCGGGAAGCGCAGGTACTCCGGCGGCACGGCGTCGGTGAGCCAGACGCCGTTGGCGCTGACCCGGAAGACATGACCCGCGCGGTACATCGCTCCGGCGTCCACGGACAGCACGATCGGGCGGCCCCGGCGGGCCCCCACGCGCGTGGCGGTCTCGCGGTCCGGGGAGAGGTGAACATGGTGCCGGGCCATGGGGCGCAGGCCCTCGGCGCGGATCGCGTCCAGTGAGCGGGCGACCGTACCGTGGTAGAGGTACGCGGGCGGCTCGGTCGGTGGCAGGTCCAGGTCCACCTCGACCGTATGGCCCTGGTTGGCGCGGATGCGGTCTCCGTCGATCGTGAACCGCTGTTTGTCGTTCACCGCGACGACATGGTTCAGCTCGCCGCGGGTGATCACGAAGCCGTGGGCGGCCGTCGCCCGCAGCAGCTCGTCGATCGGCACCCAGCCGTTCGGGTCGAGGACGAGTCCGATGCGCTCGGGCTGGTGCCGCAGGTGTTTCGAGAGGTATTTGGACACCTTCACGGTGCGTCGTTCGTCCATCGGGTCAGGATGCCCGACGCCGGCTCGACGGGTGATTAATTTTGGAGGGGATGTTTGATCCACAACCAAGTCGGGTTATCCACAGGGGAATTGGCGATTCTGTGGACAACTAACCTTGTATTTCAAGCCTTTTGACCAAGTTGACCGTCATGAAAGCGGTTTGAGGCAAGTGCGTCCAATGTCCTTGCCTGGACTTCTCGTTCGGCGGCGGCGGCGATGAACGCGGCCGTGTTGGCCCGGCCAACCAGGCTGTCCACCGCACGGATCGTGCCCGCGGGGAGTGTCACCTGGCGTGGTTCGTCGTCCCGTGGCGCCACCGGGTCGGCGGTCAGGTGCTGCTGAAGGTGCCGAGTGGCGAACAGTCGCATGGCGCGGGCGAGTTCGGCGTCCACCGTCTGCTGGGCGAGCGGCCGGAGCCGCCGCACCATCGACGCCGCCTCGGCGGCATCCGCGTCGGTCGGCGGCCGATGCTCCAGATACCGGGCGAAGACATGCTCGGTGGTGAACTCCAGGAAGCGGGAGGCGATGTGCTCCACCTGGCCGCGAAGCTCCTTGAGATGTCCGGAGATTGCCATCAGCGGAACGCCCGCCGCGTACAACTCGGCGGCGACCGCCAGCTCCTGGGGACTGGGCACCAGGAATTCATCGTCCTTCCCGGGAATCCGTTCCAGAACACCCAGCTCGACCGCCTCCCGCACGGCGTCCTCGTCCGGCGTGCCGCCGAAGGTCGCGTCGAGCTCCGTACGGGAGATGCGGTCCGCCTTCTCGTCCGTCCAGGGTCCGTCGACCTCGGCCACAAGGCCGAGGACGCCGCCGAGTCCGCGTCCCGCGTCCCAGGCCTCCAGCAGCTCCTTGATGGAGGCCAGGGTGTATCCCCGGTCGAGGAGATCGGCGATCTGGCGCAGCCGCGCCAGATGGGTGTCCCCGTACACATTCGCCCGGCCGCGCCGCTCCGGCTTGGGCAGCAGCCCGCGGTCCTGGTAGGCACGGATCGTCCGGACCGTGGCGCCACTGTGGTGTGCCAGGTCCTCGATCCGGTATTCGGCTGTCGTCTGGTCGGACAAGACCGCTCCCTACTACCCCATCGCGGCGCGGCCCACGACGCCCGCCGCGGTACGGGCCGCGGGCGAGGACGCGAGGTACTCGACGGCCTTGCGCAGCGAACCCTCCTGCGAGGGATGGTACGACCGCCGCAGGTAGCGGGGTATGGCCGCGCCGATCTCGCGCCAGCTCGGCAGCAACCCCTTGGCGACCGCCCTGTTGTGCTCCCGGAGCGAATAGCGGAGCCGGCCTGCCAGTTGGGGGTCGTGCCGGATCAGGTACGAGGCGCCCCACGCCCACAGCCACAGCAGGACGGGAGCGGTGACGGCCATGCCCTCGACGCGGCGGGCGTAGCGCGGCAGTCCCGTGCCACCGCAGTGCTGGTACATGTCGAAGGCCACGGCCCGGTGCTCGACCTCCTCAGCGCCGTGCCAGCGCAGCAGGTCCAGCATGATCTCGTCGGTGCCGGACCGGTCGAGCGCCTCGGCGTGCAGCACCCAGTTCCCGAGGACCGCCGTGAACTGCTCGATCGCGGCGATCAGCGAGAGCCGGAAGCGCAGCCACTCCTGCGTCGGTATCGGGGCACCGAACGGCGGTGTCTCGCCCAGCAGCTTCTCGAAGAGGAAGTCGACGTGCTTCGTGTAGGCGGAGGTGTCGAGCCGCTGCGCGGCCAGGTGATCCAGCACGTACGCGTGCTGGACGCTGTGGGTCGCCTCCTGGCCCATGAAGCCCTTGACGTCCTTGAGCAGCTCCGGGTCCTCGACCAGTGGCAGAGCCTCCTTGAAGACCTTGACGAACCACCGCTCCCCGGCCGGCAGCAGCAGATGCAGCACATTGATGACGTGGGTGGCGGTGGGCTCGCCCGGTATCCAGTGAAGTGGGGTCTCGTCCCAGTCGAAGGACACCCGGCGTGGTGAGATCTCGTGGCGCTCCTGCGCCCCGCTCATGCCGGCGGCTCCAACCGCGCTATCGCGCGCAGGGCCTTGGGTGTGAAGCGGGACAACAGGTGGGCGCCGCGCGCCTCCGGGGTCACGGGGACGACCGCCTGGTTCCTCACCACCGCGCGCAGGATCGCGTCGGCGACCTTCTCCGGCGGATAGTTGCGCAGCCCGTACAGCCGTGAGGCCTGCTTCTGCTTGCGCTTCTCCTCCTGCTCGTCGGCCCCGGCGAACCGAGCAGTGGCGGTGATGTTGGTGTTGACGATCCCGGGACAGATCGCGCTGACACCGATGCCCTGGCCGGCCAGCTCGGCCCGCAGGCACTCGCTCAGCATGAGCACCGCCGCCTTGGAGGTCGCGTAGGCGGGGAGGGCGCGGGAGGGCTGGAAGGCGGCGGCGGAGGCGGTGTTGACGATGTGGCCGCCCTGGCCGCGGTCGGCCATCTGCTTGCCGAAGATCCGGCAGCCGTGGATGACGCCCCAGAGATTCACGTCGAGGACCCGCTTCCAGTCCTCGCTGCTCGTCTCGAAGAAGGAGCCGGTCAGGCCGATACCGGCGTTGTTCACCAGCACGTCGACGATGCCGTATTCGGTGGCGACCTTCTCGGCGAGCTTCTCCATCGCCTGCTCGTCGCTGACGTCGACGGCCTCGCCCCATGCCTCCGGGGAGCCGATCAGCCGGGACATCTCGGCCGTACGGGCGGCTCCCTCGGCGTCCCGGTCCACGGCGACGATCCGCGCTCCCGCCTCGGCGAACGCGAAGGCCGTGGCCCGGCCGATTCCGCTGGCGGCGCCCGTGACCAGGACCAGCTGACCGGCGAAACGGTCGGCGTGCCTGCCCTTCAGGGGTGTGACGGGTGCCCTGGCCGCCGGGTCCTCGTGCGTGGTGACGAAGTCGGTGATCCAGGCGGACAGCTGGTCCGGGCGGGTGCGCGGCACCCAGTGCTTGGCGGGCAGCGACCGGCGCGTCAGCTCGGGCGCCCAGTGCGACAGGTCGTCGTAGAGGCGCTCGGACAGGAAGACGTCACCGGTCGGTGTGATCAGCTGGACCGGTGCGTGCGCGTAGGCGTCGGCGCGGGGCCGGCGCAGCCGGGCCCGGACGTTGTCGCGGTACAGCCAGGCGCCGTGGGCGGCGTCCGTCGGCAGCGAGGGCGTCGGGTAGTCACTGGCGGACACCTTCTCCATCCGCTGGAGAATCGTGGGCCACCGCTTGCCGAGCGGCCCGCGCCAGGCGAGCTCCGGCAGCACCGGCGTGTGCAGCATGTACACGTACCAGGACTTGGCGCCCTGGCCGAGCAGCTGGCCGATCCTCCGCGGTGTCGGCCGGGTCATCCGCTGCTTGATCCAGTGCCCGAAGTGGTCGAGCGAAGGACCGGACATCGAGGTGAACGAGGCGATGCGGCCCTCGGTGCGGGGGACCGTGACGAACTCCCAGGCCTGTACGGATCCCCAGTCGTGCCCGACCAGATGGACCGGCTTGTCCGGGCTGACCGCCTCGGCCACCGCCAGGAAGTCGTCGGTGAGCTTCTCCAGGGTGAAGCCGCCGCGCAGGGGGGCCGGCGCCGTGGAGCGGCCGTGTCCCCGGACGTCGTACAGCACCACATGGAACCGCTCGGCGAGCCGGGTGGCGACCTCGGACCAGACCTCCTTGGAGTCCGGGTAGCCGTGCACCAGCATCACGGTCGGCCGGCTCTCGTCCCCCAGCTCCGCGACGCACAACTTGATGCCGCCCGTACGCACCCAGCGCTCCCGCGCCCCCGTCAGCCCCGCCATCACACGCCCTCCGCCCAGCGCCGCACATGCGGCAGATCGTCGTCCAGCCAGAACGCGCTCTGCTCGGGGTCCTTGGAGTCGGTGACCACCAGGATCTCCTCGAACTTCGCGCCCGTACCCCGGAATCCGAGGTGCGGCTCGACCGCCCAGAGCCCCGGCCGGGGCGGGTGGTCGGAGAACTTGTACGGCGACCAGAGCGGCGACCAGCCGTCCCGGTGACCGTGGACCGCATCGCTCGCGAGACCCTTGAGCGACTGGGTGCCGAAGCCGAACAGCGTCGGTGACCAGCGGCGCTCCTTCACCCGGTCGATCTTGTGAGCGATGACGCCGAAGGGGTACGCGCGGTGCCGGTTGGCATACCCCTGGCGGACCATGAGCCGGTCCACGTCCTCGTAGATCTCCCGCAGCGTGCGGCGCTCGCGCACCTCCCGCAGGATCAGCTCCCGGTGCGCCTGGAGATCGGCGAGCAGCTTGTCGTGCACGGGGTTGAGGCCGAGGCAGCCCGAATACCCGATGTCGGCGGTGTAGCCCTTGTGGACCGGGGCCATGTCGAGGATGAACGGCATCCCCGGCTCCAGCTTCCGGTTCGTCGGGAAGAACTGCAGTGGGATGCGGAAGTTCACGAACGCCGTGCGGTCCCCGAACCAGGCGAAGGGCATGTGGAACCAGTCCCGCACGCCCCGCTCCCGCAGCCAGTCGCGCTGCATCCGGGCCGCCTCGCGCTCGGTCACGCCCGGCTTGAGCTGCGCCGCGACGGCCTCCGCGCACGCGTAGGAGAGGCGCTGCACTTCTCTGAACCCTCGCAGCTCCGCGTCGAGTTCGGTGTTCAAAGCTGAGACCGCTGAGGCCATGCCACCCGTCCGTCCCGTGTGTGCGGTACGCGTTCGTAACTTGACACTGATGAATGTGACAATGCCCGGCGGCTACGTCAAGGGGCGTGCGTCGGCCTGTGGAAAACGCGCTGCGTGACGGGGCGGACAACGACTTTGGTCGCGACTCCCTTACGGGTCTGTACGCCTGGAGTCGGACACGGGTCGAGCCGTTGGGCTGACGACCGGTGAGTTCCGCGCCACTACCGTCGAAGCGTGACTGTGATCGCTACCGAAAGCCTCAGCAAGCGGTTCCCCCGGGTGACCGCTCTCGACCGGCTCTCCCTGGACATCGGGCCCGGTGTGACCGGACTGGTGGGTGCCAACGGAGCCGGCAAGTCAACCATGATCAAGATCCTGCTGGGTCTGTCCCCCGCCACGGAGGGCCGCGCCGAAGTGCTCGGCCTCGACGTCGCCACCTCCGGCGCCGCCATCCGGGAGCGGGTCGGGTACATGCCCGAGCACGACTGCCTCCCGCCCGACGTCTCGGCCACCGAGTTCGTCGTCCACATGGCGCGGATGTCCGGCCTGCCGCCCACCGCCGCACGCGAGCGGACCGCCGACACCCTGCGCCACGTCGGTCTGTACGAGGAGCGCTACCGCCCCATCGGCGGCTACTCGACGGGTATGAAGCAGCGCGTGAAACTGGCGCAGGCGCTGGTCCACGACCCGCAGCTGGTCCTCCTCGACGAACCCACCAACGGCCTCGACCCCGTCGGCCGTGACGAGATGCTCGGCCTGATCCGCCGCGTCTGGACCGACTTCGGGATCTCGGTCCTCGTCACGTCCCATCTGCTCGGCGAGCTCGAGCGCACCTGCGACCATGTCGTCGTCATCGACGGCGGCACACTGCTGCGCTCCAGCTCCACCAGCGACTTCACCCAGACGACGGCGACGCTCGCGGTCGAGGTCACCGACACCGACGCCCGCCCCGACGGCACCCGGGCCCTGCGCGAGGCGCTCGCCGCGGCCGGGATCACGCTCCACGCGGGGGTGGAGGAGGGGCTGCCCGGCGCGGGTCACATCCTGCTCCTCGAAGCCACCGGCGAGGAGACCTACGACATCGTCCGGGACACCGTCGCCGACCTCGGCCTCGGGCTCGTACGGATGGAGCAGCGCCGTCACCACATCGCCGAGGTCTTCCGCCCGGAGGCGGACCAGGCAGCGGCCCAGCCCATGGAGGTGCGGGCGCGATGAGCACCGAGACCACCCAGATCCACAACATCGGCTACCGCACCTACGACGGGCCCCGCCTCGGCCGTGCCTACGCCCGCCGGTCGCTCTTCTCGCAGTCGCTGCGCGGCGCGTACGGCCTCGGCCGCTCGGCCAAGTCCAAGGTTCTGCCGATGATCCTCTTCGCCGTCATGTGCGTGCCGGCGGCGATCATCGTCGCCATCGCGGTCGCACTGAAGAGCAACAGCCTTCCGGTGGACTACACCCGGTACGCGATCCTCACCCAGGCGGTCATCGGCCTCTACCTCGCCGCGCAGGCACCCCAGTCCGTCTCCCGCGACCTGCGGTTCAAGACGGTTCCGCTGTACTTCTCGCGCCCGATCGAGCGCATGGACTACGTCCTCGCGAAGTACGGCGCGATGACCTCCGCGCTGTTCATCCTCACCGCGGCGCCGCTGATCATCCTCTACATCGGATCGATGCTCGCGAAGATGGACTTCGGTGACCAGACCGAGGGCTTGGGCCAGGGCCTGGTCTCGGTAGCGCTGCTCTCCCTCCTCTTCGGCGGAATCGGCCTGGTGATGGCCGCGGTGACCCCCCGACGGGGCTTCGGCGTCGCCGCCGTCATCGCCACGCTGACGATCTCGTACGGCGCCGTCACCACCCTGCAGGGGATCGCGTACGGGACGGACAACGTCTCGGCCATCAAGTGGCTGGGGCTGTTCTCGCCGATCACCCTCATCGACGGCGTGCAGACCGCCTTCCTGGGCGCCGACTCCGCGTTCCCCGGTGGAGCCGGACCGGGCGCGGGCCCCGGCGCGGTCTATCTGCTGGTCGTCCTCGGGCTCATCCTCGGCTCGTACGCCGTCCTGATGCGCCGCTACCGAAAGGTCGGACTGTGACCACGCTCAACATCGACCACACCTCACGGTGGTTCGGGAACGTCGTGGCCGTCAACGACGTGACCATGACCATCGGCCCGGGCGTGACCGGGCTCCTCGGTCCCAACGGCGCCGGGAAGTCCACTCTGATCAACATGATGGGTGGCTTCCTCGCTCCCTCGACCGGAAGCGTCACGCTGGACGGACAGACGATCTGGCGCAACGAGTCCGTGTACCGGCAGATCGGTGTCGTGCCTGAGAGGGAGGCGATGTACGACTTCCTCACCGGATACGAATTCGTCGTCGCCAACGCGGAATTGCACGGCCTGGGCAAGAAGGAGGCCCAGCAGGCGCTCGCCACGGTCGAGATGGAGTACGCGCAGGACCGCAAGATCGCCACGTACAGCAAGGGCATGCGGCAGCGCGTGAAGATGGCGTCCGCGCTGGTCCACGACCCGTCCGTACTCCTGCTCGACGAGCCCTTCAACGGCATGGATCCCCGCCAGCGCATGCAGCTCATGGATCTGCTGCGGCGCATGGGGGCGGCGGGACGCACGGTGCTCTTCTCCTCCCACATCCTGGAAGAAGTCGAGCAACTGGCCTCGCACATCGAGGTGATCGTGGCCGGGCGGCACGCCGCGTCCGGAGACTTCCGCAAGATCCGCCGTCTGATGACGGACCGGCCGCACCGCTATCTCGTACGGTCCTCCGACGACCGGGCGCTCGCCGCCGCACTCATCGCCGACCCGTCCACGGCGGGTATCGAGGTCGACCTCGCCGAAGGCGCCCTGCGCATCCAGGCGGTGGACTTCGGCCGGTTCACGGAGCTGCTGCCGCGGGTCGCCCGGGCGCACTCGATCCGACTGCTGACGGTCTCGCCCTCCGACGAGTCCCTCGAATCCGTCTTCTCCTATCTCGTAGCGGCCTGAAAGGAGCTTCGCGATGTACAACCCGACAGTCGCCCGGCTCACCTACCGGGCCCTCCTCGGCCGCCGACGCGCCGCGATCATGTTCGCGCTGCCCGGACTTCTGCTGCTGATCGCGGTGGCGGTGCGCGCGTTCAACGGTGCGGACGACCAGATCGCCGCCGATGTCCTCGGAGGCTTCGCCCTCGCGACGATGGTGCCGCTGATCGGTGTCATCGCCGGCACGGGCGCGATCGGACCCGAGATCGACGACGGCTCGATCGTCTATCTACTGGCCAAGCCCGTGAATCGGTCGACGATCATCTTCACGAAGCTGATCGTGGCCATCGCCGTCACGATGGTCTTCTCGGCCCTGCCCACCTTCGTCGCGGGCATGATCCTCAATGGCAACGGGCAGCAGGTCGCGGTGGCGTACACCGTCGCGGCGCTGGTCGCCTCGATCGCCTACAGCGCGCTGTTCCTGCTGCTCGGCACGGTCAGCCGGCACGCCGTCGTCATCGGTCTCGTCTACGCCCTGGTGTGGGAGGCACTCTTCGGCAGCCTCATCGCCGGCGCGCGCACATTGAGCGTTCAGCAGTGGTCGCTCGCCGTGGCCGAGAAGGTCGCGGGCGAGGGGCTGGTCGCCTCCGACGTGGGGCTGCCGGTCGCGACCGCGCTGCTGGCCGCCGTCACGGTCGTGGCGACCTGGTACGCGGGACAGAAGCTGCGGACGCTGACGCTGGCCGGGGACGAGTAGTCCGGCGAAGGGATGGCGAGGGGCGGGGGCGATTCCCCGTCCCTCGTCCGTCTCAGACCTTGCGGTCCCCGGCCGCCGGCAGGCCGACCCCCAGGGCCGTCGCGCACACGCACAGCACCAGGGCGAGGGGGACCGTCCAACTGCCCGTCGCCTGGTGGACCGCGCCGGCCGCGAGAGGACCGGCCGCCGCCAGGAGGTAGCCGACGGTCTGAGCCATTCCGGAGAGGCGGGCCGCCGTCGGGGCGTCGGGGCTGCGCAGCACGATCAGAGTGAGGGCCAGGCCTACCGCTCCGCCCTGGCCGACGCCGAGCACGGCCGACCAGAGCCACGCCCCGGACACGGGCGCGATCATCAGGCCCGCGTAACCGGTCGCCACCAGGGTGGTGACGAGCGCGACCAGCGGGCGCTGGCCGCGCATACGGCCTGCCAGCAGAGGGACGGCGAAGGCGCCCGCGACCTGGATGAGGTTGTTGAAGGCGAAGATGACGCCCGCGGTGGAGCGGCTCATTCCGTGGTCGGTGAAGATCGTCGGCATCCAGGCGATCAGGACGTACGACCACAGGGACTGCAGGCCCATGAAGAGCGTCACCTGCCAGGCCAGCGCGGAGCGCCAGACGTTGCGGGCGGGCGCCGGGGTGGCCGTGACGGTGAAGCCGGGACCGCTCCGGAAGCCGCGTACCTGCGGCAGCCAGGCCACCGCCGCCACGACGGCGAGCAGGGACCAGGAGGCGAGCGAGGCCTCCCAGCTGCCGCCGAACGCCTTCTCCAACGGCACGGACGTGGCCGCCACCACCGTCGCTCCCGCGATCATGGCGCCGGTGTAGACGGAGGTCATGGAGGCCGCCCGGTCCGGGAAGTCCCGCTTGATCAGTCCGGGCATCAGGACGTTGAGCAGGGCGATCGACGTGCCGACCAGCACACCGCCGCCGTACAGCGCCCACACCGACGGCAGGACGCGCACCAGGATCCCGGCGGCGAGCAGCAACAGCGCGCCGATCAGCACCCGTTCGCTGCCCAGGCGGCGTCCCAGCCAGGGCGCGGCCAAGGCGCCGAGACCGAGGAAGAGCACCGGCACCGAGGTGATCAGCGAGGTCGCCGTCGACGACAGACCGAACGCGGCGCCGATCTCGCTCACCAGAGGCGACACACTCGCCAGCGCCGCCCGCATGTTGAGTGAGGCCAGCACGATCGCGGCCAGGAGCAGCGCGGACCGGGCCGGCGACGCCCGTCGTACGACCGTCTCCAGATCGCTCGTCAGCGGTGACGGGTCCGCGCGGTCGGCGATGTCCGGGCGTGACACGGCGGTCACCTTTCTCACGGGGGCGGGCCAGGGGCCCGTAAGCAGGAAGGAAGGGGCGGGAAGACGTCAGCGGGTGGTGGCGGAGAGCGCGCCCACCGTCTCCATCGGGACCCGCAGCAGCGCACGCGCCGCCGCCTCGGCCGCGTCCGGGTCGCCCGCTTCGACCGCGTCCACCAGCGCCTCGTGGGCGTCGATGTCGACCGGCGGCATCTCCTGGTCGCCCAGGGCCTCCACCAGTACCTCGTGCACCTGGGTCGAGAAGAAGCGGTAGACCTCGGTGAAGGCGCCGTTGTGCGTGGCCTCCACCACCCCGAGGTGGAAGGCCATGTCCGCGTCCGCGTCCCGGTCGCCCTCCTCGCGGAGCGTCGCCAGGGCCGCCCGCAGCCGCAGCAGGTCGTGCGTGTCCCGCCGCACGGCTGCCAGGCGCGCCGCCTCCGCCTCCAGGGCCACCCGCAGTTCCAGTACGTCGAGCGCTCCGGCGTGACGCATCCCGCGCAGCACGGCGGACGGGTCGGCCGTGGACCGGACGAACGTGCCGTTGCCCTGCCGCGACTCCAGGAGCCCCGCATGGACCAGTACGCGGATCGCCTCGCGGACGGTGTTGCGGCCGACGCCCAGCTGCTCGGCGAGCTCGTGCTCGGTCGGAATGCGGTCGCCCACGGCCCATTCGCCGTCCGTGAGCTGGGCACGGAGCTGGTCGACGACGGAATCCACCAGGGAAGTCCGTCCCGCTGCCTTCAGCGCCATGCCGCCACTCCTCTATTCGCCCGGTTGCCCAGTCATCCTACAACTCGCTCGCCCGATTAATGTGGGCACGTGTGCGGCTACACCCACCACACTTACAACTTGGGGAGTCAGTCATGTCAGACCGCTTCGACGTTGTTGTGCTCGGAGCAGGCCCCGGCGGCTATGTCGCCGCCATTCGCGCCGCCCAGCTGGGCAAGCGGGTCGCGGTCGTGGAGGAGAAGTACTGGGGCGGTGTCTGCCTGAACGTCGGCTGCATCCCGACCAAGGCGCTGCTGCGCAACGCCGAGCTGGCGCACCTCTTCACCCACGAGGCCAAGACGTACGGCATCAAGGTCGACGGCGAGGTGTCGTTCGACTACGGCGAGGCGTTCCGGCGCAGCCGCACGGTCGCGGAGGGACGCGTCAAGGGCGTCCACTTCCTGATGAAGAAGAACAAGATCACCGAGTTCACCGGCCGGGGCACCTTCCTGGACGCGAACACCATGCAGGTCGCGCTCTCGGACGGCACCTCGCAGACGATCACCTTCGACAACTGCATCATCGCCACCGGCGCGACCCCGCGTCTGCTGCCGGGCACGAGCCTGAGCGAGCGCGTGGTGTCCTACGAAGAGCAGATCCTCGCCGAGGACGTGCCGAGCTCCATCGTGATCGCCGGCGCGGGCGCGATCGGCATCGAGTTCGCGTACGTCCTGCACAACTACGGCGTGAAGGTCACGATCGTCGAGTTCCTGGACCGGATCGCGCCGCTGGAGGACGCGGACGTCTCGGCCGAGCTGGCGAAGCAGTACCGCAAGCTGGGCATCGACGTCCTGACCTCCACCCGGGTCGAGTCGATCGACGAGTCCGGACCGCAGGTCCGGGTCACCGTCACCGCCAAGGACGGCACCCAGCGGGTCCTGGAGGCCGACAAGGTCCTGCAGGCGATCGGGTTCGCGCCCAACGTGACCGGTTACGGCCTGGAGGCCACCGGCGTGGCGCTCACGGAGCGCGGCGCGATCGACGTCGACGGCCGCAGCCGCACCTCCGTGCCGCACATCTACGCCATCGGTGACGTGACCGCGAAGCTGATGCTCGCGCACACCGCCGAGGCGATGGGCGTCGTCGCCGCCGAGACGATCGGGGGCGCCGAGACCATGGAGCTCGACTACCCGATGATCCCGCGCGCCACGTACTGCCAGCCGCAGATCGCCAGCTTCGGCTGGACCGAGGCGCAGGCGAAGGAGAAGGGCTTCGACGTCAAGGTCGCCAAGTTCCCCTTCATGGCGAACGGCAAGGCGCACGGTCTCGGTGACACCACCGGATTCGTCAAGATCATCAGCGATGCGAAGTACGGCGAGATCATCGGCGCGCACCTCATCGGGCCCGATGTCACCGAGCTGCTGCCCGAGCTGACGCTGGCTCAGCAGTGGGATCTGACGGTCCACGAGGTGGCGCGGAACGTGCACGCGCACCCGACGCTGGGCGAGGCCGTAAAGGAGGCCGTGCACGGCCTCGCGGGACACATGATCAACTTCTGAGGTCCAGCGACGCACGGGTGGGGGGTGTCCGAGGGGGCCCCACACCCGTGCGCTCGGCCCCCGGCCCTGCCCTCGGGCCGACGCCTCTGTGCTCGGCCCGCCGCTCTGCCCTCGGTCGCGCGCGCCGAAAACCGGTGGCGGTCGAACACCGGTCCGATGCACAGTGGTTGAGGCCACACCGCGACACGGCGGGTGGGCAGACCGGGGAGGAGCGGGACGTTGACCGAGAAGAGTCCGAGTCCGTCGTGCTCCCAGCAGGGCGGTGTGTGAGAACCGCCCGGGCGGCCGCTTCGAGCGCGCAGTGATCTGCGCGGGCCGCCCCCCGGAGGATTGGCCGAGTGGTAAGGCACCGGCTTGCTAAGCCGTGGTCGGGGTCAGCCCCGCGCGCGTTCGATCCGCGCATCCTCCGCGTAGCCCTGAGCGGGCGGCAGACCCGCTTCGACGCACAAGAAGTCCTCAGCAGAACCCGCAACAGGATCCCGTCACCAGAAGCCGTCCCGGACGGCGGGCCCGGACGGCGGCCCGGGCAGCCGGCGCCAGTACCTGCCTCGGTCGGCGCCCCGAACGACCCATCCCCGCCCCGGGCTCAGCCCCGGAGCAGCCGCTCCAGCACCACCGCGATGCCGTCCGCGTCGTTCGATGCCGTGACCTCGTCGGCCACGGCCTTCAGGTCGTCATGGGCATTGGCCATGGCCACGCCGTGGGCCGCCCACCCGAACATGGGGATGTCGTTCGGCATGTCGCCGAACGCGATCGTCTCCGCCGCCTTCACGCCGAGACGGCGCGCCGCAAGGGAGAGGCCCGTCGCCTTGCTCAGGCCCAGCGGCAGGATCTCGACCACTCCGGCGCCCGCCATGACCACGTCGACCAGGCTGCCCACCGTCTCGCGGACCACCTGGGCCAGGGCGTCGTCGCTCAGGTCGGGGTGCTGGATGTAGACCTTGTTGAGCGGAGCCGCCCACAGCTCGGCCGGGTCCTCCATCGGCCGGGTCGGCAGGGTCCCCTCCAGGAGCCGGTAGCCGGGGCCGACCAGGACCTCGCCGTCCAGCCCGTCGCGGCTCGCGGCGAGGGCCAGCGGCCCGATCTCCGCCTCGACCTTGGACAGCGCCAGCCCGGCGAGCTGGCGGTCCAGGGTCACGGACGTCAGCAGCCTGTGCTCGCCCGCGTGGTAGACCTGCGCGCCCTGGCCGCACACCGCGAGACCGTCGTAACCGAGGTCGTCGAGGATGTGCCGGGTCCAGGGCACGGCCCGTCCGGTCACGACGATGTGGGCCGCGCCCGCCTCCGTGGCGGCGGCGAGCGCGTCACGCGTCCGGGCCGAGACGGACTCGTCGGCCCGCAGCAGGGTGCCGTCGAGGTCCGTCGCGACGAGACGGTACGGGAACGTCACTTGGTGATCGGCTCCAGCACCTCACGGCCACCCAGGTACGGGCGGAGCATCTCCGGCACCCGCACCGAGCCGTCGGCGAGCTGGTGGTTCTCCAGGATCGCCACGATCGTGCGCGGTACGGCGCACAGCGTGCCGTTCAGCGTCGCCAGCGGCTGGACCTTCTTGCCGTCCCGCATGCGGACGGACAGGCGGCGCGCCTGGAAGCCGTCGCAGTTGGACGCGGAGGTCAGCTCGCGGTACTTGCCCTGCGTCGGGATCCAGGCCTCGCAGTCGAACTTCCGCGAGGCGGACGACCCGAGGTCACCGGTCGCGACGTCGATGACCTGGAACGGCAGCTCGAGGCCCGTCAGCCACTGCTTCTCCCAGTCCAGCAGCCGCTTGTGCTCGTTCTCCGCGTCGGCCGGGTCGACGTACGAGAACATCTCGACCTTGTCGAACTGGTGGACCCGGAAGATGCCCCGGGTGTCCTTGCCGTACGTGCCGGCCTCGCGGCGGAAGCAGGGCGAGAAGCCCGCGTACCGCAGCGGCAGCTTGTCGGCGTCGATGATCTCGTCCATGTGGTACGCGGCGAGCGGCACCTCGGACGTACCGACCAGGTAGAAGTCGTCCTTCTCCAGGTGGTACACGTTCTCCGCGGCCTGGCCGAGGAAGCCGGTGCCCTCCATGGCGCGCGGGCGGACGAGCGCGGGGGTGAGCATGGGGATGAAGCCGGCCTCGGTGGCCTGCGCGATCGCCGCGTTGACGAGCGCGAGCTCGAGAAGGGCGCCGACGCCCGTCAGGTAGTAGAAGCGCGAGCCCGACACCTTGGCGCCGCGCTCGACGTCGATGGCGCCGAGCGCCTCGCCGAGCTCCAGGTGGTCCTTGGGCTCGAAGCCCTCGGCGGCGAAGTCACGGATGGTGCCGTGCGTCTCCAGGACGACGAAGTCCTCCTCGCCGCCGACCGGCACGTCCGCGTGGACGACGTTGCCGAGCTGGAGGAGCAGGGTCCTGGCGGCCTCGTCGGCCTCGTTCTGCTCGGCCTCGGCGGCCTTCACGTCGGCCTTGAGCTGCTCGGCCTTCTTGAGCAGTTCGGCGCGCTCCTCGGGAGAGGCCTTGGGGATGAGCTTGCCGAGCGACTTCTGCTCGGAGCGGAGCTCGTCGAAGCGGACGCCGGACGACCTGCGCCGCTCATCGGCGGAGAGCAGGGCGTCGACGAGCGCGACGTCCTCTCCACGGGCGCGCTGGGAGGCGCGAACACGGTCGGGGTCCTCACGGAGCAGGCGAAGGTCAATCACCTCACCAGGCTACCGGTGCGGGCTCGCGCCACCCCAACTGATATCGGCTCACGTGTCACTTTGCCCGAATTGCCGGAGTTAAGGAATGGTGGCGATGAATCGACCGGGATCGTGCCGGGCATCTGTCAATAAGTCGACCGCTATTGCCCGAAATGGGGCGGTAGGGCGGCGTGATCTTGACTGGCCGACTCTGCGAACTGGCCGTACGCGCCGGGAGCGTGGCCCCCTTGTCCACAGATATGTCCGGCTCCGTAAAGTTATCCACAGGCTGTGTGGAAGAACCGCGATCCCTGGAATGGATCATTCCGAAAGCCGTGGAAGATCGCATGAGGGGCAAAGGATTCTCCGGCCAAACCTGCTTCGCGCACTCATTGGAGTGGGAATTCGTCACTCTGAAGAGTTGATCGACGGAATGGGGTGGACATGCGGTGACCTGGGGCGTCGTACCGTCCTGTGGACGGAAGTAGGGCGACTGGAGCGATTTGTCGACCATGTCGGCTTACGTTGTCGACTTGTCCCCAGGTCGAGAGTAGGCCTGTGGATAACTGCTGTGGGTATGGAAAAGTGTGCTGGTAGGACTGGCTGGGGCCCCTGGGGATGACCGCTCTCGACGTCCCGACCGCCCTCGACGTCCCGCGCCGTCACCGCGCGCCCGGGCCCGCGGCGTGAAGCGTCAGGCCCTGCCGTCCTGGCAGCGTGCCAGCCAGTCCGAGGCCGCGGTGAACTCGGCGTCCGACGTGCCGGGCCGGAGCTGCCGCACGTCCGCCACCGCCACGCCCGCCCGGGGGTACGACCCCAGGAACCGCACGTTCGGGCAGATGCGCTTCAGGCCCATCAGTGCCTCGCCCACCCTGCGGTCCGAGATATGGCCCTCGGCGTCGACGGCGAAGCAGTAGTTGCCGATTCCCGCACCCGTGGGCCGCGACTGGATCAGCATCAGGTTGACGCCGCGCACCGCGAACTCCTGAAGCAGTTCGAGCAGTGCACCCGGATGGTCGTCGCCCAGCCAGATGACGACGGAGGTCTTGTCCGCCCCGGTGGGGGCGGCGGGCCTGGCGGGCCTGCCGACGAGGACGAACCGCGTCTCGGCGTTCTCCGCGTCGTGGATCTCGGTGACCAGCGCTTCCAGTCCGTAGGTCGCCGCGGCGAACTCGCCCGCGAAGGCCGCGTCGAAACGCCCCTCCTGGACCAGCCGCGCTCCGTCCGCGTTCGACGCGGCCGACTCCCACACCGCGTCCGGCAAATGGGCCCGCAGCCAGTTCCGGACCTGAGGCTGCGCGACCGGGTGGCCGGTGACCGTCTTGATCTCGGACAGCTTGGTGCCCGGCCGTACGAGCAGCGCGAACGCGATCGGCAGCAGTACCTCGCGGTAGATCATCAACGGCTCACCGGAGGCGAGCTCGTCGATGGTCGCGGTGACCCCGCCCTCCACCGAGTTCTCGATCGGCACGAGAGCGGCGGCGGCCTCGCCGTTGCGCACCGCGTCCAGCGCGGCCGGCACGGAGAGCATCGGAACGAGCTCCCGGGTGGCGGCTTCCGGGAGCGTCCGCAGGGCGGCCTCCGTGAAGGTGCCCTCGGGGCCGAGATAGGTGTAGCGCGTGGCCGACATACCGTCACCCTAATGGGCCCGCGACGCGACGGGCCCGTCTCTGTCCACGTCTCCAGGGTCCCGCCCCGGGGCCCGCGGCGCGAGCGCCGCCCTTCGCTGTCCTCACGACTCCAGGAGCCGCTGGCCCACGTACTCGCCCTCCGCCGGGCCTCCCGGGACCGCGAAGAGCCCGCTGGCCTCGTGGCGGAGGAACGGCGAGAGCGCGTCGCCCCGGTCGAGCTTGCGCTGCACGGGGACGAAGCCCTTGAGGGGATCGGCCTGCCAGCAGATGAAGAGCAGACCCGCGTCCGGCGTACCGTCCGGGCCGATTCCGTCGTGGAAGGAGAACGGCCTGCGCAGCATCGCCGCCCCGCCGTTCTGTTCGGGGGCGGAGATCCGGGCATGGGCGTTGCCGGGGATGACGAGCTTCCCGTCCGGTCCCGTCTTGTTCAGATCCGGCTCGGTGGTCTCGGTGCCGCCCGTCAGCGGGGCGCCGTCCGACTTCCGGCGGCCGATGACCTGCTCCTGCTTGTCCAGGGGCAGCTTCTCCCAGTCGTCCAGAAGCATCCGGATGCGGCGGACGACGGCGTACGAGCCGTCCGCCATCCACGCCGGCGTCCCGCCCGAAGGGACGAAGATCCGGCGGTCGAAGTCCGGATCGGACGGCTTCGGATTGCCCGTGCCGTCGACCTGGCCCATCAGATTGCGGGCGGTCATCGGCCGCGGCGTCGCGCCGAGCGAACGGTTGAAGCCGTTCATCTGCCAGCGCACCCGCGCCGCGTCGCCCGCGGCCTTCTGCAGGGCCCGCAGCGCATGGAACGCGACCAGCGCGTCGTCGGCGCCGATCTGTACCCACAGGTCGCCGTTCGACCGCTTGGGGTCCAGCGCGTCGGCGGAGAACGCGGGCAGCGCGTCCAACTGCGGCGGGCGCTGTGCCGTCAGGCCCGTACGGCCGAAGAAGGAGTGTCCGAAGCCGAGGGTCACGGTCAGCGAGGACGGACCGGCGTCCAGTGCCACGCCGGTGTCGCCGGCGGTCGGCTCCCCCGCCATCAGCGCCTTCGCCGTGACCGACCAGCGCCGCAGCAGCGCGGCCGCCTCCTTGCGTCCCGCGCCTGGCGCGAGGTCGAAGGCGATCAGATGGCCCTTGGCCTGAAGCGGAGTGGTGATCCCCGCTTGATGTTTCCCGTGAAACATCACCTCCGAGGAGCCGACGCCCGCCAGCGCCGTGGCCCCTTCGGAGCCCGCGGACTCGCCCGAGACCGCCGCGTACACCCCCGCGCCGCCGACCGCGCCGAGCGCCAGCCCTGCCGCGCCCGCCGCGCCGACGGTGCCGAGCATCCGCCGCCGCGAGATTTCGAGGTTCTCAGTCACGGGTCAGCCGATCTTCACGTTCTTGTCGATGGTCGTCTGGTCGATGTCCGAGGTGCGTACGGTCACCTGGATCTGCCAGTCCCCGGGCATCGGGATCTGCACGTTGCTCGCGCTCCAGTGTCCGGTCTGGATGCGGTCCGGGACGGCGGGCAGAGGCCCGATCTCCTTCGCCTTCAGGGTGAAGGAGACTCTGATCTCGGGAACGTCGAGGGGCCGCCCATTGGGCCGGTCCACAAAGATGTGCAGCGCGTTGGCGCCGGAGCGGCCCGGGTCGAGGGTGAGCCGTAGGGTGCCCTTGCCGTCCTGGCCGCCGGTGTCGAAGGGCATCCGGATGTCGACGGGGCGGTCGGGCACGGCGGTGGCCGTCGTCGAGGACTGGGCCTTGGCGGCCTCCTCCTCCGTACGGCCCGGCTCGGTCGAGGTCAGTACGGTTGTCACGGCCAGCAGGACCACGGCGACACCCGCTTCGGCCATGACCGAGCGGCGCAGGCCGGTGCGGCAGGGGTCGGCGTCGCGGATCCGCTTCTTGCGGGCCGTGGCCATGGCGGCCTTCTGACGGGCGAGCTGAGCGGCCCTCTCCGGATCCTCGGGAACGGTGACCTTCTCGGCCTCCGCCTCCTCCGCGTCCTCGGCATCCTGCTCGGCCCCGTCCGCCTCTTCGGCCTCTTCGGCTTCGGCGTCCACCGTGGCTGTTGCCGCCAGCCGCCGCGTCCAGCGCCGGGACATCCACGCGATGCCGACCAGTACGACGACCAGCCCCACCTTGAGCAGCAGCAGCTGTCCGTACGAGGTGCCCGTCAGCGCCGACCAGGAGCCGACCTGCCGCCAGGACTGGTAGACGCCGGTCGCCGAGAGCACGACCACCGACCAGAACGCGACCGTGGAGAACCGCCGTACGGCCGTCCCCTCGATCGTCGGCGCCCGGTGCAACGCGACCAGCAACGCGGCCAGGCCGCCGAGCCAGGTGGCGACGGCCAGCAGGTGCAGGATGTCGACGGGCATCGCGACGCCGGGCTGGAGTCCGGTCGAGGCGTGCTCGGCGAGCGCCCAGGTCCCGGCGATCCCGGCGGCGACGACGGTTCCGCCGACGGCGAGCCCGAAGGTGAGGTCCTTCTTCTCCTTCTCGTCCTCGCGCTTCGCGTACGCCCCGAAGAGAACGGCGACGAAGAGCGCGGCCGCCCCGAGCAGCAGCAGCCGGGAGACCAGCGACGCGCCGGTCTTGGTCTCGAGTACGGATTTGAGGCCGCCGAGGTCGAACGCGTCGGCGAGGTTCCCCGAGTCCGTGTACGGATGGCGCAGCAGCAGCATGGCCAGGGTGCCGGCCGTCAGGGCCAGCCAGCCGCGCACGACCAACCGCTGCACCGGCCGTACGGACGCGCCGCGCGGCCAGCAGGTGAGGACGAACGCGGCGCCGCCGACGAGCACGGTGAAGCCCGCGTACGAGAGATAGCGCGCGATGTCGTAGAGCAGGCCGACGAGACCGCCGCCGGCTTCTTCCTTCGGCAGGGCGACCGTGGTTTGGGAGGGGGCCCCGACCGAGAAGGTGAAGGCGCCTGAAATGGGGTGGCTGTCGGCGGAGACCAGCCGCCAGGCCACCGTGTACGTGCCGTTCGGGAGCCCGGAGTGGAGCGCGACGGCGTACTTCACGACGGATCCGCTGCACAGATCGCGCAGTTCACCGGTGTCGGCGCGCTTGCCGCTGGGGTCCATGACGCGGATGGCGTCGTCTCCGAGGGCGACCTGTTCGGAGAAGGTCAGGCTGACGGTCTGCGGGGCCTTGGCGACCACCGCCCCGTCCTTCGGGTCGCTCCCGGTGAGCGCGGCGTGCGCCGACGCGGGAGCCGCGGCGGCGAGCAGAGCGCCGGTGAGCGTGGCGAGGAGCGTGGCCGCGACCAGCAGCAGTCGCAGGACCGCGGCGGGCCCGAAGCGCGGGGCGGTGGCTGTCATGGTGTGTCAGTCCCTCAAGTAGCTCAGTGCTTCTTCGGGTTGTGGTTCGGCGCCTCGACGGGAAGCTCGACCTTGATCGGGTCGGACTTCTCGAAGTGGAGCTCGACGCTCACCTTGTCGCCCTGCTTCGGCTTCTCCTTGATCTTCATGAACATGATGTGGTTGCCGCCGCGTTCGAGGGCCAGCTCGCCGTTCGCGGGGATGTCGAGCGACTCGACCTGCCGCATCTTCTGGTTCACGCTCTCGTGGATCGTGACGTCGTCGGAGAGCGGGCTGCTGACGGACGTGAGCTTGTCGGCCGTCCCGCTGTCGTTCTTGATGACGAGGAAGCCACCGGCCATGTCCATCACCGGCTGCGGCATGAACGCGCCGCTGACCTTCAGTTCCGGCTTCGACGACCGCTCCGGCCCGCTGTCCGTGGAGCAACCGGCCAGGGCGAGGCCCGCCGCCAGGGCTATGGAGGAGACGAGGGCGGTGCGGCGGTTCACGGGTTCTCCCCCTTGATGATCTTCGGCAGGTCCTTGGCGTAGTCGTCCGCGGTGGTGTCCTCGCCGTACAGGACATAGCCCTGGTCGGTCGTGGGCGAGAACGCGATCACCTGCGCTCCGTGCATGGAGACGACTGTGCCGTCCTTCTCCTTCTTCGGCGGGTCGATGCCGATGCCGATCTGACGCGCGCCGGCCTGGATGGCCGCGAAGTCGCCGGTCAGACCGGTGAAGGAGGGGTCACCCGCGGACGGCAGCCACTTGCCGAGCTCCGCCGAGGTGTCGCGCTCGGGGTCGGTGGTGACGAAGACGACCTGGAGCTTGTCCTGATCGGCCTTGGGGAGCTGCTTCCTGGCAATGGCGATGTTGCTCATCGTCAGCGGGCAGACGTCCGGGCAGTGCGTGTAGCCGAAGTAGATCAGCGTCGGCTTGCCCTTGGTCCGCTCGCGCAGGTCGTACTTCTGGCCCTTGGTGTCCGTGAGGACGAGGGCGGGCTTCTGGAAGGGGCGGTCGAGCACCGTGCCCGGCTTGGAGCCGTCGGTGTCGGAGGAGACGTTGGCGACCGGGCTTCCGGCCTGGTCGTCGCCTCCGCCGCACGCGGACAGGGCGAGCGCGGCGGCGGCGACGAGGGCCGCCGCGACCAGCGGGGTGCGCCGCGTGCCGCGACGCCCCCCGTCGTTCTTCAGGTGGTGCATGAGGGTTCTCTCTCAGGCTTTCAGGAAGGGTGGCCGGCCGTCAGGCCGAGCGGCGGCGGCCGGCGAGGACGCCGAAGGCGACACCGGCGGCGCCCACCAGGATGCCGACGATGCCGAGGACGCGGGCGGTGGTGTCGGACGACGCCGACTCGGCGTGGGCCTCCGCCCTGCTGTCGGCCGTGTCGTGACCGGCGTTCTTCGCCTTGTCGTCGCTGCCGCCGCCTTGGTGGTCCTCGGTGGCGGCCGACAGCTTGAGCACGGGCGCCGGGTTCTCGGGCTCGGCAGCGCCCTCCTTGGGCTCCTCGATCCAGCGCACGACCTCGTTGTTGTCGTACGTCTGCACGGCCTTGAAGACCAGCTGGTCCGCGTCCTCGGGCAGGCGGCCGAGGGAGACCGGGAACTGCTGGAACTCACCGGGCCCGATCTTCGAACCGGCCGCCGTCCAGGTCACCTTGGACACCGACTCAGTGATCTTCTTGCCGTGCATGTCGAGCGGCTTGGCCAGCTTGGTCTTGGTCGTCTCGACCTTCCAGCCGGGGACGGGCTGCGGCATCACGGAGGCCAGCGGGTGATCGGCCGGGATGTTCAGCTCGACCTTGATGGTGGAGGCGTTCGGCCGCTCGTTGGGGACCTTGACGTTCACCGTGGCGTAGCCGCCCTTGGCCGCCGCGCCCTGCGGCTGCACGCCGACGTGGGCGAAGGCGGTGCTTGAGAGCAGGAGAACGGAGGAGACGGCGACGCCGCCGGCGACGGCGAGACGCGAAACGCTGACAGAACTCATGGCTGAACACACTCCAGGAACAGGAAAGTGGTGACGTGACCGGGGCGCGGACACGCGCGGGTACCGCGGCACCACTCCCGTCGAGTGGGCCGCGTCAGGCTGCGAGGCAGAGCGCGACGGCCGGGGGGCCGCGCCTGATCACCGTGTGCTGGAGGGCCTCCGCCGCGGAGGGCGGCGGGGTGTCACGACGGGTCCCGGCGGTGCGCGGGCCCGTCGAGGGGAGACCGGGAAGTCCGGCCAGCAGGGCGCCTACGAAGGCGAGGGCGGAGCGAAGGGCCCGTACGAGCGCCCCTTCCGCGATCTCGATGGCGCCCTGTGCGGAGAGCTGGGCGACCCGGCGCAGGGCCCTGTCCCCCCGGCGTAGCAGCCAGCCGGTGGCCAGCGCGGCGAGCAGATGGCCGAGCACCATGGTGAGGCTGGGCAGCAGGCTCGCGCTCTCGGCCGTACGGGCGGCGGCGCCGCCGATGTGGTGATGGCCGTCGGCGACGGTCGCCGTCGCCGGGTCGAGTCCGGCGGTCGTGATGATCCGGCTCGCGTCGGCGGGGGTGAGTGAGGCGGCACCCGCTCCGCAGACCAGCTTGGTCGCCATCCGGATCAGCGCGTCGTCGGCCTGCGGCCCGACGCCCACCATCAGATGGCGCTGGCCGAGACCGAACAGGGTGTGCAGCGAGAGCTGTCCGACGGCCAGGGCGCCGACGATCACCGGAAGCGACCGCTCGCGTCCCGTGAACAGCGAGGTGAGCGCGAAGACGCCCACGAAGCCCAGGAGCAGCGTCCACCAGGGGACCGTCGCGCACGCGGCGAGCACGTGTCCCAGCGCGGACAGCACGACACAGACCGCGGTGAACACCGCGGCCCGCAGGAGCCGTGAAGAGGCTCCGGAAGGTGCTGTCGACGAGGGTGCAGACATAGCGGGCTCATCATCGCACTGCGCTTGTGCCCGCCACACGGCAGGTCCGGAAGATCACCGTTTGGCGGCAGAGGCCCGACATACACCGGCGTGCGGGGTGGTGTGAATCCGCCGGATGGGCGCTCTCGCCTCGATGGGTGGCTTACAAGCCCGGCCTTGCGGCAATACGTATCGGTATGTCGAGCGGGGGCCGGGAGGCTGGCGCATGAGCATCTGGTGGTCACTCCATCTGCGGCGTGAGGCTGCGAGTGTGCCGCTGGCCCGCCGCCTCCTGATCGGCACGATGGAGACGGCGGGGGTCGATCCGGACGACTCCTACGAACTCTCGGTGGCGCTCAGCGAAGCATGTGCGAACGCGGTGGAGCACGGCGGCGATCTGGGGGCCGGTGAGGCGTCCGAGGCGTACCGGGTGACGGCCTATCTCGACGGCGAGACCTGTCATATCGAAGTGACCGACTCGGGTCCGGGTTTCCCGGCGGGAGAGGGCTTCGCCGCCCGCCTCCCGGTCCCGCACACCCAGGAACACGGCCGGGGCATGCGGCTGATCGAGGAGCTCGCCGACCATGTGTACTTCGGGAACGGCGGCGGCGGCCGGGGCGGCGCGGTGGTCAGCTTCGACAAGATCGTGAAGTGGCGCCCGGACGCGCCGCTCGCCCTGACCTGACGTCGGCCGCCGGCGGCCGGACACGCCGACGGCCCCCGCCGAGGAACCGACAGGGGCCGCCGTGTGCTGTGCGGGGTCAGCCCTTCAGGCCGGCCATCCACGCCTCGACCTCGTCCGACCGGCGCGGCAGCGCCGCGGACAGGTTCCGGTTCCCGTCCTCGGTGACCAGGATGTCGTCCTCGATCCGGACGCCGATCCCGCGGTACTCCTCCGGCACCGTCAGGTCGTCGGCCTGGAAGTACAGACCCGGCTCGACGGTCAGGCACATGCCCGGCTCCAGCGTCGTGTCGACATACGTCTCGGTGCGCGCGGCGGCGCAGTCGTGGACGTCCATGCCGAGCATGTGGCCGGTGCCGTGCAGGGTCCAGCGGCGCTGCAGGTCCAGCTCCAGGACGCGCTCGACGGGACCCTCGACCAGACCCCACTCGACGAGCTTCTCGGCCAGGACGCGCTGCGCCGCGTCGTGGAAGTCGCGGTAGGCGGCGCCGGGCTTCACCGCGGCGATGCCCGCCTCCTGGGCCTCGTACACCGCGTCGTAGATCTTGCGCTGGAGGTCGGTGTAGCGGCCGTTGATCGGCAGGGTGCGCGTGACGTCGGCGGTGTAGAGCTCGGTGGTCTCCACGCCGGCGTCGAGCAGCAGCAGCTCGCCGGAGCGCACCGGGCCGTCGTTGCGCACCCAGTGCAGGGTGGTGGCGTGCGGACCCGCGGCGCAGATGGAGCCGTAGCCGATGTCGTTGCCCTCGACACGGGCACGCAGGAAGAAGGTGCCTTCGATGTAGCGCTCGCTCGTCGCCTCGGCCTTGTCGAGGACCTTGACGACGTCCTCGAACCCACGGGCGGTGGAGTCGCACGCCTTCTGCAGCTCGGCGATCTCGAACTCGTCCTTGACCAGGCGCGCCTCGGAGAGGAACACCCGCAGTTCCTCGTCGCGCTCGGCGGTGACCTTGTCGGTCAGGGCGGCCTCGACGGCGGAGTCGTGACCGCGGACGTTGCGGACCGGACCGGTGGCCTCGCGCAGCATGGCGGGGAGCTCGCGGACGTCCTTGGCCGGGATGCCGAGAAGCTGCTCGGCCTCGGCGAGCGAGTGCCTGCGGCCGACCCACAGCTCGCCCTGGCCGTCCAGCCAGAACTCACCGTTCTCGCGGTTGGAGCGCGGCAGCAGATAGAGGGTGGCCCGGTGGCCGCCGTCCTTCACCGGCTCCAGGACGAGAACGCCGTCCTGGGTCTGATCGCCGGTGAGGTACGCGTACTCGGTGGAGGCGCGGAAGCTGTACTCGGTGTCGTTCGACCGGGTCTTCAGATTGCCCGCGGGGATCACCAGACGCTCGCCCGGGAAGCGGGCCGAGAGCGCGGCGCGCCGGGCGGCGGTGTGGGCCGCCTGGGCGATCGGCTCCAGGTCACGCAGTTCGGTGTCGGCCCAGCCGGACTTCATGTTCTCGGCGAGTTCATCGGAAACGCCCGAGTAAAGGCCGTTCTTGCGCTGCTTGATCGGCTCTTCTGCCTCTTCCGGGGTCTCCGGGATGAGCTCTTCGGCCACGGGTCCGCCTCCTTGTTGGTACGACACTGAACCCCCTCCATCGTACGGTCGTACGGAAGGGGGCCCAGGGCCGGAAGGCCCATTACCAAGATCGGTGTTTCGCGGGCGGCCCGGTTGCCGGTTTCAGGCGAAGCGCGCGGCGAGAAGGACCACGTCCTCGCCGCCGCCGTCGGCGTCCAGGCCCTCCGGCAGGACGGTCCGGAGCACATGGTCGGCGATCGCGCCGGGATCGCCGCGGTCCGCCCTGGGCACGCCGGCCGCCGCGGCGTGGAGCCGCGCGAACGCCCGGTCCATCGGGTCGCCGGTCCGCCGAAGCAGCCCGTCCGTATAGAGCAAGACCGTTTCTCCGGGTGCGAGGGAGAGCTCCACGCTGGGCGCCTCCCAGCACGACAGCATGCCGAGCGGAGCGGACAGGGACGTTTCGACGTACTCGGTGCGCCGCTCACCGACGATCAGCGGCGGGGTGTGTCCCGCCCCTGCCAGCACGATCTTGCGCTGGGCGGGCTCGGCGTAGCCGAAGAGCGCGGTGGCCGAGCGGGCCGGCTCGGTCAGCCGCAGCAGCAGTTCGAGATCGGAGAGTACGGCGACGGGGTCCTCGCCCTCCATCACGGCGTACGCCCGCAGGCTGGCCCGCAGCCGGCCCATCGCGGCCAGCGCGCTCGGTCCCGAACCGGAGACCGAGCCGACCGCCAGGCCCAGCGCGGCATCGGGCAGCGGCAGTGCGTCGTACCAGTCGCCGCCGCCCTGGGAGCCGGTGCGGTGGCGCGCGGCGAGCTGCACACCGGGAACGCGGGGGAGCCTGCTGGGCAGCAGCTCCTCGGCGACGGTGGCGATCTCGGCGCGGGCCCGCTCCAGTTCGAGGAGGCGCGCCAGGTGCTCGGTGGCGTAGCGGGCGTAGAGGCCGACGAGGTGGCGTCGGCGTTCGATCGGTTCCGCCGGTTCGTCGTAGAGCCAGACGACGGCCCCGAGCTTCCCGGCCTCCTCGGTGGCCAGCGGCAGGGCGTAACTGGCGGCGTAGCCGAGGCGGGCGGCGACCTCGCGGTGGCGCGGGTCGAGATGCTCGTCGCCGAGCAGATCGGGGACGGCGATCGGATCGGGAACCGCGACCGGATCGGGAAGGCCCTCCAGGATGCGGCCGTAGGAGGTGGCGCTGCGGGGCACGGTCTCGATGTGGCCGAGTTCGGCGTGGGCGAGTCCGAGGCCGATGGTCAGGGCGGGGCCCAGGCCGTCGGCCGGTTCCAGTACGGCCATGCCGCGTCGCGCGCCCACCAGGGCGGCTCCGGCGCGCAGCAGTTCGTGCAGCGCGTCGTCGAGCGACCCGGTCCGCGCCAGGCGTTCGGTGAGTTCATGGAGGGTGGTGAGATCGGAGACCCAGCCGGCCAATCGGTCCTGGAGCAGCGCGCCGGGCGGGGCCGGAGCGGCGGAAACGCCCGGCAGGGGCGCCGCAGTGTGCGTGGGCGAAGGAACCGTTGAATCGATTCCAGCCACTTTAGGCAGGTGAGGGGCGCTCATGCCAGCCGGCTTTCCGACCGGTGCGTTTCGCGCAATAGCATCGCAAACCCCCATGTCATTCTGCGCCGCTATCAACGCATCCACATGTACACGCACAAGTAAGGGGATGTCCAGCATTGTCAACCCGGGACTTGCGGTGTCTGTGGGGTGAGGGAGGGGTAACGAACTTGGCCAAAAATTGCCCCCTATGCACGGTATTTGAGGTCGACTGACACCGCGTGAATGGGGTTCCTCCGGGGGCAGGTCCCGGGGGGAGCGTCATTCCGAGCGTGTTGGGTACGTACACGGAGATGGCAAGGGGCAGTTGGCACAGCCCCGGAACCTGGTGGAGAGCCCCGGCGTCTTAACCGCCGACGGCCGCACCCCATCCCCGGGTGGCGGGGACAGTTCAGCGGGTCGGTACGCGCCAGGGGCGCGCCACCCCTCGCCACGCGTTTAATGGACTACAGCCCATGCTCGGGCCCGAGCTCGACGCTCCTGACGGGGGCGAGGGCGCGCCGCTTTGTACGCACAGTGAAGCAATGCACACCAGATGTGATGTGGACCCTCGGCGTTCAACGGAAAGGAACGAGCGCTCATGCGCGAGATCCTCGGAAGGCGACGCAGGCTCCGGTTCCGGCGCAAGGGGAGGCCTGTCCAGCTCGACGCGGTGCTCACCTGCGCCACCGAGTGGCACTGGCCGGTCCTCCCCGGTGTGGGGCTGACGTCGGCCGGAAGCCGTAGCGACCGCGGGCGCGGATGCGCCTGCCCCGATCCCGAGTGCGTCGTACCCGGCGCACACCCCTTCGACCCCGGGCTGCTGGCCGCCTCCACCGACGCGCGCATGGTGCGCTGGTGGTGGACCAACCGGCCCGACGCCCCGATCCTCCTGGCCACCGGAGGCGTCGCACCGTGCGCGGTCAGCCTCCCGGCGGTCGCCGGGGCCCGCGCCCTGGCCGCGCTGGACCGGATGGGCATGAGACTCGGCCCGGTCGTGGCGACACCGACCCGGTGGTCGCTGCTGGTCGCGCCGTACAGCCTCGAACAACTCGGCGAACTGCTCTACGCCAAGGACTCCGTGCCCAGTTCCCTCCGCTTCCACGGGGAGGGCGGCTATCTCGTCCTGCCGCCCTCGGTCATCGGCACGGGCCAGGTCCGCTGGGAGCGCGCGCCACTGGCCGGGTCGGCGACGCCCTGGCTGCCGGATGTCGAGGCGGTGGTGGACGCGCTGGTCGAGGCGAGCACCAGCGCACCCGGCGGGGGCAGCCGCCTCGCGTACTGAAGGGCGGCCGCCGCGCGTAGTAGGGGCGCGGCGGCCGTTCGCCCACTGAGGAGGCCCTTCGCGTACTGAGGGGCCTTCGCCCGTTGAGAGGTACGCCCGGCTGAGGGGGGCGGCCGCGGAGACTGCCTGGCCCCGGTGAGTCACTCGTACGGGTGTGAGCCGGGGCCAGTTCCCCGGGAATTGGGCGCGCGGCTCCCGGGCGCCCGCAATCCGCCGATATCGTCGGCCCACCGTCAGGATTTCCCGGGCAGTCGGCAGGTTGGCAGGTGGGGCCACGATGAATCTCCGCACGATCCGCATGATCGGACTCGGGGTCGCCGTCGTGTTCGCCGCCCTGATCCCGCTGGCCGCCTCGGCCGGCCAGGCGGGCGGCCCCGGATCCGGTCCCGCCGACGCGAAGCCGAAGGCCTCACCGGAGCCCGGACTCCTCGGAGTGATCGGATCGGACGGAGCGGACGCGGCGGAGTCGAAGGGCTCCTCGCCGGGCGCCGACGGCCCCCCGCGCCGGTCCGCGCGCTGCGGGCCAGAACTCACCTCTCCCGAAGGGATCGAGGCGCAGACATGTGTCATGTCGGAGGCGCGTGACGCATGGGCGCGCACCTATTACCGGAATGCGACGGGCGAGGTTCTGAGCGCCGTACTCACATTGATGGGACCCGACGGGCGAACCGTGCAGACGCATTGTGAGGTACCGGCGGAGGATGAGCCGGGAACCTGTGAGACGCCGCGCGAACGATCCCATGGGCGGTCGGACGCTTATACGGCGGTGGCGGAGTTCGCGGGGGCGGGCGAGGGCATCGAGACGCCCCTGCTGTTGAGGGTGGGGAGCAACTCCGCTGACGCGGAAGGAAGTTGACGCACTCGCGAGGTCTCGCTCGACACCCGGAGTGATCTCACCGGAACTCACCGGAAAGGCGCGCACCGCGCGGCACGGCGTCCGGGAACGTAAACGCCCGGTCGCTGGCGACGGGGGATGCACCAGCGACCGGGCTTCTAGAACGGTAACAAGAGATCTGCTGTTCGCAAATTCGATCTCGGATATTCGGACAACGATTTAAGCCACCGAACGGGGAGTTGTGGCGGAAGTCACCGACCGGCCGGTCTGTCAGCAGCTTCTGTCACTGGCTCGTTGAGCCGGAGACGGGAGGCCGCAGACCGGCGAGCGAGCGGCGACCGGGGAGACGGAGGCGGGAGGCCGGGGGTCCAGGACCCCGTAGTCCCGGAGCCCCGTAGCCCCGGAGCCTTGGAATCACGGAGCCTTGGAGTCCCGCAGAGCCCGAGCCCGAGTCCCGCTGACCTCGAGCCTCGAGTTCCGCTGACCTCAAGCCGCGATTCCAGTACCCGGGCCTCGAGTCCCCCAGTGCCAGAGTCCGGCCGTCCCTCGTGGGTGGCCCCCGGCGTCAGCTGAGCGTCACCTGGCGATTGGTGAGCCCGCCGCGCGCCCGGCGCTCGTCGGCGGTCAGCGGCTCGGTCACGGCGAGCGCGGCCGCGAGACGCTCGGCGAACTCGGCGGCCGGCTTCTCACACTCCTCCGCGCCCATCGCGCTCGGCAGGTCCCACACGGGGACCATCAGGCCGTGCGCCCGGAAGGAGCCGACCAGGCGCGTTCCCTCGCCGAGCGAGGACGTGCCCGCGGCGTGCAGCCGGGCGAGCGCGTCGAGGAGCGCCTCCTCGGCGTGCGGCATGACCCAGCGCAGATGGTTCTTCTCCGGGGTCTCGCACCAGTACGAGGAGTCCACCGACGAGAGCTTCACGGTCGGGATCGCGGCCGCGTTCGCCCGCTCCAGGGAGGCGGTGACCTCGGCGGACGAGGTGTCCGCGGACTCCGGGATCCAGAATTCGAAGCCGGAGTGGACGGTCGGCTCGAAACCGGCGTCAGCGTCGAGCAGATCCTGCAGTCGCGGACCGTCCGCGGCCGCCCGCTGGGTGGAGACCGGGGTGCCGGGTTCGGCGGTCAGCGCGCGCTGGAGGATGGCGGCCAGGTCCCGGCTGAGGTCGCCGGACGAGGTGTCGTTCTGCAGCGCGAGCAGGACCGAGCCGTCGTCGCGGCGCAGCGCCGGCCAGGCCATCGGCAGGACCGTCGCGAGCGTCACCGAGGGCACGCCCTCCGGAAGCCCGCCCTTCAGGGTCAGTTCGGCGGTCGCCGCGGGCACCAGCTCGCGCAGCGCGACCCAGTCGCACTCGCCGGCCAGGCCCTCGAAGGGGCGCTGGACCAGCTCGGTGACCGCATGGGCGGCCTCCCGGCCGTGGCATGCCTTGTAACGACGGCCCGAACCGCACGGGCAGGGCTCGCGGGCCCCCACCACCGGCACGCTCTCGTTGGCGCCGGCGTCGCGGGCGCCGTCCTTGAACTGCGGCTTGCCGGCCTTGGTCTGGGGGCGCTTCTTGGCCATGGTGTGGCTTTCTCCCGATTACGACAGTGCTGTGTCGGGCGCGAGCCTAGCCGTAGGGAGCCCTCCGGCTCAGTCCAAGCGGTCCAACCGCTCCCGGTGCGCGTCGTAGAGGACGCACGACGTGCCCGGGCCGCTCGCGCGACCCGACTCGCCGCCCCCGAGGGCTCATGATTCCTCGTACGCGTCCTCGTACGCGCCGAGGAAGTCGAAGCCGGGTGCTGTGACGCGCGTAGCGAAGTCGTCGCGACGGTGCCCCTCCGTGACCACGACCCATACGGTGACCTCGCCGGACGCGCTGTCGCGCACGCCCCAGTCCTGAGCCAGCGCGCTGATGATGTTCAGCCCGCGACCACCGCGTGCGGTGACCGAGGGCGTGGCCGGAACCGGTCGGGTCGGACCACCTCCGTCCGTCACCTCGACGGTCAGCCCGCCCTGCTTGTCCAGCCGCCACGCGGCTCGCACGTCACCGTCACCCACGTCCGCGCGGCCCAGTGGCCTGCCGTGCCGGCAGGCATTGCTGAGCAGTTCGGAAAGGATCAGTACCGCGTCGTCGACGACCGATTCGGACATCCCGCTGCGGCGCAACTGCTCCCGCATGCGATGCCTCGCCTCACCCACGCCCGCAGGGCCATGGGGTACGGCCATGCTCGACGACGTGGGCACCTCCTGTGCCACCACCAACGCCACCCCCGAGACCTCCTTCGCCCCACGCCACGTTGTGGATGCCCCAATGGACTGGACCGGAAACCGGCCAGTAGCCCTCCGGTGACGCACTCGACACGATCGAATACGTTCCGAACGCGCCGGTGCACTCCCTGTGACAGTTGTTACAGGCGGCCCAGTTGGGACAGGACCTGCTTGGGGCGATTGGTAATGATCGCCTCGACGCCCAGCCGGGCGCAGAGTTCCACGTCCTCCGGATCGTCCACGGTCCAGACATGGACCTGGTGGCCGGCCCGCTGGAGGCGCACGATCAGGCCGGGGTGGTGGCGCACGATCCGGATGGACGGGCCGGCGATCCGGGCCCCCGCGGGGAGCCGTCCGTCCTTCAGCCGCGGAGTGACGAACTGGGTGAGGTAGACGGTGGGGAGCGTCGGCGCGGCGGCCGCGACGCGGCTCAGCGAGCGGGCCGAGAAGCTCATGACACGTACGGGAGAGGTGCCCGGCGCGGGATCGGCGAGGCCGAACCGCTTGAGCAGCTGGAGCAGCCGCTCCTCCACCTGCCCGGCCCAGCGGGTGGGGTGCTTGGTCTCGATGGCCAGTTCGACGCGGCGCCCGGCGTCGGCGACGAGCTCGAGGAGCCGCTCGAGGGTCAGGACGGAGGTCAGCTCGCGGTCGCCCCAGTCGGGGCTCTCGTTCGACTCCTCGCGCCCCTTCCAGATCCCGAAGTCGAGCGCGGCGAGATCGGCCAGCTCCAGGGCGGAGACGGCGCCGCGGCCGTTGGAGGTGCGGTTGACGCGCCGGTCGTGCACGCAGACGAGGTGGCCGTCGGCGGTGAGCCGTACGTCACATTCGAGGGCGTCGGCCCCGTCCTCGATCGCTTTCACGTACGCCGCGAGGGTGTGCTCCGGGGCGTCCTCGGAGGCGCCTCGGTGAGCGACGACTTGGATCGTGTGCTGCCGTGCGTTTGTCACCGCGTCATGGTGCCATCGAGGGAGGCACGCGCGCGGGCATACGGACATCAGGGGTGACCGGTATGTCCGTATGTAAAGGAAACGGCGAGGATGCACAGGTCCCGCTTACAGTGGCCTGACGGCCTGTGGGAAAAGCTGACCGCAGTCAGTCGACCGTGCACATGCCGAGTCCAGCCGATGAAGTGGAACCGAGGAGAGAGCTGTGAGCACCGAGAACGAGGGCAACGCGATTCCGCCGGAAGCGCCCGCCCCGTCCGCACCCCCCGTGCCGGTCGCCGCTCCCGAGGGAACCCCGGCGTCCGCCGCTCCCCGGCGCGACGCCGCACACGAACCGGCGGCGGTGCCGCAGGAGGGGCCTGGACACTCCCCCCGGTCCGAGCCCGTCACGGCGCCGCTGCCCGGACCGGTCCCGGCGGCGCCGCCGGTGGTGGGCGCGCCGGGCGCCCAGGGCGCGGGCTGGCCCCCGCCCCCGCCGGCGCAGCCGTCGTACGCCGGTGGCGGCAACGGCGGCGGTCAGGGCTGGGGCGCTCCGGCACCCGGCCCCGCGGCCCCGCGCAGGGGCGCCGGCGGACTGGTCGCCACGGTCCTGGCCGCCGCGCTGGTGGCCGGCGGTGTCGGTGGTGGGATCGGTTACTGGGCCGCCAAGCAGGGCGACGACCCGAGCACCTCGACGACCGTCTCGGTCGGCGACTCCCCGGCCGGTTTCAAGCGCGACCCCGGCACGGTCGCGGGGGTGGCGAACAAGGCGCTGCCGAGCGTGGTGACGATCCAGGCCAAGTCCGGCGGCTCGGAAGGCGAGGGCGGCACCGGCACCGGCTTCGTCTACGACAAGGAAGGCCACATCCTCACCAACAACCACGTCGTGGCCTCCGCCGCGGAAGGCGGCACGCTGTCGGCGACCTTCTCCAACGGCAAGACGTACGACGCCGAAGTCATCGGCCGGGCCCAGGGCTACGACGTCGCCGTCCTGAAGCTGAAGAACGCGCCCTCGGGGCTCAGGCCGCTGCCGCTGGGTGACTCCGACAAGGTCGCGGTCGGCGACGCGACGATCGCGATCGGCGCGCCGTTCGGCCTCTCCAACACCGTGACCACCGGCATCATCAGCGCCAAGAACCGCCCGGTCGCCTCGGGCGACGGGTCCGGCAAGTCCAACTCGTACATGAGCGCCCTGCAGACGGACGCCTCGATCAACCCGGGCAACTCCGGCGGCCCGCTCATCGACGCGCGCGGCGCCGTGATCGGCATCAACTCGGCGATCCAGTCGGCCGGCACGGGCGGCCTCGGCCAGTCCCAGGCGGGCTCGATCGGCCTCGGCTTCGCGATCCCGGTGAACCAGGCGAAGAACGTCGCCCAGCAGCTGATCAAGACCGGTCAGCCGGTCTACCCGGTCATCGGCGCGACAGTGAACATGACGGACAAGGGCGAGGGAGCGACGATCGCCGACCAGGGCGCGGGCGGCACGGCCGCGGTGGCCTCGGGAGGCCCGGCGGCGAAGGCCGGCCTGAAGGCGGGCGACGTCATCACCAAGTTCGGCGACAAGCAGATCGACAGCGGCCCGACCCTGATCAGCGAGATCTGGACGCACAAGCCGGGCGACAAGATCAAGCTGACGTACGAGCGCGGCGGCAAGGAGACGACGGTGGACGTCACCCTGGGCGAGCGCAAGGGCGACAGCTGACCGGCTAGTCTGTTCACCGCCGCATCCCTGTCGGGATGGGGCGGGGTGGGTTGCCCGAGCGGCCTAAGGGAACGGTCTTGAAAACCGTCGTGGCGCGAGTCACCGTGGGTTCAAATCCCACACCCACCGCACCACGTCAGCGAAGCCGCTGACCGGAAGGGGTGCCCCGACTAGGGGCGCCCCTTCGTCATGCGGACCTGTCTCACCCTGATCCGCCCGTGTGCCGTTTTGGATCATGGTGTGTGGACCAGGTGTGGACCACGGTCCGTGGACGGATCAGCCGGCGCACACACCCGAACAGCAGCGCTGCGAGCGAGCCCCTGGCACACTCACCGCGTGATCCCACTCAACCTGGCAGTACAGCGGGACAACATAGCCTCGCTTCCGGCGGCGGCGTTCGTCGCTACATGTGCCCTGGTCTTCACCGTGGCTTCGTTCTGGTGGCTCAATGCTCGACAAGGGCGTCTGAAGACCTGGGAGCCGCATTCGTTCGCCATCGTGGCGGATACAGCGAAGGCGCGGCTCCGGTTTCCGCTGGTGCTCCACAACACTGGAGCGAAGCCAATCGTTGTGCTTGACCTTCGCCTGTCATTTCCCGACGAGTCATCGGCCGTCCTCCCGCTGCCATGGACCAGCACCAGGGATCGCCTGCGGCCGGAAACAGAAGATGCTCTCCGTCTGCCTGCGTGCTTCGCGGTTGATGGCCGAGACGCGCAGCAACGATTCATTGAGTTCGGAGCACCTTTCCCCGGGTTCGTGCCGGCGGCCCGCGACTACAAGGTGACCATCGAGGCGAAGCTTGGTCATCGCTTGCTGCGGGATCGTCTGCGGGGAAGGGGCAAGGGGTGGCAACACCTGATCACGTTTACTTTGCGTGCTGGCCATATCACGGAGCCAGGTAGGTACCTTGCCTACAGCAATGCCCCTCATGACCTTACGAAGAGTGATGTGCGTAAGGCTGAATTGGCCCTGGAGGGGCTGCTGATGAAGCTCAAGGAGCACCAGCAGAGCCAGGAACAACAGGGGGACTGAACAACGTGAGAAAGGGGCGCCCCGTGGTTGGGGCGCCCCTTGAGCTGCAACGGTCGTCTATCAGCCATCCGCTTCGTTCGAAGCTGAGCGGGCTCTTTCGATCTGCTGGTTCGCGTGGTTCTGGCTCCGGCGGATGGCCTTGGCGTAGAAGCGGAACAGCACGGCGATGCTGTGGCCGGCGCGGCGGGCGACCTCGGCCGGGGAGACACCGGACTCCAGCCAGAGGGAGACGCACGCGGCGCGAAGTCCGTATGGGACCTCGGTCAGGGGCGTCTTGACTTCCTGCTTGGTGAGGACGACCCGACGAGCAGCCTTCCAGATGTCGCCGTACTCCTTGCTCAGGAGGCCGCCGCCACGGGCCGCGCGGAAGAGTCGGCCATCCTCTGCCGTGCCGAACTCCGCGATGTGGTCGCGGATCAGACGGACCAGGACCGGCGGGATCGGTACCTCGCGGGTGGCCTTTCGGGCGCGCTTCTTGAGGCCCGGGAGTCGTAGGACTCCCCCGAGTCGGTCCAGCCCGAGCCGACGCGAGGGGAGCTGGACGACAGGATGACTTGGCCCCAGCCTTCCTCGGGCAGAGTGAAGTCCGACTCGCGGAGACCCACGGCTTCGCCGGGACGGGTGGCCGCGTAGTAGAGGCACCCGAAGAACGCCTTGAGGCGCCGACCACGGTTCTGCTCGCCCACGGCGTCGATCAGCTTGCGGGCCAGGGCCGGGCCGGGGACGTATCGGAAGTCGATCTCGTCGTCAGTCTCGGGTGCCGTCCAGTCCACCTTGGTCAGGGGCAGGGAGGGCAGGCGGTCCAGCTCGACCGCGTACCGCAGGCAGTTGCTGAACACGGGCACCTTGCGGTTCACCGTGTTGTCCGCCGCAGCGGTCCCGTCCATCTTGCGCGCGAGCGCGTCCAGGGCGGACCGCACGACCGTCGGCGTGTTCAGGGACGAGATGTCCACGGACTTCCGGCCGATCCAGTCGAGGGCTGCCACGATGGCTTCGGGTGCTTCCTCGGCTTCCACCCGGGCCACGAGTTCGCCGTCCTGGTCGAGGACGAGGCGGAAGGCCCAGGAGTAGAGGGCGGTCCGCAGGACCCGGGGAGCGGGGGCACCGCGGTTGTCCTTCACCAGGCGCGGGGTGACCGTGGCGAGCGCGTCCGCGATGCTCGCGCGGTGCTTGGCCGAAGCGTTCGGCCACTTCATTGCCACGTACTCCCGGGCGTGCGTGAACCAGATGGGGGACTGGGCCGCCTGCACCTCGGAGGCCGGCAAGCCGGTCTCGGTGTCGAACTGCTCGCGCTTGCGCAGCGCGGCCAGCAGCTCGGAGCGCCGGCCGTCCGCCTGGGCCTTGATCTTGTAGCTCTTCGAAAACGGCTGCACGCCGACCCGCCAGCGCAGCTGATAGGCCGCAGCGCGGTCGGGGCGCTTGCGGATGCCCCAGATCTGCACATCGAAGGTCAGCACGCGGGCACCTCGCAGCCCTCGAACCAGGCGTCGAGATCGGCACGGCGGATACGGATCTGACCGTTGGGGAGCTTGAGGCAGCGGGGCGCGTTCCCGCGAGCGCGCAGCCGGTAGAAGGCTGCCCGCGACATGCGCAGCTCGGCCAGCGCTTCCACCATCGTCAGCATGCGGGTGGTCGGTGCGTCGGTCACTGCCATACCTCCCCTTCGGTCTTGGCCCGTTCCTTGTCGGCACGGGTCTGGTTGATGTCGTGGCGGGTCTGGGCGGCGAGGAGTTCTTCGCCGGGGCGGTAGCCGGAGGCGAGGTATGCCCAGGAGGACTCGGTGACGAGCACGGTGTCCGGGCTGGGCGCGGGGTGGCCGGCGCGGGCGGCGTCGGCTTGGGCGAGGCGCCAGGCGCGGCGTACGTCGCGGAGGGCGCCGAGGGTGGTGGAGTAGGCGCGGGACTTGGTGGAGAAGTGGCCGCGGAAGCCGAGCATGTGGGCCCGTTCCACAGCACGGCGCCGGTGTAGTCGTACGTCTTGGGGGGTAGGGGCGTGCCGAGTTCGGGAGCGTCCTCGGGGTGGCGGGTGCCGCAGCGGCAGGGGCGCGGCTTACCGTCCGTGGTGGTGGGGCGGTTGTGCACGGGGCCGAAAGAGGGGGCCGTGAGCGTGAGGAAGACGCGGGGGTGGGTCCGGACGGTCTCGGGGACGTCCTTGCCGCCGCAGAGTCCGGCGCGGACGAGGTGGAAGGTGTCGGCGGCGTAGGTGCGGGAGCATCCGGGGCAGCGGGACGCGCGGCGGTTGCCGCAGGTGGTCAGGAGACGTCCGGTGGGTTCGTCGCTGGTGGAGTACGAGCGGATCGTTTCTCCTGTGGTGGCGTTGCTGGTGTGTGTGGCCGACGAGGTTGGCGGGGCGGGTGCAGCCGCGCAGGCGGGTGACCTGTTCGCGGGTGCGGTCGAAGCCGTCGAGGTTGGCCGGTTCGATCAGGTCCCGGACAGCGGGGCTGATCACGTGCCGCAGGTCAAGGTTGCGGGGCATCGGCGGGAGAATCCTTTCCGCTGGTGGAGGCCCCGGGCAGCACCAGCAGAGGGGTGTGGTGCTGCCCGAGGGCATGACGGGCCAGGCCCAGGGGGCCAAGGAGGGGTGAGCCGGAAGGCCGGCGGAGGGTGGGTCAGGCCGACAGCGCGGCGTGTGCGGCGGTGGCCAGCGGGAGGCTGACGCCGAGGCGGGCCTTGAGCTGGGGCACGGTGATCGCCTGACCGTTTGCCGACTGGTGGGCGTCGGCGATTTCGCGGGCGGTGTCCAGCAGGGCCGGGGCCACCTTGACGGCCGGAGCCGGAGCCGGGGCCGAGGCGCGGGCCGGTGCCGGGGCAGGCGCCGGGGGTGCCGTCGGTTCGGGAGCGGGTTCGGGGGTGGGTTCGGGCTCCGGGGCGGGCTCAGGTGCGGCCTCGGCCGGTGTGTCCTGCGGCAGTGCTTCCGGGGCGGGCTCGGGAACCAGGGCCAGGGGCACGGCTGGCGCTGCGGCCGGAGTCGGGGAGGTGACGGCGTGGAAGTGGCGCAGGAGCGCGGGGCCGACGGCGCCCCAGCCGAGCAGGAGCAGAGGGGCCACGGCGTCCACGCAGGCGCGGCCGTAGTGCCTGGCGATGATGGGTTCGGCGACGTTGTAGGGCGAGGGTGAAGAAGCCGGAGGCGTGCATCAGGCGCGTTGCCGCGGTGAGATCTTCGGCGGGTACGCCGCGCAGGGAGAGGTACCGCAAGGCGACCAGGAGGCCGAGGACGGACAGGTCCACCATGGGCGCGATCAGGGGAGCGATCGGGTCGGGGATACCCAGGCGCAGGGCCAGGCTCCAGACGTTGCCGAAGGAGAACACGAAGGCCAGCAAGGCGATGACCGCCATGACCACGGTGACCGTGCGCTGTGTGATCCGGTCTTCTGACATGAGGGGGTTTCACCTCCTTCCAGGGGCGGTTGAGGCTGGGGGGCTGGCAGTTCAGGCGGCCATGGCCGGGGGTTCGGGGTCGCCGTTCTCCTTGGACAGGTCCACAACCGTGCGGTTGGTGAGGTCTTCCAGAAGCCTGGCGGGGTGTCGGACCAGGTGCGTGGTGGCTTCGGCGACGCGGGCGGCGTGCTCGTCGGCGACGTAGGGGGTGCGGATGCGGATGAAGCCGGGGCGGCCGTGCTGGGACATGACCGGCCAAAGCCGCTCCGGCCGGCCGCGCTGTGAGCTGACGGCGTACCAAGGTCGGTTCAGGAGCGGGGAGATTGGTTAAAGCCGCCCGGCAAGGCCCAGTCTGGGTGGTACGTGATAACACGCTCGTACGCCGTCTGGAGGCTCTGTCGATCAGGCTTCCCGCTGAGGGCTACAGAGAAGAAGGCATGCCGGGTATCCGACGCCTCCTTGACTCGGCGAGCATTCAAGACGCCAAACTCGCCGATCCCCATGCCAGCTTCGAAGGAGCCCTTCATCGCGATCTTCACGCACTCGAAGAGGTAGTCCTCACCGCCACAAGCTTCCAGCTGGCCCCTTCGCGCAAGCTCGGCTGCTACATCGTGAAGCCCAGTGGGCTTGCCAGCCCGGTGCAGGTCGACGATGGCGCTGTAGATCGCACCGTTCCGGCTCAATCCACCGAACGCGAGTCCATAGGAATGCTCGTTCGGCTCTGGAGTGACCGAGGCTGACACTGCATCTGAAGCGGCATCCCAGAGGGTCTTGAAACGGTCGACCTCCGCTTCCTCTGACAGCTTTGGTCGCGCAGCCTTGGCGAGTTGCTCGACAACCACCTCCACGACGCCCCAGGCAGGAAGCTGGGGCTTGATGAAGGCGTGGTGGATCTTTGTGTGGCTTGCAGCCTTCTTGACCGCTCGTTGCAGTTCACGGGCAGATGGATGTCCTGCCTTGCGGTGGAGGGCATGGAGTTCACTGTTGAGGGTGCGGAGGGGTCCCGCGGGCAAGGTCGGTTTCGTCCAGCGGCCCACAGCAACCTCCATCCGAGCACTCTTACGATCCGATGGTGTCAGGAAGCGTCACGGCTTGTCAGGGAAAGTGAGAGGTTGCCGTGCGCCTGTCACGAGACGTAAATGGCTCTGCCGCGTGACTCAAGCTGCTGCCCACACCAACGTTTGGAGTCTTCGTGGAGCAGATCAGCACTCGCACGCTTCTACTCGCAGTCGTAGGGGCCTTGACGGTCTACGTCGCGCTGCGGAACCCGCCACTAGGAGCTGCGCTTGCCGTCGGCGTCGTAGTTGTTGCCTTTCTCCACGACATCCTGGGTCGGTAGGTACGTCGTGTAAGACCTCGATCGACCACTTTGATAGTGGAGTTGCTGCGATGAGCCATTGACGAGCAGGTCGTGTAGGCGGGCCCTCTCCTGTTACGGTCGTCTGTTCGCCGAGGAGGTCGTGATGACTGTTTCCCTGCCCGTCGCTGCCCGAGTGGATCTACGCCGTCAGTCGGTCGAAGGCGTAGTGGGGCGTGTGGAGAAGGCCCTGCATGTGCGATTGGACCGGCAAGAGCTGGTACGCAAACGGCGCTCCTTGGGCGGCCGTACGGACCGGGGGACGTGGGTGCGTATCGAGCGGCGGGGATTCGAGCGGATCGGCCCGCAGGGCTGGAACGGGACCGAAGCCGCTGCCGTTCTGCAAGGGGTCGCGATGCCCGAGTGGTACCAGGGCGTGGCGTGGCGCGAGTCGGGCGAACCGGTGATGTGGCGTGCGGATGAGCTGGAGCTGCTTGCGTCGCCGTCTGTCGCCAAGGGCGCCCTGGCGCTCGAAGACCCGGGCCTACCGGATGCCTGGTGGGCAGCACTGAACGCCTCGCTGGACGCGCTCGCGGACCAGCAGACGCCGCGAGTCGCGACGCCGGACACGGTGACGATTACCCAGGAGCAGGTGACGCAGACACTCGGCGAGGTCTTCCCCGGCATTGCCGATACGCGGATCGAGCGGTGGGCGCCGGCTCATGCGGATCTGACCTGGGCCAATGTGATGGGACCGGAGTTCTCCATCATCGACTGGGAGGACTGGGGCATGGCGCCCGGGGGCCTAGACGCCGCAACGCTGTGGGGCAACGCGCTTGCCGTCCCGAGGCTCGCGGACCGCGTCCACCAGGAGCGGCGTGCGGACTTGGAGAGCCGGGACGGCAAGCTGATGTCGCTGTTCTTCCTGTCGAAGATCGTCGGACCCTACGCGTACGAGGAGGACCCGCTGCTGGAGCCGGCCCGGAAGGAGGCCGAGCGTCTGGTGGCCGAGCTTCAGCTCTGACGGAGCCCATGGAGGGCGCGTAGGTACTGACTGACGGTGGCGGTGTCCACCTCCGCGCCCAGGGCTTGGACCAACTGGGCCAGGTGCCCAGGGTCGTCGGTACCGACCGCCATCGCGGAGGCGGTGGGCAGGTGGAATGCGGTCCGGAATGCCGCCTGCACGCGGGACAAGCCATCGTGGGGCGGTCGGAGGAACGGGCGCGGGTCGAAGTCATCCCACACCTTTCTGTGGCCGCCACCGAAGGGGCTCATGCCCCAGGTCTCACCCGCCTGCCAGGCGGTGCGCAGGACGGTGGTGGCGTCGAGGAGGTCGATGCCCACGAGGAGACCGGCGCGGACCATGAGGACGTCCGGAGACGGAAGGCCCTCCACGCGGACCATGCCTAGCGACTGTGTGTCCCAGGAGGCAACACCCCAGGCGCGGCAGAGACCGTCGTGGGCGGCGTCGGCCAGGGCGGTGCAGGCATTGCCGAGAAGGGCGCGGCCGTCGGCAGGAGATAGGCCCGCAAGGCTCCGTTCGGGGTTGTGCAGGAGCACGGTGTCAGGTTCCCTGCCGAGTTCCTTGGCCGTCCGCTCGACGGCCAGTCGCAGCCGGACCGGATCAAGGGAGTGCTCAGCGCCTCCAGCGCTCGGGAAGAAGCCCACCTTCGTGGAGAGGGTGAACCTAGGCAGCAGATCGGCGGCCGTCTCGGCCAGCACCGTGTGTGAGCGGAAGCCGAAGTAGGGAGCCGCAGTGTCCAAGGCGGTGACGCCGAGGTCGAGTGCAGCCGTCAGGATGTCGCGGTGGTGACGAGACCGATGTAGGCCGAGGACAAGGCGGGGGTCAGCTCCGTGCACAGTTCCTCCTTCAGCAGGATCTCGGCGAGCTGTTCCACGTCCAGGCCGGTCTTTTCTGCGGCGTCGGCGATGTCGACAGGGTGGCCGCTCAGCAGCAGGGTGAGGGCGGGATACGCCTTGCCGGCGAACGTGAGCTTCTTGCCCGCCGCAAGCACGTCCACCGTGTCGTGGTGTTGCTCGATCACGGGCTCGAAGTCGGTGACGCACACGACGGCCGCGGACTTGCCGAACAGGCCGGTGGCCGGGACGTGCCGGGCGGCCAGGCGTTCCCGCTCGCGGGCATTGAAGAAGTCCTGCGGGGTCAGCTTCGTAGCCATCTCGGCGACGGCGTCGGCCAGGAGCTGCTGTTGCCCGTCCCACTGGCCGGGGGAGTTCCAGCGGTCCAGGTCGTATCGGAACAGGTCCTGCGTGCGGGCTTGGTCGGCGAGCCAGGCCAGCCAGTTCACACCGACGCGCTTCACGATGCCGAAGGTGGCGTGGAGGCTGTAGCCGTCGCCCTGGTCGTCGCGGGTGGCCTGGTGCCAGAAGCCGCGCGGGATGTGCATCACGTCGCCGGGCTCCATGACGCCCTGCCAGACGATTTCCTCGCTGGGCTCGGCGTTGGGGGCGGAGTCGCGGTACATCGGAACCTTGCGCGAGGTGCCGCGGACTTCCCAGCTCTTGCGGCCGGCGAGCTGGACGATCAGGGTGTCGTGGTCGTCCCAGTGGAGCTTGAAGCCACTGGCGTCCTGAGTGGTCAGGTACGCGTTCACCTGCACCAGCTCGCGGGCCCACCACTGAAGCGCGCGGCAGGTGGCCTCCATTGCCGGGTCGAAGAAGTCGACCTCGTCCAGGACCATGGTGCAACCCTCGCGCATCAGCCCGCCGACGCGGCGCATGTCGGCCATGGGGATGGCCTGTCCCCGCCGGGTGACGGAGGGCTGGATGTAGCGGCCGGGGTGCAGTTCGGCCCCGTCCTGGAAGATGCGGAACTGGGGCGTGGTGACGCTGCGGCGCATCACCAGTTCCAGCAGCTTCCTGGGGTTGAGCAGGCGATCGAGCAGCCCGAGGTTTTCGATCGTTCCCCGGGTGAAGGCGGCCCCGAGTTCACCGGGCCCGTCCCAGCCGAGGGCCTTTTCCAGTGCGGTGACGAAGTGGTGGTCCACGTGTTCCTCCGGTCGGCGTCATAGGCGTGAGGGCCCGGGGGCCCGTCGTGGATGACGGGCCCCCGGTTGGAGCTGTTGGGTGCTACTCCTGCGGGAGGTTCAGCCCGTCGCGGTTCTCGCCGTCGTCGCCCGCGGAGGTACCGGTGGAGTCGGACTCGGCCGCCGCGGCGGTGAAGCGGTCCTGGACCTTGATCAGGCTCGCGACGCCGATCAGCAGGTCTTCCTTCTGTGCTGCCATGTGTGTCTCCATTTCCTGGAAGTCCGGGGCCGACGGGTGCCAGCCCGAGCCCCGATGGGGCGTGCCTCACCAGCCCGGTTGTTTCCGGGCGGGTGGGGAGACGGGGGGTGGCGTGATGCCACGGATCGAGCGCATGCGGGATTCGTGCCGGAAGCCGGTTGCCGGTCAGCGGCCGGGATCACCGGCGATGGCCAGGGTGACCACCAGGACGGTGACGGCAGCGGCGTAGAGGAACACGGCGAGCTGTTGGCGCCAGCCCCGCGGAGCTCGACCACGTACCCGGGAATCCCGTTCTAAGGGAGCTTTCAACGTCGGAAGGCGGCCACTACGCCGCCCCCGGCGCGATGGATGCCGGCTGCAGGGCACGGACCGACGATGAGGTACCGCCGCAGCGGGGACACTCGCACGGGGGGTAGCGGCCGGGGTTGGAGAGGATGTCGAACGGGTCGCCTTCCAGGACCCGCGTGCTCGGCGACCACGTCCGGCCTGAGTCCCGCGATACCCGGATGCTCATCAGGACGCAGGGCTCTATGCCCAGGTCAGGGGTTTCCCCGAGGGCCGTTCGCTGTGTGTCAGGAGTGCCCGCCGAATCGTTCAAGGCGGTCGTCCTCGGTCGCTTCGCCATGTCCAGAAGGATCGCGATCAGGACGACGAGCCAGAAAGGCCCAGCGGATTACCCAACTTGGGTAACATCACGGTCGGTTGAGACCTTGAAGCGATCCGTAGTCCTCCTCCGGAGCGTGCCCGATGCCCGAGACACGTCGTGCGAAGGAACTACCAGTAAGTCTGCTCACTGAGCCCGAGATGATCGACGCGTGCCGCGTGCGCGACTTCGCGAGGGTCTTTCGCCTGGTCAAGACTCGGGCAGGCATCTACCCGTCGATGATCGCGCGGCAGTGCGAGCTGACGCCGAGCCGAGTGGGTGAGGTGATCGCGGGCCAGCGGCAGCTCCTCCACATGGAAGTGATCGAGCGGATCGCCGATGGGTTGCGCATCCCGGGTCACATGCTCGGGCTTGCCCGCCGTACGTGGGAGACGCCGGCTGTCTTGGCCGTGGCCGAGCGGGAGAGGCCGGAGCGCGGTCACCTGCCCGTTGAGCCGAAGCCCCTAAGCGCCATACCAAGCGTGGAGGTGGACAGCATCCTGGCCCTGGCCGCCGGGACGAACCCGAGCCCATCCACGCTGCACGCCCTGCGTTCTTCGATCGAGGACTACTGGCGTCGCGACGACGAGCACGGGGGCGAGACGCTCCGGCCCGCTGTCGTCGGTCAGCTGCGATACGTCGAGGGGCTGCTGAAGGACCAACGACCGACGCCGATCCAGCACGGCCTTTATGGCATCGCGGCGGAGCTGGCTCGGTTGACCGGGTGGATGTACTTCGATGCCCGGCAGTACCACCAGGCACGCGCGTACTTCTCGGAGGCTCTGCAACTGGCCCGGGAGATTGACGACCACCCATTCATGGCCAACGTGCTGGCGTGCATGAGCCTGCAAGCGACCTACCAGGACAAGCCGGCGGACGCGCTTGCACTGGTGTCTGCCGCCCAAGACCAGGCCCGAGCGGCCATCGGCACGACGCCGAGAGTCCGGGCCATGCTGGCCATGCGTGAGGCGTTCGCCCACGCGGCCTTGGGCGACCGGACAGCGACCCACACCGCGATCTCTGAGGCGCACGGTCAGTACGGCCGGATCAAGACGGACGACCCGGACCCGGCATGGGTGACGTACTTCGACGAGCCGAAGCTCATCGTGGACACGGGCATCGCGCACGGCCGTCTCGGCGAGGCGGCGATTGCCGAACCGTTGATCGCGGACGCGCTGGACCGGGAGGACCCCGCGAACCAGCGGGGTCGGGCGTTCCACGCCTTCTGGTTAGCCCGTACGCAGCTCCAGCGGGGCAAGCTCGACCAGGCGTGCCACACGGCGATCGAGGCACTGGTGCCCGCCTCCGCCGTCTCGTCCGAGCGGGTGACCGGACACCTTCGCGAGTTCTACGAGCAGCTTGCGCCGTATCGCGAGGTGCCGGCCGCGGTTGCCTTCGAGGCACGCTTGCGAGCGATGCTTCCCCTGCCGGGTCAGCGAACCCGTTCGTCCATCAGGACGTAGAGGAGGCCGACCAGGGAGCCGCTGCTGACGATCTCGCGGCGGTCGATCATGCCCCGGATGTTCGCCAGCGGGATCCACTCGACCCGGTCCGACTCGTTCTTTTCGGTCGGCGGCCCGTCGTACGTCGCACCGTCCGCGCGGAACAGGTGGTGCTGGGAGTCCGTGATGCCGTTCGCCGGTTCGGCGTAGATCAGCGGCTTCATCGGACCCGGACGCCAGCCGGTCTCTTCGAGGACTTCACGAGCGGCAGCCTCACCAGGGGTCTCGTCCGCTTCTACTAGGCCCATGGGCAGTTCCCAGGCCCATGCGTCCGTGATGAAGCGGTGGCGCCACATCATCAGGACCTCTTGGCGGTCGTTGAGTACAGCGGCCACGGCCAGGTGGCGGAGCTTGACGACGTGGTGTTCCCAGCGGTGGCCGTCCGGCGTTTCGATGTCGGTGAGCCACAGGTTCACCCACTTGTTTTCGTAGATCGGACGTTCCCCGTGGATCTTCCACTGCATCGCTGCGTCCCCTCTCGATCGGCCTCCAGCATCGCAGAGCCAGGCTGAACTCCGCCTAGGTTCAAGCAAATTAGCGTCATAGTGACGAATATGGTGCGGGATGCGCGGAGGGATGGGGCGATGAGCAGCGCCAGCAGTGCCCTTGGAGGAATGCTAGGAACAGCCCTCGTCCGATGCGTCGCACGAGGGCTGTTGATGCCAAGACGCCACTCACTGGTGGAGGGGTCTGACCATCACCGAACTAGCAGGAGTCGCTGTTGTCCTCCTGGTTGTGGCGCCCACGCCACCGGGCGAGTGCGTTTCGACTCGCGAGGATGCAGGCGGTTGTGACCGTGCTTGCAGCCAGGTTGGCGAGGATGTCGAGGAGGAAGCCGTGCATGAGGTCTCCGTAGGCAGCTTGAAGCTACCCACCGGATGAGCGGGCTTGCCGCGACTGCCACGGGAGTGGCTGGAAAGTAACCCCGTCCTCGCCCAGGGGCTGCCCATGTACAGCAGCAGCCTCATGGTAGCAACGAGACATCCAGTTCTTTGAGACCCGCGGCAGCTAGGCGATCGATGATGTCCCACCATCGCGTAGCTTCAACCTGGGGCATGCGAGGGCAAGATGGACATCTGAACACGTAAGAGTTCCGACCAACCGCGGTTCGCGGCTCTGCGTCGCTCATCGGCGGTGCAAAGTTGCGAAAGGCGTGGGTCATGCCGTGACTTCCGTCGGGTTCACGGCGTGCCATGGTCAGGCGGACCCGTGGGTGCTGGCCCTTGTCGGTGCACACGATTCCTACGCGGTACTCCTCTGCCATGGCATCAGTCTCCTGCGACTTCCCGAAACGGATGCGCTCCCCCGTCCGGACAGCGATGATCGGGAGCTCCATCGCGCAGTCGGAGTGTTGATATGCCCACTCAGGAAGACGTTCTTTCGTACGCCCGTTCGCTGGCCGAGACGCTGCAAGAAGGCTTGGTGTGGACGCCTAGCCGAGAAGATCGGGGCTGGTGGAAGATATCTGACCATCAGCAGCTTCCCACCCTCATGGCGAACGCATTCGCTGGCATGGAGTTTCTGCGCCAGTACGCCGGAGCGGAGAGCTTCTGGACCTCGCGAGCAGCTGAGGTGTACCAGAGCAGGGGAGACAACCAATCCACTGAGTCTGGAGCTCGCGCTGTCGGTGATGTCCTGCTTACGTGGGTTCGGCAGGTCGAGGCGGGCGTCAGCGAAATCGTGGGCGCCCGTGCTCGGTCAGAAGTCGGTGTGATCAGCACAGACATGATGGGACAGGTACGGCGGCTGCTGGACGACAAGCAGACGCATCCCGCTGCGGCCATCGTGTTGTGCGGCGCAGCCCTGGAAAGCGCACTGCGGGCGCTGGCTGAGGCCCGTGGACTGGAGCTGACCGAGCGCCCTTCTCTCAGCGCCTACTCGCGGCTTCTCCGCAAGGATGAGCTGATTACCAAGCAGGAAGCGAAGGACCTTGAGCAGGTCGGCGGCCTGCGGAATGCGGCAGCTCACGGTCAGTTCGATGAGCTGAGTCGTGAGCGCGCCGGCCTCATGGAGCAGCAGACCAACCTCTTGCTCAGTAGGATCGCCGAGCTTCAGCTGTAGGACCAGACAGAGGTCGTGGGCGGGTCTTGCCCACCGTTGTGGACCAGGTGTGGACCGTCTGCCGACATGTGAGGGCCTGACGGTGGGGGACGTGCAGGTCAAACGCCCGAGCAACACCTCCCACAGCACTCTCTTGCAAACCGTCGTGGCGCGAGTCACCGTGGGGTTCAAAATCCACACCCACCGCATGTGAACGGCCTCTGACTGGGCGAAACAGTCAGGGGCCGTTGTGCTGTGCGGTGCCTGGTCGCCACCGTGGTCCCCCGAAGCTCCCCGTACGATCGGGCGCGGGCGGGGCGCGGACGCCTTCTGGTCCGGAGCTGCAGAGGGAACGGTCGGCGTCAGTGCTCACGCGCAACGGACGCCCGGTGTCGCGACACCCACCCGATTCGCGGGAGGTGGAATCGGGTGGGTGTATTGGAGGAGCGGCTATGGGGTTGCTGATCTCAGCCGTGCTTCTTGCCGTTCTTCAATGGGGCCTGAAGTTGATGCAGCTCGGGGGTGCGGTTCTCTGCCTGTTGGGCGTGGCTTTGTTCCTCCGGCGCTTCCGGGTTGCGCGTAGGCGTGAGGCATCTGGCGGCGTGCAGCAAGCGAAGCCATGGGCCATGTACGTACTTGGCGGCGTCGGCATCTCCTTGCTGGTGGCTGCCTCTGCGGCGCTCACCATGGGGGAACGGCTGGGTGTGTTTGAAACCTGAGCGGCGTAGACCCGCACCGCGGAGCTACAGCAAGGGAGGCCCGCGGTTGGGCTTCTCCGGGTTCTCATCCCTCTCTTGAGCCAGGCGGTTGTCAGTGGCCGCTGTTAGCGTCCGGCCGTTCTGGAAGCGCTGTGTGGGGAGGGGGCGGCATATGGGCGCGTCGGGGTGGGACTACTCGGTGCCGTATCAGGAGGATCTCGTAGGGGCGTTCAAGGCGCTGCGGTGGAAGGTCTTCGAGGAGCGGGACTACTACTGGGGCCCGGGCGGCGACTGGAGGCCGGAGGGGGAGCGGCTGCCGTGGCCCGAGACCGAGGAGGAGCTGTGGGAGCACGAGCTCGTGCAGCACGACGGGACGCACTCGATCCTCGACATCTTCCGGGTCATCGGGCCCGACGAGGAGCCGGACTACGGCACGGTCAAGCAGGTGACCGATGAGGAGGCGCTGCGTGTCCTGGGCACGCGGAAACTCACCCGGGCGCATGTGCCGAGGTTCGAGGAGTTCGACCACTGGCGTTGGTACGGGCGGTGCGCCGTGCTCCATGGCGAACAAGGGGAGCCGCAGGAGATCTACTTCTGGGGCTTCTCCGGCGACTGAGCCGACAGCGCGGCCGACAAGGGGTGCTCTGCCCCTTGTCGCGTGCCCGGCTTTCGCTGGGGGCGCCGGGTCGTCCCCCGATCGGTCAGCGCGCGGTGAGGCGGGCCGCTGAGGCGATGGTCGCGCGGGCCTCGTGGGGGGTGAGGCCCGTGCGGATCGCGGCGGTGGTGAGGGCCTCGGTGAAGGCGTCGCCGAGGCCGTTCTCGTAGGCGCGGCAGGCTGCCCAGAAGAGGCGGGTGTTGCGCTGGCCCTCATGGGCCGCGAGGACGAAGTGGATCAGTCCTTGACCTCGCTGGGCGTGGGGCGTCGAGGGGTGGTGGGGGCGCGCGGGGGGCGCGAGGAGGTGGAGAAGGGCGCGGGGGCACGGCGCGGGGGAGAGATCGGCGGTGCCGGGAGCGAGTCGGTAGGCGCCATGGGCGGTGACGGAGCCGGGGCCGACGAGGTAGCCGCCCGCGCCTCGGATGTCGATGCCGGGGGCGAGCCGGCTCGCGGAGTTCGGCACGACCGCGTCGGGCGGGCCGGTGAGCCAGAGGTGGCGGCCGCCGCTCGGCGTGAGGACGGTGACGGTCGGCGGCAGCGTGAACAGATGCTGGAGCGCCAGGTGCTGGAGCGCCGCCAGGGAGTCCGTCGATGACTTGGTGTCGAGGTCGATGCCGATGAGGTGGTGCGGCGGCCGCCCGCAGGCGATGCCGTAACCGGTGGCCCATGGTGCGGCGGCGAAGAGCGCGCGTACGCCCGCGGGGTCGGTGGTGGCGTCGTGGACACCGTGGCCGGGGCGCCCGCACTCGCCCCGGCAGAGCGGCGGACCCGGCTCGCCCCTGTGGGGGGACGGGAGCGCGGGGAGCTTCGTGGGGGACAGGGGGATCACGGGCAGCCCGCGCTCGGCGGCGGTGAGCGCATGGGCGAGGGCCAGGGTGGCGGTGCGCCGATCGGGGATGGCCATGGCTCTATGTTCGTACACATGTTCGAAGAAGGGAAGGGGGAAGGGGTTGGCCGAAACGCTGCAGGAACGCTTCGGCTCATGGGGCGGCCGGGATGCGCGACCGGGAGGGAGTGTGCGTGAGGGGCGGGTGGTGTGGAGGAGGTTTATCGGCTTGTCCTCACGCTTGCGGGGGAATGGGGCGCTCCGGGGCGGTTCGCCGGGGATTCGCTGGGCAACTCTGGACTCGCGACGTCGTGAGCACGACCGAGGCGGTCGGCCAACTGCCTTGGGATCAGCAGTACTTCTGCAGCGAGTTCCTGGAGGAAAAGACATGGCAAGCATCCGTACCGCCCGCGTCATCGCCGCCGTCGCCGCGCTGCCCCTCGCCGCCACGCTCTTCACCGGAGTGGCGCAGGCCGACAACGGCGCCCTCGCGGGCAACGGATCGAACGCGACGGTCGCCTCGATCGCCGGCAGTGGTGTGGGTGGGAGCAATAGCGGCAATTCGACCACAACGCAGCAGGTGGCCAGTGGTGCCGGAGCGTCCAACCAGAACAACACCGCCGCGGTGAACGGCTCCGGGTTCACGGCCATCGACCAGTCGAACGCCCTCGTCAACTTCTCGAACCTCTGGTAGGGACCGGCCCGATGGGGGGCATGGCTGAGGGGTGAACAGCGGCCTGCGCGGCGGTACTTCGGTTCCGGCGCGCAGGCCGTTCGCCGTTTGTGCCCCCGCGTCCCCGGTCCGTGTGCTCCCGACCTTGACAGGCTCCTTGTTTCTGACGGACAGTCAGAAATCATGGACCCGTCCGTCCGGGAGGCCTCGTCGTGCACCTCGCCCCGACCGAGCGGCAGCTGATGCTGCGCGCCGAGCTCCGCGCGTACTTCCGCGACGTGATGCCCGACGGCCCGCCGCCGCCCGACGATCCGGCCGCCCAGCGTGACGTCCTGCGCCGGATCGGAGCCGACGGGATGCTGGGGCTCGGCTGGCCCGTCGAGTACGGCGGGCAGGGGCGTGGGCCCGACGAGCAGTTCGTCTTCTTCGACGAGGCCTACCGCGCAGGCGCGCCGGTCTCGATGGTCACCCTCAACACCGTCGGCCCGACCCTGATGAAGTACGGCACCGACGAGCAGAAGTCCTTCTTCCTCCCCCGCATCCTGCGCGGCGAGAGCGTCTTCGCCATCGGCTACAGCGAGCCGGAGGCCGGTACGGACCTCGCCGCGCTGCGTACGCGGGCGGTGCGGGACGAGGACTCCTGGCTGATTGACGGGCAGAAGGTCTTCACCTCGAACGCGCAGAACGCCGACTGGATCTGGCTCGCCTGCCGCACCGACCCCGGAGCCCCCAAGCACAGGGGCATCTCGATCGTCCTCGTCCCCACCGACGCGCCCGGGTTCTCCTGGACACCGATCGAGACGGTCGGCGGTCTGACGACGACGGCGACGTACTACGACGGGATACGGGTGCCCGCGGGCAATCTCGTCGGCGACGAGAACGGCGGCTGGGGGCTGATCACCAACCAGCTCAACCACGAACGGGTGGCGCTGGCCGCGATCGGGATGCAGGCCGAGGACTTCTACGCGGCGGCGGTGGAGCGGGCGCGTACCCCCGATCCAGTGACGGGCGGGCGGCGCATTGACGAGCCGTGGGTACGGATCCGGGCCGCCGAAGCGCATGCCCGGCTGGCCGCGACACGCCTGCTGAACTGGCGTTTGGTGGGGGACGTGGGGGCGGGCCGGCTGGCCCCGGGTGACGCCAGCGGCGTGAAGTTCATGGGAACCGAATCGGCGGTCGAGGTGTATCGAATGTGTCAGGAGATCGCGGGGGACGCGGCGCTGGTGCGGTCGGGTTCGCCGGGGGCCTTGGGAGGGGGCACTCCGGGGGAGGGCGAGCTGGAGCGGATGAACAGGGCGGCGCAGATCAACACGTTCGGGGGCGGGGTGAGCGAGGTGCAGCGGGAGATCGTCGCGACGATGCGACTCGGCATGAGGAGGGGGCGGCGGTGACGGATCTTTACGAGCGGCTGAGGGCGTACGAGGGGCGGGCCGCCGCCACGGCCGGGCTGGGCAAGGACCCTGTCAACGAGCCGATGATCAGGCATTGGTGCGAGGCGATGGGGGACACCTGCCCGGCGTACGAGGGGGCGGACGCGATCGCCCCGCCGACGATGCTTCAGGCGTGGACGATGGGGGGCCTGTCCGGTCACACGGGCCGTTCGGGGGCGTACGACGAGCTGCTCGGGCTGCTCGACGGCGCCGGTTACACCTCGGTGGTCGCCACCGACTGCGAGCAGGAGTATCTGCGGCCCCTGCGGCCCGGCGACCGGATCACCTTCGACGCGGTGATCGAGTCGGTGTCGGAGCGCAAGACGACCAAGCTGGGGACCGGGCACTTCATCACGACGCGGATGGACGTACGGGCCGAGGGGGAACCGGCCGGGACACACCGCTTCCGGATCCTCAAGTACGCGCCGGCGCCACGGACACCGGCCGCGCCCGCGCACCGTGAACCGGCCGGGGAGCCTCGAGCGACGGGCGTCGCCGGGGCGGGGAAGGGCGTGCGGCCGGTGCGGCCGCGGCCGGTCGTCAACCGGGACAACGCAGGATTCTGGGAGGGAGTCGCCGCGCAGAGGCTTCTGATCCAGCGCTGCGGCGGATGCGCGACGCTGCGCTTTCCCTGGCTGCCCGGGTGCAATGCCTGTGGCTCACAGGAGTGGCACACGGTCGAGGCGAGCGGTGAGGGGACCGTCTACTCGTATGTGGTGATGCACCATCCACCGTTCCCGGCCTTCGACCCGCCGTACGCCGTCGGGCTGATCGAGCTCGCCGAGGGCGTTCGGATGGTCAGCAACGTGGTGGGGGTGCCCTACGACAAGGTCCGCATCGGGATGGCCGTGCGGCTCGAGTTCCTGCGGGTGGACGACGAGTGGGAGCTGCCCGTCTTCGCGCAGGCACCAGGAGGCGAGGGCTGACATGGACTTCACGCCCACGGAGGAGCAGAGCGCGGCGCAGGAGTTGGCAGCGCGGATCTTCGGTGACCTGTCCACGCACGAGCGGCTCACGGCCGCCGGCGGCGGCAGCGACGCGGAGCTGTGGAAGGCGCTGTGCGGTGCGGGGCTGACGGCGGCGGTGGAGGACATAGGGCTCCTCGGACTGGTGCTGCTTCTCGAGGAGCAGGGCCGCACGACCGCACAAGTACCCTTCGCGGCGAGCTGTGTGTACGGGATCCTCGCGGTGGGCCGGCACGGGACGGACGAGCAGCGGGAGCGGCTGCTGCCCGGGCTGCGGGACGGCTCGGCGGTGGTGACGGGGGCCTTTCCTGCCCGGGGCGGCATCGGCGTGGACGGGCGGCTGACCGGCATGGTGGAGTGGGTGCCCTGGCTGCGGGACGCCACCCATGTGCTGGTCCCGGACAAGGACCGGGCGCTCTGGCTGATCCGCACAGCCGACGCGCGCACCGAGCCGGTCGAGCTCACCGCCCCCTGGTCGGCGGGCCGGCTCCACCTGGACAGCGCCCCGGGCGAGCGGCTGGGCGGGGCGGGGGCCTACGACGACGTACTCGCCGCCGCGCGTACCGCCTTCGCCGGGCTGCAGGCCGGTGTGTGCGCGGGGTCGCTCGCCCGGGCCGTCGCGTACACCTCCACCCGTGAGCAGTTCGGCCGGCCGCTCTCCACCAACCAGGGCGTCCTGCTCCGGGCCGCCGACGCCCATATGGACACCGAGGCCATCCGGGTCACGGCCTACGAAGCAGCCTGGCGGTACGACCAGGGTCTGCCGTGCGGGGAGGCCGCGCTGACGACGGCCTGGTGGGCTTCGCAGGCCGGCACCCGGGTCGTCCACGCGGGGCAGCATCTGCACGGCGGTCTGGGCGCCGACCTCGACCACCCGGTCCACCGGCACTTCCTGTGGGGGCGGCAGCTCGACGCCTATCTGGGCTGCGGCAGTGAAGTCCTTTCGGAACTGGGCGACATGATCGCGAAGGAGGGGACGCGGTGAGTGAGGTCGTACGTGGCGCGGTGAGTGACGCCGCGAATCGCGCCGCGAGGGGCGATGTGAAGGCGGGTGACACGCTGCCGCCGCTGAAGATCCCGATCACCCGCACGCTGATCGTCGCCGGGGCGATCGCCTCCCGGGACTACCAGGACGTGCACCATGACAGCGAGCTCGCCCGGGAGAAGGGGTCTCCCGACATCTTCATGAACATCCTGACGACGAACGGCCTCGTCGGGCGGTACATCACCGATCACTTCGGGCCGTACGCCGTGCTCCGCAAGGTGGCGATACGACTCGGCGCACCCAACTACCCCGGCGACACCATGACGTTGACGGGGACCGTGACCGAGGTCGACGGGGACACCGCCGAGGTGCGGGTCGTCGGCGCCAACGGCATCGGCCATCACGTGACCGGCACGGTGACGGTGACCCTCGGGGAGGCGGAAGCATGAGCGTACGCGGAGCGGACAGGCTCGGCGGCCGGGCGGCGATCGTGGGCATCGGGGCGACCGAGTTCTCCAAGGATTCCGGGCGCAGTGAGCTCAAGCTGGCCGTCGAGGCGGTCAGGACCGCCCTCGCCGACGCGGGGCTCACCCCCGCCGACGTCGACGGCATGGTCACCTTCACGATGGACACCAGCCCGGAGATCACCGTCGCGCAGGCGGCCGGCATCGGTGAGTTGTCCTTCTTCTCCCGCATCCACTACGGCGGCGGAGCGGCCTGTGCCACCGTCCAGCAGGCAGCTCTCGCCGTCGCCACGGGCGTCGCCGAAGTCGTCGTCTGCTACCGGGCGTTCAATGAGCGCTCGGGCCGCCGCTTCGGCTCCGGTGTCCAGCAGCGCGAGCCGTCGGCCGAGGGCGCGGCGCTCGGATGGCAGCTGCCGTTCGGGCTGCTCACCCCCGCCTCCTGGGTGGCGATGGCGGCCCAGCGCTATCTCCACACGTACGGTCTGACTCCCGAGGCCTTCGGTCACGTGGCCGTCACAGACCGCCGCCATGCCGCCCGCAATCCGGCGGCGTACTTCTACGAGCAGCCGATCACGCTCGCCGACCACGCGGCGTCGCGGTGGATCGTCGAGCCGCTGCGGCTGCTCGACTGCTGTCAGGAGACCGACGGCGGTCAGGCGATCGTCGTCACCTCGGCCGAGCGGGCCAGGGACCTTCCCCATCCGCCCGCGGTCGTGGTCGCCGCCGCGCAGGGCGCGGGGAGGCGTCAGGAGGCGATGACCAGCTTCTACCGCGACGGACTCACCGGTCTTCCGGAGGTGGGCGTGGTCGCGCGTCAGCTCTGGCAGACGTCCGGGCTCGCCCCCGCCGACATCGATGTGGGCATCCTCTATGACCACTTCACCCCTTTTGTTCTGATGCAGCTGGAGGAGTTCGGGTTCTGTCGGCCGGGTGAGGCGGCCGACTTCGTGGCGGCGGACGCGCTGCCGCTCAACACGCACGGCGGGCAGCTCGGGGAGGCGTATCTCCACGGGATGAACGGCATCGCCGAGGCGGTCCGCCAAGTGCGCGGGACCTCGGTGAACCAGATATCCGGCGCGGCCCGGACGCTGGTCACGGCGGGCACGGGGGTCCCCACCTCGGCGCTGATCCTCGCGGCGGACGGCTAGGAGGCGGCGCGACCCGGGGCCTCGGGCCGGGCGTGGGATCCCGGGCCGGTCGCGGCCCTGCCCCGGTCCCGGCCCCGGCCCTGCCCTCGCCCGGTCCCGGTCCGGGCCCCGGGTCCGCCCCGGCCGCGGGTCCCCGTCGCCTCTGGTCCGGGTCCCGAGTCCGCCCTCGCCCACCACGCCCGCCCCCGTCCCCCACACCCGCCCCCGTCCCACCACGCCCGCCCCTACGTCTGCCCCCGCCTTCGCCCTCGACCCCGGCATGCCCGCCCCGCCCCCGCCCAGTCAGGAAGCGGCGGCCGCGCCCCGCTGACCCCGGCAACCCTGAGAGGTCCTCCACCTCCAGGAGGTCGAGGCGGTCGCACCCCTACAACCTGAGGGGGACCCAGGGTCGGGACCTGGGGCCGATCCCCGGCGCGACAGGCGCTCATAGCGTGGTCGTCATGACCACGCCCGTCTGCACCGGCGCCTCGAAGGCCGCCGCCGTAGCCACCGGATACCCCTCGTTCTCGTCGTACGTACGGGCCAGGGGACCCGTGCTGCTGCGGACCGCACGCTCGCTGACCGCGAACCCGTGCGACGCCGAGGACCTGCTGCAGACCGCGCTCACCAAGACCTATGTGGCCTGGGAGCGCATAGAGGACCATCGGGCGCTCGACGGCTATGTCCGCCGCGCGCTGGTGAACACCCGCACGTCGCAGTGGCGGAAGCGGAAGGTCGACGAGTTCGCCTGTGAGGAACTGCCCGAGCCGCTGGGTCTGCCCGAACCGGACCCCGCCGAGCAGCAGGTGCTGCACGACGCGATGTGGCGCGCGGTCATGAGGCTCCCGGACCGGCAGCGCGCGATGGTGGTCCTCCGGTACTACGAGGACCTGAGTGAGGCGCAGACGGCCGAGGTGCTCGGCGTCTCCGTCGGGACGGTCAAGAGCGCGGTGTCACGGGCGCTCGGAAAGCTGCGCGAGGACCCGGAGCTGGCGCCCGTCAGATGACCCCACCGGTGCCCGGGCCGGTGCTCGGAGCGGTGCCCGGACCGATGCCCCGACCAATGACCCACCGATGACCTGACCCATGCTCGACCAATCCCCGACCAATCCCCGACCAGTGCTCGCCCAAGCTCGCCCAATGTCCCGACCAATGCCCCGAGCGACGCCTCGACCGACGACCCGGTGCGTGCCCCCAGCCGATAATCCCGGGTAACACCGGATAACTCGGGGTAACCGCTGGTCAGCCTCGCCCGGACCGTACGGCTCCGGTCGTCCTGTCCGTCCCCGGACCGCTCCACCGCCCACTGCCGCGCTGACCAGCGAAGTGATCGCTGCTAGTTTTCCTCAATCGAATCTACTCTCGGGTAGTGACATACCTGTTGGTATGCGCGCAGAATCGGCTCACCTTGACGGACACGCAGCGCCCACCGGGAGGACGCCGTGCTCAGCACCATGCAGGACGTACCACTGACAGTGACCCGCATCCTGCGCCACGGGATGACCATCCACGGCGGTTCGCAGATCACCACATGGACCGGCGAGGCGGAGCCGCACCGCCGGAGCTTCGGGGAAGCGGGATCGCGCGCGACGCAGTTGGCCAACGCCCTGCGCGACGAGCTCGGAGTGGCCGCGGACGAGCGAGTCGCGACGCTGATGTGGAACAACGCGGAGCACGTGGAGGCGTACCTCGCGATCCCGTCCATGGGCGCGGTACTCCACACGCTCAACCTCCGGCTCCCCCCGGAGCAGTTGGTCTGGATCGTCAACCACGCCGCCGACCGGGTCGTGCTCGTCAACGCCTCTCTGCTGCCGCTGCTCGTGCCGCTCCTTCCCCACCTGCCGACGATCGAGCACATCGTCGTCTCGGGTTCCGGTGACCGCTCGGCGCTGGCCGACGTCACGCCCCGGGTGCACGAGTACGAGGAGCTGCTCTCCGGCCGCCCGACCACCTTCGACTGGCCCGAGCTCGACGAGCGCAGCGCCGCGGCCATGTGCTACACCTCCGGCACCACCGGCGACCCCAAGGGCGTCGTCTACTCCCACCGGTCGATCTATCTGCACTCGATGCAGGTCAACATGGCCCAGTCGATGGGTCTGACCGACAAGGACACGACCCTCGTCGTCGTCCCGCAGTTCCATGTCAACGCCTGGGGTCTGCCCCACGCCACGTTCATGACCGGCGTCAACATGCTGATGCCCGACCGCTTCCTGCAGCCCGCCCCGCTCGCCGAGATGATCGAGCGGGAGAGGCCCACGCACGCGGCCGCCGTTCCCACCATCTGGCAGGGCCTCCTCGCCGAGGTCACGGCGAACCCGCGCGACCTCACCTCCATGGCCAGCGTCACGATCGGCGGCGCGGCTTGTCCGCCCGCGCTGATGGAGGCGTACGACAAGCTGGGTGTACGCCTCTGTCACGCCTGGGGCATGACCGAGACGTCGCCGCTCGGCACCATGGCCAACCCGCCGGCCGGACTCACCGCCGAGGAGGAGTGGCCCTACCGCGTCACCCAGGGCCGCTTCCCCGCCGGCGTCGAGCCCCGCCTGGTCGGCCCCGGCGGCGAACACCTGCCCTGGGACGGCGAGTCGGCCGGTGAGCTGGAGGTCCGCGGCCCGTGGATCGCCGGCGCGTACTACGGCGGCGCCTCGGGCGAACCGATCAGGCCCGCGGACAAGTTCAGCGAGGACGGCTGGCTGAAGACCGGTGACGTCGGGGTGATCAGCCCGGACGGCTTCCTGACGCTGACGGACCGGGCGAAGGACGTCATCAAGTCCGGAGGGGAATGGATCTCGAGCGTTGAGCTCGAGAACGCCCTGATGGCCCACCCCGAGGTCGCCGAGGCGGCCGTCGTGGCCGTCCCCGACGACAAGTGGGGCGAGCGCCCGCTGGCCACGGTCGTCCTCAAGGAGGGCGCCACAGCGGACTACGCGTCGCTGAAGGCGTTCCTCGGCGAGTCGATCGCCAAGTGGCAGCTGCCGGAGCGCTGGGCGATCGTCCCGGCGGTGCCGAAGACCAGCGTGGGCAAGTTCGACAAGAAGGTGATCCGCAAGCAGTACGCGGAAGGCGAGCTGGACGTCACCGAGCTGCGCTGACCCGGCGGCCCGCCGGGTCCCCAAGGGTCCGTCGGGCCGAGCTCAGCCCGTCGGCCGCGGCGCTCAGCCGGTCAGCCAGCGGCGCAGCAGCCTGCTCATCGCGGGCATCGCCACGTAGGTCATCAGCACACTGAACAGCACGGCGAAGACCGCGGTCCGCGCGACCAGCGGCAGTACGGACAGGTACGGCCCGAGCACCGCGTTGCCCAGCAGCGAGATCGGGAAGATGGCGAGGCCCGAACTGATGGCCATCTTCCAACGGGGCGGCGCGGGCCGGGTCGTGCCCGGCTTGGCGAACCAGGTCTCCATGCCGGTCAGTTCACGCCGGGCTATCTCGGTGTGATGGTGGCCTTCGCAGTGTGCGAACCACTCGGCGCGCTCCGGGGACTCCTGCCACCGTTCGAAGGCGGCGGCGTCCCGGAAGCGGTGCACCAGGAACCACGGCGCTCCGTCCGCCGACGGCCGGAACAGGCCATGTCCGAGATGCCCGGGAAAGCGGGCGGCCGTGTCGAGGATGCCCCGCGCCCAGACCTCGAAGGCCTCCTCGTAGCCCTCCTCCACCTGGCGCGCGATGAGGAGGGTCACCTCGCCGTTGTCGGCGGGGACGGTGGCATGTTCGTGCTGGGCTGTCACGCTACTGGTCACGGGCTTCTCCTCGTACGGTCGTACGGATCCTGCTGTCGCGCGCCCGCGTCAGCCTACGTGCGACCTCGAGGCGGGGACCCCTGACCCGGGTCCCGCCCGCAGCCAGGGCCGCTTCGGCCCGCACCCTGGCTGAACCGCGAACGCCGAACCGCGCTCCATGACTGGGACGCCGAACCGCGATACATGACCGCGAACGCCGAACCGCGAACCATGGCCGCGAACCGCGAACCCCGCGGTCAGTTGGTGCCGATCTTGGCCAGCAGATCGACGATCCGGGACTGGACCTCCGGGCTCGTCGAGCGCTCCGCCAGGAAGAGAACCGTCTCGCCCGAGGAGAGCTTGGGGAGCTCCGCCTGGTCGAGGCCGGCCGAGGTGTAGACGACCAGCGGAGTCCGGTTCAACTGACCGTTCGCCCGCAGCCAGTCGATGATTCCGGCGCGTCGGCGGCGTACCTGCATCAGGTCCATCACCACCAGGTTCGGCCGCATCTGCTGGGCGAGCGTCACGGCGTCCGTGTCGGCGCCGGCGCGTGCCACCTGCATGCCGCGCCGCTCCAGCGTCGCGGCGAGCGCGGCCGCGATGTCGTCGTGCTCTTCGATCAACAGGACGCGGGACGGGTGCTGCTCGCTGTCGCGCGGTGCCAATGCCTTCAGCAGGACGGCGGGGTCGGCGCCGTACGCCGCCTCACGCGTCGCCTGGCCCAGCCCGGCCGCCAGCAGCACCGGTACCTCGGCGGCCACCGCCGCCTGGCGCAGCGACTGCAGCGCGGTTCGGGTGATCGGCCCGGTCAGCGGGTCCACGAACAGCGCGGCCGGGAACGCGGCGATCTGCGCGTCGACCTCCTCGCGCGAGTGCACGATCACCGGGCGGTAGCCCCGGTCGCTCAGCGCCTGCTGCGTCGAGACGTCCGGCGCGGGCCAGACGAGCAGCCGACGGGGGTTGTCGAGCGGCTCCGGGGGGAGTTCGTCGTCGATGGGCTGTGGCTGGGGCTTGTTGGCCACCTCGACCGCGCCGCCGGGGCCGTCCAGCGGCTCGGGGCCTTCCGGTCCGTCCTCGTCGGGTGCCCCTATGGCGTAGGCGCGGCCCTCGGGCGGCGTGGACAGCAGGGGCTGCGCCTGGGGCTGCGGATGCGGCCGGGCGGCGGAGTCCGCCGCCGGACGCTCACCCTCCGGAGGCGCGGCCAGCTTGCGGCGACGGCCCACGGCCGTGGGCGTGGGAGCCGGCGCCGGCACGGGCCCGGCCTGCTGAGCGGCGATCTGCTGGGCGAACGGCACGCCCTGCCCGAGCGTGCGCACGCTGAACGCCCGCCCCTGCGACGCGCCGGCGTCCTCCGCGGCCGATCCGGATCCGGTCGCGGGCGACTCGGCCGGGAGCGGCTGCGCGACGGGGCGCGTCGTGGACGGGCGGGGCATGGCGGGCGGCAGCGGTACGGAACCGGTGCCCGAACGCGTCTCCTGCGCCCCGGGAGCCGCCGGCGCGAGTCCCGCACCGGAGGCCGCGGGAGCCGCCGCGGACGCCGGGGGCACAGGAGATACGGAAGGTACGGGAGGAGATACGGGAGACGACGAGGGAGGCGCCGGAGGCGTGGGGACCCCATGAGGCGTCCCCGCACCGCCGGTGCTCATCGGGCTCCGGGCCGCCCCCGCACCGCCGGTGCTCATCGGGCCCTGAGCCGGCCCTGCGAGGCCGGTGCCCGAGGTGCCGCTCTCCGGCCACTCGACGCCGGGCGCGCTCGCGGGCTCCGGTTCCCTGCGCGCGCGGCGGCGACCCGTCGGCGCGGGCACCGGATGCGGCTGCGGCGGGGTGTGGTCGTGATCGATGCCTGGTTCGGTCCGTACGGCGTCGTGACCGCCTTCCGCAGCGGGTACGCCGGGTACGGGCTCCGGGGCACGGTCCGCCGCGGCGGGCGGCAGCGCGAAGGCCGAACGCGGACCTTCCGCAGCGGGAGCGGGCGCGGCGCCGAGCGCCCGCCGCGCACGGCGCCCCGAAGGCTGCGGTTCGGACTGGACCTGCGGTTCAGATTGGACCTGCGCCGAGGACTGGACCTGCGGCAGGGGCTGGGACGGGGACGGCGACTGTGGGGTCGGCTGCGGCTGCACGGCCTCCAGGGCGGGAGGCAGCGCCGGCATGGCGCCCTCCGGCCGACGGGCCCGGCGCCCGGTCGGCGCGTCCGAGGGAACTCCCTGCGGCGGCACGGTCTCCCCGAGCGCCGCACGCCCCTGGGCGCCCTCGGCGGCCGTGACGACGGCGCCCTCCGAGGGATTCGGCCGTCCGCGCCGGCGCCCCGTGGGCTCAGCCCCGCCCGCACCCGTACCGGGCCCCGTCCCCGGCCCGCCCGGGCCCGAGTTCTGCGTCGGAATCAGGTCAGGGGCAGGAGCAGCAGCGGCAGGAGCCGTCCCCGCACCCGTACCCCCGTCCTCCGTACGCCCACGGCGTCGCCCGGTCGGCTCGCTCACGCCCTCCGGGGCGACCGCGCTCTCCAGGAAGGCATCGGTCGACGCCCGCCGCGCCCGCCGCCGCCCGGCCCCGGTCGTGTCACCGGCACCGGCCGCGGTACCCGCCGCCGTCCCGGACGAGGCCTGCTGCGACGGAAGCGCGAGCCCCGTCCCCGGTCCCTCGCCGGAAGCCGGCGAAGGAGCAGGCACCGCGGCCGCCGGACTCGGCACCGTCCCCGCGCCCGCCCCCAGCGGCACCTCCAGGACATACGCGCTGCCGCTCATCCCGGGCACGTCGTGCGTCTGGAGCACACCGCCGTGCGCCGTGACGATGCCGCGAACGATCGGCTCGTGCACCGGGTCACCCCCGGCGTACGGCCCGCGCACCTCGATCCGTACGACCTCGCCCCGCTGCGCGGCGGCGACGACGATCGTGGAGTCCACGTAACCCCCGCCCGGAACGGGCCGGGCCCTGCCGGTGGAATCGACCCCGGCGACATCCGCGACCAGGTGCGCGAGCGCCGTCGACAGGCGGGCCGCGTCCACCTCGGCCTCGATCGGGGGCGCGTGCACGGCGAACTGCGCCCGCCCCGGGCCGATGAGCTCGATGGCCCCCTCGACGCCGGCCGCCACGACGGCGTCCAGCAGGGTGACGGTCTTCTTCAGCTGCTCCGTGCCCGCGTCGAGCCGCTGGAAGCTCAGGACGTTGTCGACGAGCGTGGTCATCCGGGCGTACCCGGCGGCGAGATGGTGCAGCAGCTGGTTGGCCTCGGGCCACAGCTGTCCGGCGGGGTCGGCGGCGAGCGTGCCCAGTTCGGTGCGCAGCTCCACCAGCGGACCGCGCAGCGCCTCACCGAGGACGGCGGTCAGCTGCTCGTGCCGGGCGGCCAGTGCCGCGTACCGCTCGGCCTGCTTCTCGATCTCGGCGCTGTAGCGCTCGCTCTTGTCCGCGAGCTCCGCTGCGTGCTGCTCGGCCAGCTCCTCGTACGGCCGCCGGTCGGTGAAGGTCATCACCGCGCCGACGAGCTGGTCCCCGTCGCGTACCGGCGCCGTCGTCAGGTCCACGGGCACCTGCGCGCCGCTCTTGGCCCACAGGACCTGGCCGCGCACCCGGTGCTTGCGCCCCGACTTGAGGGTGTCGGCGAGCGGCGAGTCCTCGTACGGGAACGCCTCGCCGTCGCCCCGCGAGTGCAGGATCAGCTGGTGCAGCGCCTGGCCGCCGAGGTCGCTGGCGCGGTAGCCGAGGATCTGCGCGGCGGCCGGGTTGACGAGCACGACCCGCCCGTCGGTGTCGGTCCCGACGACACCCTCGGAGGCGGCCCGCAGAATCATCTCGGTCTGCCGCTGGGAGCGGGCGAGTTCGGCCTCGGTGTCGACGGTGCCCGAAAGGTCGCGGACGACCAGCATGAGCAGTTCGTCGCCGGTGTAGGAGGTGTACGAGTCGTACGCCTCGCGTCCGTCCTCGAGGTTGGCGCTGGTCACCTCGGCGGGGAACTCGCTGCCGTCGGTGCGGCGCGCGACCATCCGGGTCGGCTTCGTACGGCCCTGGTCGTCGGCCCCCTCGGGGCGCCGCATGGAGCCGGGGATGAGCCGGGAGTCGAACGCGGGCAGCAGATCGAGCAGTCCACGCCCGACCAGCGCCGTACCGGGCGTCTCGAACATGCCCAGCGCGATGGTGTTGGCGTTGACGACCGTGCCGTTGCAATTGACGAGCACGAGCCCGTCGGGCAGAGCGTCGAGTATGGCTGCGAGGCGAGCAGCGCCTCGGGATGGCCTGCTGCTCACGACGACGCTTCCTCCCTGACCCACTGCACCTTGCGGACGGCCGGCCCCATCTTGCCCCTCGGGCCGCAGCCTGTCACTGAAGGAGTCTAAAGGCAGGGGAGGGGCCGGGGGCGGCGGATGAGGGGGAGCTCTCACCAAGGTTATGTGCACGCGGCGCACGCCTCCGGCACGTTTCCCACGCCTTGACCTGCGCATACGCCACCGTGCGCCCCCTCCTCCAATATCGGCCGCCCGTGCCCGCCTCAGCCCCGGACGCGGGGCAGGACCGGCTCCAGGTTCTCCCAGCGGTCGATCTCGCATCCATTGCCCCGGGTGAAGCGGGCGTCGATGTCCCGTCCCCGCCAGGTGCCGGTGACACGGGCGACGGCCGACCCGCCGAACTGCTGGGTGCACATCTGGTCCTTGCCGACCTGCTTGAACGGGTCCTCGCCCTGCCCCGCGAGCGCCCGCAGCCGCTCGCAGGCGGCCTCGGCGGCCGGGTGGTTCCCGCCGGACCCGGTCCCGCACTCCAGCGTGAACGTCCCGTTGGCCGCCCGGTCGGTGCTCTTGGACACCGTCACGGTGAGCGAGTCCTGCGTCGACAGCAGGGGCAGCGGTGGGAACTGGAGCGCGGAGACCGACGGCGCGGCGGCCGTCAGCGCGGCCAGGGAACCGGCAGTGGTCAGAACGAGACGACGCAGCATACGAACTCCCGAGAAGTACGGATCCGGGGAGAGCCACCGGAATCTCCGACACGTCTAACGCTCCGCACGCCGGGGCGTTGCGCAAGTCGGGCACCCGGGCGTCCACGGCCCGAGGCGGCCGGCCACCACCGGGCCCCGGGGCCATGACCGAGTCCGCGGCAGGACCGGGGCGAGACCGGGCCGGGAAGGGTTTTGCCCTGCGCCCCACGTGCCTAGTACCGTGGGGATCGATTGGTGACGGCCCGCTGGGCTGTGTCATCATCTGCACGCACCACTCGCGCCCGCGCGGGTGTGCTGGAGGCGTCGCCTAGTCCGGTCTATGGCGCCGCACTGCTAATGCGGTTTGGGTCTTAAAGCCCATCGAGGGTTCAAATCCCTCCGCCTCCGCGCATGATCACCGAAGCCCCGGCCCCACGGCCGGGGCTTCGGCCGTTCCCGCCCTTCGACGGCGTCCACTTCGTGAGACCGGCCCTCACCCGACCGGATGAACGTGGGCGCCCCAGGATCGCCCCTGACGGCATTTGCGCAGGTCAGAAGGGGTGGGGCTAATGGATTTCGCGTGACGGCGCAGGTCATGTAATGTTGTTCCCGCAACGCCGACCGGGAAGAAAAGCCCGGAACGCCAAGCACTCGTAGCTTAACGGATAGAGCATCTGACTACGGATCAGAAGGTTGCAGGTTCGAATCCTGCCGAGTGCACAGCCCGAGAGGCCCCCGGAGAAATCCGGGGGCCTCTTGCGTTGTTCCCGACAGTCGTGCCGGTCCCCGGGCGTGGCACGTGTGAGTGAGAGGTGGCGGGGCCGTGGCGGGGTGGCGGTGTCGGCGGCTCGTGTGGCGGGACGGCGGGCCCGGGCTGCTGTGGGAAGGCGGGCGGGTCAGTGCGCTGCGCTACGGGCAGGGCATCGGGTTCCGCAGTGTGGGTCAGCGGGTCTGCGGCGGGGCGCGGGGGAATCCGTGTCCCGTCGGGGCCGTCGTCCCGGGGCGCGCCACCGGCGGGCAGTGCGGGGAGTGCGCGCGGCTCGATCGGGCGCATTCGGTGGCCGCTGACACCGTGGCCGATGATCCCCGGGTCTTCCGGGTCTATCTGGCCTGGTTCGGGCCCGGTCTCGTCAAGGTGGGGATCACCGCCGAGGAGCGCGGGGACGTGCGGCTGCTCGAGCAGGGGGCCGTGGCGTACGGATGGCTGGGCCGGGGGCCGTTGATGGCGGCGCGGCGGACCGAGGAGCTGTTGCGGCACGCGCTCGGGGTGCCGGACCGGATTCCGTACGCGCGCAAGCGGGCCGTGCGGGCGGCGCTGCCCGGGCCCGGCGAGCGGGCGCGGGAGATCGGGGAGCTGTACGGGCGGGCCGTGGCACTCGAGGGGTGGGCCGAGTCGCTGGAGCGGCTGGATCCGGCCGTGGCCGATCACGCCGAGGCCTTCGGGCTGGCGGCGGTGACCGGGGTGGACGGGGTCGTCACCGAGCTGGTCGACGGCGGACGCGTCGCCGGGACGCTCGTCGCGGCCGCCGGGCCCGATCTGCATCTGGAGGCCGGGGACGGGCGGCGGCTGGTCCTCGACACCCGGTTGATGAGCGGATGGGAGCTCGTGGCGGCAGGGGCGGGAGAAGCGGTGAACGTGCCGGTCACAGCGGTGCGGGGTCTGCAGGGCGGGCTCTTCTGACCCGATGGTCAAGTCTTGGATCCCTTTGGCGCCGGAGCCTGGACAGGGCCTCACGGTCCGGCGGAGGGTGATCCACATGAGCGATCACCTTGTGGCCGGTCTCGAACCGCCCTACTACACCGTCGTGTTCACCTCCCACCTCGTCGAGAACGCCGACGGCTACGCCGAGACCGCCGAACGGATGCACGAGCTGGTCCAGGAGGTGCCCGGATTCCTCGGATACGAGTCCGCCCGGGTGCCCGGCGGGCTCGGCATCACCGTCGGATACTTCCGCGACGAGGAGGCGATCGCCGCCTGGCAGCGGAACCTGGAGCACCAGGCCGCGCAGAAGCAGGGCCGCGCCGAGTGGTACCAGCGGTACAGCGTCCATGTCGGAAAGGTCGAGCGGAGCTATGACTTTGAGCGAGCGTGAGCGGGTCAGGGCGTTCTCCCGGCGGCTCGGGCTCCCCGGGCTGATCGACGTACACACCCACTTCATGCCCGAGCGGGTCCTCGACAAGGTCTGGGCGTACTTCGATGCCGTCGGGCCGCTGACCGGCATGGAGTGGCCGATCACCTACCGCGAGGAGGAGGACCGCAGGGTCGCGATCCTGCGGGAGTTCGGGGTGCTGCGCTTCACGTCGATGCTCTATCCGCACAAGCCGGGCATGGCCCGGTGGCTCAACGGCTGGTCCGCCGGCTTCGCCTCCCGGACGCCCGACTGTCTGCACACCGCGACCCTTTACCCCGAGGACGGGGCCGAGGGGTATGTGAGGGAGGCGGTGGAGGAGGGTGCGCGGGTCTTCAAGGCGCATCTGCAGGTGGGGAACTACGACCCGAACGACGGGCGGCTCGACACGGCCTGGGGGCTGCTCGCCGACGCGGGTGTGCCGGTCGTCATCCACTGCGGTTCCGGGCCGGCGCCCGGCAAGTACACCGGTCCCGAGCCGATCGCCCGGCTGCTGGCCCGCCATCCGCGGCTGCGGCTGATCATCGCCCACATGGGGATGCCGGAGTACACGGACTTCCTCGACCTGGCCGAGCGGTACGGAGAGGTGCGCCTGGACACCACCATGGCGTTCACCGACTTCAGCGAGCGGCTGGCGCCTTTCCCGGTGGCCGAGCGGGGGCGGCTGCGGGAGCTGGGGGAGCGGATCGTGCTCGGCAGCGACTTCCCGAACATTCCGTACGCCTACACGCATCAGCTGGAGGCCCTGGAGCGGCTGGAGCTGGGAGACGCGTGGCTGCGGGGCGTCTGCCACGACAACGCCGCGGCGCTGTTCGGGCTCGCCGGGCCGGCGGATTCTTAGGGAAATCACAGGGACGCGAAAGACTTCTCTCAGCCACCCGGCCGAGCGTGTTTCCATGACCGCGACCTCGCCCCAAGGGCGTACCGAAATGCTCCGGCCCGACGGATCCTCCGTCCGGGTGCTCGTCGTGGACGACGAGGCGTCGCTCGCCGAGCTGCTCTCGATGGCTCTGCGCTACGAGGGGTGGGAGGTGCGCAGCGCCGGGGACGGGGCGGGGGCGGTGCGCTCGGCGCGGGAGTTCCGGCCGGACGCCGTGGTCCTGGACGTGATGCTGCCGGACATGGACGGCCTCGCGGTGCTCAGCAGGCTGCGGCGGGACCTGCCGGACGTGCCCGTTCTCTTCCTGACGGCGAAGGACTCCGTGGAGGACCGGATCGCCGGGCTCACGGCCGGCGGCGACGACTATGTCACCAAGCCGTTCAGCCTGGAGGAGGTCGTGGCGCGGCTGCGCGGCCTCATCCGGCGCTCCGGGTGCGCGGTGACCCGCTCCGAGTCGCTGCTCGCCGTGGGGGATCTGACGCTCGACGAGGACAGTCACGAGGTGACGAGGGGCGGCCAGGGCATTCATCTGACCGCGACCGAGTTCGAACTGCTGCGGTATCTGATGCGCAATCCGCGCCGGGTGCTCAGCAAGGCGCAGATCCTGGACCGGGTGTGGTCGTACGACTTCGGCGGGCAGGCCAATGTGGTCGAGCTGTACATCTCGTATCTGCGGCGCAAGATCGACGCCGGGCGGTCGCCGATGATCCACACCCGGCGCGGCGCCGGATACCTGATCAAGCCCGGTGAATGAGGGATGAGCCGCTGGTCGCTGCGCAGGCGCCTCGTGGTGTCCGCCGTGGCGCTGATCGCCGTGGTCGCGGCCGTGATCGGCACGGTCACCACGCTGGCGCTGAGCAGTTCTCTGTACGAACGGCTCGACACCGACCTCGACAAGGTCGCCGAGCGCGGGGCGGGACTGACCGCTCCCCCGTTGCCGGGGATCCGGCCCGATCCGCTGGACTTCCTCACCAGGGGCGGCCAGCAGATCGGCACGCTCGGGGCCGTGCTCGGCCCCGACGGCACGGTCACCAGTGGGGCGGTGAGCGTCGAGCGCCGGAGCACCAGCCAAAGTTCCGACGACGCGCGGAGCCCGCTCGGCGAGCGGCAGGTCCACGCCCTGGAGAAGGTGTCGCCGGACGGGCAGCCGCACAGCGTGGACCTGCCGGGGATCGGCGAGTACCGGGTGGTCGCCGCCTCAGGCCCCAACGGGTCGCTGTTGGTGGGGCTCCCGACCGCCGCTGTCCAGGACACCGTCGACACCCTGGTCCTCGTCGAGGTGTCCGTGACCGGGGCGGGGCTCGTCGCCGCCGGTATCGCGGGCGCCACGCTGGTCGGGGTGGCGCTGCGTCCGCTGCGCAGGGTCGCCGCGACCGCGCGGCGCGTGAGCGAACTGCCGCTGCACAGCGGCGAGGTGGACCTGTACGAACGGGTGCCGGACGCCGAGGCCGATCCGCGTACGGAGGTCGGGCAGGTGGGCGCGGCGCTCAACCGGATGCTCGACCATGTCCACGCCGCGCTGAGCGCGCGGCAGCAGAGCGAGACGCGGGTACGGCAGTTCGTCGCGGACGCCAGCCATGAGCTGCGCACCCCGCTCGCGTCGATCCGCGGGTACGCGGAGCTGACCCGGCGCGGCCATGAGAGGACCGGGCCGGACACCCGGCACGCGCTCGGGCGGATCGAGTCCGAGGCGACCAGGATGACCGGGCTCGTGGAGGATCTGCTGCTGCTGGCACGGCTGGACGCGGGACGCCCGCTCTCGTACCGGAGCACCGATCTCGCACCGCTGGTGGTGGACGCGGTGAGTGACGCGCGGGTGGCGGGGCCGGACCACGTCTGGCGCCTGGAGCTGCCCGACCGTCCCGACGAGCCGCTGACCGTGGAGGGCGACGCCGCCCGGCTTCACCAGGTCCTGGTCAACCTGCTCGCCAACGCTCGTACGCACACCCCTCCCGGGACCAAGGTCACCGCCCGGCTCCGCAGGCAGGCGGCGCGCGTGGTCGTCGAGGTCGAGGACGACGGCCCCGGCATCCCGCCCCCTCTGCGTCCGCACGTCTTCGAGCGCTTCGCCCGCGGCGACGCCTCACGGTCCCGCAACGCCGGTTCCACCGGCCTCGGGCTGGCCATCGTGCGGGCCGTCGTCACCGCGCACGGCGGCGAGGTCGACGTGCGGTCCGCGCCGGGACACACGGTCTTCTCCGTCCGTCTCCCGGCGAGGGGCCCGGGCTCACAGGCGGGGCACAGGCGCATCACACAGGTGTGACAGCGCGGCCCGGAAGCGTCGGGGTCATGCGAACCGACAGCTTTGTGGGGGCCCTGCCCGCCCGCGAGCACCTGCCCGTGGGCGTCGCCGGCCGGCCCGTACTGGACGTGGTGATCCCCGTCTTCAACGAGGAGAAGGATCTCGAAACCTGCGTACTGCGGCTGCGCGAGCATCTGGCCCGCACCTTTCCGTACGGCTTCCGCGTCACCGTCGCCGACAACGCCTCCACCGACCGGACGCCGGAGATCGCGTCCCTGCTGGCGGCGACCCTCCCCGAGGTGCGGGCGGTCCGGCTGGAGCAGAAGGGGCGGGGGCGGGCGCTGCGTACCGTCTGGTCGCACTCGGACGCGCCCGTCCTCGCGTACATGGACGTCGATCTGTCCACCGACCTCAACGCCTTGCTGCCGCTGGTCGCCCCGCTCATCTCCGGCCACTCGGACCTGGCGATCGGGTCCCGCCTCGCGAGGTCGTCGCGGGTGGTGCGGGGCGCCAAGCGGGAGTTCGTCTCCCGTACATACAACCTGATCCTGCGGGGCTCTCTGGCGGCGCGGTTCTCGGACGCGCAGTGCGGATTCAAGGCGATACGGCGTGAGGTGGCCGAGCGGCTGCTGCCGATGGTCGAGGACACCGGATGGTTCTTCGACACCGAGATGCTGGTCCTCGCCGAGCGGGCCGGGCTGCGCATCCACGAGGTGCCGGTCGACTGGGTCGACGACCCCGAATCGACCGTGCGCATCGTCCGCACGGCGACGGACGACCTGAAGGGCGTCTGGCGGGTGGGGCGGGCGCTGGCCACCGGGTCGCTGCCGCTCGACCGGCTCGCCCGGCCCTTCGGTGACGACCCCCGCGACCGCGCCCTGCACGGCGTGCCGGGCGGGCTCGCGCGCCAGCTCGTCGGTTTCTGCGCGGTCGGGGCGCTCTCCACGCTCTTCTATCTGCTGCTGTACTCCGCCCTCCGGGCGGGCGTGGGACCGCAGTTCGCCAACGCGGGCGCGCTGCTGATCTCGGCCGTGGCCAATACGGCGGCCAACCGGAGGCTCACCTTCGGAGTACGGGGCCGGGATCGTGCCGTACGACACCAGGCGCAGGGCCTGGTCGTGTTCGGTATCGGCCTCGCCCTCACCAGCGGCTCGCTGGCCGCGCTCGGAGCGGCCTCCGGCCATCCGTCCCACGGCACGGAACTCGCGGTGCTGATCGCCGCCAACCTCGCGGCGACGGTGCTGCGGTTCCTGCTCTTCCGCGCCTGGGTCTTCCCGGACCGGCGCGAGGCCGCCCCGGCGCCCGGCGGTCCCGGGCATCGGGATCAGCCCAGCCCGCGCGACGACGCGTATACCCACCCCGCGCACGTCCACCACCCCTGTGCCGACGAACCGAGGAACGCACGATGACGACGACCTACGACCTGCACGACGGCGGCCCGCACGACAGCGGGGCTCCGCCGCGCGCCGCAGGCCCGGCGGCCACGCGGGCGGCCCGGCTGTGGCGCGGCCGGGCCGAGGACGCCCCCTGGGTCAGGCCCGCGCTGTGCGCCCTGCTTCTGGTCACCGGCGTGCTCTACGCCTGGAACCTCGGCGCCTCCGGATACGCCAACTCCTTCTACTCCGCGGCCGTCCAGGCCGGCGGCGAGAGCTGGAAGGCCTTCTTCTTCGGCTCGTCCGACGCCGGGAACTCCATCACCGTCGACAAGCCGCCGGCCGCGCTCTGGCCGATGGCCCTGTCCGTGCGGTTCTTCGGACTCGGCTCCTGGCAGATCCTGCTGCCCGAGGTGCTGATGGGGGTCGGGACGGTCGCCGTCGTGTACGCGGCGGTGCGCAGGCGGTTCAGCACCGCCGCCGGGCTGGTCGCGGCGCTGGTGCTCGCGCTCACCCCGGTCGCCGCGCTGATGTTCCGCTACAACAACCCGGACGCGCTGCTCGCGCTGCTGCTGACCGTCACCGTGTACTGCGTCCTGCGCGCCCTGGAGGACGCGCGGACCAAGTGGCTCGTGTGGGCGGGCGTCGCGGTCGGCTTCGCCTTTCTGACGAAGACCCTCCAGGCGTTCCTGATCCTGCCGCCACTGGCGCTGGTCTACGCGGTGTGCGCGCCGACGACCCTGCGGCGCCGGCTCGGACAACTGGGCCTCGCCACCGTCGCGCTGATCGTGTCCGGCGGCTGGTGGGTGGCGATCGTCGAGCTGTGGCCGGCGGCCTCGCGCCCGTACATCGGCGGCTCGCAGACCAACAGCTTCCTGGAACTGACCTTCGGCTACAACGGCCTCGGCCGGATCAACGGAGACGAGGTCGGCAGTGTCGGCGGCGGCCGGGCTCCGGCGGGCGTCGACGCGCCGGTGCGAGCCGGCGGCGGCTGGGGAGAGACCGGCATCGTCCGGATGTTCAACGACTCCGTCGGCGGTCAGATCTCCTGGCTGCTCCCGGCCGCGCTGCTGCTGCTCGTCGCGGGCCTGGTCGTCACCTGGCGGGCGGGCCGCACCACCGAGACGGTCGAGGGGATGGCCCGGGCTTCGTTCCTGGTGTGGGGCGGGGCGCTGCTGTCGACGCTGGCGGTCTTCAGCTTCATGGCCGGCATCTTCCACGAGTACTACACGGTGGCCCTGGCCCCGTACATCGCCGCGCTCATCGGCATGGGGGTCACCGTCTTGTGGGAGGAGCGCGCGAGGCTGCTCGCGGCGGCGGCGCTGGCCGGGACGGTGGCGGTGACCGGCTGGTGGGCGTACGTCCTGCTCGGCCGGACGCCGGACTACCTGCCCTGGCTGCGCTGGGCGGTGCTCCTCGGCGGGATCGTGGCTGCTCTCGCGCTGCTGGTCGCGGGGCGGGCGGGACGGCTCGGCCGGCGGCTCGCGCTGGGCGCCGCCGGGCTCGGGCTGGCGTCGGCGCTCGCCGGGCCTCTCGCGTACACGCTGACGACCGTGGCCGGGGGGAGCAGCGGCTCGATCATCACGGCGGGTCCGGCGTCGGCGCGGGGCGGCCCCGGCGGCATGCGCGTGGGCGGGGGGCCGGTGTTCTACGGAGCTCCGGGGCAGGGGACGCCCGGGCAGGGACAGTTCCCGCCGCCGGGGGGCGGCCCGCAGGTCGTTCCCCAGGGCCAGACGCCCCCACAGGGCCGGGGAGTCGGCCAGGGCCAGGGGCCCGGCCAGGGGCGGGCGCAGGCCGGAACGCGGCCCGGCGGTGACGGTGGGCGCTCCGGCCGGGGTCCGGGCGGGCTCCTCGACACCACCGAACTCGGCGCCGCGACGAAGAAGAAACTGATGGAGAACGCCGACGCCTACACCTGGGTCGCCGCGACGTCCCCCTCCCAGAAGGCGGCCGGGTACCAACTGGCCACCGGGAAGCCGGTCATGCCGATCGGCGGCTTCAACGGCAGCGATCCGTCGCCCACGCTCGCCCGGTTCAAGCAGTACGTCGCTGACGGGGAGATCCACTACTTCATCCCGGGCAGTGGCGGGATGCGGGCGGGGCAGGGCGAGAGCCCCGGGAGCGGGATCAGCACCTGGGTCGAGGCCACGTTCAAGAAGGTCACGGTCGACGGAGTCACGCTCTACGACCTGACCCGGAAGGCATGAGCCTGTCGAACGCCGGACCCCGGGCCGGCGGGTGAGCCCCGGCTCCGCCACAAACTCCTGTACGGCGTAAGGGAAATCCTTGTACGGTGTATGGCGACCGAGTCCCATACACCGTACAAGGAGCGTGCATGACGGCGACGACAGCCGAGACCGACACCCCCGCCCCCACCGGCGGCCACCCGCAGCGCTGGCTGATCCTCGGCGTCATCTGCCTCGCCCAGCTCACCGTGCTGCTCGACAACACCGTCCTCAGCGTCGCGATCCCCTCCCTCACCAGGGAACTCGATGCCTCCACCGCCGACATCCAGTGGATGATCAACGCGTATTCACTGGTCCAGTCGGGCCTGCTGCTCACCGCCGGCAGCGCGGCAGACCGCTACGGCCGCAAGCTGATGCTCATCACCGGCCTCGCGGTCTTCGGCATCGGCTCGCTGGCGGCCGGATTCGCCCAGAGCTCCACGCAGCTCGTCGCGGCCCGCGCCGGTATGGGCATCGGCGGGGCGCTGCTGATGACCACGACCCTCGCCGTCGTCGTCCAGATCTTCGACGACAGCGAGAGGGTGAAGGCCATCGCGCTGTGGTCGACGGTCAGTTCGCTGGGCTTCGCCGCCGGACCGCTGATCGGCGGCGTCATGCTCGACCACTTCTGGTGGGGGGCGATCTTCCTCGTCAACATCCCGGTCGCGGTCGTCGGCCTCCTCGCCGTCGCCGCGCTCGTCCCCGAGTCCAAGCACCGGCAGGGCGCCCGCCCCGACCTGATCGGCGCGCTGCTCTCCACCGTCGGCATGACCGCCGTCGTGTACGCGATCATCTCCGGCCCCGGCCACGGCTGGACATCGGCCCGGGTGCTGGGCGCCGGAGCGGTCGGACTGCTGGTCCTCGGGGCCTTCGCGCTCTGGGAGCTGCGCACCCCGCACCCGATGCTGGACATGCACTTCTTCCGCGACCAGCGGTTCGTCGGCGCGGTCGCGGGCGCGATCCTGGTCGCCTTCGGCATGACCGGCTCGCTCTTCCTGCTCACCCAGCACCTGCAGTTCGTGCTCGGGTACGGGCCGCTTGACGCCGGTCTGCGGACGGCGCCGCTCGCGCTGACCGTCGTCGCCCTCAACCTCACCGGCGTCGGCGCGCGACTGCTGCCGAAGATCGGCACCCCCTGGACCATCGCCCTCGGCATGGCCCTGGTCGCGGCCGGACTCGCCGCCATCGCCCTCCTGGGCGGACAGCACGGCTACGGCGGAATGCTGCTCGGACTCGTCGTCATGGGCGCGGGCGTGGCCCTGTCCATGCCGGCGATGGCCAACGCGATCATGAGCGCGATCCCTCCGGAGAAGGCGGGCGTCGGCGCGGGCGTCAACGGCACGCTGGCGGAGTTCGGCAACGGACTCGGCGTAGCCGTTCTCGGAGCCGTACTGAACTCCCGCTTCGGCGCGCTCGTCTCCGTCTCCGCGGCGTCCCTCCCGGCGGCGCTCGCCGCGGCGGACGGGCCGGTCGAGCGGGAACGGATCTCGGACGCCTTCGCCTCGGGCCTGGAAACGAGCCAGCTGGTCGGGGCGGCGGCCGTGCTCGCGGGCGGTCTGCTGGCGGCGCTCCTGCTGCGCCGGGCGGAGAGGAACGGGACGGCGAGGAACGGGGTGGGGAAGGCGGCGGCATAGCATCGGGAGCCAGCAGCGAGGAGGAGTGCGATGGGGTCGGCAGCGGACCGTACGAAGCGCCCGGCGGCCCGGTCGAGCGTGTGGCTGGACGGCAAGGGCCGGCGCGGCCGCAAGGCCGACCAGCCCTCCGGACTCGACCGGGACAGGATCACGGCGACGACGGTGCGGCTGCTGGACGCGGAGGGGCTCGGCAAGTTCTCGATGCGAAGGCTCGCCGCCGAGCTGAACGTCACGGCGATGTCCCTCTACTGGTACGTCGACACCAAGGACGACCTGCTGGAGCTGGCGCTCGACGAGGTCTTCGGAGAGGTGGCCCTCCCCGACACGTCCGATGCCGAGAGCTGGCGCGGGCAGCTGCGGGAGCTGGCCACCGGCTACCGGGGCGTCCTGGTGAAGCACCCCTGGGTCTCCCAGCTGGTGGGCAGCTTCCTCAACATCGGCCCGCACTCGACGGCCTTCGGACGCAGCGCCCAGCGGGTCCTGCGCAACACCGGCCTGCCGCCGCACGGCCAGATGGGGGGCCTCGCGGCGGTCTTCCAGTTCGTCTACGGGTTCGGCACGGTGGAGGGCCACTTCATCGCGCACTGTGCGAGCGCGGGGGTCAGCCAGGACGAGTACGTGGCGCAGGCCATGGGTGCGATCGGGGAACAGCCCGAGCTCGCGAAGGACTTCGAGGAGGCGGCCGCGCTGATGGAGGCCAGGGGCGGCGGCTCGGTGGAGGAGAAGCGCGAGCGCGACTTCGTCTACGCGCTGGACCTCCTCGTCAAGGGCATCGAGGCGATGCGGGAGACGGACTAAGCCCCGGCGGGCGGCCTTTTGCGGCCCGGCCGACCGCCCCGCCACGCGCGGCGCGGCCCCCGCGTCCCCCTACAGCGCCGGCAGGTCGCCCTGGACCGCCTGGATGTCGAGTTCCACCTTCAGGGTCGTTCCGATCGCCGAGATGCCCGCCTGCACCACCTGGTTGTAGTTCATCGCGAAGTCGTCCCGGCTCAGCTCGGCCGTCGCCCGGAACGCCGCCCGTACCCCGCCCCACGGGTCCGGCCCGGTCCCCAGGTAGGCGAGGTCCAGGGGCACTTCACGTACGACACCGTGCAGTGACAGGTGGCCGTGCACCGTCCAGCGGTCGGGGCCGGACGGGGTCAGGCCGGTGGAGGTGTAGGTGATCCGCGGGTACGTGTCCACGTCCAGGAAGTCCGGCGACTTCAGGTGCTTGTCGCGCATTCCGTTGCCCGTGTCGATCGAAGCCGCCTCGATCACCGCGTCGACCCGCGACCGCTCCAGGTCCTCGCCGTTCCCGGCCATCTCGATACGGCCGCCGAACGCGGTGAACCGGCCGCGCACACTGGACATCCCCAGGTGCTGGGCGACCGCCGCCACCGTCGAGTGGACCGGGTCGATCGACCAGGGGCCCGGCGGCGGCAGCTCGGCACCGCCCTGGCGGGCCAGGACCACCGTGCCCACATCGGCCCGGCCGCTCGCCGTGACGAGCGCGGTCTGCGCCGCGGGGGCGTAGCCGACGGCCGTCACGATCACCGTGTACGGGCCCGGCGCGAGCGCCACATCGTCCCTGACCAGGCCCTCGCTGTCGGCGGCCGCCCGCAGCACCTGCGTACCGGTCATGTCGGTCATCGTCACGACCGCGTGCTGGAGCGCCCAGCCGTCCCGCGTCCGAACCCGTGCGTGCAGTCCCATCCCGTATCTCTCCTCGCGCAGAAAAAACGGGGCGGCAGGCCGTCCCCTGCCTGCCGCCCCGGAACCCGCGGGCGTCCGCTCGAAGCGCCCGCGGGGGTCGGATCACTCGCCGGGGTGGGCGAGTGCGATGTCGTGGCCGTCCACACCGCGGCCGGCCACGGTGAGGGTTCCCGCCACCGGCGGATAGCCGGTCGCTATGACCGTGTACTCGCCCGCGTCCAGGTCGGCGAACGCGTACGCACCGTCGGAACCGGTCGTCGCCGTGGAGACGACGTTCCCGGCCGCGTCGAGCAGGGTCACCCGGGCGTCGGACAGCGGCGCGTGGTCGCCGCCCGCCCGGACCGTGCCGCGCACCAGCGCGCCGGCCTGCAGCGCCGCCTCGATCCGGGTCACGCCCTGGCCGCCGATCTCCACCGGCAGGGCCAGCGGTCGGTAGCCCTCGGCGTTGACCGCGACGATCACGGAGCCCGGGACGAGCTCGGCGAAGGAGAAGGCGCCGTCCTCGGCGGACTTCCCGGTCGCCAGCACGTCGCCGCGCACATCCGTGACGATCACCATCGCACCGTCCACCGGAGAGCCGCCGGCCGCCGCGATCACGACACCGGTCAGTCCGCTCGTACCGGAGAGCAGGATGTCGTAGGCCAGCGGCTCGTCACCGACGACCACCGTGGACGCCTGTGGCTGGAAGCCGTCGGCGGAGGCGATCAGCACGTACGAGCCGGTGCCGGGCGCGTCCAGCGTGTAGACGCCGTCGGCCGGGGCGACCGCGCGGCCCAACTGCCGTCCGCCCAGCGAGATCAGGGTCACGGCGGCGCCCGGGACGGGCGTGCCCTCGGCGGTGCGGACCGCACCACGGACGGCGACGCCGTTCACCGGAGCCGCGGTGGCCGGAGCCGACGCCGGGAGCTCCGCGCTCATCTCGCCCGTCATCTCGCCCGTCATCTCGACGGACTTCTCGGCGGCCTTCTCCTCGGGAGTCACCGAACTGCTCTTCAACGCCACCTCCTTGATGAACAGCGTCACCAGGAACGCCAGCAGCGCGAACGGCGCCGACCACAGGAAGACGTCCGCCACACCGTGCCCGTAGGCGCTCTCCATCACCGTACGGATCGGCGCGGGCAGCGCGTCCAGGTCCGGGATGCCGCCGCCGCCCGTGCCGCCGTGGCCCATCGCCGCGCCCTGCGGGCCGAGGTCCGCGAGCCCGTCCTTGACGTACTTCGTGACCCGGTTGGCGAGCACCGCGCCCAGCGCCGAGACGCCGACGGCGCCGCCGAGGGACCGGAAGAAGGTGACCACCGAGGAGGCCGCGCCGAGATCGGCGGGGGCCACCTGGTTCTGGGTGCAGAGCACCAGGTTCTGCATCATCATGCCGAGACCGAGACCCATGACCGCCATGAAGATCGCGATCTGCCAGTACGCGGTGTCGTAGCGGATCGAGCCCAGCAGACCCAGACCCGCCGTCACCAGCACACCGCCGCTGACCAGCCATGCCTTCCACTTGCCGGTCTTGGTGATGATCATGCCGGACGCGGTGGACGAGACGAACAGGCCCGCGATCATCGGGATGGTCATCACGCCGGACATCGTCGGCGACTTGTCCCGGGCCAGCTGGAAGTACTGACTGAAGAAGACCGTGCCGGCGAACATCGCGACACCGACGAAGAGCGAGGCGAGCGAGGCAAGGGTGATCGTGCGGTTGCGGAACAGGCGCAGCGGGATGATCGGCTCGCCGGCCTTCGACTCGACGAGGACGAAGAGCGCGCCGAGCACGACCGCGCCGCCGACCATCGCCGCCGTCTGCCACGACATCCAGTCGTACTTGTCACCGGCGAAGGTGACCCAGATCAGCAGCAGCGAGACCGCGGCGCTGATCACCAGGGCACCCGCCCAGTCGACCTTCACCTGCCGCCTCACGACCGGAAGCTTCAGGGTCTTCTGGAGGACGAGCAGCGCGATGAGCGCGAATGGCACGCCGACGTAGAAGCACCAGCGCCAGCCGAGCCAGTCGGTGTCGGTGATGACCCCGCCGAGCAGCGGGCCGCCGACGGTCGCCACGGCGAAGGTGGCGCCGAGGTAGCCGCTGTACCGGCCGCGCTCACGCGGCGCGATCATCGCGGCCAGGATGATCTGGGAGAGGGCGGTGAGACCGCCGACGCCGATGCCCTGGACGACCCGGCAGGCGATCAGCATGCCGGTGTTCTGGGAGAGACCGGCGACGACCGAGCCCGCCACATAGATGACCAGGGCGACCTGGACGAGCAGCTTCTTGGAGAAGAGGTCGGCCAGCTTGCCCCAGAGCGGGGTGGTGGCGGTCATCGACAGCAGGGCCGCGGTCACGACCCAGGTGTAGGCGCTCTGCGTGCCGTCGAGATCCTTGATGATCTCGGGCAGGGCGTTGGAGACGATCGTCGACGAGAGGATGGCGACGAACATGCCGAGCAGCAGCCCGGACAACGCCTCCATGATCTGCCGGTGGGTCATCGGAGCGCCGTCGGCGGAGCTGTGCCCACCATGCCTGGCGTGGCCGCCCCGCACACCGGTACTTGGTGTGGTCGTAGCCATGAACTTCCTTTGCCTCTAAGTCTGTGGTGCTGATGTACGGGTGGCGTGGGCCCGGCAGTCCCCGAACGAGTCGCGGAGACGGCCAAGCAGGGTGGTGAGCCGTTCGACGTCCTCGTCGGACCACTCGGTGAGCGTGCGGGCGAACATCTCCCGTACCCGGCGGTCGAGTTCGGTGAGCATGTCCCTGCCCGCGGGGGTGAGCCGGAGGATGCGCGAGCGCTTGTCGGCCGGGTCGGGCAGCCGCTCGATCCAGCCGCGCTCGGCGACGTGGGCCACATGACGGCTGCTGACCGACATGTCGACGGCCATCAGCTCCGAGAGCCGGCTGATCCGCATGTCGCCGTGGTGGTCGAGCAGGGTCAGGACGGCGGCGGAACCACCCGGGCACTCGGCGGGCAGGGTCCGTGCGAGTCCCCGCTTCACGGCGCCGATGGCACTCAGCTGCCGGGCGAGGTTCTCGTACCGACTCTGTTCGGCCATCGAGAGCACCCTTCTCCATCTTGTTGCTTAGGGCAACCATAGAAGCTGTTGGTTGCTACAGGCAAACTAAAAAGGGGCGAAGGGTCTTAAAAAACTGGCAAAGGAGCTCAGGCGCGTGCGGGGGTTGGGCCGGAACCCCAGGTTCGCTAGGGTCCTGCCCCATGGCACACAACCCCCACGCACCGCAGGGTCAGGGCCCCGAGGGCTCCTACGACCCCTCCGGCAGCACGCAGATGTTCCGCGCCTTCGTCGACGAGGGCACCCCGCAGCGACAGCAGCAGGCCCCGGCGCCGGCCGGCCCCCGTGTCGGGGTGATCGCCGGCGTGGTCGCGCTCGTGGTGGTCCTGGCCGCGGTCGCCTGGCTCGCCTTCAGCTAGGTCACTTCCACACGGCGGTGACGCGCCGGGTGTCCACGTGCATCCCCAGCGGCACCCGCCAGGCGTCCAGGCAGACGGTGTACGTCTTCTTCTTCGCCGCCCCCGCCGCGATCGGCGCGGGCAGGGCCTGGGCCGACTCGATCGTCGCCCAGTCGACGCCGAGCGCGCCGATGATGTGCGTCGCGAAGGTGACCGTGCCCGAACGCACCGGTGAGCCACCGGTGTTGCGGAACTCCACGGTCACCTTCTCGCACCAGCGCCGGTCCGCGTCCGCGAGCGCCGGGGTGCTGATCGTCAGCGCGGCGGGCCGCGGCGGAGTCGTCGCGGGCGGGCTGGTCGCCGGCGCGGTCGGGCCGGGTGTCGTCGTCCCCGGTGAGTCGGGAGGTCCCGAAGCGCCCGGGGTGCCGGGGAGCGGTGTCGTGGATCCAGGGGCGCCAGTGGCTCCGGTCCCGGCCGGTGGGAGCGCCGAGCTTCCCGGGCCGCCGTCGGCGCCCGGACCGCCACTCGCGCCACTCGTGTCGCCGCCGCCGCCGCCTCCGCTCGCGCCGCCCTCACCGCTCCCCGCCGGCGGCGAGGAGGTGGACGACGAGGTGGACGACGAGGTGGAGGACGACGGGGAGCCGTCCAGCGGCTCCAGGACCACCTTGCCCGACGGCGGCACCGCCGCTCCCGGCGAGGCTCCGGCGGCGCCGACCGCCGCGTAACCGTCCCCGTCACCGCTCCCGCCGCACGCGGTCAGCGCTCCGCAGAGGCAGAGCGCGACCGTGGCCAGACCCGTCCTTCGCATCGCGCCAGTGTGGCTGACGATGCGTCAGTTAGGAAGCGTCAGCGCTCACTTCACTCGCCGATCAGGCCCTCGCGCAGCTGGGTCAGGGTCCGGGTGAGGAGCCGCGACACGTGCATCTGCGAGATGCCGACCTCCTCGCCGATCTGCGACTGGGTCATGTTGGCGAAGAAGCGGAGCATGATGATCTGCCGTTCCCGGGGCGGGAGTTTGGCCAGCAGGGGCTTGAGGGACTCGCGGTACTCGACGCCCTCGAGTGCCATGTCCTCGTACCCGAGCCGGTCGGCGAGCGAGCCCTCGCCGCCGTCGTCCTCGGGGGAGGGGGAGTCCAGCGACGAGGCCGTGTAGGCGTTGCCCACCGCGAGCCCGTCGACGACGTCCTCCTCCGACACGCCCAGTACCGCGGCGAGTTCGGGGACGGTGGGGGACCGGTCCAGCTTCTGTGCCAGCTCGTCGCTGGCCTTCGTGAGCGCCAGCCGCAGCTCCTGGAGCCGGCGCGGCACCCGCACCGACCACGAGGTGTCGCGGAAGAACCGCTTGATCTCGCCGACCACGGTCGGCATCGCGAACGTCGGGAATTCCACGCCGCGTTCGCAGTCGAACCGGTCGATCGCCTTGATCAGGCCGATCGTGCCGACCTGGACGATGTCCTCCATCGGCTCGTTGCGACTGCGGAAGCGGGCCGCCGCGTACCGCACCAGCGGGAGGTTGAGCTCGATGAGCGTGTCGCGTACGTAGGTGCGCTCCGGGCTGTCCTGGTCGAGTACCGCCAGCCGCAGGAACAGGGCCCGGGACAGCGTGCGGGTGTCGATGGCTTCCGAAGTGCCGACAGGCGTAGGGCCGAGAGGCGTCGCGGGCTCGTTCGACGCACGCGTGAGCACCTTCGAGCTGCCCTGTTCTACGGACATGCCACCCCCTTGAGGTCGCGGACGGTCGCGGTGGCCGCGACCATCGGAGGAACGCAGCCTCCACCTGAATACCGGAGGCGGGGCTGCGGCAAACGCGGTTCCCGCAGAATGTCACATGTCGGCAACACGCTGTAGTGACATGTCGACAAGGCAGAGGGGGATTCGCGCAGGAAACAAGGGGTGTGCGCCTCTTCGGGCCCCGTGGAACTACTCCGAACCGGTCTACCCGTTTCAGCTACGCCTCGATCCGATTTGCGGATCTCAACCGGGCGAAGCTGCGGGCGAGGAGCCTTGACACATGCATCTGCGAGACGCCGAGCTCCTGGCTGATCTGAGACTGGGTCAGGTTGCTGTAGTAGCGCAGCATCAGGATCCGCTGTTCGCGCTCGGGCAGTTGTACGAGCAGATGGCGTACGAGGTCGCGGTGTTCGACGCCGGCGAGGGCCGGGTCCTCGTAGCCGAGGCGGTCGAGCAGCCCCGGCAGGCCGTCGCCCTCCTGCGCGGCCTCGAGCGAGGTCGCGTGATAGGAACGGCCCGCCTCGATGCAGGCCAGGACCTCGTCCTCGGAGATCTTCAGCCGCTCGGCGATCTCGGCCGTCGTGGGGGTACGGCCATGAGCCGTCGTCAGGTCCTCGGTGGCGCCGCTGACCTGGACCCACAGCTCGTGCAGCCGCCGGGGCACGTGCACGGTCCGTACGTTGTCCCGGAAGTACCGCTTGATCTCGCCGACCACGGTCGGCATCGCGAACGTCGGGAACTGCACGCCCCGGTCGGGGTCGAACCGGTCGATCGCGTTGATCAGCCCGATGGTGCCGACCTGGACGACGTCCTCCATCGGCTCGTTGCGGGAACGGAAGCGGGCCGCCGCGTACCGCACCAGGGGCAGGTTCGCCTCGATCAGCGCGCCGCGCACCCGGTGGTGCTCCTGGGTGCCCGGTTCCAGGGTCTTGAGCTGGCCGAAGAGGACCTGGGTGAGGGCCCGTGTGTCCGCGCCCCGGCCCTGGGGTCTGGGGCGGCCCGCGGCCTCGTCGGCGGCCTCGCCGGCGCCCTGCTCGGTCCTCGGGGCCTGGCTCCTCGCCGTCTCGTTCTCGCTGGTCTCGTTCTGGGGCGGCACCTGAGGCGCAGTACTGGCCGGCACGTTCACGCCACCCCTTTGTGGTTCACGATCTGGTCAACTACGGTCCACTCATCCATCAAAAGCGGTCATAGCATCACAAGACATGTCCACTGTGTGCAAGCACCTCATAACGTCGTGTTGACGGCATGCGGGTTCTTAAACCACAAAACACCCCTCACCGTGACGGTGAGGGGCGGAGGCAGGGATGAAAGGGGTGGCGGGGAGCCGTGGATCAGAACTCGTAGTCCGCGATCACCCAGGTGGCGAACTCGCGCCACTGGCCGGCGGCGGCCTGGTGGTCGGGGTGCTCGATGTACCGCTTCAGCGCATCGGTGTCCGCGACCGCCGAGTTGATGGCGAAGTCGTACGCGATGGGCCGGTCGGTGATGTTCCACGCGCACTCCCAGAACTCCAGCTCCGGAATGGCCCCGTCGAGCGCCCGGAAGGCCTCGACGCCGGCGACCACGCGCGGCTCGTCGCGCGCCACACCTTCGTTGAGCTTGAAGAGGACGAGGTGACGGATCACGGGGGCACTCCTACCTGATGAGCTCAGTCATGAACTCGCCGACGGCCTTCGCGGCGCTGGAAATTCCCTCGAACCCTATCTGGACCAGGTCGGCTGCCTCCTTGGGGGAGGTAATGATCGTGTACAGCACGAAGACGACCAGTATGTACAGCGTGACCTTCTTCGCCTGCACCATCTTCTGCCTCCCCTGCGCGGTCGCGTGAGTCTAGCCGAGCGTTTATGGGCCAAGAGCCCGGCGGCGGGGGCCTTTCGTGGAGGCCTCGCGGAGGGCTCGCGGAGCGCGGAGGAGGCGGGCGCGCAGCATGTGTGAACGGGCGCCTGAACAGGCCGGTGAACAAGCGAAGGGCCCCGGCGCTTTCGCGCCGGGGCCCTTCCAAGAGAGCGGTAGCGGAGGGATTTGAACCCTCGGTGACTTGCGCCACACTCGCTTTCGAGGCGAGCTCCTTCGGCCGCTCGGACACGCTACCGAGAGAGAGCTTAGCCCAAAGGTGCCCGTGCGCAGAAATCCGTATCGATCAGCGGGTCAGCGGTCCCGGAAGAAGCGCGTGAGCTGCGCCGCGCACTCCTCGCCGAGCACGCCCAGGACGACCTCGGGTCGGTGGTTGAGGCGGCGGTCGCGGACGACGTCGAAGAGCGAGCCGGCGGCGCCCGCCTTCTCGTCCAGGGCGCCGAACACCACCCGCTCCACGCGCGCCTGCACGAGCGCGCCCGCGCACATCACGCACGGCTCCAGGGTGACGACGAGCGTGCACCCGGTCAGCCGCCACTCGCCGTGGGCCGCGGCGCCCCTGCGCAGCGCCAGGACCTCCGCGTGCGCGGTCGGATCGCCGGTCGCCTCCCGCTCGTTGTGTCCGGTGGCGAGGACACTGCCGTCCGGGGACAGCACGACCGCGCCGACCGGCACGTCGCCGGCCAGCGCCGCTCGTTCGGCCTCTTCGAGCGCGAGGCGCATCGGCGCCCGCCACGGATCCCGTACGGGATCCGGCGCGGGGGCGGAGGTGGAGCCGTGCTCCGATGCGTGGTCGGGGTCGGGCAGGGGGTCGTGTACTGCTTCTCGCACTAGCGGACGGACTCCAGTACTTCCGCGGCCCCCAGTGCGTCGGCGATCTCCGACAGGGCGTCGGTGTCGAGTGCCAGCAGGTCCTTCTCGGACAGTCCCAGGTCCCTCAGGATCTCCCGGTCGCCGACCGGTGCCGCGGGTACGGCATCGGCCGCGACGTCCGGCCCGTCCTCGTCGTCTTCGGTGGCGTCAGCGTCCGGTTCTCCGTCCTCCGTACCGTCGAGGTCCAGTGCGTCCAGGTCGGGGTCGCCGTCCTGGTCCGCGCCCAGCAGTTCATTCGTGAGGATTTCCCCGTACGAGGAGCGGGCGGCCGATGCCGCATCCGACACATAGATACGGGGGTCCTCCTCGCCCTCCACGCGGACAAGGCCGAACCACGCGTCCTCCTGCTCGATGTAGACGAGGACCGTGTCCTCGTCCACCGAGGCCTCACGGGCCAGGTCGGTCAGATCCGACAGGGTCTCCACGTCGTCGAGCTCTGTGTCGCTCGCTTTCCACCCGTCTTCGGTGCGCGCGAGCAGTGCGGCGAAGTACACCGTGACTCTCCCACTGATCAGAGGTGTGTCGATCCGGCGGCGCCTGCTTGAAGTGCCCCGCCCAATCGGCATCGTGGCAGAAACCTCGCCTTCAGGAGAGGTCTTCCGCTCTTGCGTCGTGCATCAGTCTGAGCTCTTGGCCCCTTGGGGGCCTCGCCATGGGCTCACCAGCGGAAAGTGCGCATCCGCATCGCCTGACGCATCCGGGCCGCCCGGGCCCGCCGTGGCTGGACCCGGTCGCGCAGTGCTTTGGCCTCGTGCAGATCGCGCAGGAACTGCGCGCGGCGCCGCCTGCGCTCCACGGCGCTCTCGTACTCTTCCTCGTCCTGGTCCGGCATAACGCACCACCCCAAGGCTGGGTCCGTCTGACCCCACCTTCCCTCCAGAGCATGGGTTGATGCCAGTCCCGGCTACTGTGGACGACATGCGGATCCATGTCGTCGACCACCCGCTGGTGGCGCACAAACTCACCACACTGCGCGACAAGCGCACCGACTCCCCGACCTTCCGGCGCCTGGCCGACGAGCTGGTCACCCTGCTCGCGTACGAGGCCACCCGGGACGTGCGCACCGAGCAGGCCGACATCCAGACCCCGGTGGCCGCGACGACCGGCGTGAAGCTGTCGTACCCGCGACCGCTGGTGGTGCCGATCCTGCGGGCGGGTCTCGGCATGCTGGACGGCATGGTGCGGCTGCTGCCGACCGCCGAGGTGGGCTTCCTCGGCATGATCCGCAACGAGGAGACGCTGGAGGCGTCGACGTACGCCTCCCGGATGCCGGAGGACCTCTCCGGACGCCAGGTGTACGTCCTCGACCCGATGCTGGCCACCGGCGGCACGCTCGTCGCGGCGATCCAGGAGCTGATCAAGCGCGGCGCCGACGACGTGACCGCGGTCGTGCTGCTGGCGGCGCCGGAGGGCGTCGCGGTCATGGAGCGCGAGCTGGCCGGCACGCCGGTGACGGTCGTGACGGCCAGCGTGGACGAGCGCCTCAACGAGCACGGCTACATCGTGCCGGGCCTCGGCGACGCGGGTGACCGCATGTACGGGACCGCCGACTAGGGCGTCCCTCCCCGCTTCCCCGGCACTCGTCGGGCTAGCACTTCTTCGACGGCGCGGGCGCGGGCCTGGTCAGTGCGACCAGGGCCGCGTCCGCCGTCGTCTTGGCGTCCAGCGCCTTGAAGGCCGTGCCGAGAATCAGGTCCACGTCCGCCGTCGGGCGGGGGTCGGTCTTGGTCGTGGCGCCCTTCAGCTGGGTGCCGAGGACGGTGAAGGCCCCCTTGGTGGCGTCGGCGGCGCCGAGCAGCATCCCGGTGCCGGGAACCTTCTTGTCGTAGGCGGGCGGGGCGTTTCCGACCTTGCCGATCGCGAAGCCACGCTTCTTCAGCTCGTCGGCGGTCGTTTTGGCGAGCCCAGAGCGGGGGGTCGCGTTGTAGACGTTGACCGTGATCTGACCGGGCTTGGGCAGGGTGACGGCCGGGGCGGCGGGCGCGGCGGCCTTGGCCTTCTCGCACGCCTTGTGTCCGGCGGTCGTCCGTTTCTTCTGCGCGCCGCCGGAGAAGACGTCGACGACCTGCAGGGTCCCCCAGCCGGCGAGGCCGAGGGCGACCACGGCGGCGACGAGCACGAGCGCGATCCTGCGGCGGCGGTGGGGGCGGCGCATCCGGGGGAACGTCTTGCCCGTGATGCGGTACTTTCCGCCCATCCCTGGGGGAGTGAGCATGCTCATGGGCGCAGCGTAATGGGACGCGGTGGCGATGCCTACTAAATGATCAATAGATCGCGTCCGGTCGAGCGGTATTAGGCCCCGAAAGGCCCAGCCGTCTCTCCGGTCAGTCCATCTCGAGGACGCGCGCGTGCAGCACCTGGCGCTGCTGGAGCGCCGCGCGCACGGCGCGGTGCAGTCCGTCCTCGAGGTAGAGATCGCCATGCCACTTCACGACGTGCGCGAAGAGGTCGCCGTAGAAGGTGGAGTCCTCGGCGAGGAGCGTCTCCAGGTCCAGCTGGCCCTTGGTGGTCACCAGCTGATCGAGGCGGACCGGGCGCGGCGCGACGTCCGCCCACTGCCGGGTGCTTTCCCGGCCGTGGTCGGGATAGGGCCGCCCGTTACCGATGCGCTTGAAGATCACACGGAAAGCCTACCGGGCAAGGGGTGCCCGGCGCAGCCACGCGCGGGCAGTGCCATGCTGGTCAAAATCCCCTCAACCGGACCAAACCTGAGCGAACCAGAACGGGTGGGCTGCGATGAGCGACAGCGAGCCGATGCCGGACCTGTCCGGGCCCGCCGCGGAGATCGCCGCCGGATACTCCTTCGACGGGGACGCCCTGGACCTCGGCGCGCTGCTGTGGGACGGCGTGTGCCGTCCCGACGCCCGGATCCGCGTCCCGTTGCCGACGCTCAACCGGCACGGCCTCGTCGCCGGCGCCACCGGGACCGGCAAGACCAAGACCCTCCAGCTCATCGCGGAGCAGCTCTCCGCCCACGGGATCCCCGTCTTCCTCGCCGACATCAAGGGCGACGTCTCCGGCATCTCGGCACCCGGAGAAGCGGGGGAGAAGGTCCGGGAGCGGGCCGCGGAGGTCGGACAGGACTGGCGCGCGGCGGGCTTCCCGTGCGAGTTCTACGGCCTCGGCGGCATCGGCCCCGGCATTCCACTGAGGGCGACGGCGACCAGCTTCGGACCGGTACTCCTGTCGAAGGTGCTCCAGCTCAACCAGACGCAGGAGCAGTCGCTCGGGCTGATCTTCCACTACGCCGACACCAAGGGCCTGGAGCTCATCGACCTGAAGGACCTGCGGGCCGTCGTCTCCTTCCTGGTGTCGGACGTCGGCAAGCCGGAGCTGAAGGGGATCGGGGGGCTCTCGACGGTCACGGCCGGGGTGATCCTGCGGGCTCTCACGGCGTTCGAGCAGCAGGGAGCCGGGGGGTTCTTCGGGGAGCCCGAGTTCGACACGGGCGAACTCCTGCGGACCGCGCCGGACGGGCGGGGGCTGGTGTCCGTACTGGAGCTGCCCGCCGTTCAGGACAAGCCGCAGCTCTTCTCCACGTTTCTGATGTGGCTGCTGGCGGACCTCTTCCACGATCTGCCGGAGGTCGGGGACGTGGAGAAGCCGAAGCTCGTCTTCTTCTTCGACGAGGCGCATCTGCTGTTCAAGGGGGCGTCGAAGGCGTTCCTGGAGTCGATCACGCAGACCGTGCGGCTGATTCGCTCGAAAGGGGTCGGCGTCTTCTTCGTCACCCAGACGCCGAAGGACGTGCCCGGCGACGTGCTGGCCCAGCTGGGCAACCGGGTGCAGCACGCGCTGCGGGCGTTCACCCCGGACGACGCGAAGGCGCTGAAGGCGACGGTGCGGACGTTCCCGAACTCGGCGTACGACCTCGAGGAGCTGCTGACGGCTCTCGGCACGGGCGAGGCGGTGATCACCGTACTGAGCGAGAGGGGTGCCCCGACGCCGGTGGCGGCGACGCGTCTGCGGGCACCGGTCTCGCGGATGGGGCCGATCGAGGCGGCGGCGCTGGAGCGGGCCGTGACGTCGTCCCCGCTGTACGGGAGGTACGCGGAGGCGGTGGACCGGGAGTCGGCGTACGAGAGGCTGACGGCGCCCGCCCCGCAGGAGGGGGAGCCGAAGGCCGGGCCACCGGCACGGGGACCCGCCCCGAAGGCGAAGCGCGACGAGTCGCTGGTGGAGCAGGTGGTGGAGAGCGGCATGTTCAGGTCGCTGGCCAGGTCGATCGGCACGCAACTGGGCCGGGAGATCTCCCGCTCCCTCTTCGGCACGGCGAGACGCCGCCGGTAGGTCCCCCGCGACGGGGCCGGCCCCCGGGGAAGGCCGCCCGCCGGTGTGGCGGGGCCCCGGGGGCCGGGTGGAACGTGGAACAGGGAGCCGCTACTCGGTGACCTCGTGGCCGTGGTCCTCGTGCAGGCCGCCACCGCTGCCCGCGCCGCCGTCCGTCGGGACGGTGACCACGGGCTTGCGCAGGGAGCTCAGGTCGTGGGCGTAGGTGCCCACCGCGTGGGCGATCACGTCGATGTTGACGTCGAACGCCTTCATGTTGATGTTGTTGATCGTGTCGCCGGCGGCGTGGTAGTTCACGTCGTACGCGACGCCCGCCGTGCCGCCGAACTTCGCCGCCTGGGCCTCGGTCTTGATGCCCTCGGCGCCGGTGAACGTGCCGCCCGACGGGATGCCGACGCCGATGAACGGGCCGTAGTCCGAGCGGCCGGTGAAGTCCGTGCCCTCGTGGGGCGCGCCCTGCTTGTCCATGAACTCGTTGATGTCGCGCTCGAGTTGGGCCGAGCCCGCCGGGCCCGCCGGTGCGCCGACACCGTCGGAGTCGTCGCCGTCGTAGACGAAGAGGCCGTAGTTCGGCGACGCGATCATGTCGAAGTTCAGGTAGAGCTTGATTTCCTTGCGGTCCAGCTCGCTCAGGTTCTCGACGTAGTGCTCGGAGCCCAGCAGGCCGTTCTCCTCGGCGGACCACCAGGCGAAGCGCACCTTGTTGGTGGGCTTCTCCTTGGACGCGGCCAGCTTCAGGGCGACGTCGATCAGACCGGCGGAGCCGGATCCGTTGTCGTTGATGCCCGGGCCGGCCGTGACCGAGTCGAGGTGGGAGCCGAGCATCACGGTGTTGGCCGCGTTGCCGGTCTTCGTCTCGGCGAGGACGTTGTTGGTGGTGCGCTTCTCCTGGAGCTGACGGATCTCCAGCGAGATGTTCACCGGACCCTTGGCGAGGTCGGCGGCGAGCTTCTCGCCGTCGGCCTTGGTGACGCCGCCGGTCGGGATCTTGCCGTTCTCCGGCGCCGACAGGGTGCCGGAGAGGGCGCCCTCGGTGTTGTTGTAGATCACTGCGGCGACCGCGCCCGCCGCTGCCGCCTGCGCCTGCTTGTCGGCGAACGTGCAGCCACCGCGCTGGATCAGCGCGATCTTGCCGGTGAAGGCACCGGCTGCGTAGTCCGCCGGCTCGCAGCCGGTCGTGGCGTCCACCGGCACGGCGGCCAGGTCGGCCTTGATGCCGCCGGTCGGCGTCGACTTGGTGTACGTCATGGCCTTGACGTCGACGTCACGCGGCGAGGGCGTCACCACGGAGAGCTTCTCGGCCTGCGTCTGGGTGTAGATGAACTCGAACTTCTGGTACGAGACGTTGTATCCGGCCTTCTTCAGCAGCTGGTACACGTACGCGGCCGAGGCGTCGTGTCCGAGCGTGCCGGCGGCGCGGTTGCCGCCGGCCGAGTCGGCTATCTGCTGGAACTTCTGCAGGTGCTTGAACGCGTCCTTGGCGGACGCCCCGCGCACCAGCTTCTTGGACAGCTTCGCAGCGTCCTTTGCCGCGGCTTTCCCGGGGTCACGGGTGGCGGAGGCGGGGGAGGCGGATGCCAGCAGGAGCGGGGTGGCGAGTGCGGCTGCGGCCAGGGTGGCCACGGCTCTGCGATGCGATGCCTTCACAGAGGTCCTTCCCAATTACGAGCGAGGTTGAAGGGAAGCTAGCGATCTCCAGAGCTCCTGTGAACAGATGTGCCACAACTCACGCGATATTTCGCAGTATTGACATCATTCCGCGGAAGATTTGGCTGCTTTTGCTGCCCGCTTGGCTTCTTGCTTGAACGCCCGGACCTTGGCGAGCGACTCCGGCCCGGTGATGTCGGCGGCGGACCGGTACGACCCCTCGTCGCCGTACGAACCCGCCGCCTCGCGCCAGCCCTCGGGCCGCACGCCGTACTGCTTGCCCAGCAGGGCCAGGAAGATCTGCGCCTTCTGCACACCGAATCCGGGCAGCGCCTTGAGCCGCGCCAGGAGCTCCTTTCCGTCGGCCACGTCCGCCCACACGGCTTCGGCCTCACCGCCGTACTCGTCGACGAGGTACTGGCACAGCTGCTGCACCCGCTTGGCCATGGAGCCGGGGTAGCGGTGCACGGCCGGCTTGGCGGAGAGCAGCGCGGCGAAGGCCTCGGGGTCGTACGCGGCGATCTCCTGGGCGTCGAGATCGTCGCCGCCGAGGCGCTGGGCGATCGTGTACGGGCCGGAGAACGCCCACTCCATCGGCACTTGCTGGTCGAGCAGCATGCCGACGAGAGCGGCGAGGGGACTGCGGGCGAGCAGCGCGTCGGCCTCGGGCTGCTGGGCGAGGTGAATGGTCTTCGTCATGCTCCGATGATCTCGCCCGTCCACCGGCCGGGCGCGGCGAGTACCCGCGTACGGGTCCCTCCGCCACCCGGGTCACCCGCCTCGCGGACTGGCGTGCGGGGCCGGTCAGGGGCACCCGCTTCGCGGCCGTCCGGGCGTGCGGGGCCGGTCAGGCCCGCGCACGGATCCGTACGGCCGGGTCCAGGCACCAGTCGAGGAGGGACGGCCAGGGGCCGTAGCCCGCCTCCATGTCGAGGTGGGCGCCGGTCGGTATCTCGTCGGTGTCGAGGCCGAGCGGGGCCCCGTAGTGGTGGACGGCTCCCTCGGGGCAGTACGGGTCGTGGTGTCCGGCGACCAGACGGGTCGGCGCCTTGAGGCGCACCCCGGCGAGGTCCGGCAGTTCGAAGCCCTTGATCTCCGGGTACTCGCGCGTGATCGAGGGGGACGGCGGCGCGACGAGCAGGACGCGGTCGGCCGGCAGGTCGTCCGGAGTGCGGGCGGCCGCGTGGAGCCAGAGCAGGACGGCGAGGCTGTGGCAGACGACCACCCGCTCGCCCTCGGCGGGCGCGTCGAGCTCCCGGCCGAGGGCGGCGAGCCACCGGTCGAGCTCCGGGGCGTCCGGCTCCGGCAGCTGGGGGCGGCGCACGTCGTGGCCGAGCGCCGTGAGGCGTTCGGCCAGCCAGTGTTGCCAGTGTCCGTCGGGGCGGTGGTTCTGGAAGCCGTGCAGGATCAGGAAGTTCATGGGAAGGATCGTCCCGCCCTGCTACTGAGCAGGTCCAGTTAATGTCTTTGCATGCATCCGGTAAGCGCTGCCTTCACAATCGACCTGCGGCGGCTCGGCGCGCTGCGGGAGCTGGACCGTCGGGGGTCGCTGGCGCGCACGGCCGAGGCGCTGCACCTGACCCCGTCCGCCGTCTCGCAGCAACTCGCCGTGCTCTCCCGGGAGTTGGGCGTACCGCTGATCGAGCGGCAGGGGCGGGGTGTCCGGCTCACGGGCCAGGCGCGGCTCGTCCTGCAGCACGCCGATCTGATCGCCGCGCAGGTGGAGCGGGCCCGGGCGGATCTCGCCGCGTGGGGGGAGGGGCAGCGCGGCACGGTGACGATCGGGGCGTTCTCCAGCGCGGTGTCGGGGTTGTTGCCGCCCGTACTGGGGGCGTTGGCCGCGCACCGGCCCGATGTTGTGGTCCGCGTGGTCGAGGCGGAGCCGCCGGACCTGTTCACCCGGCTGGACGCCGGCGAGGTCGATGTGGCGATCGCCGTGGACTTCGCGGCCGCCCCGCCGCACACCGACCGCCGCTACACCCGGATCGACCTGCTCGCCGACGTCCTCGACGTGGCCCTCCCGGTGGCGCACCGGCTCGCCCGTCGCGAGCGGGTTTCCCTGCGTGAACTCGCCACCGACCCCTGGATCGTGGGTGACGCCCGCAGCTGCTGCGGCGCGGTGACCCGTTCCGTCTGCGCGGCGGGTGGCTTCACCCCGGAGATCCGGCACGCGGTGAACGACTGGCAGTCCCTCGCCGCCCTGGTCGAGGCGGGCGCGGGCGTGGCCCTGGTCCCCCGCCTGGTCCAGCCCCTGCACCGGCCGGGCCTGGTCCTGCGCCCGCCGACGGGGCAGTCACCGGTCAGGAACGTCTTCGCGGCGGTGCGGACGGGGTCAGAGGGCGATCCCGTACTCGCCTCCGTACTCGATCACTTGAGAGAGCACACGCCCTGACGCCTCCTGACGTCTCCTGACGTCTCCTGAGGGGGGACGCCGGCCGCTGAATCCCGTTCCCGGGCGCCGCGGTCCGGTCGTCGGCTCGTCCAGGACGTCGGTGGCCGCCTTCTCCGCCCTGGCGATGGCGAGCTTCAGGCGCTCTCGTCCGCTGCCGGAGGGGGTGTTGAGGCCGGACTAGACCTCCGGGGCCGACAGGCGCAGGACCGCCTCCAGCCCCTCCTTGATCCGCCGCGCCGAGATCTCGCGGTCCCCCGACAGGTGACGTATCAGGCTGGGGGTGAACGGCGCGAGCACCAGATGCGCCAGGAGCGCGCTGTCCGACCCCGGCCGGAGCCGCCCGATCAGCATCGACGTGTGCGTGTGCATGGTGAGGTACGCGCCGCTGGCGTAGCGCGCGCTGGGCGCGGCCGCCTCCGCGGCGAGCAGCAGCTCGCGCTGTTCGAGCACGCGGTCGGTGAGCGCGTGGAGGAAGGCGATCAGCCGGTCACCGGGCTCGGCGCCGGGGCCGAGCGGGGGCGGACCGCTGAGGAACGCCTCCTGGAACTGCCTCTCGCGCTCGTCGAGGAGCGCGAAGACCAGCTGTGCCACGTCCCCGAAGCGGCGGTAGACCGTGCCGACGCCGATGCCGCTGGCGTGGGCGACGGCGTTCATGGTGACCGCCTCGGGCCCCTGCTCGGCGGCGATCCGCGCGGCCGCGTCGAGGATCTTGCGCCGGTTGCGGGCGGCGTCGGCGCGCTCGACGGGCTGCCCGAGCGTGGGCAGATCGATCCGTCGCGGCTCTCTGGCGGACTCACTCACGATTCGAGCATAACGGATCACTATCCGGTTACTTTCAAGCATCTCTTGCGAAGCGGAGCAGTATCCGGTTAACTCGGAGCCGTTGAAGCGGAAACAAATCCGAATGGGGCCGACTCATGTCCGTCAAGGTTGCTGTCATCTACTACTCGGCCACGGGGAACGTCCACGAGATGGCCCTGGCCGTCGCCGAGGGCGCCGAGAAGGCCGGCGCAGAGGTGCGGCTGCGGCGCGTACCCGAGCTCGCCCCGCAGGCCGCGATCGACTCGAACCCGGCCTGGCGGGCGCACGCCGACGCGACCGAGGACGTCGAAGTCGCCACCCTGGACGACTTGATCTGGGCGGACGCGTACGCCTTCGGTACGCCGACCCGGTACGGCAACGTCTCGTCCCAGCTGAAGCAGTACCTGGACAGCACGGGCGGCCTGTGGGCGCAGGGCGGCTTCGTCGACAAGCCGGTCACCGGCTTCGTGAGCGCCTCCAACGCGCACGGCGGCAACGAGACCACCCTCCTGGCGCTCTACAACACGATGCACCACTGGGGTTCGCTGGTCGTCTCCCCGGGCTTCACGGACCCGGCGGTCTACGCGGCCGGCGGCAACCCGTACGGCACGTCCCACGGGTCCAGGGCGGGCGGCCCGACGGACACCGTCCTCCAGGCCGCGCGCTACCAGGGCGAGCGGCTGACAAAGATCACGGCGCGGCTGCTGGGTGTCGCGGAGCGCTGAGCGCCGTGAGTGGCCGGGGTTCCGCGTGGGGCGGAACCCCGGCCCTTCTCGTTCTGCGAGGTGGTTGGGCGGGTTGTTCCGCGGGGGTATCGCGGGTTTTTTTGCAGGCTTGTGAAGGCGGGGTTGCGCACCTCCGGGACGGCGGGGCGCGGCCGTACCCTCGAACCACCCCCACGCTCTCCCCCACTCGCAGAACCGAGGACGGCCCGCATGAGCGCTCCCCTCTCCCTCGACGCCGACCAGGCTCACCACCGGCTGGACGACCTGACGGTCATCGACGTCCGCACGCCCGGCGAGTACGCCTCCGGGCATGTGCCGGGCGCGCTCAACGTCCCTCTCGACCAGCTCCGCCGTGCGCTCCCGGCGCTCGAGGAGGCTGCCGGACGCGGTGAACTCCTCGTCGTCTGCGGCTCCGGCGCCCGCTCGGGCACCGCCTGCGCCCTGCTGGCCGAGCACGGCGTCCAAGCCCTCAACCTCAGCGGCGGTACGTCCGAGTGGGCGAGCCGGGGCCACGAACTGGCCCGCCCGCAGGGGGCGGCCCGCACGACCTGGGCCATGGAGCGCCAAGTCCGCCTCACGGCCGGCGCGCTCGTCCTGACGGGCCTGACTCTCGGCCGGCTCGCGCACCCGGCCTGGCAACTGCTCTCCGCGGGCATCGCGGGCGGTCTGGTCTTCTCGGCACTCACCAACACCTGTGGCATGGCCGTGGTCCTGGGCAAGCTGCCCCACAACCGTCGCGCCGGGGACGGCGAGCAGCTCGAGGCGACCCTGGCGGCGCTGAAAGCCTGACGCGGGAGCCGCCCCTCGGGCTATGGCGCGAAGTGGTCGTCCAGAAAAGGCTGTTGCCGTCGGACAGCGAACCGGTCAACTCTCTTGGCCGGCCCGCGACGGGCCGAGACCCATCCGCCCTGTCCGGGAGCCCGCTCTGAACATCACCGCCACCACCGTGTCCCTGACCGTCGACGACGTCGCCGCGTCCCACGCCTTCTTCACCACCCACCTCGGCTACGAGGAGACGGTCTCCGCCGACGGCTTCGCCTCCCTCACCCACCCCGACGCGGCCACCGACCTCGTCCTCCTCCGCCGCGGCCTCCCCCTCCTGCCCCCCGCCCAGCGCGACCAGCGCGCGACCGGCCTGATCCTCGCCTTCACCGTCACCGACCTGGAGGCGGAGGAGAAGCGCCTGCGCGAGGCGGGCGTGGAGATCACGATGCCCCTGCGCGAAGAGCCCTGGGGCGAACGCCTCTTCCAAGTGACCGACCCGAACGGGGTCGTGGTCCAGTTCGTGGAATGGGCACGGGGGTAGTCCTTGGGGAGCAGGTCGCCCGGTTCGGGGCGCAGCCGCTCCAGCGTGCCCCGGGGGCCGTTGCGTCCCCTCGACGAGCGTCTCCACATGGAGATCGGCCGGAGCCTCGGCCAGCAGGCGGATCAGACGCTTGGCCGACGAGAGCGGATAACTGCCCTCAGGGGCCGGGACGTCGATGGAGGTCCGGAGCCTGCCGGTCCGCAGGTCCGCGGTGATGGCCAGGATCCCCGGGGTGCCGTCGATGCGGAGCTCCGCGGAGAGCCGGCCCTCCTCGCACAGCCGGTCGGCGAGAGCGGCACGCCGGGACAGTGGATCCGTTCCGCGCTTGGCGCGCTGCACCGGCAACGCCTTCTGTCCCAGCTCACCGCCCAGCCGCAGACAGACCTGACGGATGAGCCGTTCCCAGCTCTCGACGACATCCACAGCCTGGGGATCACCCGGGGTGAGTGTCTCGGCGTCGATCCCTTTGCGTACGGGCACCCATGAGGGGCCCATGTTCTGAAAGCCGTGACAGCCGGAGTTCTCGTGCTGGAGGTAGTGGAGCAGTTCCTGGAGCAGCCAGGCGTGGGCGGCGTTGCCCACTCCCTCGTGGCGGATCAGCATCTGGGCTTGGTGCGCCACCTCGGCCCAGGACAGGTGCCACAGCGCGACCTTGTGTTTACGCCGTCCGTCGATCTTGACGTCGACCAGCGGACTGCCCTCCAGGGCGACGTCATTGGACAGCGTGATCACGGCCTCGTATCCGCGTCGGGCGGCGATGTCCATGTAGTTCTGGACCTGGTCGGCCTTCAACGCGTTGCCGTTGGTCTTCGTCTCGACCAGCGCGGTCCACAACTTGCCCGCGCGCTCCACCCGGATCACGCCGTCCGGCCGCTTGGGAGCGTCGCCGTGGGGCAGCGAGACCTCGGTGAAGGTCTGCATGAGACCGGCCGGAGCCCCGAAGGCGGCGGTGAGACGCCGGCCGAACTCCGGCACCTGGGTCATGACCGCGAGCAGAACGGAGGTCGCCCGCAGCTCCCGCTCCCGGTCGCTCTTGAGCGAGGGGACGGGGAAGAGCCGGGCGGGCTGCCAGGAGTCGTTGTCGGCGAGGGATTTCCTTGAGGCCTTCGGCAGCGTGATCTTCCTCTTCGCCGTACGGGTACGGGCGCGAGGTGCCGGGGTCGCATGCGCGACGTCGGAGGCCACGAGGCGGGGCCCCCGCCGCCGCCCAGCGCGCACGGCACGCCGCCGACCTGGCCGCGCTGCTGGTCACCGTCCCCCGGGGTACGAGCAGCGGCCGGGGCAGCCTGACGGCGCTCTTCAGAAAGGTGTGACCGCCCGCCCCTCAGGCCGACCGGGGGGCCGGAAAACGTCGAAGGGCCCCACCGCGAGCGGTGGGGCCCTTCGACATCGTGCCCGGTGAGGCACTGGCGGAGGATACGAGATTCGAACTCGTGAGGGGTTGCCCCCAACACGCTTTCCAACTGTGGTGGTGGGGTCGTGGGGTGTGTACGGGGGCGTTCACCTGCGTTCATGGGTGGCTGGCTGTCGACGCGGGGACGGCTGAGGGTCTCGCCTGAATGGCCGTGAACGGGGCTGAATGAGACGGAAACTGAGACGGCCGCCTGTGGTCCTAGAGCTGACCTCGCCACCACGGCACGTCCAGGCTGTCAGCCGGGATGACCTTGGCCCTTGCCAGAATCTTCCCGTCGCGAGCCCACACGAGGGCACGCAACTCACGCGCGCTCTTCCTGGGCAGTGCGTGAAGCACGGATTCGAGGTGCTCGCGGAGCTGTGCAAGATCCTGAAAGGCGATCAATGAACGGGTACAGCCGCCGCCTCCAGGGGCGGATAGGGAGGTCGCCCCGCAGGGCTGACGGGCGCCTACGCGGCATTGCCCCTTCGGTTGTCGGTCATGGGGGCAAGCTACAGAACCACGCGTCAGGTGGCCACTGCGTATCCGGTGGCCGAAGCCCTGAGCTTGGGAAGCTCGGGGACGACGCCGAGCGCGAGGCAGAGCAGATGATCTCCGAGGGAAAGCGGGAACTGGAGGTCCTGGTGCGCTCCCGGCGGGCATCGATAACCCGGTCGTACGCGAGGCTGAACTCGTGGATGCCCGCCTGCTGCGCAATCAGGCTGATTATGATATCTCCCCATCGTGCGTGTTGAGGAAAGGTCATTTCCTGGCGAACGATGGTTTCTTGTTTGGGTGGACGAAGACTCGATAGCGGCAGCGCAGAGCCTGGCTGGACCTATTGAGCAAGAACTAAATTCCGTCCACGATACGGAAAATGAATCTCTTGCTGTCACCTTTAGGCCGCATCGTACCAATGTTGAAAAGCCTCTGGTCTCTACGTCAAAAAGTGTCCTCGCCTCTTCGAAAGTTGACCAGCTGATCCAGCTGTTGGAAGCTAGGTCGCGCACATCTGACGCACTTCCCAGTCTCAAGTACATGGAAGATCCCCGGGCTAGTCTGGCCGCTATTGGTGCGTCACGTCACCACCTCGTCTACGGTCGACGTGGTGTAGGGAAGACCGCGCTTCTTGTTGAGGCTAAGCGTCTCGCCGAGAGAGAAGGGCACGTAACGGCGTGGATGAATGCCCACACCCTGCGGCTAATGAACTCAGCTTCCGCTTTCCTTATGATCGCGGAGACTGTACTGACCTCCTTGATCCAGCACGCAAACGCCGATTCTTTGACTTCGGCTCTCGAATACCTTTCGTCGTATGTTCGGGGAGAGGGGTACACCTACTTCCGCGTCGATGTTGCCCAAAAATCCCTCTCGGCCTATGAGACTCTTGCGCGCCTCGTTGACCTCCGGTTTGCGCACCTGATTCAGGCTACGCTCTCAGACCAGCACCGCCAGGGAGTCAAGTATGAGGCGTACATTCTCGACCTAAGTCAGTACTCAGATGTGCGTTTGAAGCGGGGGCTGCACGTACTTGACCTCGAGGACGGCAAATGGACTTTTAGGTTGAGCGGCAAGGCTAATACGCTCAGGAAATTGAAGAGCACGCTATTCCGAGACGAGTTGCGGCGATCGCCTGTACTCGATCTGGAAGCACTTGGGCGGCATGCGGGCCTGAACACAGCGTGAGGTTGGTAGAACGACTCTGGGGCCGTGATCTTCGAGGCACGCGGCAAAGTGGCTGCGCAAGACCGTGTAGCCGACCGCCCCAGCCGCGATGAACCCCTGCTCCGGCATTTCATGGTTGATCGCTCTGAGCGTGGCACGGACGCCGGCCGGGCTGGAGCGGGGCGGAGACAGGAGCGCAGGCCCGGCCGGGGGCCGGGCCGCGCGCGGGGAGCGGAGCGAGCCGCCTTGAATCAGTAGAGAAAGTTGTAACTCAGTCTGAGGCGTGGGCCTGTTGAGTCTCTGTCCGAGACTGCCTGTCGGGCTTGGCATCGGCTCGGAACTCGTCCAGGAGCTCGAAGAACATCTCCATGGCGGGCCTGCTGGACCGCTCTGCATCACGTTCGATCTCTGCGGCCCAGCCGAGGGAGGAAGGGCTGCCTTGGCGCTGACATAGCCACTCGGAGAAGGGGCTCGGGCTGCCTGGGGTCCAAAAGTCGAACGGCTCCGCGTTGTCGTGGATGCCTAGCGCCACGCGGTAGCCGGTGAGCATGGAGTCCAAGTGCTGCAAGGAGTTGTTGCGGACCCACATGCCCGGACGGAGTCGTACTTCCTCCAGGAAGTCGTACACGTCGGTGAGATCTTCGATGCGCCTGGGCCTGCGTCTCATCCCGCGTACGTCTGAGTCGGTCATGCGTGCACTCTATTGAGAAGTCGTGCCAGTTGAAGGCCCTGTACGAGGCTTGAACTGGTGCGCGCAGGCTGGGATGTCGAGGCTCTGGCGGTGTGCCAGCGGTAGGAAGATCACAGGCCGGATCGTCCATGTGATGCGAGTACGGGCCTGGGTGAGCGTCACCGTGCTGGGCTCGGCGCGTAGGAGTGCCTTCCTCGTGGTCCTCCGCCAGCACCAGGAGCAACAAGACAAGGAACGGATCGAGGCCGGAGCCGACTGGGAGGACAAGGGATACGTCTTCGCCTCCCCGACCGGCGGCCCCCTCAGCCCGAACACCGACTTCCACACCTGGAAGCGACTACTGCGAGACGCCGGCGTACGAGACGGCCGCCTCCATGACGCACGCCACACCGCAGCGACCGTCCTCCTGATCCTCGGCGTCCCGGACGTCGTGGTCGACGCGATCATGGGTTGGGAGCCCGGGGGAGCGGCACGCATGCGCGCCCGCTACATGCACGTCACCGGAACGCTCCTGCGGAAGGTTGCCCAGCAAGTCGGCGACGCTCTCTGGGAGCCGCCGAAGACCGGCTGAAGCCCAACTGAGACGGAAACTGAGACGGACAACGACGAAGGGCCCCACCGCGAGCGGTGGGGCCCTTCGACATCGTGCCCGGTGAGGCACTGGCGGAGGATACGAGATTCGAACTCGTGAGGGGTTGCCCCCAACACGCTTTCCAAGCGTGCGCCCTAGGCCACTAGGCGAATCCTCCGCGGCAAACAATACAAGACGTTGAGCCGTGCTCGCGAACTCGTTCCCCGGGCGGAGATCGGGTACCCTGTGCGGAGCCCCTCACGTGGCGCTATCTGACTGAACTCCCCCAGGGCCGGAAGGCAGCAAGGGTAGGTCGGCTCTGGCGGGTGCGTGGGGGGCGCTTGCGTGCGCGGCGACGGTTGTCAGTGGGCGCCTATAACCTCGTATGCGTGTCGTCTCTCGCGCTCTACCGCCGCTACCGCCCCGAGTCGTTCGCCGAGGTCATCGGGCAGGAGCATGTCACCGACCCGCTGCAGCAGGCGCTGCGGAACAACCGGGTCAATCACGCGTACCTGTTCAGCGGGCCGCGCGGGTGCGGAAAGACGACCAGTGCGCGCATCCTCGCCCGCTGCCTGAACTGTGAGCAGGGACCCACGCCCACGCCCTGCGGGGAGTGCCAGTCCTGCCGGGACCTCGCGCGCAACGGGCCGGGTTCCATCGACGTCATCGAGATCGACGCCGCATCCCACGGTGGTGTGGACGACGCCCGTGACCTGCGGGAGAAGGCGTTCTTCGGGCCCGCCTCCAGCCGGTACAAGATCTACATCATCGACGAGGCGCACATGGTCACCTCGGCGGGCTTCAACGCCCTGCTGAAGGTGGTCGAGGAGCCGCCGGAGCACCTCAAGTTCATCTTCGCGACCACCGAGCCCGAGAAGGTCATCGGGACGATCCGGTCGCGTACGCACCACTACCCGTTCCGGCTCGTGCCCCCCGGCACGCTCCGGGAGTACCTCGGCGAGGTCTGCGGCCGCGAGGGCATCCCCGTCGAGGACGGGGTCCTGCCGCTCGTCGTCCGTGCCGGTGCCGGGTCCGTGCGTGACTCGATGTCCGTGATGGATCAGCTCCTCGCCGGCGCCGCCGAGGACGGTGTGACGTATGCCATGGCGACGGCGCTGCTCGGGTACACGGACGGATCGCTGCTCGACGCCGTGGTGGAGGCCTTCGCCGCCGGCGACGGGGCCGCCGCCTTCGAGGTCGTGGACCGGGTCATCGAGGGCGGGAACGACCCCCGCCGCTTCGTGGCCGATCTTCTGGAAAGACTGCGCGACCTGGTGATCCTGGCCGCCGTGCCCGACGCCGCCGACAAGGGGCTCATCGACGCGCCCGTCGACGTGATCGAGCGGATGCAGGCGCAGGCCTCCGTCTTCGGGGCCGCCGAGCTCAGCAGGGCCGCCGACCTCGTCAACACCGGGCTGACCGAGATGCGTGGTGCCACCTCGCCCCGGCTGCAGCTGGAGCTGATCTGCGCCCGGGTGCTGCTGCCCGCCGCCTTCGACGACGAGCGTTCGACGCAGGCCCGCCTGGAGCGGCTGGAGCGCGGCGCCGTCGCGTTCTCGCCCGCCGGGCCCGGTCCGGCCATGGGGTACGCACCGGGGCCGGACGCTCATGTGCCCATGCCGGCCGCCGCCCCGCCCGTACCGGTGCGACCGGAGCGGGCCGCCCCGCCCGCGCCCGTACAGCCCGCGGCGGCCGCCCCCGTGCAGGCCCCGGCCCCCGCGCCTCAGGAAGCTCCCGCTCCGGCGCCGGCCCCGCAGGCGCAGCGGCCCGGAGCCTGGCCCGGTGCAGCCGCCCCCGGTTCGGGCACGCCCGGTGGCTGGCCCACGGCCGCGCCCGCGCCGGCCCCGGCCGCGCAGGCCCAAGCCCCGGCCCCGGCGGCGCCGCCCGCCCCGGCTCAGGCCGCCCCGGGGTCGGCGCAGGGCGCCGCCCAGGTGCGGAACATGTGGCCCGAGATCCTCGAGGCCGTGAAGAACCGCCGCCGCTTCACCTGGATCCTGCTCAGCCAGAACGCCCAGGTGGCCGGCTTCGACGGCACCACGCTCCAGCTCGGCTTCCTCAACGCCGGCGCCCGCGACAACTTCGCGAGCAGCGGCAGCGAGGACGTACTGAAGCAGGCACTGGCCGAGCAGTTCCACGTCCAGTGGAAGATCGAGGCGATCATCGACCCGTCCGGTGGGGCCGCGCCTCCCCCCGCCGCGACCGGCTTCGGTGGCGGCCGCCCGTCGGGCCCGCCGCCCGCCGCCCCGGCGCCCCCGCCCGTACAGTCCGCGCCGCAGGCTCCCCAGGCGTCCGCGCCGCCGCAGTCGTACACCGCGCCCGAGCCGCCCCGGGCCGCCCCGCCGGTCCAGCAGGCGCCCCCGCCGGTCGCGCCCGAGGACGACACCCCCGAGGAGGACGACCCCGACCTCGTCGACTCGGCCCTCTCCGGTCACGAGCTGATCGTTCGCGAGCTCGGGGCCACGGTGGTGGAGGAATACACAAACGAGTAGGACCGTCCACGTCGGCGGCCCGCACAAAGGGCACGCCGTCGCGCGGGCTACCCTGGCTGGCGTGAAGGTCCTCGTCATCGGCGGCGGCGCCCGCGAACATGCCCTGTGCCGCTCTCTCTCCCTCGATCCCGACGTCACCGCTCTGCACTGCGCGCCCGGCAACGCCGGAATCGCGGAGGTCGCCGAGCTGCACCCGGTGGACGCCCTCGACGGCGACGCCGTGGCCCGCCTGGCCGGTGACCTGCAGGCCGACCTGGTCGTCGTCGGCCCGGAGGCCCCGCTCGTCGCGGGCGTCGCCGACGCCGTGCGCGCGGCCGGGATCCCCTGCTTCGGCCCCTCCAAGGAGGCCGCTCAGCTCGAAGGCTCCAAGGCCTTCGCCAAGGACGTGATGGCGGGGGCGAACGTCCCCACCGCCCGTTCGTACGTCTGCACCACTCCCGCGGAGATCGACGAGGCACTCGACGCCTTCGGCGCTCCGTACGTCGTCAAGGACGACGGCCTCGCCGCCGGAAAGGGCGTCGTCGTCACCGACGACCTCGAGGTCGCCCGGGCGCACGCGCTCGCCTGCGGCCGGGTCGTCATCGAGGAGTACCTGGACGGCCCCGAGGTCTCGCTCTTCGCCATCACGGACGGCACCACGGTCCTTCCGCTGACCCCCGCCCAGGACTTCAAGCGGGCGCTCGACGACGACCAGGGCCCCAACACCGGTGGCATGGGCGCCTACTCGCCGCTTCCGTGGGCCGACCCCAAGCTGGTCGACGAGGTCATGGACACCGTCCTGCAGCCCACCGTCGACGAGCTGCGCCGCCGCGGCACGCCCTTCGCGGGGCTGCTGTACGCGGGCCTCGCGATGACCGGCCGCGGTGTACGGGTGATCGAGTTCAACGCCCGGTTCGGTGACCCGGAGACCCAGGTGGTCCTCGCCCGGCTGAAGACCCCGCTCGCGGGCGTCCTGCTCAACGCGGCCAAGGGCACGCTGGACATCGAGCCGCCGCTGAACTGGCGTGACGACGCCGCGGTGACCGTGGTCATCGCCTCGCACAACTACCCCGGCACCCCCCGCACCGGCGACCCGATCGAGGGCCTGGACGAGGTCGCGGCGCAGGACGCGCCGCACGCCTACGTCCTGCACGCCGGGACCGCGCGGGACGGCGACGCGATCGTGAGCGCGGGCGGCCGGGTCCTGTCGGTCACGGCGACCGGCGAGGACCTCGGCCAGGCGCGCGAACGGGCGTACGAGGCAGTCGGCCGGATCCGCCTCGCCGGATCCCAGCACCGTACGGACATCGCCCGGAAGGCGGCGGCGGACGCCGCGGCGCCCGCGGGAGACACCGCGGCGCAGTAGCCCGGGAACGGGCCGCGGGGGAGTGAACCCCGTGGCCCGGATTCCGTCATCACCTTTGCCCAAAGCCATTCCATCGAGTGACGGGTGGGCCATCCGGATGACGCCCGCCGAACCCCCAACTAGGGTGCGGCGCAGGCGTTCCGGCACTTGGCCCACCGGCATTGCGATGTCAGTGGCGGGTGCCACAGTGGGGGAGTGAGCACCACCGCCGCAGGCAGTCCACAGGGCAAGAGGGGGTGACGTACGGCCGTGTCCGGTTCAGGTTCAGGTCCCGGTATGGGCGATGAATTGGGTGCGCGGGCCGCGCGCGCCCGGGCTCTCGCCGTGCTGCGGGTCCGTGGCAGGGCGCTGGCCGTGGCCCTGCTGCCCGCGGCCGTGGCCGTCGTGCTCCTCGCGGGCGGGGCCATGGGCCGTCTCACCGGCGAGGGCTGGGACACCGCCCGCTGGGTGGTGACGTCCGGGGCGGCGGTCGTGCTGCTGCTCGCCGCGGCCGTCGCGGCCGTGATCGCCCGGTCCCGTCCGGCCGTCACCCCCACCGTGGAGCTCACCGAGAAGTCCGCCCCCGATCTCTACCGGATGGTGCGGGACCTGGCCGACCGCCTCGATGTGCCCGCGCCCTCCGCGATAGCCCTGACGCCCGACTGCGACAGCTGGCTCGAGGACCGCACGCATCCCGCGCACGGCGCGAGCGCCATAAAGCGCGGCGGCCTGGGTGGTCCCGGCGGCCCCAAGGGCGCCGCCGGGCACTCCTCGGACGCTCCTGTCCTGGTCATCGGCTCGCCCTTCCTCTGGTGGATGCGGGTCGGCGAGCTGCGGGCGGTGCTCGCGCCGGTCGTCGCCGGCACGGGTCCGTCCGCGCATCCCGACATAGCCGCGGCCCGCCGCTTCGTGCGGGGCCTGGACGCCGCGGTCGCGGTGCCGGACCGGCCCGGGCTGGATCCCGTACGCCGCCTGGGTGCCCGGTTCACCGGCTGGATCGCCCGGATCCTGCTGCGCGGCTGCCGTCGGCACGCGGCCGAGATGGAGCGGGGCGTCGCGGCGGCCGGGTCGGAGCGCGCACAGGCTGTGGACTACGGCCTGCGGATCGTCGCCCAGGAGCAGGTCGGTCTGGCCTACGCGGGCTGGGACCGGCTGCTGACCCGGGTCGCGCTTCCCGCCTGGCGCATGGGCCGCTGGCCGTCCCGTCTCGACGCGGGTGTGGTGTCCGCCCTCACCGAGCTGTCCCGGCGTGACCGCCTGGCCGAGGGGTTCACCTCCCGGCTGGGCGAGCGGCCCGCCTGTGACCTGCTGGAGGAGCCGGGCGCGGTCGACGAGGCCGCGTCCCTGCTGGCGGCCCGGCTCTTCCACGGGGGCCCGGCCAAGGCGGGACCCGACTGGTCGCCCGTCGACTGGCAGCGCTACCCGGAAGAGGTGGTGGACCGGAAGTGGCGTGCGGACGCGGCCAGGCTGCACCGGGTTCTGGACCGGCTGGGCGCCAGGACGGTGTCCGGAGGCGGGGCGAACGCCGGCCCCACGCTGGCCCGCGTCATGGACCATCTCTCGGCCGGTCCCGCCGCCGCGACGACCGGCGCCCCGCGAGCGGACGGCCCCGGCGCCCCCGGCGGCTCCCACAGTCCCGGCGGTTCCGTCACTCCCGGTGGATCCGAGACTCCCGGCGGTTCCAACAGCTCCACCGGTTCCGACAGCGCCGAGAACCCCGACGGCCACGACCGTCCACCGCACGACACGGTGGCCCCGGCCGGAGGCGGGGACGGCGGCGAGACCCTCGCGGCGGGCATCAGCGCCGAAGTCGCCCGCGAGGAAGCCGCCAGACCGGCCCTCACACCGGGCGCGGGTCACGGTCCCGCCAAGGCCCACGGCGACCTCGACGGGCCGTACATCTTCGGTACCGACCCGCTGCCGCTCTTCCCGCTCCAGCCACCCCGGACCGGTCGGGAGCTGCTCGCCGACCATGTGACGGCGATGGTCTGCTGCGCCGCCGTCGACACCGCGGGCGCGACCCCGGGTCTCGACTGGCTCGACGGGCCGACGCTGCTGATACGCGGTGAGCGGCGCGGGGATCTGACCGGCCGGGTTCTCACCCTGATCGAGGACGCCGACCCGGAGCCCCTGCGCAGCTGGCTCGTGGAGGTGGGCGTTCGCCCGGAGAAGCCCGTCCGGCTCGTCTGAGGGCTTGTCCGCCCGCCGCCGCCGCCGCCAGCCAGCCCGCCCGACCGGGTCGGCCGGGCTGAGCGGAGCGGCCGGACCCAGTCCGGTCCGAGCGACCGGTCGCAGAGCTGGTCCGAGCAGCCGGTCCGAGTGACTGGCCCGAGCGGCGAGGGAAAGAGGCTTCCGGACACCACTCGTGGCCGGAACCTGATGTTCCGTTCCCGTCGATTCGCGACGAACGGTGACGGAGTGCGTGCGTTATGTGATGTGCTGGAGATCGGCGCTGACAGCGACCGGTTCGGTGACGGGGGAATCGAGGGAGGGGCGCAACATGGGGGCGGAGCAGATCCGGCGATGGGAGTCAGGGGCCCTCGCCCACGCGGTCACGGACCCCTTCGGCCAGGGACCCCTGCCCTGGCTCCGGGCAGGTGAGCAGTACCTGGACGACACCGGACAGGTCGTGCCCTGGTACGCCGACCCGCAGCTCGCGCGCGGCGGCTGTGGCGGTCCGCGCAGCGCCGACGACGTACGACGCCAGATCAAGGGCTTCACGTCCAGCGGCGCGGTGGCGCCCGGTGAGTCGATCGACTTCCACATCACGGTGGACCCGCCGCAGCAGTTCTCGGTCGACGTCTACCGCATCGGTCACTACGCCGGCGACGGAGCGGCCAAGATCATCACGAGCCCCCGGCTCGCCGGCATCGTGCAGCCTCCGCCGCTGGCCGCCGACCGCACGGTCTCCTGTCACCACTGGTGGCTGTCCTGGCGCCTCCAGGTGCCCTCCTACTGGTCGGTCGGCGCGTATGTCGCCGTCCTCACCACCGCCGACGGCTACCGCTCCCACATCCCCTTCACGGTCCGCGACGACCGCCCCGCCGACCTGCTCCTGCTCCTGCCCGACATCACCTGGCAGGCGTACAACCTCTACCCGGAGGACGGACGCACCGGCGCCAGCCTCTACCACGCGTGGGACGAGCAGGGCCGGCTCCTCGGTGAGGAGGACGCCGCGACCACGGTCTCCTTCGACCGCCCGTACGCGGGCGCGGGCCTCCCCCTGCACGTCGGCCACGCCTACGACTTCATCCGCTGGGCCGAGCGGTACGGCTACGACCTCGCCTACGCCGACGCCCGTGACCTGCACGCCGGACACGTCGACCCGACCCGCTACCGCGGCCTGGTCTTCCCCGGCCACGACGAGTACTGGTCCGTTCCCATGCGCCGGACCGTCGAGTCCGCCCGGGACAGCGGCACCTCGCTCGTCTTCCTCTCCGCCAACACCATGTACTGGCAGGTGGAGCTCGGCCCGTCCGCCTCCGGTGTCCCCGACCGGCTGCTCACCTGCCGAAAACGCCGGGGTCCGGGCCGTCCCGCCCTGTGGCGCGAGGTGGACCGGGCGGAGCAGCAGCTCCTCGGCATCCAGTACGCGGGTCGGGTACCGGAGCCGCACCCCATGGTCGTACGGAACGCGGACCACTGGCTCTGGGAAGCCACCGGCGCCGGGGACGGCGACGAGATCGCGGGCCTGGTCGCGGGCGAGGCCGACCGCTACTTCCCCCGCACCGCGCTCCCCGAGCACCAGGGGCGCATCCTGCTCGCGCACTCCCCGTACCGCGACACCGAAGGCGCCCTGCGCCACCAGGAGACCTCCGTCTACCGGGCCCCGTCCGGCGCGCTGGTCTTCGCCTCCGGAACCTTCGCGTGGTCCCCGGCTCTGGACCGGCCGGGTCATGTCGACGAACGCGTTCAGCGCGCCACGGCGAACCTGCTGGACCGCATCTGCAAACGGGACTAGACCCCTGGCCAAGGCCTGTGGTCCCCATGCGGGACAATCAGAGCCTCTTGGACAGAACCACGGGGAGGAACCGTGTCCGGATTCGTCGAAAAGCCCGAGCCGCTTCAGGTGCCGGGCCTGGTACATCTGCACACCGGCAAGGTGCGCGACCTGTACCAGAACGAGGCGGGCGACCTCGTGATGGTCGCCAGCGACCGCATCTCCGCGTACGACTGGGTCCTCCCGACCGAGATCCCCGACAAGGGCCGGGTCCTCACCCAGCTCTCGCTCTGGTGGTTCGACCGGCTCACGGACCTCGTCCCGAACCACGTCATCTCCACCGACCTGCCCGCCGGCGCCCCCGCCGACTGGGAAGGCCGCACCCTCATCTGCAAGTCGCTCGCGATGGTGCCCGTCGAGTGCGTCGCGCGCGGCTATCTCACCGGCTCCGGGCTGGTCGAGTACCAGCAGTCGCGCACGGTCTGCGGGCTCGCCCTTCCCGAGGGACTCACCGACGGCTCGGAGCTTCCCGCGCCGATCTTCACGCCCGCCACCAAGGCCGCAGTCGGCGACCACGACGAGAACGTCAGCTACGAGGAGGTCGCCCGTCAGGTCGGCGCGGAAACCGCCGCGATGCTGCGCCAAACCACGCTCGCCGTCTACAGCCGGGCCCGTGACATCGCCCGCGACCGGGGAATCATCCTCGCGGACACCAAGTTCGAGTTCGGGCTGGAGAGCACCGAGCACGGCCAGCGGCTGATCATCGCCGACGAGGTGCTGACTCCGGACTCCTCGCGCTTCTGGCCGGCCGCCACCTGGGAGCCCGGGCACGCCCAGCCGTCGTACGACAAGCAGTACGTCCGCGACTGGCTGACCTCACCGGCCTCAGGCTGGGACCGCGCGAGCGAGCAGCCGCCGCCCGCCCTTCCGCAGGACGTCGTCGACGCGACCCGGGCGAAGTACCTGGAGGCGTACGAGCTGCTGACCGGCCACAGCTGGTCCTAGAACACGAAGAAGCCCCCGGTCGGATCGACCGGGGGCTTCTTCTGTGGAGCGGACGACGAGATTCGAACTCGCGACCCTCACCTTGGCAAGGTGATGCTCTACCAACTGAGCCACGTCCGCATGCGCCGTAGCGCGCAGCCCACTATACCCAACCTCGCTCGCGGGCGAGACGCGCCGCCGTATGACGGTTCTCGGCGCCCCGTTTCGCGGCGGCCGACGACAGGCAGCTCCGTACGGTCCCCTGGGAAAGCGAGGCGCGCTCGGCGATCTCCGCGATGGGGGCTCCGTCGGCCGCCGGCTCCAGCACCTCGGCCTCGCGCGCGGTCAGCGGCGAGTCGCCGGCGAGATCGCGTCGGCCGCCAACTCCGGGTCCACGTACCGGTTTCCGGCGTGGACGGTGCGGATGATCTCGGCCAGTCGCCGGGCGCTGACCGTCTTCGGGACGAAGCCCCGCACCCCGGCCGCGAGGGTGCGCTTGAGGTGTCCGGGTCGGCCGTGGCTGGTCACGATCATGGTCCGGCACTCGGGCTGCTCGTCACGCAGGGATGTGGCGACCTTCACACCGTCGGCGCCCGGCATCTGAAGATCCAGCACCGCGACATCGGGCCGGTGCGCCCGGGCCATGGCCAGAGCCTCCGGTCCGGAGGCGGCCTCGGCGACGACGACCAGGTCGCCCTCCAGGCCGAGGAGCGCGGCGAGCGCGCCCCTGATGAGGTGCTCGTCGTCGGCGAGCAGGACGCGAACGGTGGTCATGGCGCGGCCTCCAGGGGCGTGCGTACGGATCTCCACCCGTCGCCCCGTGACCGCCGCCCGCAGCGAGAGCGGCAGCTGCCCGGCCGCCACCCCGTCGGGGAGGACGAAACGGATGCGGGCGGGACGCGAGGCGGTGACCTCGGCAGGGGTGCCGGAGGCCCCCGGTGCATGATCGCCAGCCGATCGGCGAGGACCTCCGCCTCCTTCAGGTAGTGGGTGGTCAGCAGGACGGTCGTACCGCCGTCCCGCAGGCCGCGCACCCGCTCCCAGGTGTCAGGGCGCCCCTCCGCGTCGAGGCCGGTCGTCGGCTCGTCGAGGAAGAGCACCTCGGGGCGTCCGAGCAGCGCCAGGGCGAGGTCGAGCCGGCGCCGTTCGCCGCCGGAGAGCTGACTTGACGCGGACACCGGCGCGCGGCCGGCCCGACCATGTCCAGGGCCTCCCCGCCGGGCCTGGCGCCGGTGGTGCAGCCCGCCCACATGCGTACGGTCTCGGCGACGGTCAGGTCGGGAGGGAAGCCGCCCTCCTGGAGCATCACGCCGATACGGGGCCGGACGACGACGGCCCGCTCCCGGTACGGATCATGGTCCAGCGCCCGTACGGTCCCGCCGCTCGGCCGGGCGAGGCCTTCCAGCAGTTCGACGGTGGACGTCTTGCCGGCGCCGTTGGCCCCAGAAGGGCGAAGATCTTGCCGCGGGGGACGGCGAGCGAGAGCCCGGACACCGCCTCGACGCCGCCGGAGTAGGTCCGGCGCAGCTCTTCGGCCTCGATTGCGTTGGTCATGGCCCAGGGCTTCCGCCGCACGGGGACGGCGAGCAGTGTCGGCTGTCCTGACTGTCCATGACAAGTGTCTTCGGCCCGGGGCACACGACGAAGGCCCCGGTCTGATGGCCGGGGCCTTACGTTCCCTGAGCGGACGACGAGATTCGAACTCGCGACCCTCACCTTGGCAAGGTGATGCTCTACCAACTGAGCCACGTCCGCATTGCGCCGCTCTTGAGCGGTGCGAACACCACTCTACCTGATCGACCGGAGTGGCCGGAACGGAAGAGCGATGCAGAGCGGGTGACAGGAATTGCACACTGCGCCTTCCCCCTGGAAGGGGGATGTTCTACTACTGAACTACACCCGCACGCTGCGTGAGGCCCGGCCTTCCGGCCGCGCCCTTCGGCGTGCTCCAGACTCTAGCCGACCAGCGGGGGTGCATGGCAAATCCATTGCTGGCACCCCGTCAGCCGGTCGGCTCAACTGGCCTCGCGGAACGCCTCGTACACGCGCTTGGGGATGCGGCCCCGGGCCGGGACGTCCATCTTGTGCGACTGGGCCCAGGCGCGAACGGCGGCCGGGTCCGGCTCCAGCGAGGTGAAAGTGGCCGCCTTGCCCGACTTGCCGGGCTTGCTCCCACTCGACTGCTTTCGTCCCGCGGCCATGTAAGGCGCCAGCGCCTTGCGCAGTTTCTTTGCATTGGCGGGATTCAGGTCGATCTCGTACGCCTTACCGTCGAGGCCGAACGTGACCGTTTCCGCCGCTTCTCCGCCGTCGATGTCGTCGGAGAGTGTGACCACTACGCGCTGAGCCACGGATATCGGTCCTTTCCTGCGGTCCACCGTGCCGGGCGCTCAACTAGTGCGCGCCTGACGTGGGGTGATACCGGGTTTTCGGCTGCTGAGGGGCAATGCTGCTTTCCTCTGTATTCCTTTGTACAGCGGTCGGCGTCGCATTGTGAAGCTCCGCCAATTGCATCAGCGTGTCCCCGCCACTGCAATGGGCGGCGCGATATTTCACCGGGATTTTCTTGGCTGTCTTTGTAGGGACCTCCAGATATCTACCCGCGTAGATTTTGGAGACAGGTACGCTGAGGGAACCGCCCACGCAACACACCACCGGGAGTGCCAGTGGCACGCGTCGTAGTCGACGTCATGCTCAAGCCGGAGATCCTCGACCCGCAGGGCCAGGCGGTGCAGCGCGCACTGCCCCGCCTCGGTTTCAAGGGGATCACCGACGTCCGCCAGGGAAAGCGCTTCGAGCTCGAGGTTGAGGGACCGGTCGATGACGCCGCCCTCGCCCGCATCCATGAGATGGCCGAAACGTTCCTCGCCAACACCGTCATCGAGGACTTCGTCGTAAAGGTGGAGTCGTGACCACTCGTATCGGAGTCGTCACCTTCCCCGGAACCCTCGACGACCGGGACGCGCTGCGCGCCGCCCGTCTCGCGGGCGCCGAACCCGTCTCGCTGTGGCACCGCGACAAGGACCTCAAGCAGGTCGACGCCGTGGTTCTCGCCGGCGGCTTCTCCTACGGCGACTATCTGCGGGCCGGGTCCATCTCCCGTTTCTCGCCGGTGATGGAGACGATCATCGAGCAGGCCAAGGCCGGTATGCCCGTCCTCGGTATCTGCAACGGCTTCCAGATCCTCACCGAGGCCCATCTGCTGCCGGGCGCGATGCTGCGCAACAACCACCTGCACTTCATCTGCCGCGACCAGAAGCTGCGGGTGGAGAACGCCGGGACCGCCTGGACCGCCGACTACGAGCAGGGCCAGGAGATCCAGGTCCCGCTCAAGAACATGGACGGCCGGTATGTCGCCGACGAGCGCGTGCTCGACGAGCTGGAGGCCGAAGGCCGGGTGGCCTTCCGGTACCTGGACCTCAACCCGAACGGCTCGCTGCGGGACATCGCCGGCATCACCAACGCCGCCGGCAACGTCGTCGGCCTGATGCCGCACCCGGAGCACGCCGTGGAGCCGCTGGTCGGCACGGGCCGCACCGACGGTCTCGGGTTCTTCACGTCGATCCTCAAGAAGTTGGTCAGCGCATGACTCTCGACACCGTCAAGCACGCGGGCGAGACGCCCGACGTCGAGCAGCCGTGGTCCGAGCTCGGTCTGAAGAAGGACGAGTACGAGCGCATCCGCGAGATCCTCGGCAGGCGACCCACCGGCGCCGAGCTCGCCATGTACTCCGTCATGTGGTCCGAGCACTGCTCGTACAAGAGCAGCAAGGTCCACCTGAAGCAGTTCGGCGAGAAGGTCCCCGAGAACGACGCCATGCTCGTCGGCATCGGCGAGAACGCCGGCGTGGTCGACGTGGGCCAGGGGTACGCGGTGACCTTCAAGGTCGAGTCGCACAACCACCCCTCGTACATCGAGCCCTACCAGGGCGCGGCCACCGGCGTCGGCGGCATCGTCCGCGACATCCTCGCCATGGGCGCGCGTCCGGTCGCGGTCGTCGACCCGCTGCGCTTCGGCGCGGCCGACCACCCCGACACCAAGCGTGTCCTGCCGGGTGTCGTCGCCGGCATCGGCGGCTACGGCAACTGCCTGGGCCTGCCCAACATCGGCGGCGAGGTCGTCTTCGACGCCTGCTACCAGGGCAACCCGCTGGTCAACGCCGGCTGCATCGGCGTCATGAAGCACGAGGACATCCACCTCGCCAAGGCCTCCGGCCCCGGCAACAAGGTCATCCTCTACGGCGCCCGTACGGGTGGCGACGGCATCGGCGGCGTCTCGGTCCTCGCGTCCGAGACCTTCGACGACACCAAGCCCACCAAGCGGCCCGCCGTCCAGGTCGGTGACCCCTTCCAGGAGAAGCTCCTCATCGAGTGCACCCTGGAGATCTTCAAGGAGAAGCTGGTCGCCGGCATCCAGGACCTGGGTGGCGCCGGACTCTCCTGCGCGACCTCCGAGCTGGCCTCCGCCGGCTCCGGCGGTATGCGCGTCGAGCTGGACACCGTGCCGCTGCGCGACGCGACCCTCTCGCCCGAGGAAATCCTCATGAGCGAGTCGCAGGAGCGCATGTGCGCGATCGTCGAGCCCGAGCACGTCGACCGCTTCCTGGAGATCTGCGAGAAGTGGGACGTCATCGCCACCGTCATCGGTGAGGTGACCGAGGGCGAGCGGCTGGAGATCTTCTGGCACGGCGAGCAGATCGTCGATGTTCCGCCGCGTTCGGTGGCCCACGAGGGCCCGACCTACCACCGGCCGTTCGCGCGCCCGTCGTGGCAGGACGCGCTCCAGGCCGACGACGCCGGCAAGCTGCCCCGGCCGCAGACGCCGGAGGAGCTGCGGGAGCAGGTCCTGGCCCTGGTCTCGTCGCCGAACCAGGCGTCGAAGTCCTGGATCACCGACCAGTACGACCGTTTCGTGCAGGGCAACACCGTGCTCGCCCAGCCCGAGGACGCCGGCATGGTCCGGATCGACGAGGAGTCGAACCTGGGTGTGGCCATGGCGACCGACGGCAACGGCCGGTACGCGAAGCTCGACCCGTACACGGGCGCACAGCTCGCGCTGGCGGAGGCGTACCGCAATGTCGCCGCCTCCGGTGCCAAGCCGCTCGCCATCTCCGACTGCCTGAACTTCGGCTCCCCCGAGGACCCGGACGTCATGTGGCAGTTCGCCGAGGCCACCCGTGGTCTGGCGGACGGCTGTCTGCAGCTGGGCACCCCGGTGACCGGCGGCAACGTGTCGCTGTACAACCAGACCGGCGAGGTCGCCATCCACCCCACCCCCGTGGTGGCGGTGCTCGGTGTGATCGACGACGTCAACCGCCGTACGCCGATCGCCTTCGCGGAAGAGGGCCAGCTCCTCTACCTGCTGGGTGACACGCGTGAGGAGTTCGGCGGCTCGGCCTGGTCCGAGGTCGTCCACCAGCACCTCGGCGGTCTGCCGCCGACGGTGGACCTCGACCGGGAGAAGCTGCTCGGCGACATCCTCATCGCGGCCTCCCGCGACGGCATGATCGACGCGGCGCACGACCTGTCCGACGGCGGTCTGGTCCAGGCGGTCGTGGAGTCGTGCCTGCGCGGCGACAACGGCGCGCGGCTGGTCGTCCCGGACGGCCTGGACGCCTTCACCTTCCTCTTCAGCGAGTCGGCGGGCCGCGCGGTCGTGTCCGTGCCGCGCAGCGAGGAGCTCCGCTTCACCGACATGTGCGGAGCGCGGGGTCTGCCCGCGACCCGGATCGGTGTCGTGGACGGCGAAGAGGTCGATGTCCAGGGCCAGTTCAGCATCGCGCTGAGCGAGCTGCGCACGGCGCACGAGCAGACCATTCCGGGCCTGCTCGCCTGACACCCGGCTGTAGGCGGCCCCCGTCCGGACCTGGTCCGGACGGGGGCTCCGCCGTTCCTTCGGACTCCGCCGTGCTCCGGTCGCGTGGGACCGGCGGCCGGCTAGGCGGCCTGGCCCCAGAACGCGTCCGATTGGTCGATGTCCTCGACGCACGCGTCGATGTCGGAGATCTTGCCTCCGATGATGGTGAAGAACAGACCGCCCCTCATCTCTATGCCACGGTCCCCGCGCTCGGCGTACAGCTTGTGGACGGACATGACGTGCCCGCGCCCGTCCGGGAAGACGCCCTGCAGCTCGGACCGCATGGAGCCGCCGGTGAGCTCGAAGAGCCGTCCGAACAGCTCCAGGACGTTGTCCCGGCCCTTGAAGTGCCCTGAGATCTGGCTCTCCCCGGGGGAGTGGTAAGCACAGTCCGTGGTCATCAGGGAGCCGAGTGTCTCCATGTCGCCGCGTTCGAACGCTTCGTAGCCCCGGCGGATCAGGGCACTGTCCGGGTGCTCACTCATAGGTGGATCACGCCCTTCCTGCACTCGCGCCTTCTCCCATCTTCCGTCGGGTCCCGGGCCGCTGTCCTGTGGGAGGGATTAACCTCGGCCCATGCCACCGGCCAAGAGGCGCGCCCGCCGATACGACTCCGCCAAGACGCGCGCCGCCGTGCTCGCACAGTTCGACCACGTCCGCGTCGGGGTGCTCACGCTGACGGCCGAGCAGCTGGAGGCGCCCACCCGGCTCGGTGACTGGACCGTGCGTGAGGTCGCCGCGCATCTGGCCATGGCCGTCGGATCCGTCGCCCGCCACCTCGGCGAGCCCGAGCCCGCACGGCATGAAGTCGCCCTGCTCGACTGGCCGTTCGCGACCGAGTCCGCCGCCGGTCAGGTCGACGAGAACACCAGGGCCGTCGCGGCCGACGCGGATCTCGCGGAGCTGTACGGCCGTACCGAGGCCCTGTACAACGAGCGGATGGCCGGGGCCCCGGACGACCGGCTGGTGCCGTCCCGGTTCGGCGCGATGTGGCTCGGTGACTTCCTCGTCACCCGGACCGTCGAACTCATCGTCCACACCGACGACCTCAACGACGCGACGGGCCTCGGCATCCCGTACGACAAGCAGGCGCTGGCAGCCTGCACGCGACTGCTGGCGGACGCGCTCGCGGTGAAGGCGCCGGGGGGTTCGGTGGAGGTACGGATTCCGCCGTACGCGGTGGTGCAGTGCGTCGAGGGTCCCCGGCACACCCGGGGCACCCCGCCGAACGTGATCGAGACGGACCCGCTGACATGGATCCGGCTCGCCACCGGGCGTACGACGTGGAGCGAGGCGCTCCACGCGACGCAGGTGCACGCGAGCGGTGAGCGCGCCGATCTCGCCGAGCTGCTGCCGATCATGGGCTGAGGCGAGCCGTGCGAGCCGCGCAGCGACCAGGGGCGGAGCCCGGGAGGAAACCCGACGCGGAGTCCGGCGTGGAACCGGAGTCCGGGATGTCCCGTCCCAGCGGTATGCAGAAGCAGCACAGCACCGCTCTCGCCGCCGTGGCGCTCCTGGCGCTCGTCACCGCCTGTGGAACACAGACCGGGTCCGGCCCAGGAGGGGGCGGTTCGGTCGTCCCGGACGTGCCCGTCACGGGTGTCCACTGGGTCGTCGACAGCGTGACGGTGGACGGCCGGAAGACCGCTGCCCCAGCCGCGGCCCGTGTCGAGATCGACTCCAAGGGTGTGGCCAAGGGCACTACCGGCTGCAACCAGTTCCGGGCCGATGTCACCGTCGCGGGCGACACCCTGACGGTGAAGCCCGGCGAGACGACCGAGATCGGCTGCCCGCCGGAGCTCCAGGCCTTCGAGTCCGCGCTGAACGGCGCCTTCTCGGGCACGCTCAAGGCGAAGCTCGACGACGACAGGCTCACCCTGACGACGCGGGAGGGCGACACCATCGCCCTGACCTCGCAGCCGCCCGCGCCGCTCCACGGCACCACCTGGACGGTCACCTCCCTCACCTCCGGCGACACCGCGACGTCCCTGCCGGCCGGTACGGAGGGCAAGGCGCACTTCGTCTTCGGCAAGGACGGGTCCGTGAGTGGCACCCTCGGCTGCAACCGCTTCAACACGACGGCCAAGGCGTCCGGCTCGACCCTCACCTTCGGCCGGGTCGTCACCACCCGGATGCTCTGCCCCGACCCGCAGATGGATCTGGAGAACGCCCTGCTCAAGGTGTTCGAGAGCAAGGCGACCCATCAGCTCCGGCACCGCGGTCTGTCCCTCACCGCGCCGAACGGCAAGGGACTCGCGGCGGTGGCGGAGGACGCCGAGCGGAAGTGACACGGGACGCGCCGGCGCAGCGTGAGGCGCCGGCGCGCGAGCGCACCGGGGTGCGGGCTCTGCGCCGCGCGGGCCACACCGCCCACTCGTGGCCGGCCCGCTCCCGGACCTGCCCGTTGCGAACTAAGTCACATCCGCCGACCCCCTCGCGAACGACCCGGCGTGACCCCTGACCAGTAGGTTCGTACGAGATCCAAAAGGAACATAACCCCAGGTCAGCCCCGTGGACAGGGCCCAGGAGCCCCTCGTGCGAGCCCTCTCGCGCCCCGCACTCCGTGGGACCCTCCAAAGCGCCGCCCGCGCGCTCTGTCCGCATCCCCAATTCGGACCAGTGGTCGATCTCGCCTACACTCGGTGGCGTGCCACGTGGTGACGGTCGACTCAATCACGATCTGCTTCCCGGCGAAAAAGGCCCCCAGGACGCTTGCGGCGTCTTCGGTGTCTGGGCTCCGGGTGAAGAGGTCGCAAAGCTCACGTACTTCGGGCTCTACGCCCTCCAACATCGGGGTCAGGAATCCGCGGGAATCGCGGTCAGCAACGGCTCCCAGATCCTCGTCTTCAAGGACATGGGCCTTGTGTCCCAGGTCTTCGACGAGACCTCTCTCGGTTCTCTCCAAGGTCATATCGCGGTCGGTCACGCCCGCTACTCGACCACCGGTGCCTCCGTGTGGGAGAACGCGCAGCCGACCTTCCGGGCAACCGCCCACGGTTCGATCGCGCTCGGCCACAACGGCAATCTGGTCAACACGGCGCAGCTCGCCGAGATGGTCGCCGCTCTCCCCAAGGAGAACGGCCGTTCCACTCAGGTGGCTGCCACCAATGACACCGACCTCGTCACCGCGCTCCTCGCGGGTCAGTACGACGACGACGGCAAGCCTCTGACCATCGAGGAGGCGGCCGCCAAGGTCCTTCCCGATGTCATGGGCGCCTTCTCCCTCGTCTTCATGGACGAGCACACCCTTTACGCCGCCCGCGACCCGCAGGGCATCCGCCCGCTGGTCCTCGGCCGGCTGGAGCGGGGCTGGGTGGTCGCCTCCGAGACCGCCGCCCTCGACATCTGCGGCGCCAGCTTCGTCCGCGAGGTCGAGCCGGGCGAGCTGATCGCGATCGACGAGAACGGTCTCCGTACGTCTCGATTCGCGGAAGCGAAGCCCAAGGGCTGTGTCTTCGAGTACGTCTACCTGGCGCGCCCCGACACCGACATCGCCGGCCGGAACGTCTATCTCTCCCGTGTGGAGATGGGACGGAAACTGGCCAAGGAAGCCCCGGTCGAGGCGGACCTGGTCATAGCGACGCCGGAGTCCGGCACCCCCGCCGCGATCGGCTACGCCGAGGCGAGCGGCATCCCCTTCGGCGCGGGCCTGGTCAAGAACGCCTATGTCGGCCGGACCTTCATCCAGCCCTCGCAGACCATCCGCCAGCTGGGCATCCGGCTGAAGCTGAACCCGCTCAAGGACGTCATCAAGGGCAAGCGCCTGGTGGTCGTGGACGACTCGATCGTCCGCGGCAACACCCAGCGCGCCCTGGTCAAGATGCTCCGCGAGGCCGGCGCCGCCGAGATCCACATCCGGATCTCCTCGCCGCCGGTGAAGTGGCCCTGCTTCTTCGGCATCGACTTCGCCACCCGCGCGGAGCTGATCGCCAACGGCATGTCGATCGAGGAGATCGGCAAGTCCCTGGGCGCCGACTCGCTCTCGTACATCTCCCTCGACGGGATGATCGAGGCGACCACGATCCAGAAGCCGAATCTCTGCCGCGCCTGCTTCGACGGCGAGTACCCGATGGACCTCCCGGACCCCGAGCTGCTCGGTAAGCAGCTCCTGGAGTCCGAGCTCGCCGCCGGGCCGGCCGCCACGGCCGCCGCCGACGCGCTCCGTCGCCCGTAAGACTCCCGCAGTAACCGCAGTGACGACACGAAAGTTCTCAGCATGCCCCCTGCATCTGATCAGGTGACTCCGTCCCCGGGCACTGGTGCCAGCTACGCAAGCGCGGGCGTCGACATCGAAGCGGGCGACCGCGCCGTCGAGCTGATGAAGGAGTGGGTGAAGAAGACGCAGCGCCCCGAGGTCCTCGGCGGCCTCGGCGGGTTCGCCGGTCTCTTCGACGCCTCCGCCCTCAAGCGCTACGAGCGCCCGCTCCTGGCCTCCGCCACCGACGGCGTCGGTACGAAGGTCGACATCGCCCGCCAGATGGGCGTGTACGACACGATCGGCCACGACCTGGTCGCGATGGTCATGGACGACATCGTCGTCTGCGGCGCCGAGCCGCTCTTCATGACCGACTACATCTGCGTCGGCAAGGTCCACCCCGAGCGGGTCGCGGCCATCGTCAAGGGCATCGCCGAGGGCTGTGTCCTCGCCGGCTGCGCCCTGGTGGGCGGCGAGACCGCCGAGCACCCCGGCCTCCTGGGCCCCGACGACTTCGACGTCGCCGGCGCCGGCACGGGTGTCGTGGAGTACGACCGTCTGCTCGGCGCGGATCGTATCCGTACGGGTGACGCGGTGATCGCCATGGCGTCCTCCGGCCTTCACTCCAACGGGTACTCCCTGGTACGGCATGTGGTCTTCGACCGGGCGGGGATGACCCTCGACCAGCAGGTCGACGAGCTCGGCCGCACGCTGGGCGAGGAGCTGCTGGAGCCCACCAAGATCTACTCGCTGGACTGCCTGGCGCTGACCCGGACCACCGATGTGCACGCCTTCAGCCACATCACCGGTGGCGGCCTGGCCGCCAACCTGGCCCGGGTCGTCCCGGACGGGCTGCACGCCACGGTCGACCGTTCCAGCTGGGCCCCGGGCGCGATCTTCGACCTGGTCGGCAAGGCGGGCCAGGTGGAGCGCCTGGAGCTGGAGAAGACGCTGAACATGGGCGTCGGCATGATGGCCGTCGTCCCGGCCGACTCGGTCGACGTGGCGCTGACCACCCTCGCGGACCGTGGCGTGGACGCCTGGGTCGCGGGTGAGATCACCGAGCGCGGCGACCACGCGACCGGCGCCACGATGGTCGGGGACTACGCGAGCTGAACAGCACAAAGCCCGGTCCGGGGAGGCCCCGGACCGGGTGAGTGCTGCTGCTGTTGTGCGTCAGTGCGAGGTCAAGCGCGTCAAGCACCGCGACGCTGAGACGACGGACCGGACTCTTCGTCCTCGTCCTCGTCATCGTTGTAGAGATCCGCGTACTGCGCGTACGGGTCGTCTTCTTCGTCGTCGTCCTCGAACGGCTCGCCATTCGGCGGCTGACTCGAAGTCGAAGCGCCCAGCTCATTGGCCAGACGCGACAGGTCAGTCCCGCCGCTGCTGTACTTCAGCTGGCGGGCGACCTTCGTCTGCTTGGCCTTTGCCCGGCCGCGCCCCATGGCTCGACCCCCTCGGTGACGGGGCTCGACGGCCCCAGAGTCTTGACACGCGTTCATGGTTCGGAACGGGCTCTCCGTAGAGGGACCGGTCCGTAGGGCTTCAACGGTACCTGCTTCCGCGGCCATACGGTACGCCGCCCGCATGACGTGCCCCGGTGCAGAACCCTCGAGGTGCCCTGTCCTCGCTGGTCAACCGCGATTTTAACCTCTTCTTGGCGGCCGACCCGCCGACCGTTCGTGAGTCTTGTCTCGCTCTTGGCGAACGCGTGGACGATCGCTCGGACGGACGTCCGTGCGATCGTCCAACTCACTGGCGGCGGGTCGACCCTCCTGTCACACCTGGTTCCGCGCGCTACTTCGCACGGGCGGCGCGAGCCTCCGCCATCCGCTGCTCGGCGATCCGGTCGGCCGCGGCGGCCGGCGGAATCCCGTCCGCCTTCGCACGTGCGAATATGGCGAGCGTGGTGTCGAAGATCTTCGCGGCCTTCGCCTTGCACCGGTCGAAGTCGAAGCCGTGCAGCTCGTCGGCGACCTGGATGACCCCGCCCGCGTTGACGACGTAGTCGGGGGCGTAGACGATCCCGCGGTCCGCGATGTCCTTCTCGACACCCGGGTGCGCGAGCTGGTTGTTGGCCGCGCCGCAGACGATCTTGGCGGTCAGTACGGGCACCGTCTCGTCGTTGAGGGCACCACCGAGCGCGCAGGGGGCGTAGACGTCCAGGCCCTCGAGGCGGATCAGCTCGTCGGTGTTCGCTACCACGGTGACCTGCGGGAACTTGTCAGTGATCCGGCGCACCGACTCCTCGCGGACATCCGTGACGACGACTTCGGCGCCGTCCTCCAGGAGGTGCTCGACCAGGTAGTGACCGACCTTGCCGACACCCGCGACGCCGACCTTGCGGCCGCGCAGCGACGGGTCGCCCCAGGCGAACTGGGCCGAGGCCCGCATGCCCTGGAAGACACCGAAGGCGGTGAGCACCGAGGAGTCCCCGGCGCCGCCGTTCTCGGGGGAACGGCCCGTGGTCCAGGGGTTCTCCCGGGCCACCACGTCCATGTCGGCCACATAGGTGCCGACGTCGCAGGCCGTGACGTAGCGGCCGCCGAGCGAGGCCACGAACCGGCCGTAGGCCAGCAGCAGCTCCTCGGTCTTGATCAGCTCCGGGTCACCGATGATCACGGCCTTGCCGCCGCCGTGGTCGAGGCCGGCCATGGCGTTCTTGTACGACATTCCCCGGGAGAGGTTCAGCGCGTCGGCGACGGCCGCTTCCTCGGAGGCGTAGGGGTAGAAACGGGTGCCGCCGAGGGCCGGGCCCAGGGCGGTGGAGTGGATGGCGATGACGGCCTTGAGGCCGGAGGCGCGGTCCTGGCACAGCACGACTTGCTCGTGGCCACCCTGCTCCGAGTGGAACAAGGTGTGCAGTACGTCGACAGGAACGCCGGTCACATCGGTCACTGTGGTGACTCCCAAGTACGAAGCGGCGGTTGAACGCCCCTCCTGCGGGTGGGGGAAGGGCTCCGCGGCCCGTTTCGGGGCCGCTTCGGCAAGAGAGTAAGTCCTACGCGTGCGTAGATCCGACGCAGTGCTCAGGATCACCCCCTCCCGGAGTACCCGCATGGAAGGATTTGCGACATGCCCGCGGTGTCTTCGGTCCTCGTCCCGTACGCCTCCTATCTGCGCGTGTACGAACCGCTGGCGGCCTTCCCCGAGCCGGAGCGCGGTCACTGGGCCCGCTACGCCCGGCGCGCGGCCACCCCCACGGCGCAGGACGAGCTGCGGCGGTCGCTGGCCGACCTGCTGCCGACCCCACCGGTCGCGGTGCCGGTCCATGAGAGCGGGGACGCCTTCGTCGCCCTGGTGGACGGGGTGGTGTGCGTCTGTCCGTGGCGGACCCGGCTGCGCGGCTGGCTCGCCCTGGAGGAGCTGGGACGGCAGTTGCCGGCGTCGCTTCTGGACGCGGTGCTGCCACCGGTGGTCCGGGGGCAGGCGGAGGCGGACTACGAGCGGTGGCGGGACCGGAACCCGGACGCCCGGCCGTGGATCCGGACCTCGGTGTGGCAGGTCCCGGTGCGCTGGTTCGCGCTCTTCACCGACGAGGAGCGGGAGTACGTCCCCGCCCGGGGCCCGGGGGAGCCTCCGGTGCTGCGCTACCGCACGCCGATGGTCCAGGCGCGGCGCCGGCTGGCGCGGGGGCTGCGGACGCTGCGCGAGACGACGGAGGAAGGCCCGCTGACCGAGGGCCTGGTGGACGTGGGGCGGTGGCTGGAGGAGTTCCATCCCCGCTCGCTGGTCGAACTCGACTACGGCGGCCTGGTGCACGCGCTGTCGGCGCGCCAGCTGGAGGACGACCGGTCGGCGGCCGATGTGGCCGAGGGGATCGCGGCGCTGCGGGTCGGCGACGGCGAGGCGGCGAACGCGGCGTACGAGCGGCTGATGGAACGGTGGCGGGCGATCCGCGACCGGCAGTTCGCCAACTGACCCCACGCGGAAGGGAAGAGGGGCCCGCCGCGCGTCACCGTCGGGACGTAGGTCCCGATCCGGGCCTTTGACTCAAGGGTGACGGATCGCACTTACTGCACCCTTGCGCCCATCACCCACCCTCGTGCCAAAATAGGACAAGGAGTCCGGGGAGGGTTCCTTCCGTCCCACTAGGGGCGGAATTGCTCAGCATTGCACTCTATGGGGGGTCTGACGACTCCTGATCGCTCTGTGACTGATCGTCACTGTGACGTGACTGTCCGCTATGGCATGGTCCATCGGCTTCCGCCGCTGATGAACACCTGAGAGGGCAATTCCATCGGTTTGGCCGACGTGGCTGGACAGATGGTGTAGTTGTAGTGCCGAGGACAAGCCGTTCGTCCTATAACCGACTCGGCTCGCGTCCGCCATTTCGGGCAACGCGGGTCAAGGTGCAGAATTTAGAGGAAAGAACCGAGAAGGTTCGGTTCTCCCGAGGAGGCCGCTCATGACCGCTCGCACCCCTGATGCCGAGCCGCTGCTGACCCCCGCTGAGGTTGCCACGATGTTCCGCGTGGACCCGAAGACGGTGACCCGTTGGGCGAAGGCGGGCAAGCTCACGTCCATCCGCACGCTTGGTGGACATCGCCGCTATCGCGAGGCAGAGGTCCGCGCACTGCTTGCGGGTATTCCGCAGCAGCGCAGCGAGGCCTGAACACCCCGATGAACCGGGCGTTTCCGGATCCCCCAATCCGGTCGGCCCACCCCTAGCTCCAACGGCGGCTGCCTGCCCCAACAGGCCTTCGTCTTCGATCGCGCTGGACTCCGCCGGGTCCAGCGCGATCTTTTTTATGCCCGGAGGGGCGGGCGGATGCCTGGGGGGAGGGGTGCGGGGGAAGGCGGCGAGAGAGTCTTGGGGGCCGTGCAATTGCACATATTAAATTGGTCTGGTGTAGGGGGGAGGTAAGTGGGGGTGTTTCCGAAACTCGTTCGGTGACACCCGTCACACCGTCAAACTCTTGCCATGTAACAGCCTGCCGCCGTAGAGGAGCCGGCCAACACGCCGATGCTCATGGGGTGGTGGGACTTTCGCCCGCGGCCCGGGGGTCGTCGGTGGAGTCGTGCGCGGGGCCGTGTGGGGGCTCGTCCGTGGGTTCGTCCGCGAGATCGTCCGTGAGGGAGCCCTGGGGGACCGGCTCGTCGGCCGTGGGGGGCAACTCCATGGCGAGGCGCAGGAGGCGATGACAGACGGGGCAGTGGCGCGTGACATGTCCGTACCGGGACGCGGCCGCCAGATGGGCGCGCAGCAGCGCTCGGGTCTCGTGTCTGGCAGTGGACGCAGCGGCCATGCGCGTCACCTCCGGTGTGGGCCCCCGATTCCCTGATGCAGGGGTACCGGTGGTTCCCGACGCGCGTCAATACGCGCGCACGACGAAGGCCCGCGCCTTTCGGCACGGGCCTTCGTTTTCTGCGGTCCTGACGGGATTTGAACCCGCGGCCTCCACCTTGACAGGGTGGCGAGCACTCCAAACTGCTCCACAGGACCAGGTTTCGCAGCTCGTACTTGCGCTTGGCTGCGAGAGAGACTGTACAGCAGGTCAGAGGGTCCGGTCGAACTCACTCCGGGCGATCACCGTGTCACGGTGCCGCCGCGTCGATCGCCTTCACGATCCGCTTGTCGGAGACGGGGTACGCCGTGCCCAGCGCGTGGGCGAAGTAGCTGACCCGCAGCTCCTCGATCATCCAGCGGATCTCCCGTACCTCCTGGGGTACCGGCCGTCCCTGGGGGAGCTGCTCCAACAGCCAGGCGTACTCGTCCCGCATCTCGTGGACCTTCTCCATGCGCGTGGTGTCGCGCTGCGCCGCCGACGGCATCTGCTGGAGGCGGCGGTCCACGGCCACCAGGTAGCGCATGAGGTCCGGCAGGCGGCGCAGGCCGGTCTTCGTGACGAAGCCCGCCGGCATGAGGGCCGCCAGCTGCTGCCGTACGTCCTGGACGTTGGCGACCAGGACGAGGCTGTTGGTGGCCTTCAGACGGCGCTCGCAGGCCTGCCAGGCGGCCAGGATCTGCTGGACCTGCCCGACGGTCCGTACGGTCGTGTCGACGAGGTCGGCGCGGACCTTGTCGTACAGCTTCCGGAACGATTCCTCGTCCCAGGCCGGCCCTCCGTGGTCGCCGATCAGCTTGTCCGCCGCGGCGGTCGCGCAGTCGTCGAAGAGGGCCTGCACCGAGCCATGCGGATTGCGGGACAGGGCGAGCTTCTGCTGGTTGCTGAGCTTGTCCGAGGCGAACTTGGCGGGGTTCACCGGGATGTTGAGCATGATCAACTTCCGGGTGCCCCGCCACATCGCCTGGGCCTGTTCCGCCTCGGTGTCGAAGAGGCGTACGGAGACGGTGTCACCGGCGTCCACGAGCGCCGGGAAGGCCTTCACCGGCTGGCCGGCGCGCCGGGTCTCGAAGACCTTCGTCAGCGTGCCGATCGTCCAGTCCGTCAGGCCCGTGCGCTCGATCGACTCCCCGCTCGGCCCCGCGGTCGCCGCGGCGGCCTGGGAGAGGGCCTGACGGGCCTTCGGGCGCAGCTGGAGCTTGAGGGCCTCCAGGTCCTTGTCCTCGGCGAGCTTCCGGCGGCGCTCGTCAACGATCCGGAAGGTGATCTTCAGGTGGTCGGGGACGCGCGTCAGGTCGAAGTCATCGGCGGTGACCGGGACACCGACCATCCGCTGGAGCTCACGGGCCAGCGTCACCGTCAGGGGCTCCTGCAGGGGGACGGCCCTCTCCAGGAACTTCGACGCGTAGTTCGGCGCCGGCACGTAGTGGCGGCGTATCGGCTTCGGCAGCGAGCGGATCAGCTCCACCACGACCTCCTCGCGCAGGCCCGGGATCTGCCAGTCGAAGCCCTCGTCGGTGACCTGGTTCAGCACCTGGAGCGGCACATGGACGGTGACACCGTCGGCGTCCGCGCCCGGCTCGAACTGGTACGTCACCTTGAACTTCAGCCGGCCCTGGCGCCAGGAGTCGGGATAGTCGTCCTTGGTGACCGCCCCGGCCTTCTCGTTGATGAGCATCTCGCGCTCGAAGTCGAGGAAGTCCGGTGCCTCATGGCGCTTGTGCTTCCACCAGGAGTCGAAGTGCGCCCCGGACACGACGTGTTCGGGGACCCGCTGGTCGTAGAAGTCGAAGAGGGTCTCGTCGTCGACCAGGATGTCCCGGCGGCGGGCGCGGTGCTCCAGCTCCTCGACCTCGGTGAGGAGCTTGCGGTTGTCGGCGAAGAACTTGTGGTGCGTGCGCCAGTCGCCCTCGACCAGGGCGTTGCGGATGAACAGCTCGCGGGACGCCTCCGGGTCGATCCGGCCGAAGTTCACCTTGCGCTGGGCCACGATCGGCACGCCGTACAGCGTGACCTTCTCGTACGCCATCACGGCCGCCTGGTCCTTCTCCCAGTGCGGCTCGCTGTAGGTGCGCTTGATCAGATGCTGGGCGAGCGGCTCGACCCACTCGGGCTCGATCTTCGCGTTGACCCGCGCCCACAGCCGCGAGGTCTCCACCAGCTCGGCGGACATGAGGAACCGCGGCGGCTTCTTGAAGAGCGCGGAGCCGGGGAAGACCGCGAACTTGGCGCTGCGGGCGCCCAGATACTCGTTCTTCGCGCCCTCCTTGATGTCCTTCATGCCGATGTGGGACAGCAGGCCGGAGAGCAGTGAGACATGGACGGACTGCTCGGGAGCGTCGTCCTCGTTGAGATGGATGCCCATCGTCTTGGCGACCGTACGCAGCTGGCTGTAGATGTCCTGCCACTCGCGGATGCGCAGGAAGTTCAGGTACTCCTGCTTGCACATCCGGCGGAAGGCGGAGGAGCCGCGCTCCTTCTGCTGCTCACGGATGTAGCGCCAGAGGTTCAGATAGGCCAGGAAGTCGGACGTCTCGTCCTTGAAGCGGGCGTGCTGCTGGTCGGCCTGCGCCTGCTTCTCGGCCGGTCGCTCGCGCGGGTCCTGGATGGAGAGCGCGGCGGCGATCACCATCACCTCGCGCACGCAGCCGTTCTTGTCGGCCTCCAGGACCATCCGGGCGAGCCGCGGGTCGACCGGGAGCTGGGCGAGCTTGCGGCCCATGTCCGTGAGCCGCTTCTTCGGATCCTTCTGTACGGGGTCCAGCGCACCGAGCTCCTGGAGGAGCTGGACGCCGTCGCGGATGTTGCGGTGGTCCGGCGGGTCGATGAAGGGGAACTTCTCGATGTCGCCGAGGCCCGCCGCGGTCATCTGGAGGATGACGGACGCGAGGTTGGTGCGCAGGATCTCGGCGTCGGTGAACTCGGGGCGGCCGAGGAAGTCGTCCTCGTCGTACAGCCGGACGCAGATGCCGTCCGACGTGCGGCCGCAGCGGCCCTTGCGCTGGTTGGCGCTGGCCTGGCTGATCCGCTCGATGGGGAGGCGCTGGACCTTGGTGCGGTGGCTGTAGCGGGAGATGCGGGCGGTGCCCGGATCGATCACGTACTTGATGCCGGGGACGGTCAGGGACGTCTCGGCGACATTCGTCGCGAGGACGATCCGGCGGCCCGAGTGGGCCTGGAAGACGCGGTGCTGCTCGGCGTGCGAGAGCCGGGCGTAGAGGGGGAGCACCTCGGTGTTCCGGAGCTTCTTCTTCAGGAGCGCGTCGGCGGTGTCGCGGATCTCGCGCTCGCCGGAGAGGAAGACCAGGATGTCGCCCGGGCCCTCCGACTGGAGCTCGTCGACGGCGTCGCAGATCGCGGTGATCTGGTCGCGGTCGGACTCCTCGGAGTCCTCTTCCAGGAGGGGCCGGTAGCGGACCTCGACCGGGTACGTACGGCCCGAGACCTCGACGATCGGGGCGTCGCCGAAGTGGCGGGAGAAGCGCTCCGGGTCGATCGTCGCGGAGGTGATGACGACCTTGAGGTCCGGGCGCTTGGGCAGCAGCTGGGCCAGATAGCCGAGCAGGAAGTCGATGTTGAGGGACCGCTCGTGGGCCTCGTCGATGATGATCGTGTCGTAGGCGCGCAGCTCGCGGTCCGTCTGGATCTCGGCGAGCAGGATGCCGTCCGTCATCAGCTTGACGAAGGTCGCGTCCTGGTTGACCTGGTCGGTGAACCGGACCTTCCAGCCGACCGCCTCGCCGAGCGGGGTGTTCAGCTCGTCGGCGACCCGCTCGGCGACCGTGCGGGCCGCGATACGGCGGGGCTGTGTGTGGCCGATCATGCCCCGCACGCCCCGGCCGAGCTCCATACAGATCTTCGGGATCTGTGTCGTCTTGCCGGACCCGGTCTCACCGGCGACGATCACGACCTGATGGTCCCGTATCGCCTCCAGGATCGCGTCCTTCTTCTGGCTGACCGGGAGCTGCGCGGGATACGTGATCTCGGGTACGCGGGAGGCGCGCCGGTCGATCCGCTCCTTGGCCTTGCCGGCCTCGGCGGCGATCTCGTCCAGCACGGCGTCCCGGGCTTCGGGCTTACGGATGCGGCGGGCGCCTTCGAGACGGCGGCCGAGCCGGTGCGCGTCCCGCAGCGAGACCTCGGCCAGCAGTGTCTGGAGAGCGGCGAAGGAAGTAGACATACGGTCTCCAGGATCGCACCCGGGAAGAGAGGGTGGCGAACCGATTATCGATGGGGCCGTCGGGTTCGCCGCCGACGCGCGGGGTTTCGCCGTCGCGGGGGCGCCGACACGTACCATTTCGGGCGGACGCGGCCCCTCCCCGCGATCACCGTACGGACAGGAGAGCCGCCCCGATGCCCCGCTTCAGCCACCGCGCCGGCCGCGTTCCGGCCGCACTGGTGGCTCTGCTGGTGGCTCTGCTCGCGGGGGTGCTGGTGTGCGGCGGCGGAACTTCTGGGGGAGGCGGCCCACGCGTCGGGAGCGGCGGCGCGCCGGCCATGAAGGCCGTGAGTCACGGGCCGTACGTCGGTGGCACGGCCACGGGCCCCGTGACCCATGGACCGTACGTCGGTGAACCGAGCACCAGGGCCGTGACCCGTGCGCCCGCCGTCGTGGTGGGCGACCCGGGGCCGCCCGGCTGCGGGGAGCGCACGCCCCACGCGGGCGGGGCCGGGCCCGCGACTCCGCCCCGGTCCGGCGCCTTCGGGGAGCTGCTGCCCGCGCTGTACGACGCGCACGGCACCCACGGCATCCGGGGCGCCGGAACCGACGTACGGCGTCTCTCCGCCGGGCGGGCGCCGCCGGCTGTCGCACCGCCCTCTCCCGAGGACCTCTCGATCCTGCGCGTGTAGGACCGGCGCGAGCCACTCTCGCCCTAGCCGGTCCCTTTCGTACCTCTTACGCACCACGCGCGCCCAGGAGCTCCGCCATGCCCCTTCCCCTGTCCCCCTCCACGTCCAAGCCGCTGCTCATCGGCGCCGGTGTCGCCGTCGCCGCCGTGCTGCTCGGTGTCGCCTCGTACACCGCCACCCGGCCGGAGGGTCCCGGGTCCGCCGGCTCCGGCCCCGCCGCCGTCGTCTCCGCCGACCCGCGGGCGGGGGTCTACCCGGAGCTGACGAAGCTCGCCCGCCGCGACGCGTCCGACGCGCTGGCGCGCGGCCGGGCGGACGCGCCCGTCGTCCTGATCGAGTACGCCGACTTCACGTGCGGTTACTGCGGACAGTTCGCCCGCGACACCGAGCCCGAGCTGATCGAGAAGTACGTGGACAACGGCACCCTGCGCATCGAATGGCGCAACTTCCCGATCTTCGGCGAGGAGTCGGAGGCGGCCGCGCGGGCCTCCTGGGCGGCCGGGCGGCAGGGCCGGTTCTGGGAGTTCCACAAGGCCGCGTACGCCGAGGGCGCCAAGCAGAAGGGCTTCGGTACGGACCGGCTCAGGACCCTCGCGCGGGAGGCGGGGGTGGCCGATCTCGACCGCTTCACCCGCGATCTCGACGCGGACGGGGCGAGGAACGCCGTGAAGCGCGACCAGGACGAGGGGTACGGCCTCGGCGCCACCTCCACGCCGTCCTTCCTGATCAACGGCCGGCCGATCGCGGGCGCCCAGTCCATGGAGACCTTCACCGCCGCCATCGAGGCAGCGAGGAAGACGGCCACCGCCGCTTCCCCGACCCCCTCCGCCCCCGCTCCCTCCGCCTCCGCGACCGGGGGCCGGAAGTGACCACCGACGCCGGCTATCTGGCCGCCTTCCTCGGCGGCCTTCTGGCCCTGCTCAGCCCCTGCAGCGCGCTGCTGCTCCCGGCGTTCTTCGCGTACTCCGTCGACAGCCCCACCCGGTTGCTCGCCCGGACCGGAATCTTCTACGCCGGTCTGGCCACCACGCTTGTGCCGCTCGGCGCCGCCGGGTCGCTGGCCGGGCGGCTCTTCTACGGCCACCGCGACCTCCTCGTGGCCCTCGGCGGCTGGCTGATCATCGTCCTGGGGGTGCTCCAGATCCTTGGCATGGGCTTCGCCTCCCGCCGTATCGCCGAGGCGAGCGTCCGGATCCGTCCGACGACCGCCCTTTCGGTCTACGCCCTGGGTCTGGTCTACGGCCTGGCCGGGTTCTGTGCCGGGCCGATCCTGGGCAGCGTGCTGACGGTGGCCGCGCTCGGTGGCAGCCCGGTGTACGGCGGGCTGCTTCTCGCCGTCTACGCCCTGGGGATGGCCGTCCCCCTCTTCGTCCTCGCGCTGCTCTGGGAGCGGTACGACCTGGGGCGCCGGCGCTGGCTGCGGGGCCGTCCGGTGCGGCTCGGCCGCTTCGAACTGCATACGACATCGCTGCTGTCCGGCCTCTTCTTCGTCGGGATCGGCACGCTGTTCCTGGCCTTCGACGGCACGACGGCCCTGCCGGGGCTGCTGTCGGTGGACGATTCGTTCGCGGTGGAGGAGCGGGTGTCGGTGCTCGGCCGCGCGGTCCCGGACTGGGCCCTGCTGATGGTGGTGCTCGGGGTCGTCGCCGTCGTCCTGGCGGTCCGGGGGTGGCGCCGCCGGGAGGAGGAGCGGGTCTGACACGACGAAGGCCCCGTCCAGAGGACGGGGCCTTCGAGTGGTGGCTGGGGCCGGGGTCGAACCGGCGACCTATCGCTTTTCAGGCGATCGCTCGTACCAACTGAGCTACCCAGCCTGGGGTATCCCCGGCTCGAAAGAGCCAGAGGACGCGATCCACGAGAGATCGCAGCGGTCCTGACGGGATTTGAACCCGCGGCCTCCACCTTGACAGGGTGGCGAGCACTCCAAACTGCTCCACAGGACCAAGCTTATGTGCGAGCACTAGTCTCGCACACGGTAAAGCGTGCCCCCAACGGGATTCGAACCCGTGCTACCGCCTTGAAAGGGCGGCGTCCTGGGCCACTAGACGATGAGGGCTAAGGGCCCACCTGGGCGCTTCGCAGCGCGTCGGGGACGTGAGAAGCATATGGGATGCGGGGAGCTATCGCCAAAACGGTTTCCGCGGCTAGGGCGCCCGGGCCTGGAGCACCTCCGGGACATGGCGGCTGACCTCGGCCGTCGTCAGCCCCAGACCGCCGAGCGTGACCTCGTCCCAGGCCTGGATCCGGCGGGTCGCCCGGTCGAGGTACAGGACGGAGGCGCGGACCTTCTCCGGCTTCTCGTTCTGCACCGCGCGCAGCCCGCCGCCGCCCGTCGAGCCCTCGACGCGCAGCCGGGTACCCCGGGGCAGGACGATGTTCTCGCGGTGGTGCAGATGGCCGGCCAGGACCAGCGGAACCTCGCCGTCCGTCTCGCGGGCCGCGGCCGGGTCGTGGGCGACGGCGATGTCGGCGGGGGTGCCGGCACGCTTCTGGCCGCGCAGGGCGGCGGCGAGGCGGACGCCGGCCGCGTGCTCCGCGTCCACGCCGGGGACGCTCACCGAGCGGTCGGGGGTGAACTGCGGATCGCCCATGCCCGCGATCCTGATGCCCGCGACGGTGACCGCCGAGCCCTCGTCGAGGACGTAGGCGTTCTTCAGCTGGGACACGTACTCCTGGGTGACCTGGGAGTCGTGGTTGCCGCGCACCCAGACATAGGGCGCCCCGAGGTCGGGGATCGAGTCGAGGAAACCGTTCTCGGCGGCGCTGCCGTGGTCCATGGTGTCGCCGGAGTCGATGATCACGTCGATGTCGTACTGCTCCACGAGGCTGGCGATGATCCGCCAGGCCGCTGGGTTGAGATGGATGTCGGAGACGTGCAGGACGCGCATCGTGCCGGGGTCCGGCTGGTAGGTCGGCAGCGTCGAGGTGGCGTCGTAGAGCTTGGTGACGTTGGTGACCAGGCGCGCCAACTCCTGCTGGTAGACGTCGAACTCGGTGACGATCGAGCGGGCGTTGCCGACCACGGAGGGGGCGGAGGAGAGCAGCCCGGAGAAGCGGGGCTCCAGCACGGACTTCGGGCTCCAGGTGGCGTACGTGCCGACGCCGCAGGCGGCGAGCAGGACGATCGAGAGGCCACCGGCGGCGAGGGCGCGCCGGGGGCGGCGGTAGACGGCCAGGGCGAGCGCGGTGGAGCCGCAGACGACGGCGACCGCCGACCGTACGACCAGGTCGCGGGTGCCGTCGGCGACGTCCTGGGCGATCTCCTCCTGGAGGCCCGAGATGCGTTCGGGGTGCTCGACCAGGGCCTGGGCGCGGACCGGGTCGAGCCGGTCGACCCCGACGTCGAGGCGGAGCGGCGAGGCGTGGGAGTCGAGGTCGAGGGCGCCGAGGGGCGGGACGTCGATCCGGGTGCCGCCGGTCAGGGAGGGCTTCAGGGCCATCCGGGTGTCCACGGGGCCGACGGGCGTGCGTACGGCTCCGATGCTGTCGACCGTCAGCAGCCCGAGCCAGGCGCCGAGCAGGACGACACCGATCAGGCCGAGGGCGCGGCGCAGGGGCGAGGGCGTGACGAGGAGGTCTCGGGCCATTGGCGCCGTATGCCCGGGAAGGTGCGGGTCCATGCTCCGTCCTTGCCCCGGCGTGGGCCTGTGTTAACTGCGTGACAATGGTGGCGTGCTGGAGATGACACGCGAGGAGTTCGAGGAACTGGTCGCCGAGGCGCTGGACAGGATCCCGCCGGAGCTGACCCGGCTGATGGACAACGTCGCGGTGTTCGTGGAGGACGAGCCGTCTCCCGAGGACCCGGAGCTGCTTGGGCTGTACGAGGGAACGCCGCTGACGGATCGCGGCGAGTGGTACGCCGGTGTGCTGCCGGACCGGATCACGATCTACCGGGGTCCGACGCTGCGGATGTGCGAGTCGCGCGAGGACGTGGTGGAGGAGACCGAGGTCACGGTGGTGCACGAGATCGCCCACCACTTCGGCATCGACGACGAGCGGTTGCACGCGCTCGGGTACGGCTGAGCCCCGGGGAGGGCGGCAGGGGCCGGGGCGGCTCCACGGGCGTGTCCCCAGCGGTGCGCAGGGAGTTGGGCAGGGGGACTCCGCGTTCCCGAAGCCCAAGATCCCTGCCGTCCGTGCCCTGGAGGTGCCGCTCGTGCGCCAGTTGCCCGTCCCCGTCAGATGGGCCGTCACCGCACTCGCGGTCGCGGCCTCCGCAAGCGGGCTGAGCGGTTGTATGAGTGTCGGCGACGACGGCGGGAAGCCGGCGCCCGCCAAGTCGGCCGAGCGCCGGGGAGCGGCGGCCCACCCGGATGGCGGGGGCGTGGCGCCCGGCGGCAGGCAGGGCCGTAGCGGTCACGGCCCGGCGGGCGCGACGGGCAAGAACGGCGAGAGCGGGAGCGAGGGGGCGGACGACGGCTCCACCGCGTCCCCGGCCCCCGGCGGGTCCGCGGCGCCGTCCTTGAATCCCCCGGTCGGCGGTAAGCCGGACGGGCAGCCGCAGCCTCCGCAGGACCCGGAGCCGGGTGGGGGAGACCCGACGCCGCCGACCGAGGAGCCGGTCACGCCGACGCCGACCCCGCCGGTGGAGGAGCCGCCGAGCCCGACGCCGGAGCCGACCCCGAAGCCGTCCGACCCGCCGTCCGCGTCGCCCGCCGCGGAGACCCACATGGGGGCGATGACGGCGGCGGACGGGCATGGGATGCGGTCCGAGCCGGAGGCATCACCGCAGGTCGGGCCGGTGTGACGAACCCCGGTTTGCCATGGGCGGGGGAGGGTGCGTATGGTGGTAGATCGTTTGATCCCATTTGCCCGGCGCCGACACAGAAGAGCGCCGTGTGGCGCGTACTCTCCCTTGCCGTGGCTGACCGCATTGAGGCGGTCTTTTGCGAAACACACGGAGTTGACGGGCGCGTGCCGAGACTCCGGAAGGTTTCGCATTTCGCATGTCCATTTTCAGTTCTGACCACGCCGTCCTGCCCGAGAACAACGACGAGTCGGCTGCCGTCGAGATCGCTGTCGTCGAGGCCCCCGAGGCCGTCGTCGACGCCCCTGAGGCTCCGGAGGCCGTAGAGGCCGCCGAGGCCGAAGAGTCCTCCGAGCCGACCGTCACCTTCGCCGACCTCGGGCTGCCCGAGGGCGTCGTGCGCAAGCTCGCGCAGAACGGTGTGACCACGCCCTTCCCGATCCAGGCCGCGACCATCCCGGACGCCCTGGCCGGCAAGGACATCCTCGGCCGCGGCCGCACCGGCTCCGGCAAGACCCTCTCGTTCGGTCTGCCGACCCTGGCCGCGCTGGCCGGCGGCGTCACCGAGAAGAAGAAGCCCCGCGCGATCATCCTCACGCCGACGCGTGAGCTGGCGATGCAGGTCGCGGACGCGCTCCAGCCGTACGGCGACGTGCTCGGCCTGAAGATGAAGGTCGTCTGCGGCGGTACGTCGATGAGCAACCAGATCTACGCCCTGGAGCGCGGCGTCGACGTCCTCGTCGCCACTCCGGGCCGACTGCGTGACCTCATCAACCGCGGCGCCTGCTCGCTCGCCAACGTCCAGGTCGCCGTCCTCGACGAGGCCGACCAGATGTCCGACCTGGGCTTCCTGCCCGAGGTCACCGAGCTGCTCGACCAGATCCCCGGCGGCGGCCAGCGCATGCTCTTCTCCGCCACCATGGAGAACGAGATCAGCACCCTGGTCAAGCGCTACCTGACGAACCCCGTCACGCACGAGGTCGACAGCGCGCAGGGCAACGTCTCGACGATGACCCACCACGTCCTGGTCGTGAAGCCGAAGGACAAGGCGCCGGTCACGGCCGCCATCGCCGCCCGCAAGGGCCGCACGATCATCTTCGTCCGCACCCAGCTGGGCGCGGACCGCATCGCCGAGCAGCTGTGCGAGTCGGGCGTGAAGGCCGACGCGCTGCACGGCGGCATGACCCAGGGCGCGCGTACCCGAGTCCTCGAGGACTTCAAGAAGGGTTACGTCAACGCGCTCGTCGCCACCGACGTGGCCGCGCGCGGCATCCACGTCGACGGCATCGACCTGGTCCTCAACGTGGACCCGGCCGGTGACCACAAGGACTACCTGCACCGCTCGGGCCGTACCGCCCGTGCCGGCAAGTCCGGTGTCGTCGTCTCGCTGTCGCTGCCGCACCAGCGCCGCCAGATCTTCCGGCTGATGGAGGACGCGGGCGTCGACGCCTCGCGCCACATCATCCAGAGCGCCGGCGCCTTCGACCCGGAGGTCGCCGAGATCACCGGCGCCCGTTCGCTGACCGAGGTCCAGGCCGACTCCGCGAACAACGCCGCCAAGCAGGCCGAGCGCGAGGTCGTCGACCTCACCAAGCAGCTGGAGCGCGTCCAGCGCCGCGCCGCCGAGCTGCGCGAGGAGGCCGACCGTCTGGTGGCCCGCGCCGCCCGCGAGCGTGGCGAGGACCCGGAGACCGCGGTCGCCGAGGTGACCGAGGCCGCCGAGGCCGAGGTCGCGCAGGCTGTCGCGGCCGCCGCGACGCCGGAGCCGGTGCGCGAGTCCCGCGAGGAGCGCCCGGCGTTCCGCGACGACCGCGGCAACTACGAGCGCCGTGACCGCGGTGGCGACCGCGGGGACCGTGGCGGCTTCCGTCGTGACGACCGTCCCTCGGGCGGCTTCCGCCGTGACAACGACCGTCCGTCCGGTGGTTTCCGTCGTGACGACCGTCCGTCGGGTGGCTTCAACCGTGACGACCGTGGTGGCCGTTCCTTCGAGCGTCGTGACAACGACCGTCCGTCCGGTGGCTTCCGTCGGGACAACGACCGTCCGTCCGGTGGTTTCCGTCGTGACGACCGTCCGTCGGGTGGCTTCAACCGTGACGACCGTGGTGGCCGTTCCTTCGAGCGTCGT